>JANRKX010000043.1:0-106958 GCA_033763255.1 Acidobacteriota bacterium | reverse complement strand
ACGTCAAACTGGAGCGACTCAAGATCAAAACCAAACTGAGCCACTTTGCTTTGAAGTCCAAACTCTACCTTTCGGCGGTGAAGTCCGCCTACTCAGAACTTGTCAAACTCAAAGAGCAATTGGCTGCCGCGTAACATCAGTAGTAATACTCGACGACATACGGCTGTTGCGATTGAGCAAACGTTTTTTGCCCAATCGTCAGAAACAAGCCAGCAAACAGCAAAGTTTTCAGAGCCTTTTTCATGCGAATCCTCCTGAAAGGGTAGCGCAACTTGCCAAAGTTGCGCTGTTTCTGTTTTGGGCGAACGAAGAATCGGCGCAATTCCCACGTTGCGCCAACGCACGAAGGAAGGTAAAAGAAGCTCCATCGAAAAGCCAGACATCAAACACAAAAAGAGGGAATCAACATGAAACGATGGTTTGCATCAATTGTAATCGGCGCAATCTGCTTGCTGGCAATTGCTGCGTTGGCTCAGGACAATAACGCTCCGCAAGTCGGCCCGGTCAAAGGTTCGCTGGTCGTAGTCGGCGGAGGCCGAATCCCGCCTTCGATTTCTAATCGCTTCATCGAACTGGCGGGCGGGCGCGACGCCAAATTCATTTACATTCCGACTGCTGGCGAAGATCAGCAACTCAACAACCAAAACGGCGACGAATCGCCTCGCTTGTTCGGACTAAAAAACGTTACGGTGCTGCACACCCGCGACCGCAATGTGGCCAACACTGAAGCCTTCGCCGCTCCGATCCGCGAAGCTTCAGGCGTCTGGTTTGGCGGAGGTCGCCAGTGGCGTTTGGTGGATTCTTATGCCGACACGCTGACGCTGAAAGAAATCTGGAAGGTGTTGGAACGCGGCGGAGTCATCGGCGGTTCTTCGGCAGGCGCGAGCATTCAGGCGTCCTATCTGGTGCGCGGCGCGCGTGAAGGCAATACCATCATGATGGCCAAAGGCTACGAGGTCGGCTTCGGCTTTCTGCGCGGCATCGCCGTGGACCAACACATCAATACTCGCCGCCGCGAAAAAGATTTGGCCGAAGTCATCACCGCTCATCCTGAACTGCTTGGCATAGGCATTGACGAATCCACCGCAATTGTCGTGAAAGGCGATCAGTTTGAAGTCATCGGCGCTGGCCAGGTCGCCATCACCGACGGCAAACCACACGAAAACCGCAGCTATTATTTCCTGACTCCTGGAGAACGATTTAACCTAAAAAAACGCGGCAAACTGTGATCACATGGCCAGCGCAGCCAACAGTTTTTCGTGAATGCCGCCGAAGCCGCCGTTGGACATCACCACAACCACGTCATCCGGTCGGAGTTGCGGCGTCAGATGTTCGACAATTGCCTCTGCGCCTTCGATGGAAAAGGCTTCTTTGCCAGCGGAGCGCAAGTCTTCGATCAATTCATCAACCGACAATTGCTCTTCGGCGGCTACGCGGAACGATTCAAACAGCGGCGCGATCACCACGTAATCAGCCGGAGCAAACGATAGCGGATAAACTTTCTGGAAAACCTTTTTGCGCGTCGTCCACGAACGCGGCTCGAAGATGGCGATGATGCGGCGGTCTGGATATTTTTGCTGCACACCGAGCAGAGTTTCTCGAATTGCGGTCGGGTGATGAGCAAAATCGTCAATCACTGTCACGCCGTTGACCACTCCGCGAACCTGCATCCGGCGTTTGACGCTTTTGAATGTCGCCAGAGCTTCGGCGACTGCCGAGCGTTCGATGCCCAAAACTTCAGCCGCTGCGATCACCGCCAGACAGTTGCGGATGTTGAACATTCCGGCCAACGGGCTTTGGACTTCCATCCACTCCTTGCCTTCGCGCAAGGCGCGGAATTTGGTCACGTCGGGCAGAAATTCGATTTCGCGTGCAGTCCATTTGGCGTCGGGATGTTCAACGCCAAAAGATTCGACAGGACACCAAACGCCTTGCGGAGTGATTGGTTCTTTGACGATTTCCCGCACGACGGGCGAATCCCATCCGGCAATCAAGCGACCTCCGGCGGGAATCAAATTGACCAGCAAGCGGAACACTTTCTTGATCGCGTCCAGCGAAGGGTAAATGTCCGCGTGGTCGTATTCGATGTTGTTCAAAATCACCAGGTCGGGCAAGTAATGCAGGAACTTCGGCCCCTTGTCCCAGTAAGCCGTGTCGTATTCGTCGCCTTCGATGACGAAGTGATTCGATCCGGTGACTTTGAAACTTGCTCCGAAGTTTTCGGCAACGCCGCCGACTAAAAAACTTGGATCAAGTCCGCCGACTTCCATTACCCAGGCCATCAGCGAAGTCGTCGTAGTTTTGCCGTGCGTGCCGGTGACGGCCGTCGAATGTTTGCCGCGAATGAATTGTTCGCGTATGACTTCCGCCATCGAAGCGCAACGCAGTTTGTGATCCAACGCGTATTCGATTTCCGGATTGCCGCGCGAAGTCGCGTTGCCAACGACAACAAGGTCAGGTGACGGTTGTAAGTTTGCGGCGTCGAAACCTTCGTAAGTTTCTATGCCCAGTCGTTTCAGTTCGTCGCCCATCGGCGGGTAAAACGCCTTGTCCGAACCGGTGACGCGATGGCCTTGAGTTTTCAGCATTCCGGCCAGCGAACCCATCGCCGTGCCGCAAACGCCGATCAAATGAAAATGTTTGTGCCCCATTGGTTGTCTCTTTGCCGATTATGGATTTTGTGGGAGCGCGATTATAACGACCGTCAGGCCATTTCGGTAGCTGTTTGAATTTGAACAATTGTTTGGCTAAATTGCGCCGAGTCACGCAATCAACTCGGAGGTGGCAATGAAATCAGTGAACCCGGTAAAAGTTTGGCGATGGCTGATCGCCGGAATTGTTTTTATGCTGATCAGCATTCCGACAATTTTTCAATGGGTTCCTCCAAACAGCCATTGGGGATTCCGAACCGCTAAAACCTTTTCAAACGAGCAAATCTGGTATGCCGCCAACCGAGCTTCGGGAATTGGTTTGTTGCTGGCCGGGTTGGCAATAGTCATCGGAACCATCGTTACCGCCAGACTCGTTCGCTGGAATCCGCGCCAAGCGAATCGAATCTGCTTTGCGATCTTTCTGGTTTCTTCGTTGGCGGCGCTGGCTCATGGATTTTGGGCGCTGAGCCGGATGTAGTTTGGAAAAACGATTATGAAATCGCGTCGTAGAGAATTTCTTGCTGCTGGGCTGTTGTCGGTTGGATCGTTGTCGGTTCAGGCTCAAGACAAACCAAGCCAGAAAAAAGAAGACGCCAGCGAAGTTTCGTTGCGTGGAAAAATCGTTTGCCTGACCGAAGAATTGGACAAACGGTTCAATGTCTTGCCCGATTGCGACAAACAGCATCACGTTTACTCGCTGAAAACCGCTGACGGGAAAATCCATCCCTTGCTGCCTACGGAATCTGCCGCCGCCGTTTGGATGGACGAGCGGTTTCGCCAACGCGAACTGCAAATCACGGCTCGCAGCTTTCCAGGCACAGATCACATCGAAATCATCAAGATTCAATCCTGGTTGCAAGCAATGCTGCACGACCTTTATTACTACTGCGACATTTGCGCCATCACGGCCTTCAAACCCGGCCCTTGCGAATGCTGCCAGGAACCAATCGAATTCCGCGAAATTCCGGCAGGCGCGTCGAAAATCATTCCTCAAAACTAAACAGCCGCAAACAATCAATCGAAAGATCGAACAGGTGAGTGCAACCCGAAGCTCCGCCGACTTGATCGGCGAATTGCCGGATGAATTCCGCCGTCACTTGCAAACCGTTCAAGCCCGGAGTTCGCAAATGGGCGTCTTCGCAAATTCCATGGTAAGGAAGCCGCAAGCCTCGACTTTGGGCGTTGGAGATCATGCCGTCAAAGGAAAGATCAAAGCAGATTTTGATGTCGTGAATGCGATCTTGCATGAAGCTTTCGCATTCGTAACCGTTGTTGGTCAGTTGAACCGAAAGACTTTTGGTGCGCCAGAACACTCGTTTGTCGCCGGGTTTGGGGCGCGTCAGGCCGGAATCGAATCCGCAAACGACTTCCTTTTCAGCGAACAAGGCCGCGCTTTCGTCGCGGTAAGCGAAGCAGGAATTGGCCAGATTCATGTACGCGCGGTCTTTTTCCCACGCGATGTAGGCGGCTTCGGTCGTTCCGCTTTCGGCGAAAGGGAATTGCGCTTCAAATTCCGGTTTGTACTGATAGACCTGTTGCCCTGCGCGAGCCATTTCAATCGCCATCAGCCGATGTTCCTTTGCTCCGGGCAAATCGCCGAGCGCCGCGACGACACCTTTGGAAAAGCCTCGCCCGATTTTGACTCCGGCAATGTTGGCGTAACGATGGCAAAGCTCCGGGTTGAATTCGGCGGGATTGCCTGCGATTTGTGTCGCCGTCGCTTCCAGCACTTCATAATCGGGCGTGCGAACTCGCCATGTGTGCTCGAGCGCGAAGCGATGATCGCTCATCACTCCGCGCACGAAGATTTCGTTTTCCGCCGTCACGTCAATTTCGGCTTCAAACGTTCGCAAGTAACTTGATGAAATAAGCGGGATGGAAAATCGCATATCCGTTTAAGCGTAAGTTCGCGTCAGCCATTCGGCCACGCAAGCGGGTTTGTCGCTGCCTTCGCGTTCGATGGTGACGCCCCAGGTCATTTGATGACCGCCGGGAAAATCTTCCAGGTTTTGCAGCGCAATCCGCGCGCGGATTTTCGATCCGGCGGGAACGACCGAAACAAAACGCACTTTGTTCAATCCGTAATTGATGCCCATCTTGGCAGGAATTTTGACTTGAACGGTTTTGGCCATCAGTTCGACCATCAACGACAGAGTCAAAAAACCATGGGCGATGGTGCTGCCGAATGGCGTTTCTTTCTTTGCGCGTTCGACATCCACGTGAATCCATTGATGATCGCCGGTTGCGTCGGCAAACAAGTTGATTCGTTCCTGAGTGACTTCCAGCCAATCGCCTGTGCCGACTTCCTGGCCGACCAGCGAACGAAGTTCTTCCAAACTGTTGATTTCTCTTGCTGGCATAAATGCTCCTTTGTGGTTGGGTGAAGGATGAATCGCGCTGCATTCTACCTCACGGTTTGACGCTTCAAAAACCGAAGTGTAGGCTTCGCGCTTGATACGGTCTAATAACAACTGAGCGACAACATATCCAACCAAAAAACTCGAAAGGAAAAAGTCTTATGAAAAAGATTCTGAGCATTTTGTCCGTTTTCGCGCTGGCACTGATGGCTGCGGTGAACGTTGCGGCCCAATCGCCTGCGGCGGGCGATTGGGCAGTGGCGATGAACACTCCGGGCGGAGTCCGCAACTTCACGGCTTCGCTGAAGATTGACGGCGAAACGTTGACTGGCGAAATCAAGGAAAACAAAACTCCGTTGAAAGGCACGGCCAAAGGCAAAGACGTGCAGTTCGGTTACGTCGTCAATTACAACGGCAACGATCTGGCCATCACCATGACCGGCAAAATTGAAGGCGATTCCATTAAAGGAACGGTCAGTTTCGGCGGAATGGCCGAAGACGAATGGAGTGCCAAACGAGTTGGCGCTGCCGCTGCATCATCTGCTGCGCCTGCCGCTGGCAAACTGGATGTTACTGGCGCGTGGGATGTCGAAGTCGTGACCGAACAAGGTTCAGGCAATCCGGCTTTTACTTTCAAACAGGACGGCGAAAAGCTGACCGGCACTTACAAAGGCTTGTTGGGAGAATCCGCTCTGACCGGCACGGTCAAAGACGACAAGATCGAGTTTTCTTTCAAAGTCAGCGGCCAGGTAGAAGGCACTGTGACTTATACCGGCACAACCGACGGCAAGACGATGAAAGGCAAACTGAGCCTGGCTGGGTTGGGCGAAGGAACTTTCACCGGCAAGAAGAAATAACCCGCAATCGCTTTGTTGAGCCACTATAACCTGCATAGTAGTATAGCGGCGTTTCCACGTGCGGCCATCGCCGCAAACACAAATCAAAAGTCCATTTTTTAGGAGAACATCAACTATGAATTCGATTACTCGCCGTGTGTTACTGGCCTGTGTGTTGATTGGCGTTTTCGCCATCGGCATCGCGGTCGGCCAGAATAAATTTGGAAAACCGACTTCGGTCATTCACGTCGTCACCGTCAAATGGAAAGCCGATTCGACGGCGGCGCAACGTCAGGCAGCGATTGACGGCGTGGCCGGAATGGCCGGGAAAATCAAAGGAATCAAAAATGTCTATCTGAAGACTTTGCGCGTTCAAAGCCCGTCGCAGGACAAACCATTTGACGCAGCTTTCGCCATCGAATTTGAAAGCGAAGCCGCCGCCAAAGCTTACGCTGACGATCCTGCTCACAAAGAATGGGAAAAAGGCTATACAGCCATCCGCGAAGAAAGCCGCTCGCATCAGGTCACCAACTAAACCGGGGATGAATGATGAAAGCGGGAGGAGAAAGTTTCTTCCGCCTTCATCATTCCGCCTCCTGCATTCAAACTTCAGCATTCAGGCTTCATCCTTCCATGAACACTCCTGCCAGCGCACCAAAACCCGTCGAAGCCGAAGCAATAGCATCTGACGCTGCCTGTGACACCGAGCCGAAAAAAAGCACATTGGCGCGAGTCTTTCACGCTTTTACCTATCCTGAATTTCGCCTTCTCTGGTTCGGAGCCTTCACTTCCAGCGCGGGAACCTGGCTGCAACAAGCTGCACTGACCTGGATCATTTATCAGCTCACCAACAAACCCAGTTACACCGGAATTCTGGAATTTGCCGCGACCGCGCCGGTGCTGCTGTTCACGCTGTTCGCCGGAGTTTTGGCCGACCGGATTGACCGGCGGCGAATTCTGCTGGTTTCGCAATGGATTCAGTTAAGTTGCGCAATGACACTGGCGTTGCTGACCTTCACCAAAACTCCGGCAATGACGCTGGTGTGGAGCGCCATCGCGCTTTCCTTCATCGCCGGTTGCGCTCAATCGTTTGGCGGCCCGGCGTATCAGGCGTTGATCCCGACGCTGGTTGAAAAGAAAGATTTGCCGAACGCCATCGCGCTGAATTCGATTCAGTTTCATCTGGCGCGAGTTGTCGGCCCAACCATCAGCACGATTCCTTTTCTTATTTTTGCCGATCAATTACTGGCGGCTTCGGTCGGTTTCGCGTTCAATGGGTTGACGTTTCTGGCAGTGATTTTTTCGCTGATGACGTTGCGGGTTGGTTATATCCCGCAAGGCAAAGGCGACGGCATGCGCGTGGAAATGCTGGAAGGGTTGAAATTCGTCTGGCATCAGGAAGCGTTGCGTTCGTTGACGGTTCTGTCGTTCGGCGCGACCGCCTTGGGTATGCAAGCGATGGCGTTTTCAGCAATTCTGGCCAAGGATGTCTTTCACACCGGTCAGGGGGGCAACGCCAAGCTGATTTCCATTTCCGGCGCGGGTTCAGTTGTCGGAGCATTGATCGTCGCTGGACTGAGCAACGTCAAAAATCGTGGCCGCTGGGCGTTGATAATGCAGATCGCATTTGGCCTGACAATCATCACCTTCACGTTCGCCAAGTCAGCCTGGGCAGCGTATTCGCTGATTTTCCTCGCCAGCATTTTTATGATGTTTGTCTTTTCGATGATCGCTTCGCTGGTGCAATTGATCGTCACCGACGAAATGCGCGGGCGCGTGATGAGCATTTACATGCTTTCGTTCCGAGGCGGCGCTCCGCTGGGCGCGCTGGTCACAGGCTTTTTGGCCGATCATTATCCGCTGACCAAAATCTTGATGGTCGAAGGCGCGTTGTTGTCACTCCTGGCCCTGGGCTTTTTACTCTCGCCGTCCAAAGTCAAAGAACATTGAACCTGGTATGGAACGGGGAGCCGTAGCGACCTGATTCCTTGTGATGTATGCGGCTTTAAGCACCAGGTCGCTCACCGTTCCATACCGGCTGAGCAGTTACGATTTCTTTTCCTTGAACCGAACTCTCCTGCCGTATCACACCTCTTTGTCAGTGAAGGAGGGAGATGGAAATTTCCAAACAGGAAATCTTTTGGATTTTGCGCGCCCAGGCTGGCGACCGCGAAGCTCTGGACGAATTGTTCAAACTCGTTCAGGAACCGCTTTATCGGTACATCGTCAGTTTGGTGGGATCACGCACGCTGGCCGAAGACATCCTGCAGGAAGTGTTCATCCTCATTTACCGCAAACTGACCTGGCTGCGTGAACCGGAACTGTTTCGTCCGTGGGCTTATCGCATCGCCACGCGCGAAGCGTTCCGGCAATTGAAACACGAACGCCGGTGGATTGATTCGAGCGTTGACGAAACCGTTTTGGAAGAATTGCCTGCGCCAATGCGCGACAGTTTGACGCCGGAATTGGTTTCGCAATTGGTGGAGCAGGTTTCGCCCGCCAGCCGCGCCGTCATCGTGCTGCATTACCTGCATGACATGCAGTTGGATGAAATTGCTGATGTGCTGGGTATTGCGCTCGGCACAGTCAAATCGCGGCTGGCGTACGGGCTTGGAAGTTTGCGGAAGTTGATGGTCAATCAATAAACGGAGATGCCGAATTCAACACAACGATCCATTTGGATAGCCGTCATCATCTTCGCCATTTGCGAAGCGATTGCCATCTTCACATTCATCTGGTTCAAGCTAGGTCGTAGCTGAGCCGCAAATTTTGAAAGGCTTTTATATGCAACGAACTCTGTTACTGATCACGATCATCTTATTTGGAGCCTTGACCGCAGCGGCTCTGTGGCAACACGGTTACTGGGGCA
The DNA here is from genome assembly GCA_033763255.1 of Acidobacteriota bacterium. Classification (GTDB taxonomy): domain Bacteria; phylum Acidobacteriota; class Blastocatellia; order RBC074; family RBC074; genus RBC074. The sequence goes on along the minus strand of JANRKX010000043.1, from coordinate 98,245 downwards.
TCATCGCTCCACACTTTCAGACCTTTGGCGGAGGACAGGTTTTCGCCGACCTGGTCATCGCGCTGACTCTGGTGATGGTGTGGATGTGGCATGACGCGAAAGCCACAAGGCGAAATGTCTGGCCTTGGATCATCGCCACGTTGGCGCTAGGCTCGTTCGGGCCGCTGTTTTATCTGCTGACGCGCAAATCAACCGCAGCAACCAAATAGGAGTCACCAATGGCAGAAAATCGTCTGAACGAAATTCGCGGCAAGGCGCTCGACCGCGTAGCAAAGAGCGAGCGCAACTTGAAGCTTGGCGTCATCAGCTTTGCCATTTTGGATACGGCGTTTTTCATCGTGTTTTTGTTGCTGATGGATTTTTCCAACAAACTGCACGTGCTGATTTTCGTCGCCAGTGGCGGGTTTTACATGTTGTTGTTGATCGGATTGATCGTGTTGGGGTTGCTGGTCAGACGCGACACGCAACTTGTGTTGCGGGCGATTGATCTGCTGGAAGAGCGGTTGACCGAATTGCAGCGGTAATCTGTTTGTCGGCCAATTGCAATGCACAGTTCAGGGCATATAATTCGCTTCGGCTTTTACAGTCGGAAAAGAGCGAATCCCGATGAACTTGATTGCGGATCAACAGAAGGAAGATGGTGTCGAAGCGGACGCAGATTGTCCGTTGCAGGGCATCAGGAAAGAAGTTCTGCGTTTTAACGCGACAATCAAATAGCGGTTTATCCACGCGAAGCGCCAGTCTCATCCACTGGCGCTTTCATTTTTTGACAGGCAGTTATGGAGATCATCACCAAAGCGGCGAAGATGCGGTTAATTTCTCGCAAGTTGTGGGCAGAAGAGCGATCCATCGGATTTGTACCGACGATGGGCGCTCTGCACGAAGGCCACCTGAGCATGGTTCGAGATGCACGGCGAATGTCCGACGCCGTCATCGTTTCGATTTTCGTCAATCCGGCGCAGTTCGATTCCGGCAAGGAGTTTGAAAATTATCCGCGCGATCTGGCGCGCGATGCCGATCAGCTTTCGCCGATTGACGTGGATTACATCTTCGCCCCCAGCGCCGAAGAACTCTATCCGCCAGGCTTTTCCAGCTATGTCGAAATCGAAGGGATGAGCAACAAGCTCGAAGGGCAAGCGCGTCCGGGGCATTTGCGCGGTGTGATGACTGCGCTCAACATCCTGCTTAACATCGTTCATCCGCAATTCGTGTTTGTTGGGCAACGCGACGCTCAGCAAGCGGCAATGGTCAAAAAGATGGTGCGCGAACTTCACCTGCCCGTCGAAGTCGTAGTCACCGCCACCGCCCGCGAAGCTGATGGGCTGGCGTGTTCTTCGCGCAATCAATTGTTATCGCCCGATGAGCGCCGAGCCGCTCCGGCGCTGTATCGCGCGCTGCATCTGGCCGAAGAGTTGTTTGCCAATGGCGAACGCAACGCCAACAAAATCCTCAAAGCCGTTCGCAAAGAAATTGAAAAAGAATCGCTGGTCAAAATCGAATACGTCGCCGTCACCGATACCGAAAAACTGGACCCGTTGGATGACCTGGAAGCCCAAAAAGCTTTGGTTTCCGTCGCGGCTCAATTCGGCCAAACACGTCTAATAGACAACGTCGTATTGAAAGACAGTCGGCTGAAGGGGAAAACCGGAATGCTGAAACTGTGACAGCCAAACCAACCAAACTGAAATGCTGATCGAAACCGAAACTCAACTTGAACAGCGGCTGGCCAACCCAAACCAACAAGACATTGAATTGGTGCGCCGTTTGCCAGGCAATGTCATGGTCTTGGGCGCGGGGGGCAAGATGGGGCCTTCGCTGGCGATCCGCTGCAAACGCGCAATTGAAACCGCTGGCGTGACGAAACGAGTGATCGCCGTTTCGCGCTTTTCTTCGATGGAAGCGCGCGAAGAGTTGGAAGCTGCAGGCGTTGAAACAGTCTCTTGTGATTTGCTCAACCGCGACGAAGTGGACAGCTTGCCGGATTGCGAAAACGTTTTGTATCTGGCGGGAAGAAAGTTCGGTTCGACGGACAGAACTGATTTGACTTGGGCAAGCAACGTCGTCGTTCCGGCGTATGTCGCGCATCGCTATCGCGCTTCGCGGATTGTTGTTTTCTCGACCGGCAACGTTTACCCGTTCGTTTCGCCCGCCAGCGGAGGTTCGCTGGAAACGGACGAACCGGCTCCGCGCGGCGAATACGCTCAATCGTGTTTGGGGCGCGAACGAATGTTTGAATACTTTTCGCGCGAACTCGGCGCGCGGTGTTTGATGTTCAGGTTGAATTACGCGGTTGATTTGCGTTACGGCGTGCTGGTGGACATCGCCAGAAAAGTCTTCGACGGCCAGCCGATTGATCTGACGGTTTCGCATTTCAACGTCTTATGGCAGGGCGATGCGAATTCGTATGCCTTGCGAAGTTTGGAACTCTGCGATTCGCCGCCGCGCGTGTTGAACGTGACCGGCGGCGAAATCGTTTCAGTTGAACAAGCCGCCGAGTTTTATGCCAAACGCTTTCAGCGACAGGCAATTTTCAGCGGCCAGGATTCGGGCTTTGCGCTGCTCAACAATTCTTCACTTTGCCGGCGCTTGCTCGGCGAAGCGGAAATGAAGCTGGAAGAGTTGATGGAACTGGTCGCCCACTGGGTGGAACTCGGCGGCAGGAGTTTGAACAAGCCCACGAAATTTGAAGTCGCCGACGGCAAATTTTGATCGAACAACCTGTTTCAAGAAAAAAGAAATCAACTACGAATAAACACAAATCTTCACGAATCAATCTGCCAGATTTTCATTCGTGGTCATTCGTGATTATTCGTAGCTAAAAACATTTTTGAAAGATATGAACCTTGATCCCGACATTGCTGGCAAATTGCTTCATGGCGCGGTGATTCCGGCGCATCCGCTGGCGCTGACCGAAGCGCGCAAGTTGGACGAGCGCCGCCAACGCGCGTTGACTCGGTATTACTGCGACGCCGGAGCGGGTGGCATTGCAGTCGGAGTTCACACGACGCAATTCGCCATTCGTGATCCGCGGGTTGGATTGTTCGCTCCGGTTTTATGGTTGGCGATGGAAACCGCGCGCGAATGGGAGCAAGCCAACAACCAGCGAATCATCAAAATTGCTGGCGTTTGCGGCGCGACCGATCAGGCAGTCAACGAAGCCGCTTTCGCGCGCGAAGCCGGTTACGAAATCGGCTTGTTGAGTCTGGCGGCTTTGCGCGAAGCGACGACCGAACAGTTGATCGCGCATTGCCGCACGGTTGCCGAAGCGATTCCGCTGTTCGGGTTTTACCTGCAACCGGCTGTTGGCGGGCGCTTGCTGGGGTATGAATTCTGGCGAAGCTTCTTTGAAATCGAAAACGTCGTTGCGGCGAAAATCGCTCCGTTCAATCGCTATCAAACTTTGGATGTGATTCGCGCACTGGCCGACAGCGGACGCCACAACGAAATCGCACTGTACACGGGCAACGACGACAACATTGTTGCCGACTTGCTGACGGAGTTTCGATTGCCCAACGGCGCGCGGCTGCATTTTGCCGGAGGCTTATTGGGGCATTGGGCGGTGTGGACTCGGCGAGCGGTTGAGTTACTGGAATCCGTCAAAGCCTGCAAAGCCAGCGGCGAAGGCGCGTTTGATCTGCTGGCGCGTTCGGCTGAAGTGACCGATGCCAACGCGGCGCTGTTTGACGTGAAAAACAACTTTGCGGGCTGCATCGCCGGGTTGCACGAAATTTTACGACGACAAGGTTTGATGGCAGGTCGTTGGTGCATTGATCCGCGCGAAGATTTATCGCCCGGACAAGTGGAAGAGCTTGACCGCATTTGCCGCGAATATCCGCATCTGACTGACGATGAGTTTGTTGCTGAGCGTCTGGGTGAATGGCTTAGTTAGACTGGTTTGCAGATTCGTATACGGAAATAAACCACGGGGAACACTGGGATCACAGGGAAAGAATTGGGGAAGGCTTTGTCTCCCCGTGTCCCCTGTGCTCCCCGTGGTTGAATTTTCCATATAGGCGTGAATTCCGATTAGGAAAACCGCTTGCTCACGCACCGGTTTGGCGCAAAGCTTCGTACAAAACAATGCCCGTCGAAGTCGCCAGATTCAATGAGCGAATCGCCGGATTCGGCATCGGAATCGTCAGGCAATGATCCCAATTTGCGCGCAGCAAGTCTTCTGGTAAACCGCGCGTTTCCCGGCCAAAGACCAGACAATCATTCGGCTGATATTGCCAATCGGTGTAAAGCCGCTCGGCTTTCGTCGTGAAATAAAGGAATCGGCATTCGGGCAAATTTTCGTAAAGAGCTTCGATGTTCAGGTGGTAACGAATTTCCACGTCGTCCCAATAATCCAAACCGGCTCGGCGAACGGCGGCTTCGTCTGTGCGAAAGCCGAGTTTGCCAACCAGATGCAACGTGGTGAAAGTCGCTCCGCACAGCCGAGCGATATTGCCTGTGTTCGGCGGAATTTCCGGTTCGATCAACGCGACGTGCAAGTTGGAATGCTGGCTATAATTCATCTCAATGTGATTTTCCGGCGACGATCATCCACGCGCTGGTTCCCATAATTCCCAACAGCACGACCGGCAAAAACCAAACTCCCAAACCTTTTGCTCGTTCAAACGCGATTTCACTCATTCGCCAGGTGATGTAAGCGAACAACGCCGACAATTCCAGCATCAGCAAATGCAGCGGCAATTCCATCGCCGCAGGCATTTTGGGGGAATCTTTCAACTGCGAAAAGATGAACCAATCCAGCGCCACGATCAGCGTTGCAACCGCCGGCATCAGAAAAATCATCCAGCGCCCGCCCCAACTGTCGGCTTCACCGCTGAAGCCAAAGTGAACGGGAATTCGCTCTGGCAAGCGCGGGTAACTGCCCAGCGCCACCCACCACGCCAGAATCAGACAAACGATTGCCAATGAATCAATCAGGACGATCATTGTTTCGCCTCTTTGAATGGAAAAATAAATCCACGAAGTTCACAAAGCGGCACGAAACAATTCGATCGGCTTTGCGATTCTTCGTGGATCAATCAGTTCGCGTCTTAACCTTGCGCGATCAACTGCATCAGCGCTTAAGGCAGGATTGGCCTGGTTGATGATGGTCAAACTCAGTCACCACATCAACTAGCAGCGTGACTGCCAAGTTCGCCGTTTTGCTGCTCAGCATCCATAGCTTTTACAGTGCGCTTTGGTCTTGAAACTCCGCCGCGAAAAGGAAGTGTCAGCGATTGCAAAGCCCCAAGCGCCGCAACTGTAGCCATCCCAACAATCAACATCAAAACTTGCCCAAGCCAAGTCAACTGACGAGTAGACTGCGCATTAGTAGACAGTCCTACTCGATTAATTAAGTAAAGCAGCCCGGCAACAATCAATGCCAGAACAATAAAAACTGCCCACCGAGTGATGTTGCTACTCTTCGTTGTTTTCATCAGTCTTACCTCCTTTGATCCAGGCCAGAACCCAGTCTTTGGCAAAAACCGAAAGGCCAGCGCCTGTTGTAAAAATACCGATGGCATCATATCCCGTTACGCTCAAAATTAAACCAGAAGCAAAAGCCAAAAGAGCAAATCCCCAGCGATATTGTAGTTGCCTTCTGAGCAACTTACGTTGAAATTGTCTTTCCTCAGCGTCTTCAATTTGTTCCATCACTTGGCGCCGGACTTCAACCCATTGACTCGCTTCTTCGGATGAAGTCACTGCCATTAGACGTTTATCAAGCTGTGCGATAACAGAGTCATCACGTGGTGGCGAAACATGTCGAGAAAGCTCGGCACTCCGTGAGGAAATAGCCCACCATCGCTTTCACCGTGTTGAAAGTTCCCCACAGATTGGGCAAAGCCCGTTTGTGTCAATGACCGCGCCACATCTTGCACATAACATCATTTTTGAATCACCTCTGCCGAAACAGCGTTTCTACTGCGCGATCAACTGCCGCAGTACATACGGCAAGATGCCGCCGTGCTGGTAATAATCAATCTCAATCGCGGTATCAATTCTCAGCTTGACCGCAAGTTCTTCTTTCGATCCGTTGGCGCGGTGGATGACCAGAGTCACGTCTTGTTGAGGTTTGACACCGCCATCCAACTCCGTCACGTCGAAAGTTTCCGAACCATCCAGCCCCAAAGTTTGCGCCGTCACGCCGTCTTTGAACTGCAAAGGCAACACGCCCATGCCGACCAGATTGCTGCGGTGAATGCGCTCGAAGCTTTGCGCGACGACGGCTTTGACGCCCAGCAATCGAGTTCCTTTCGCTGCCCAGTCGCGCGAACTGCCAGTGCCGTATTCCTGACCGGCGAAAACAATCAGCGGAGTTCCAGCAGCTTGATGTTTGATCGAAGCGTCGTAAATGCTCATGACTTCGTCGCCAAATTTCGTCACTCCGCCTTCAGTTCCGGGAACCATCAGGTTTTTGATGCGAACGTTGGCGAAGGTGCCGCGAGTCATGACACGGTCGTTACCGCGCCGTGAACCGTAGCTGTTGAAATCCGCCTGCGTCACTCCGTGTTCGAGTAAATACTTTCCGGCTGGCGAAGAAGCCTTGATCGAACCGGCTGGCGAAATGTGATCGGTCGTTACCGAATCGCCGAAGATGCCCAACGGACGCGCGCCGGTGATGTTGCCAATCGTTCCGGCTTCCATCCCGAAGTTTTCAAAGAACGGCGGCTGTTGAATGTACGTCGAGCTTTCATCCCATTCGTACACGTCGCCGACGCTGGCCGGGATTTCATTCCACAACGGATTTTCAGAGGTGAAGTCCGAATACAAACGCTGATAAGTCGCCGCGTCCATTGCCGCGTTGAGCATCGCGCCGACTTCCTGCGAGCTTGGCCAAATGTCTTTCAAAAACACGTCGCCGTTTGCGCCTTTGCCAATCGGTTCCGTCGCCAGATTGATGTCCACTCGACCGGCCAGCGCGAAGGCCACCACCAGCGGAGGCGACATCAGAAAGTTGGCTTTGATGTTTTGATGAACGCGCGCTTCAAAGTTGCGATTGCCCGACAGCACCGAAGCCGCAATCAAATCGTTCGAGGTCACGACTTCTTCGATCTTGGCGTCCAGCGGCCCGGAGTTCCCGATGCAAGTCGTGCAGCCGTAACCGACGACGTTGAAACCGAGTTGATCCAGAAAAGGCTGCAAACCGGTTTTGTCCAAGTAATCCGAAACTACGCGCGAACCTGGCCCCAGCGAAGTTTTGACACGCGGGTTCGCTTTCAAACCTTTCTCGACGGCTTTCTTCGCCAGAATTCCGGCGGCCAGCATGACGCTCGGATTCGAGGTGTTGGTGCAGGAAGTAATCGCCGCGATCAAAACGTCTCCGTGGCCGAGATCAACGTCTTTGCCCGCAGTGGTCGTCGTCGAATGACGATTGCCGAAGTCAGTCGCTGATTTGGCGTAGCCGCTTTCAGCCACAGGCTTTTCGTAAAGCTCCAGGAATTTGTCTTTCAGGCTGGAAAGTTCAATGCGGTCTTGCGGACGTTTTGGTCCGGCAACATTCGGCGTGATGGTTGAAAGGTCTAATTCCAAAGTCTGGCTGTATTCAATCTCGCCTGCTTTGGGAATGCCGAACATACCTTGCGCCTGGAAGTAATTGCGGAAGGCGTTGACTTGATCGTCGGTGCGGCCAGTCGCTGTCAGGTAATTGCAGGTTTCTTCGTCCACGCCGAAAAAGCCCATCGTCGCGCCGTATTCAGGAGCCATGTTCGCAATCGTAGCTCGGTCAGTCAGCGACAAGCTGGCCGCGCCTTCGCCAAAGTATTCAACGAACTTGCCGACGACTTTGGCTTTGCGGAGCATTTCGGTGCAATGCAGAACCAAATCAGTCGCAGTCACGCCTTCGTTCAATTTGCCGTGCAGATGAACTCCGACCACGTCCGGCGTCAGGAAGTAAACGGGCTGTCCCAACATTCCGGCTTCGGCTTCGATGCCGCCCACGCCCCAGGCCACAACGCCCAAACCGTTAATCATAGTCGTGTGCGAATCGGTTCCAACCAGAGTGTCTGGGTAATAAACGCCGTCTTTGTCCAGCACGCCTTTGGCCAGATATTCCAGATTGACCTGGTGAACGATGCCAATGCCGGGCGGCACGACTTTGAAAGTGTCGAAGGCTTGCATGCCCCACTTCAAAAACTCATAGCGTTGGCGATTGCGTTCAAACTCAATCTGCATGTTTCGCTGCAAAGCGTCCGATGTTCCTGCCACATCCACTTGCACGGAATGGTCAACCACCAGATCAACCGGCACGAGCGGTTCGATGATCTTTGGATTTTTGCCGAGCGAGGCTACGGTCGAACGCATCGCCGCCAGATCAACCAACAACGGAACGCCCGTGAAGTCTTGCAGCACGATGCGCGCCACGACAAAGGGGATTTCCGCCGTGCGTTCGGCGTTGGCTTTCCAGTTGGCGATGGCGCGGACGTCTTCTTCGCGGACTTTTTTGCCGTCGCAATTGCGGAGCACCGATTCCAGCACGATGCGAATGCTGATCGGCAATTTCGAGATCGGCCCGATGCCCTGTTTTTCCAGTTCCGGTAGCGAATAAAACTTGCCCTGAGTTCCGTTTCCTAAATCGAAGGATTGATGAGTGTTGAAAAGGTTGTGTGACATTTCCGGTTGTTCCTGACTTGATGAAGTTTCAGCACGACGGTAAGGCGCAAATGAAGCTTCTGCGGCGGTTCATCGTGCGGTTTTTTGGTTGATTGCGAGTAGAGCCGGAGTGTAAGTGTCGTTCGCGCGGAACGTCAAGCAAGCGATTTGCCTTGCCGAAAGCCGCACAAATTCGAGTTCATTGGAAACCAGTCAACCACAACCGATGCTGCTAAATTGCCACTTCTAATTTACTGGCAGAAAAGTCTTTGGCGGCCAGAACTTTGCTTGACTATCAATTTTCTGCGGCTACTATGGCTTTACAGTCCCAAGTTGGACTAACGATTCAAGTTTTAACCTTCGAAGGAGACAGCGGTGAAAAACCAGTTTAAGAAAGTTTCGCTCTCCGGTTTGTTGGCCTTGGCATTGGCGCTGGGCTTGGTGGTTCCGAGCCTTGTTTCTGCTCAGCAGGAACCGATGGCGCGTCGGATTTCCGAAGATTACCAAAAAGCCGCCGACATCATCAGCAAATACCATTTTGCCGACATTGATGATGAAGCAATGAGCAAAGCTGCCATCAGCGGCATGCTCAAAACGCTTGATCCGCATTCGGATTACCTCGACCCGAAAGCCTTCCGCGAATTCAGCGAAAAACAGCAAAGCCAGTATTTCGGCATCGGTGCAATGATCGGCACTCGCCACAAAGTGACTTACGTGCTGGAACCGTTCAAAGGCAGCCCGGCTTCCAGAGCCGGATTGCGGTACGGCGATCACATCGTTGCTGTGGACGGCAAAGACACGTCGGACTGGGGGTCTGACAAAGTTCGCCAGTTGCTGCTGGGCGAACGCGGCACGCAGATCAATGTTACGGTCAAACGTCTGGGCGTTACCGAACCGATCAAGGTGGCGATTACACGCGACGGCATTCCGCGTCCTTCGGTCAGAAGTTTTTATATGGTTAAACCCGGAATTGGCTACATCGGATTGACCGAAGGATTTCAGGCGACGACCAGCAGAGAGGTCGCTGTCGCTATCGCCAATTTGCGCGAACAGGGTGCGGAAAGCTTCGTTCTGGATTTGCGCGGCAACGGCGGCGGTTATCTGGATCAAGGCGTTCGAGTTTGCGACCAGTTGTTGCAACGCGGCCAACGCATTGTGAGCCAGAAAGGCCGTCCCGGTCTGGGTTTCGATGAAGAGTATTTTGTTCGCATCGGAGCTTCGGACAATTTCCCGCTGGTGGTATTGGTGGATCGTCAGACGGCTTCGGCTTCGGAAATCGTCGCCGGAGCGATTCAGGATCACGACCGCGGATTGATTATCGGCGAACAGACGTTTGGCAAAGGTCTGGTGCAGAGAATTTTCCCGCTGGTGAACAGCGGCGGACTGATTATGACCATCGCTCATTACTACACGCCGAGCGGACGATTGATTCAGCGCGATTATTCCAACGGTTCGCTGTTTGAGTATTACTACCGCCGCAGCGCCGGTGGTGATGCTCTGAATGCCCCGCCGAAACGTACCGAAGAACGCAAAACCGATCTTGGTCGCACGGTGTATGGCGGCGGCGGCATCGAACCGGATGAGAAGCTGGAAAGCACAGAGTACATGACTCCGGCTCAACTTCGTTTAAGTCATGGAATTTATCTGTTTGCTCGTGATCTGGTTGCCGGACAGGTTCCCAGCGCGGCGAACTTCAAAGTCAATGGGTTGGAATACGACCATAAGCTGAAGCCGACCGATTTCGTCATCAACGACGCAATTCTGAAAGCTCAGCGCGATTTTCTGGTCAAGTTTTACAAGGACAATTCCGAATATGGGCTGACGACGGCGGCGATTGACGAAAACTCCAAGTGGTTGCATCGTCAGCTTCGATACGAAGTGCTGACGGCGGCTTATGGTTCCGACCGCGCTCAGCAGGGCATTGCCGATTGGGATGCCATCTTGCAAAAAGGCATTACTGAAATGCCCAAAGCGGCTGATCTGGCGACTCGTTCATGGAAACGCAGTTCGGCGACTTCGCGGCAGGGCGGCAAGTAACCTGTTGCCCAATTTCAAAACAAAACGGCGGCTGGAGTCTCTTCAGCCGCCTTCTTTCGTTTGGAGCCTGACTAATGCAGATCGTAGATACTCACCAGCATCTTTGGGATTTGGACAAGCTGCCGTATTCGTGGACGGCGAATCAGCCGAAACTCAATCGCAGCTTTCGCATTCCCGATTACCTGGAAGCCACGCAAGGCATCGAAATCATCAAATCCATTCACGTCGAAGCCGACATTGATGAAGCCTTCATCCCGGACGAAACGCGCTACATTTTGGAATTGAGCGAACGTGACGACAATCCGCTGTCCGGCGTCGTCGCCAATGGGCGCCCCGAATACGACAACTTCCGCGAATCGCTGATTCCATTTGCCAAACATCCGAACCTGAAAGGCATTCGGCGTTTGTTGCAATCGGAACCGGACGAGCTTTCGACGACGACGACGTTCAGGGAAAACATTCGTTCGCTGGAAGAGTTTGGATTGTCGTTCGATATTTGCGTTCGAGATCATCAATTGCCCGTCGCCATCGAACTGGTCAAAGACTGCCCGAATGTCAGTTTCATCCTTGACCATTGCGGCAATCCCGACATCAAGAATCGTAACTACGGCCTCTGGCGCGAGCGCATAGTGGAGATGGCCGATTTGCCGAACGTCGTTATTAAAGTCTCCGGCATCGTCGTCAACACCGACGTTGATAACTGGACGGTTGAAGATTTACGACCGGCGGTGGAACACGTCATCGCCAGCTTCGGTTGGAATCGAGTGATGTTCGGCAGCGACTGGCCGGTTTGCACTTTGGCCGCAAGTTATCGCCAATGGTTCGACACGCTGAACTTTCTGGTCAAAGACGCCGACGAAGACAACAAGCGAAAACTTTTTAGAGGAAATGCTGAAAGAATTTACAGGTTAAGCTGACCGGCAGACTTGCTCAGGCGACAACGTTAGTTACCGCAAGTCCGCTCAATATCTTGCGCCATCAAGGTGGGAAGGCTGGTTTTCCAGTCTCTGATTTTTGAGAAAAACGCAGGCCGTCGAAGAACATCAAGTTTCGACGGCCTGTTGCATTATTCGGGAGTCACGTAAGCCGCCGTGATGCCGCCATCCACCAAAAAGTCCGTGCCGGTGATGTACGACGATTCATCCGAAGCCAGGAACAGCGCGGCTTGAGCGATTTCTTTAGCTTCGCCGAATCGTCCCATTGGAATGTGAACCAGACGGCGTTGTTTTTTAGCGTCGGTGTTCAGGTAACTCATCAGCAATTCGGTTCGCAGCGGTCCAGGGCACAGCGCGTTGACGCGGATGTTTTCGCGCGCGTGAATGATCGCCAGTTCGCGCGACATCGCCAGCACAGCGCCTTTGCTGGCGGTGTAAGCAATTTGCGGAGTCGCCGCTCCAAGCACGGCCACAAACGAAGCCGTGTTGATGATCGAACCTCCGCCCGCGCGACGCAGCGCGGGAATGCCGTACTTGCAACCGAAGAAAACTCCTTTGGCGTTGATGTCCATCGTTAAATCCCAGATGGATTCTTCGGTTGTCACGGCGTTGTCGTCGGAGTGATGCATGATACCGGCGTTGTTGAACAGAATGTTGAGCTTGCCGAATTCGTTTTCGGCAAAAGCGACCATCTGTTCGCAATCGGCGGCTTTTGAAACGTCTGCGTGAACGTAAGCCGCGTTACCGCGAGCGGCTTGAATCAAGCTGACGGTTTGCTGGCCTTCGGCGTCGTTGACGTCTACGCAAATGACCGCCGCGCCTTCGCTGGCAAATAACAGAGCGGCTTCACGGCCAATGCCGCTCGAAGCTCCGGTGATAAGTGCAACTTTGTTTTTCAATCGCATCGAAAAAATGCCTTTCTATGATTTTGAGTTGGGTTACTGCTTCAATCGTTCATATTCCTGCCGTGCCATTCGCAGCACGGTCAAATCTGCATCTGCTTCTTTCCACGTAGTAAAAAGTTCTTCGTATGTCTGGCGCGCTTTTTCGATGTCTCCGGCAAGCGTTAGCGCGCGTGCCAGTCCAAGCTGCGCCAGCAAATACGGCGGCGATACGTTGTTGCTGATGACAAATCCCTGGTGGTCAATCAGCTTGCGGAACTCAGCTTCTGCTTCGCGCCCGGCGCGTTGTTGCAGATACGCCAAACCGCGTAGATAGGCAGGCCAAAGAAAGCCAAAGCTGCCCAATTCGTAGCGCCGGGTTGGTTCCAGCAATTCCAGGGCGCGGCGTGGGTTGTTACGGTTGATTTCAATGGCGGCCAGCACACCCGGTCGAAACAAGGTATTGATGACAGTGTCTTGCGGAAAACGTTGCGCCTGTTCATCGGCGATTGTTTGCGCCCGGTTCACTTCTCCGCACATGGCCAGCGCAACGGCAGCGGCGCTCAGTTGCCAGCGATTGCGCACCAGCGAAATGGATTTTGCGGCGTCTTTTGTCGCCTGTTGGCAATTTCCGTAAGCCGCTTCGTGCAGCGCGGAAATAAACGCCCAACGGCCTGCGACTTCGTTATTCTTGCCTTCCAGCATTCCAATGGCCCGTCGCGTGAATTCGCGCGATTGCTGCATCTGACCGGCGGCACCTGCTGCCCCGGCTTGTTCCGCCAGCATATACGGCTCCGCTGGTTGTCCTTTGGCCCAATCACCTTGTTTCTGCATTTCAGTCGTGTCACCGCGAATGAACGCTAGAGCGTGGAGCGCGGCGTGAGCGGCAAAACCGTCCATCTTTTGGGCTGCTGACTGTTGCAGGGTTTTCAGAGCCTCGTCGTAACGATTGAGACTTAGCAGATAAAGCGCATGGTTGTTGAGCACTATAGCGTTCCTCGGATTGAGTTCCAGTGAAGCCCGCGTCTCTTCCAGTGCTTTGTCGTATTGCCCGATGATTGAGTAGCTGCTGGCCAACAGTGAGGGTGCAAGAAAATCGCGCGGGTAGGTCCGACGCCAGAATTCCAGCACTTCATGGCGTTTTTCCAGATCGCCGACAACGAAATAAAGATGTTGTTGGGCGATATAAAACTGTTCGCGCTCACTGACACGGTCGCGCAAACTGTAAGCCTTTTCCGAAACCTGCGCGGCCAGTTCGTAACTGTTTTGATTGAAAATCGCCGTCGCCAGATCGGCATAAGCGCGCGCAAAGTTCGGATCGAGTTCCACGGCGCGTTTGAAAAACGGGATACCCGCTAATTCCTTCCCGGCCAGTCTTTGCTCCAATCCCTGCGAATAAGCCTTCAACGCATCCAGCGAAGAAGTCGTCACCTGTTCCAACGGCTTATCGAATTTTTGAATGGAACTCAGGGATTCGCCCAGTTTCGAGCGTAACTCAGTCGCCGCCTGCCCTAGCGTTTTCAGCACCTGTTCTTTGCTGTTGGCTTCGGCCAGTTGCCGCGCAATCACGTCGCCCGTCGCGGCGTTCACCGCTTCCAGCGTCAGGACGAAATGGCTGCCGAGCGGAGCAATCGTGCCGCCGAGCAGTGCCTTGATGCCGTTGCGCTGGCAAATTTCGCGCGCGACTTCGGGCGAGAGTTTTTCATCGGGCTGCCGGTTCATCAGCCGCAGCGTTTGTCGCGCTTGCTGTTCGGGAAACAGGCTCAGGTAAGGCGATTGTTCCAACTGCACTGCCAACGCCTGTTTCAGCGCGCCGTCAAACACCGCGTCGCCTGTAGTGTTCGTGAAGTCTGCCAGCAGTACAGTGTCTTTGTCCGTCAGCACCGGTTTGTGGCTGAAAAACCAAATCAATGCCATCGCCAGCAAGGCCACGGTGGCCACCGAAGCGACGGCAATACGTCTATGGTGGTTGATTGCCCCCCAAATCCGGTTTTCGTTTGTCTGAGCTTGCCGACTCGATAGGTGACGTTCTGCTTCCAGATGCTGTTTCAGCGAATCCAAGTCACGCAGCATTTCTTGTGCGGTTTGATAACGTTCAGCGCGTTCCTTACGAAGCGAGCGATTAATGATTTGTTCAAGCTCCGCAGGCGCTTCGGGCGCAGATTGGGTAAGCGGCGTTGGCTCTTTGTTCAAAATCGCAGCCATCGCATCCGCCGCCGTTGCCCCGGCAAATGGGCGAATTCCGGCCAGCATTTCATATAGCACCACACCCGAACAAAACAGGTCGCTGCGGGCATCCACTTCCAAACCACGCACCTGTTCCGGCGACATATAACTGGCGGTTCCCATCACCATTCCCGGTCGAGTGAGATGGGGGGATGGGGCGAAAGGGTGATTGGGCGATAAGGGGTCATTTTCTCTGCGTCCCTCCGTTTCTCCGTCCCCCCGTCGCTCTGTCAGTTTGGCCAGCCCGAAATCGAGGACTTTCACCAACCCATCCGGCCTGAGCATGATGTTTTCCGGTTTGATGTCGCGGTGAATGATTCCGGCTTCATGGGCGACGGCCAGCGCCGACACGATTTGTCGCGCGATGGCAATGGCTTCGGTCGGCATTATCAGGCCAGCTTTCATTCGTTGGCGCAAAGTTTGGCCTTCGACGTATTCGGTGGCGATGAAAAACGTGGTTTCGGTTTGACCGATTTCGTAAACCGTCAGGATGTTCGGATGATTGAGCGCCGACGCCGCTAAACCTTCACGCCGGAATCGCAGAACTCGGTCAACGTCCAATGCAAAGCGAGCCGGCAGAGTTTTGAGCGCAACCTTTCGTTTGAGCAGAACGTCTTCCGCCAGCCAAACTTCGCCCATTCCTCCTGCGCCAAGCGGCGAAAGAATTTTGTAGCGTTCAATCTGCTGTTCGGGCTGAGAACCACCAATCTGCGTGCTGTAATCTTTTTCGACCAGCATTTCCGCCGCAAAGGCTGCGGCAGGCGATTCGATAAAGCTCCCGACCTCTTCTTCCGACCGCAATAGCGATTCGACTTTGCGGCGAAGCTCAGCGTCATTGCCGCAGGTTTTGTTTAAGAACGCCGGGCGTTCGGCTGGCGGAAGTTCCAACGCAGCATCCAGCAATTCGTCAATTTGCTTCCAGCGTTCAGCGGAGATCGGCATCGAAACTGCCCTCCTCTTTTTCGGTCATTGCCTGATGCAACCACGCTTTGGCTTTTTGCCATTCGCGTTCGACGGTACGCAACGACATTTGCAGAACTTCGGCAACTTCTTCGTTGCTCAGCCCACCGAAAAAGCGCAACTCGACCAGACGGCTTTTGCGCGAATCAAACCGTTCCAGTTCCATCAACGCATCATCAAGCGCCAGCAACTCCGCTGCCTTTTGACCGGAAACCGTTGCGGCTTCGTCCAGAGGCACGACGGGCGCATTGCCTCCGCGTTTGGCGCGTGCATGGCCGCGCGCATGGTCAAGCAAAATTCGCCGCATCAATTGTGCCGTGATGCCGAAAAAGTGCGCGCGGTTTTGCCATTGCACACGCTGCTGATCCACCAATCGCAAATATGCTTCGTTGACCAGCGCCGACGTTTGCAGCGTGTGATCGGGGTTTTCGCGCCGCATGTAAGCGTGCGCCAGTCGCCGCAATTCCGCATCCACCAGCGGTAACAACTCCTCAAGCGCCGCCGCATCGCCCTGGCTCCAGGCCAACAATAATTGCGTCACGTTTTGGTTGGATGACGTTGGCATCGCTTCAAGTTTTTTGGGGAAAGCGGCACGGATTATAGCACCTGACTTTTACCGGCAAAATTTTTTTCAGCAGCGTGGCGGACTTCCATTTCAAAGCGCGCGTTGGGAAGTGCAGGTCAATGAAGAGCGAACGAGCTTCTTCTTGAAACCTGTTTATTGACCAACAACGCAGGAGGAGGAAGCCATGAAAAAAATGATGATTGTTTTGACGATACTGTTCGCGTTCGCGCCGTTGGCGCAAGCAGGCAATAAACCAGCCACATCCGATCCGCACCGGTTTCGCGGAGGAATTCGCAATA
Source organism: Acidobacteriota bacterium (assembly GCA_033763255.1). Taxonomy (GTDB): domain Bacteria; phylum Acidobacteriota; class Blastocatellia; order RBC074; family RBC074; genus RBC074. Next base: position 81,756 of record JANRKX010000043.1, on the reverse strand, counting down.
GTCCCGGAGAGCGCCGCTTGAACGTTTCGCAGCTTGGCAAAGTGACGGATTCGTTGCGAAACAAAACCGGGTTTCAAGAAATGCGATTCGATGACGCGGGGTTTTTGGTTTTGGGAAATCGAATGAATGTTGTCGGCGGTTCGGCATCGGCGCGCGAACTGTTGATTGCGGCAGCGGATTCCGCGCGCGCTTTTGAATTGGAAGCCAAAAGTCATTCACAGGAAGTCGCTTTTGCACATATTACCGAAGGCACGGCGTATTCCAGTTTTCAGACCAAAGTCTTGATCGAAGTGCGCCAGATACGACTGGATTTTGCCGATTTCAAACAGTTGCGCGGCGAGAGGGAAGTCATCGCGGCTTTTGATCTGGGCTTTGCCATCTTGCACGAACTGGCTCACGGTGTGTTGGGATTGACCGACGCGGTTGGAGAAACCGGGCAGTTAGGCGATTGCGATGGACTTATCAACCGTATGCGGCGCGAACTGAATTTGCCGGAACGGCAAGGGTACAGCGCGCGCATACAGGCAAATCAATTCAGTCAAACCGGCGTTACCCGATTGGCTGAACTGGTTTTTGTGATGAACGATTCCGGCTCCGGACGCGATGAAGCCAAACGGTTTTATTTGCGTTGGGAAGCCAAACAAGTGATCGGCTTGCCCAGCTCAAAACAAGCAGCGCTGATTCAGTACCGCTGATTGGGAAGACGCAAACGGGAGGACAAGTTCGAATCAGATTCGCTCAAAATAACGTCGCCGTTCCCAATCGGTCACGGCTGAATTAAACGCCGCCTGTTCGGTGCGGAAAAAGTGCGTGTAATGTTCGACCACGTCTTCGCCGAAAGCGCGTTTGGCGAAATCGCTCGCTTCAAACTTGTCGGTCGCTTCGGCCAACGTGTAGGGAACTCGCGGCAAGGATTTTGCGGCGTAAATGTCTCCAGTGAAGCATTCGGGCGGTTCGATCTTGTTCGCGATGCCGTCGAGGCCAGAAGCCAGCGAAGCCGCAAACGCCAGATACGGATTCGCGTCCGCGCCGGGAATGCGGCATTCGATGCGCAAACTGTTGCCGCTGCCGACGACGCGAAATCCTCCGGTGCGATTGTCGTAACTCCAGGCCAGCCGCGTCGGCGCCCATGAACCGTCCACAAAGCGTTTGTACGAATTGATGGTCGGCGCATAAAACGGCATTACGTCGTACACGTGCGCCATCCAACCGCCCAGAAACCAGCGAAACTCGTCCGTGCAGTTCACCGGGCCGAACTGCTTGTCTCCGGCAAAGGCGTTTTTTCCATCGCGCCACAAGCTGAAATGAATGTGACAACTCGATCCGGCTCGGTCGGCGGCGAACTTGGCCATAAAGGTTACGCTGAGTCCCATCGCGTCGGCGATTTCCTTCAAGCACTGTTTGTAAACGACGTGGCGGTCAGCCATTTCCAAAGCTTCGGCGTAACGGACGTTCAGTTCGTGCTGGCCGAGTCCCCATTCGCCTTTGGAGTTTTCAACCGGCACGCCGGAATTCTTCAAATGACGCCGAGCTGCTGCAGTAAAAGCTTCCGTGCGAGTGCCTTGCAGAATGTGATAATCCTCCAAGTACCAGCCCGCCGGAGTCAGCGTTTGATAGCCTTGTTCGTTCGCCTGGCGGTAGCTGTTTTCAAACAGGTAATACTCAAGCTCGGAAGCGGCGAAGCTTTCAAAACCCAGCCCGCGCGCTTTTTCCAGTTGTCGCCGCATGATCGAACGCGGAGCAACCGTTACCGGCGAATGCGTTTTTTCATTTTCCACATCGCATAAAACCAGCGCGGTTTTATCCAGCCAGCTTGCCACGCGCAACGTCGCCAGATCGGGAACCAAGTGAAAATCACCGTAGCCCAATTCCCAGTTGGCAAATTTGTAACCGGGCACGGGTTCCATTTCCATGTCTACCGTCAGCAGGTAATCGCAACCGTGAGTGCCGTGTGCGATGGTGTCGTCCACGAACATTTCGGCGTCGTAACGTTTGCCGACCAGCCGCCCGTAATGATCCGTGAAACCGACGATGACTGTTTCGATTTGTTCATCGGCGACAGCCTGTTGAAGTTGTTCGAGTGTCAATAAACCGCGCAGTTCTTTGGTGGGCTGATTCAACGGTGATCTCCTGTGAGTGATTATTTTGGTTTGGTGAATTTGACTGAGCGCACATTGCCGTTGCCGTCCATCAAGGCGATCAACTGCCGTCCGCTGGGCAGTTTTCCGAAATCCAGAATCTGTTGTTTGTTTACGGTGCGTTTTTTGAATTTGTCGCCAAAGGTGTTTTTCAGATCGTCAAGCGACCACGTCACCAGCAGTTCGACGCCGTTGAGCAGCCGGTCAGGTTTACTCAGGCTCAAGGTCATGCCGGTGTGAAAGCTCAGATATTTGATGGTCAGTTCTTCGGCGTCGTCGGATTCTTTGGTTTTGACCAGAGCGGCGCTGCGCGTCAGTTCGCTGATTTCGGTGGTGGTGTACAAACCGATGCCTTCGACCATTCGATAAAACAGTGCCAAAGCTTCATCCGGTCGAACGAACATAGGCGTTTGCTGGGTCAGCCCCAATTTGCCGCGTGTGGCCGTGGTGATCTGGCTCTGAATCGGTTGGTCTGTGTTGTAAATGTCACCGGTTTTGGGTTCCGGTTCGGCTTTCGGCGGAGGCTGCAATTTCGCCAGCGAAGTAGTCACCTGATCGCCGATCATGCCGCGCGCATAATTGATCGGCACTGCGAAGTTGATGTTCTGGCCGCTTTTCAGCAAGTAAGTCACCACGCCGATGACTTCGCCGTTCGAATTGAACAGCGCGCCGCCGCTGCTGCCTCGACTGATTGGAGCGGTGATTTGAAAGACTCGATGGGTGTCCAATCGGCGAACTCCGCTGATGACGCCCGTGGTCAGGGAATTGACCAGACCTTCCGGACTGCTGATGGCGATGACGTTGTCGCCGGTTTCGGCTTTGTCGGAATCTCCCAGACTGACTGTCGGCAGTTTGAAGCCTTTGATTTTGATGACAGCGATGTCTTTTACGTCATCCACGTCCACCAGGTCTGCGGTTTTGTACATATCGCCGCTCGGCAATTTGACGCGCAAAGTTGCCGCGCCTTGAATGACGTGCAGATTGCTGACGATGGCTCCGTTCGGAGTGACGATGAATCCGCTGCCTTGCCCAATGACGCTGCCGCGATCGTCCAGAGCTTCGATGATGACGACGGCTTGTCCTTGTTCGCGGGAAATGGTTCCCGGCGATTTGCTTTGCGCCCAGACAGGCGCGACGAAAACCAGCAGTACAAACAACTGTGCGATGAACTTCATAAACTCCTTACTTCAATTTGAGCGTTGGCAAATAAGGGGATTCAGGACGCGGTGTCAGCGTTTGGCGTGGGCAATCCACGATCAAATCCATTGCCTCAATCGGGATTTGGCCGAAGAGCACTTCGGAGCCGGGCGGCCCAATGATGCAATCAACGTTTGCTTCACGCTTTCCGAAACGAACGGTTACAACACCGGCTATCGAACGTTCTTCTTTGCGTTCGTCAGCATAAGTGACAATGGCTTTTCGCAATTCTCGCAGACCTAATTCTTCCACTTGATCTTGCGGCAGCATCAACATCACAGCGCCTGTGTCTACGACGGCAGATGTTTCCAGATTTCGCACCTCTTCATTTTTCAATAAACCCCGCCTGAACATCTCTCGGTCAGCCGAATTTTCCAGATACAGCTTAACGTTCACTTCGCCCATAACTACCTCCATTGATCGAAAAAGATTGAGAAGACATTGACTCAACCGTGCAAAAGAGTACGACCGATGAATGGCGAGTTGCAAACTGTGTAACGAAAAAGAGGCGCTCGAAATCAATCGAGCGCCTGCAGAAGATTGGAGGAGTAATTTTCAGATTTACTTGCCCCTGCTAAATCAGGACAAGCAACATTGAGACATTGTGTTCAAAACAGGATAAACAAGATTTTCGACACGATTTACAAGACCGCAAACATTTGTGGCCATTCAGCCAAGTCTTAATCCTATTCATCCTGAAAAATCATGTAAATCCTGTTTCAAAGTTTTTTGCTTCGATTTAGCAGAATTACTTGCCTCTGCCGGTCAGGATCAGTGTCTTTTTGAGGTTGGTATTACCCGGCGGGCAGAACGCAGGCGTCATACCGCCCGGAGTTTGCGGATCGAAACCGCAGACGAACAGGTTCGCCGTTCGCTGACCTGTTCGTTCCGGTTTGAACCGGATTCGAATAGGCATGGTCGCCCCTCCCGGAATGATGATTGGGTAATTGATCGGGCTGACCAGATTGAATTCGACTGAAGCCTGCATTGGCGTGCCGCCGCGAACTTCGCAGACCAGCGTCACGGCCAGATCACAGGCTTCGGTGTTGGTGATGTACAACACCTGGTCTTTGAATTTGCCGACAGCGACATCACCCCAATTCGTCGGGCCTGAAATGGCTATGTCGCTGACAGGCGCTTCGCCTTTCAGCGTGACGATTTTGGCTGGAGTTGCCGGATCGTCGCTGTTGATGGTCATCGTCTCCATTCGCGTCCCCGTAGCTCCGACAGGCATGAAGCTGACCGTCACCACGCGCGAGCCGCCGGGCGGAACGACAAACGGAAACGCCGGCGGCGAAGCCAGCTTAAACTCGGTCGAACTGAACGCAATGCTCGACACCGTCAGATTGCATTCGCCAGTGTTGCGGATTGTCAGCGGCAGTTCTTTCGATTTGCTCAGGCAGACTTTGCCGAAATCCAGCGAATCCGGCGATGTTTGAATCACTGGCGGCGGCACTATGCCAATGACTTTGACCATCTTGTTCGGAGTGTTCAAGTCGTTACTGTTGATCGTCAGCGTAGCCATTCGCATTGGGTCAACCGTAAATCCCATCGGCATGAACTGAATCGTCACATCGCGCGTGCTGCCCGGAGGAATGACCAGCGGGAAAGGAACCACGCCGACGACTTTGAATTCCGGCGAGTTGGAGTTGATGCTGCTGACGACCAGATCGCACATGCCGCTGTTGCCGATGGTCAGAGTTTTGTTGTTCGTCTGGCCGGGGCAGGTTTTGTCGAACGTGATGGGGTCATTGGCAACGATGCGCGCACCTTCGCCGGTTCCGGTTACGATCAAATCGAAAAACGGAGATGCCGGGTCGTCGCTGCTGATGCGAATCGTCGCCGATTGCGTGCCAACGGCAGTTGGCGCGAATCGCACAGTGAAATTGACCGACGAGCTTGCACCAATGTTCAACGGAGGCGATGGCAGCGCCAAGACAGTAAAGTCGCCGGAACCAAACAATCGTTGCACGCTGTCAACTCGCAGGTCAGTTGTACCGACGTTAAACACCTGAATGTTTCCAGTGACGCTTTCGCCTCGGCAAGCGGTGAACTGGCCGCCGTTTTCGACGTTGACGGCAATCACCGGCCCCGCCGCCGTCTTTAGTTCAAAAACGCCTCGCCCGAACGTCGCGGCACGCAAGACTTTGGCTTGCGGATTCAACGCCAGATCGGTGACGGGGACATTCGGCAAATGCTGATCGTCCAACGCCGTCCAACTGGCTCCGCCGTTGACAGATCGAATGACTCCCAAATCCGTGCCGACATAAATCGTCGTCGGAGTCGTGTCGCCATCCAGCGCGATGGCGTTGAACGGCACGTCAAAAATGCCTCCGCCGGAAACCACAGGTGAAATGTCTGTCCAGACAGTGCCGGTGATCGTCGTGCGGAAAATGTGGCCGAGTCCAAAGCCAGACAGCGTTGCATAAATCACGTTCGGATCGTTGGGATCGAACGCGACTCTTGTAATAAAACGATTCGGCAGATTGCGAGTGATGTTGGCGAAAGTGACACCAGAAGGCGGGCCGACCGTTGTGGCCAGCGCATTGGTTGAAACCCAAACTTGCCAGGCATTGGCCGCTGGGCTGAAGGCTGCCGCTGCGACAAAATTGGAATTGCCCTTGGCGACATCTGTGTCTACGACCGTGCCGCCGAGATTGCCGATGTTGCGATAGCTGCCGCCAGCGTCCTGGCTTTGGAACAAAGAAGTGGCCAGGCCGCTGACATAAAGCACTCCAGCCTGATTGGGGTCAACGGCCACATAAGAAAGTCCGCAGCCCAATTCGGCATCCGGAATGCCTGAGCGAATAATGTCCGGCCAGTTCGCGCCGCTATCGCCGGAGCGAAACGCCAGCGTGCAGGGAAATCCGCAGCAGTAAAAACCGCCCGTGTGATAAGCGCGGTCGGTCATTACGGCGTCGAATTTCACGTCCCAACCGTCGCCGCCTTTGGTGTCGTCCCAAGCCAGGCTGCCGGTTGTGCGAATCATGCCGTTGTCCTGCAATCCGGCAAGCGACACGCTGGCAGTCGCATCGTTTTTCACCGCCAGGTTGTAAATCAGTGCCGTCTGAAATCCTCCGGCATTGATCGTCGCCGGAGCGCCGGGCATTCCTGTGCCAGTCCAATGTGCTCCGTCGTCGTCGGAGCGCCAGATGCCTCCGTCGTTGCCGGTGTACACCTGAGAAGGCATTCCCGGACGAGGTACGAATGTCCAATCGGCGTGGGTGTCCACGTGCATGCCGTTTTGTGTGTTCGCAAAGTTGGCTCCCGAATCCGTCGAGCGGAACATGCCAACTGCGCCGTAATAAACAATATCGTTCGTGCCGTTGCCGGGCGAAGCAGGATCAACTCCCAGCGTCAGATTGAATCCGCCTTGCGTATCGCGGCGACCAGCGGCGAACACTCCGGGACGCTGAGTCCAGGTTGCGCCCTGATCCATGCTTTGAAAAACGCCAATCGGGTCAGGCGCGGGAATCGGGTTTCCCATGCCATCCAGAATCGGATTGCCCATCGAATCGCGTGCGACTCCGGCTCCCTGCATTGTGGCGTAAATCACCTGAACTCCGTTTGGATTCGGAGTGGCGGTTGGCGGCGCTAACGCGACGGCGACTTTGCCAAATCCCCAGCCGGTCATACTCAAGGCGCCAGCCACCGCCGGAGTCGTTGCATTCAACACCTGAGTCCAGGTTTGGCCGCCGTCGGTTGAGCGGCGCACGCCGGAGCTTTTGACTCCGGCAAACAGCACGCGCGCGCCAATCGGCGAACTTGTGTCCAGCGACAAGGTTTCCGCGTCGCCAAAACCGCCTGTGCCCAGCGTCCAATCGCGCCCACCATTGGTTGAGCGATACAGGCCATTGTTGGCTCCGGCGTAAACGATGTTGCTGTTGGCCGGGTCAACAATGATGCGGTTGATGCTGGCGCTGCCGAAAATCAAATCGGCATTGCCGCTGACTCCCGGCGGGTAATCGGCTCCCAACACTGCCCAACTGGCTCCGCCATCTGTGGATTTCAGCATGCCTTTTGACGGCGTAGGAGTTCCGAAAAACCTGGAACTGGTTCCGACATAAATGACATCAGTGTTGTTCGGATCAATGGCCAGGGCGTTCGATTCGCCCACGCCGAGCGACGGTTGTTGATCGAACAGCGGAGTCCAATTCGCTCCGGCGTTCGTGCTTTTCCAGACGCCGCCAAATGCTGCGCCGACGTAAATGACGTTGGGATTGTTCGGGTTGATGGCAATGGCGTTGACGCGGCCATTAACCGCGCTTAAGCCTTGCATCACCGGCATTGGGCCAATCGGAACCCAGTTTGTCCCGGTGATTGCCGCTGCTGCCAATCGTTTGCGGGATTGTTCTGTTTGAGCGAAGTCTTCGGAAGCTGCGCCGCTGAGTTGCTGCCACTGCTCCTGCGCGCGTTCATACGCGCCTTCAGGAATTTCGTTCAGCGGATACAGGCGTTGTTGCAGAAACGCCCGTTCAACGCGCGTGTCTTCTTTTTCGCTGTTGGGGTCTTGTTGAGCGGCTTGTGGAGAGGGAATTCCTTTGCGCTGGTTTTGAGCCTGAATTTTCTTCGCGGGTTTCTTTTTCTGTGATTGGTTGACGGTGGATTTCGAACGAGGTTTGGAGATTTGTGTCAGGCCAATGGTTTCGCTAAACCAACAGGCCGCAATCACCAAAGCGAGTGCAAAAATAAGCTGACGCTTCATACGCATTCCTTTCAAATTGAGGGTAAAGCTTCGTTGAAAATGTCCGGGTTGGCGGCGTCATCAAAATTGGCGTGGTCAAACCGGGCTGAGACTTGTCATTTGCTTCCTGTCTGGCTTCATCAGAATAGCCTTTGCTGGCTTCGCGGAATTGATGAACAGGAATCAAGCTACTGCATTGGCACCGTCGGCAAAGTACAACTTTCTGTTTGGGCTGTAAAGATTCATTTTTAGCCTTTCGTGCTCGCATCGTTTGTAAAAGCCAAAAAGAGGCGCTCGGTTGAATTCCGAGCGCCTGTCGAGTTCAGGGGAAAGAAATGTTTTGCGAAAGTTGCTCGAAGCCCCCGTGCAGCTCCGCCCCCGTTTTGCCGAGCCGCAACGCAATCAGGCAACTTTCGCAAACCGGTTCAACTCGTCAAGGCATGGGGCAGGTTGGCGAGTTGTTGAGAATGTTGCGATCTTTCAACACGAAGGTCGTGTCGGGTTGCAATCGTTTGATCGTTGCCTGGCCGGTGTTTTGCGGAGCGATCACGCAACGGTCGAACGAAGCATTGACGCGGGAATCGTCGTGCAGCGTGACAGTGCAACCGACACGTTTGATTTCGCCCTGACCGATCATCGTGAAGCCGCCAACTCCGCAACGAACGTATTTGTATTCGCCCGTGAACGTGTTGAAGAGCAGATAATCGCCGCTGTTTTCGTCCTGAATGCTGGCGTCCCAGACGGTGACGGTGAAACTGCACGAAGCCATCGCTCCGCCGGAATCAGTCGCCGTGCAAGTGACCGTCGTCACGCCCAGATTGAAGGCCGATCCGGCAGGCGGCGAGCAAACCACCACCACTCCCGGACAGTTGTCCACAACAATTGGAGCAGGGAAGTTGGCGATGGCGTTCATAGTGCCCGGAGCCACCGCAATCACGTCCTGATTCGGCGGGCAGGTGATGACCGGCGGAGGATTCTGTGCGACGGTTGATGCCGAAGCCGAATTGTTCGCCGGGTTGGGGTCATTGGTTGACGCGCTGATCGTCGCCGTATTGTTGATGACCGAACCATCCGACAGCGAACAATTTGCCGTCGTGTCGAAAATCACTGTGGCTGTAACGCCGACTGCCAGCGAAGCATAAGTCACGGTTCTATTCTGACCTGCGCCTGCGCAAATGCCACCGTTGTCAGCCGCGCAACTGTTGAAAATGGCTCCGACCGGCAACACATCGGTCAACGTCACCGAATTGGCTACGCTGGGGCCGTTGTTGCGAATTGTGATCGTGTATTTCAACGGATTGTTGGTGACGACCGGGTCAGGCGTATCCACTTTCGATATGACTTCCAGGTCGGCTTGGGCGATGACGTTGGTCGAAACCGTCGCCGTGCTGTTGGCCGGCGGATCAAACGAAGTCGTTGTTGCCGTTGCGGTGTTATTGATCGTTGAAGCGTTCGGTGTCGCCGGATCAACTTTCACGACGATGGAAAACACGGCGGTTTCGTTGTTGGCGACCGAAGCTTTGGTGCAATTCACCGTGCCGCCGCTGCCGACCGCCGGGAAGGCGCAACTCCATCCCGCCGGAGTCACAATCGAATCGAACGCGGTGTTGGCGGGCAAAGTGTCGCTGACGATGACGTTACTGGCAGCGTCAGGGCCGTCGTTGGTCAGGTTAATCGTATACGTCAGATTGTTTCCGGCAACGACCGGATTCGGCGAAGCGGTTTTGGTCAATCGCAGATCGGCGCTGACCAATCCGAGCGCGCTGTCCAATCGCAAACGCGGACGAGTGGTGTTGGTCGGCATAGCTCCGCGCGTATCGGTAATCGGCACACCTGTGTTTTGAAATTGAGTCAGCACGGTTCCCACCGCGTCATTGCCGTGACCGGGCGAAGCTTTGAAAACCGCCCAAGCTCCGGCGACGTGCGGCGCAGCCATCGAAGTCCCGCTTTTGAATCCATAACTGTCAACGCTCGTGCCCGGAATTGAGGATTCAATCGAACCGCCGGGAGCGAACAGGCTCAGGAAGGGAGTAACGTTCGACGTAGCGCGTACGTTGTCGTCTTTGTTGGTGGAACCGACGCTGACCGCCGTCGAAATGCACGCCGGAGCGCCCATCGCATTGGTGAATCCGTCGTTGCCCGAAGCAATCACCGTAGCGATGCCCAGCGAACGCAAATTATCAATTGCAGTCTTTCGGGAATCTCCATCGCAAGCTGCCGCGTTCATTCCGCCGCCGAGGCTCATGTTGACAGCGGCAATTCGGAATATCGGATTGCCTCCGCCATCAACCATGTTGGCCAGCGTCAGCACGCGCTCCAGGCCGCTGATCTGGTCGGAAACGAACGAACGCGCACACGGTGCTGTGTCCGTGCCGCAATCCGAAGCTTTGCTGGAAAACACCTGAATGGCGATGACGTTGGCGTCTCTGGCTACGCCGGAGATTGTTTGGCCGTCCGATTTGGTGACGGTTCGACCGGCGGCGATTCCCGCCACGTGAGTTCCGTGATCGCAACCATCAACTCCCGCCGCACAATTGACGCCCGAACCTGCTGCTGTGGAATTCGCTCCACCGGGGCAGACGGACGTGAAGTTCACTCCGCCGGAAGTCGTCGTGCTGGAAAAACAGGCTTCGGAAACGACTTTGCCGCCGTTCAAGGCCGGATGCGTGCTGTCAACGCCTGTGTCCAGAATGGCCACGGTTTGTCCGGCTCCGGTGAAGCCCGATGCCCAGGCAGCGTCGGCTCCGACGATGCGCGTGCTGTCAATCAGCGAAGGACGGTCGGCAACGTCTTCCTGAATCTGGAAAACTTCCGGCGCTTGTTTGAGTTGCTCCAATTCTTCGGCGCTGACTTCCATCGCCAGGTAGGGAATGTACTGGAACCGTTTGACCGATTCGCGGTTGTTGGCTTGCAAACGATTCAGCAGCGATTGCTGGGCTTGAGCAATCAACAAGTGTTGAGAGTCCTTGTCTTCCTGACGTTTCAGGAAACCTTCGGCGCGATATGCGACCGGCAGGCGGACGCCAATGATGACTCGCACGGGTTTTCCGCCCTGCGCTTTTTTGGCCAGTTCATCGAACTTGCGTTCGGTGTCTGCTGAACGGCTGAATTGCAGGTCTTTCAATGCCGGGTCTTGTCCGGCGATGTTGGGTTGATTGGTTGAATTTTGTTGGGCGGATGCAGCGGAACTGAACATTCCTGTTTGGCCAAGTACGCCTGCTCCAATCAAGGTCAGGCAACACGCTGCCAGCAGCCCCCCCAGTTTCTGAATCCACTCTCCGGCGGAGACGTTTTTTGGGCTGAGTTTTATTTGGTTTGGCATTTTGTTCTCCAGGTTGAATTGACTAGATCGCAAAAGAACCGCCCTGTCCTGCACGGCGCGGGCAGAGATTGATCGGCAGTCCTTTCCTTCACTTGGGTAAGCGGAAAAATGGCAGTAAGGCTTGAAAGGCGGGAAATTTTTTCTTCGCAGAAACGCAAAATTTTGCGGTTCTAAGTTTCTTCAACAACGGAACGGTGCGGGTCAATCAACAACCACATCGGCACGCCCAAGATGAACACTCCGGCCATGATGTAAAACGGCAACGACCAAGAGCCGTACGCTTTCACCGCATACCCGAACACCAACGGCGCAACCGCTCCACCGATGTTGCCGATGAAATTCATTGAGCCGGTGACGGTTCCGGCGTATTTGCGGCCAATATCCAGGCAAACCGACCATGCCGCGCTGACCGTGATTGTCTGAAGCCCGAAGGCCAAAGCCAGCAACAGCGCCGCCGTCAAATTGCTTTTGACCTGGGCGACGGCGATTAAAACGAGTGCGCTCAAAATGTATCCGCTGGCTCCAAGCCCGCATCGCGCCAGTTTCAAGTTGCCGGTGCGCGCAATGCGATCAGTCAGCCATCCTCCAAAACCGTTTGCCAGCGCGCTGATTACCCAGGGCAGCGCCGCCAGCCATTTGGTCGAGTTCAGCGAAAAGCCGCGAGCTTCGATCAAATAAGTCGGCAACCAGGTGATGTAAAAATACAGCCCATAAGCGTAAGCGAAATACATCAGGCAGATGAAAATCAGGTTTTTGCTTTTGAATAAAGTCCGCCAGGGAATCTGTTGCGCGGGTTCGGCGGCAGGTGTGGAATCTTCGGCGCGAATCAACTGCAACTCGGCCTGGTTTACCGAGACATGATTTTCAGGCAAATCGCGGAACCAGCGATTCCAGGCCACACACCATAAAGCTCCCACCACGCCGAATTCGACAAAAGTCCAACGCCAGCTTTGATGTTCCAACAGAGTCAGGACAATCGGCGCGGTCATTGCCGAACCAATTGAAAGTCCGACGAATGAAGTGCTTAAAGCTCGTCCCTGTTCCGAAGCCGGAAACCAGCGCGAAACTGCTTTGGCAATGTTGGGAAAAGCGCCCGCTTCGCCGGCGCCAAACAAAAATCGAACCGCCAGCAAAGAACGATAACCAACGACTGCTCCGGTTAATGCCGTGAACGCCGACCACCAGGCGACGACTCGCGTCAGCGCCAGTCGCGCGCCGTAACGATCTCCAAGCCAGCCAGCCGGAATTTCAAAGGCGGCATAAGCAAAGGTGAAGGCACTGAAAACCCAGCTTTTCTGTTCCAGCGAAAGATTGAACTCTTTGGCTATCGTCGGCATTGACGCTGAAATGCACAGCCGGTCAAGGTATGTGATGACCGCCAACAGGAAGATCAGCCATAAAACCGTGTAACGCGCGCGCGTGGGTTTCGGATTGTTGGGAGGATTCATGGGCGCGTACTTTAGGCAATAAGTCGCAACTTGGCTATGGCGTGAAAACAAAACCCGGTGAACGCTGCAAAGCATTCACCGGGTTTTCCGAGACGAGATGTGAGACTGTTTAATAGAGCGTGAAGTTGAATTCCAACTGACCACGCACGCTGACCGGTTGGCCGTTCTTCATTGCCGGTTGGAAACGAATGCGCTTGGCGGCTTCAATGGCGCTTTCGGTCAATCCGTCGGGAAGTCCGCGAACGACTTTGATGTCGGTGATGCGTCCGTCAGCCGTGTATGTAAGAGCAACAAGCACGGAGCCTTGAATCTTGTTTGCGCGGGCTTCTTCCGTGTACTTGGCGCGCTCTTTGTAAAGAATAGTCGGTCGTAAACTGGCCGACATCGGTTCAACACTTCGTCCACCGCCGAGAGCCATATCATTGCCACCGGTGTTGCCGCCTCTGCCCGGGCCAAGTCCACCACCTTGACCACCACCAACGCCAGTGCCCGAACTGTTGCCAATTCCGCCGCCTGAACCAGGTCCGCTGGAAGGCGGAGCCGGAATCCCATTCGGATCACCGATTGGGCCTTTCATCGGAGGCATGATTTTCGGATCGCCGTAAATGGTCGAAGCCACCACCAACGAAGGATTTTTGATCTTCGGCGGTTCGGGATCGGGCGGAATGATTTGCGGTGTCAACGCCATCTGAGGCGGTCTGCCCTGACTGGGCGGAGTCGGATCGTTTTTACCGCCGCCGCCGCCGCCCGCTGCTTGTTTGGGTTGCGATTTGCTGCCACCCAACATTTCCTTTTTGGCTTTAGCCGATTCGGCGACTTTGATGTCAATCTTTTCCGCCAAATCAATCATCGCCACATCCACCAATTCCTGCGGCAATTCTTGCTCCTGAACGCAGCGGGAAGGGAAGATGCGGCAGTAAAAGTCATAATTCGAGAACAGAACCGTGATAATCAGAATGGCGACAATCGGCGACCAGTTGAAAAACTCCAGCGCGATTTTCGGAGCCGCCAGACTGTTTTTGGCGCGATTGACCAATTTGTAAAGCAAGAAGCCTCGCGCGGCGTAACAAGCTGTCAGGTAAGTCGCAAAGCCGATGAAAAAGGTGTTGATCAAAAATCCGTTTGGTTTTTTGATCGAAGAGATGATCTGCGCGATGAAATAAATCGTGACGTAACCGACCAGTGCCAATTCAGAACCGGCCAACAACGCATTGCGACGATACCGGTTGCTGCCTTCGCCGCGAACAAATTCAGACAAAAACTGTTTCGGGTTCTGTTTGAACTCCGCCGCCGCCATGCTGACTTCGCGCGTCACGCTGGTGAACAGCGATTCTTCTTTCAGCAGAAACGGGCTTTCTGCGCCGGGTTTGTAATCGCCTTTTTTGAAAATTTCGCCGATGTTTTTCAGGCTGGTAATCAGGTTTTCAATCATTCCGACTTGTTGCGGAATCATCAGATTGAAACCGTCATTCTGAGCGGCTGGCGCGGAGTTTGTTGCCGATGAAGCTTTGGCTGGCTGGGCTGCCTGCTGCTGCGCCGGTTGAGAAGTTCTTGCAGCCTGTTGAACCGGTTGCGGTGGAGCCTGTTTGATTGGTTGAGCCGCCGGAAATTGCTGTTGCGGAATCGCCTTCGGAGCTTCGGCCACAACTTCAGGCTGCGAAGCGCGAATTTGCTCGGTTTGGCGGAAAGGCATTCCGCCGCTTTTTTCTGTGGGTTGTGCTTCTCGTGAAATCGGCGTTTGCGGAATAGACGCCTGGGCTTGTTTGACAGACGGAGCAAGCGGGACGACTTCGCCACTTTCGGCTTCTCGCGCGGGCGGAGCCGATGTGAGCGGTGCTGTTCGACGAACGTACTCTTCGGTCGTCATCAGTAATTCAGTATCGTTTGGGCAATACTGAAAGCCGTTTGGATATTGTTGCTGACATTTCGGACAAGTTTTCATTTGCAGCCTCACCTCTTCTCGGAATACTAATCTTGGGTTTATTCAAAATCAAGGTAGCCCTCGGACGCAATCAGAACGCCGAAAGCACTATTACTTGCGCCCGTAAGCGGAAAAACTTCAACGTTTTGTGAAACTTTCAAGAGGGTAGGGAGATGCCACTTCAAACGTCGAAAGAGGGGAGATGGTTCAAGTTAAACTGACGCCGTTCAAGGTTGCGGTTCAGGATTTTAACAAGCCAGTGATTTCGCTTATTGAACGCGAAGCCAAATCCTGATTGGGTGATTCGCCGTGAACCGCATTGACGGCGACCGAAAACCAGAACTGCAAATTTCGAGCAGTTTCGTCAATCGGGTTCAGCCGAACGTTGAGTTGCACCGCACTCAGGTCAAACGGCATGCCGAGTTTCGCGCCTTCCATTGGCGAAAGCTTGAAATAAATCACGCCGACGGAACTCCGCGAGCCTGTGGCATCGGTCGCGGGCAAACCGCCCGAATGAACTTTGCCGAGCAGGGAAGCGGTCGCTCCGGCTGGAGGTGATGGAGCCGATTGAATACTGCCTTGAGTCGCCAGCAAAGTGGCCTTGACGTTGTCGGCTTTGCGAGTTCCGGCTGCGGATTTGACTGAAAACGTTCCGGTTAGCTCTATTTTGCCGCCGGTTAGCGCCGCAGTTGACGGCGAAAACGCGAACTTCAATTTGGCTTGACCGGTTTCGATTTCGCCGGTGAATTCCCGTCCGATCAACAAACTGTGAACGGAGTGCAATTTTCGTTTTTGAGTTTGAGCAATCATCGTCGCATCTCCTTCACAAGTTGTTTCGTTTCATTTCTTCGGTCAGGTATTCGCACGCGCGAATCGTCAACGCCAGAATCGTCAGCGTCGGATTTTGATTGGCAGAACCGACGAAAGCCGCTCCGTCGGTGACGAAAACGTTTTTGGCGTCCCAGACCTGATTGAATTTGTTGAGCACGGATTTTTTAGGATCGTCGCCCATTCGCGCCGTGCCGAGTTCGTGAATGATCCGACCGGGCACGGTCAGATTTTCGCTGACCGTGATTTGCTCGGCTCCGGCGGCTTTCAGAATTTCGGCGGCGCTGGCCGAAGCGTCCCTGCCCATTTCGCGTTCGTTGTCGGAATGCTGAATGTGAACTTTCAGAACCGGAATTCCCCAGGCATCTACAACTCCGTCGGGATCAATTTCGACAAAGTTTTCAAACCTCGACAACATAGCCGCGCGAGTCGTCAGCGAAACAGGAGCCGTCCACCACCGCCGGGTTTGTTTTTTGAATTCGCTGCCGAACCCTTCCAGCCGTTTGGCAATCCCAGGAAACGCGCCAATCGCCGAACCGCCTTCAAAACCGTAGCCACGCAAGAATTTCGGATGTTTGGTCTTGGCGTCCAGATTGCGGAATCGCGGGACGAAAATGCCTGAAGACTTGCCGTCTTCGTTGACCGGTTCACGTCCGGCCAGCATTGGCATCACGCCGCTGGCGCCGGTTCCGCCGAAATGGTCAACCAGGTAATGTCCCAGCACGCCGGAAGAATTCCCCAAACCGTTCGGATGCTGCCGCGATTTGGAATTCAGCAGCAAGCGCGTTGATTCCAAAGTCGAACCGGCGACGATGACGACTTTGCCGCGAAATTCCAATTCTTGATGAGTCAGCCGATCTACGACGGCGACGCCTTTGGCTTTGCCCGTATTGGTATCAATCGTCAGATGGCGAACGATTGAATTTGTCCGCAACGTCAGCTTGCCGGTTTCGTTCGCCGCAGGCAGCGTCGAAGAAATCGAATTAAACATTGCTCCGACCGAACAGCCGTTGCCGCAACTGCCGCAGTAATGACATTGCGCTCGACCATATTTCCGATGCTGAGGTTTGACAGCGGTTAGCATGGCCAGCCGAGGCTGAATCAAATTCCAGCCGAGTTTTTCCGTCGCGGTTTTCAACTTTTGCTCGCCGCAAGTCAGCGGAATTGCTGGCAAGAATTTGCCATCCGGCTGCCACCACAAACCGTCACGATTGCCCGCAACCCCAACCCATTCTTCGGCTTTGTCGTAATACGGTTCGATCTCTTTGTAACTGATCGGCCAGTCCACATCGAAACCGTCGTGCGAAGCGGCTTTGAAATCCAGGTCAGACAATCGCCACGACAGCCGTCCCCAATGCAAAGTTTTGCCGCCAAGAATTCGCGCGCGAACCCACAGAAACGGTTTGCCAGGTTCGGTCGTGAACGGATGTTCGGTGTCTTTGATGTAAAAGTGGCGGCTGAATTCTCCGGCGGTGTCCTGCTGCCATTGTTCGTTCTGCTTCCAGCCGGTGGGGCCGAATCCGCGATACATTGATTCGTAGCCGAATTTGTTCATCGTGAATTCGCGTTTCGGATCAATCGGCGGGCCGGCTTCGAGCAACAAGACTTCAAAACCGCGCTCGGTCAATTCTTTGGCGGCCATTCCGCCCGAAGCGCCGGAGCCAATGATGATTGCGTCGTATAGTTTTCGACCGGATGCCTGCTTGGTTTGCACGCTGCCTCCACGAAAGTTGGGATTGGTTGAGAGGGAAAAACTGCCTGCGGAAAACGCGGCGCACCGTAGCACAGCCGTGCAAGGCTTGAAAAGTCTGACGAAGTTTTGATTCTTCGACTTCTCCCTGATGCCAGGACACATTTCTTTCGAGACTCAAACTGCGAACTCTTTCCCTGCGACAGAAAAATGTGAGACAGAAAAATGGTTTTGGAAATGGCGGTAGTTCTTATGTTTCTGTCCCAGATTTTTCTGTCCGCAAACCTGGCGCCGCCAGTACCTTCTTGTTTTTGAAATGTGTCCTGACACCAGGACTTCTGTAGACTTTTCGAGACTTTCCCAGACTTCGCCCGGCTATTTGATGTTCACACGCATCGTGTTCGCCACTTTGCCGTCAACGGTGACGACCAAATCCACTTCGCCGAGTCCGATCAAGGTTCGAGGCAGAAGCAGGTTCAGTTGATCCAGGCCGACAAAATCGCCTTGAGCGCCCGCGAATTGCACCGACACGGCAGTTCCGCCAATGGTCGCGGAAACGTTTGTCAGCGAACTTCGGAAGCGAAAGCCTCCGCCGAAGACGATCAGGAAGACTTGATCCGTCGCCGCGCCCAGATCAATTGGAACCGGGACGAATTTGTTTTGCCCGGCATCGAACCGGTTGATCGGCTCATTGGTTTGGGCTCCGGCGGCTGTTGCGCGCAGAGCGAATCCGGCAGGAACTTCGCGCCCGTTGGAATTCGCCGCGAACAAACTCGGCGCGACGGTTGAAACCTGAACCGTGCCCGACGAAACCGTTCCGTCATCGGCGGTGATGGTGATGGTCGCTGTTCCCGGAGCTGTTCCCGCCGGAATCAAAAAGTTGACCTGCGTCGAAGCGACGAAAAACAACGGCGAAAAACGTTCGGCTCCCAGCGCGTCTCGAACGACGACGCGAGTTCCCGCCAGCACGGTCGGCAGTGGAACGGTATTGGCGACCTGTGTTTGAGTTGCCAGGCCGGTTCCGAACGCCGCGACGATGGATTCCGATGCGATTGCCGACGCGCTGAAACTGGCCGCCGAAACCGTCGCCAGCGAACGCGAAGTCACCAGCCGATAAACTCCGCGACCGTGCGTAGCCGCATACAGCGAATTGGTCGCCGCGTGATAGCGAACCATAAATGTGGCTACGCGCGGCATGCCGTTGCCCAATCGTTCCCAAGTCGAACCGCTGTTGGTGGTCTGAAACACTCCCAAATCGGTTCCGATGTAAATCGTGAGCGGGTCGTTCGGATTGATCGCCGCCGAAGTCACCGGCACGTCGGGCAAATTGCCGCTGATATCCGCCCACGATTGTCCCTGGTTGGTGGTCAAAAAGACGTGACCGGGAGTTGCGGCGGTATTGGTGTTGAAACCTGAAAAAGTGATGACTGCGCGTTGCGTGTTGTTGCGATCCAGCGCGATGTCAGTCAGGAAGCGATTGGGCAGCGGAGCTTTGGTGACGTTGGTGAATGTGGTGTTGGCTCCGGCGTTGGCATTGGTTGTGATCTGAATCGAACCGTCGTTGGCTCCTGTCCAAACGATTTCCTGATTGTTGGCCAGGCTCGGATGAGCGGCGATGGCCGACAAACGTCCTGTTCCTCTGGTCAAATCGGCTCCGAATCCGTCGTTGCTGGCGCCAAGCCCGTTCCAGGTGATTCCCTGATCCGCCGAGCGGTAAAGCCTGTGTGTGCCGAAATAAATGACGTTGCCGCTCTGACCAGTGTATCCAACGTGCTGGGACATCGGCGCGTAAAAACCTACGCGGTCAGAAGCGTTGAAATTGCCTTGCTGATTGGCCGCGCAGCCGAAACAGCCTCGCCGCAGCCAGGTGTTGCCGCCGTTCAGAGAAATCTCCGGGCCGATTTGCGGGCGTTGGCCGCCAGAATTGTTCTGGTTGAAAAACGTGTGATAGAGCACTTGCGGATTTGATTGGTCAACCAGCGTGAATCCGCCGTCGCCTCCGCGCGAATGTTGCCAGATCAGGCTGCCGTTGAAGATGTTGGTTCCGTTGTCCTGCGTGCCGCCAATGACGAAATTCGGATTGGTCGGATGCAATGCGATGGCTTGAAACTGCGTAATGTTCAATGTCGCGTTCAGGTTTCGCCAGGTGACGATGTTGGAGTTGGCGTTGTTGGTTCGCCAGACACCGCCGTCGCTGCCCGTGAAAACGATGTTTGGGTTGGCCGCGCTGACTGCGATGGCGTGCGTGTCGGCGTGCAATCCTTCGCTGCCGTCTCCGCGGCTTAAATCCGTCCAGCTTTGTCCGCCGTTTGTGGTGCGAAAAACGGTTCCGGCGGAGTTTGTGCTGTTGGCTTGAGTCCCGTAATAAACGACGTTGGCGTTGGTGGGATCAACCGTCAGTTCCAAATTGTAATTCGCCTGCCCCTGCGTTTGCGGCGAAGTGATTTGAGTCCAGTTTGTTCCGCCGTCCACCGAACGCCAGATGCTCAGCAAATCGTCATTCGGCGCTGCCAACGCCACGTAAAGCGTCGAATCCGTCGAAGGCGCAATCGGCGGTCCGGCGGCCAGTTCGACGCGGTTGAACGTCGGACTGTTCGGATCGCTGGCGGGCAATCCGCCGGAAAGCTGAGTCCAGGTGTTCGGTTCGCCGCCTTGTTCAGAGCGAAAAACGCCTACGTTCAAAATGGCTGCGAAAACACGCTGCGGACGGCGAGGATCAACCAGCACATCGGTTCCGGTTCGATCTACGGTGAAATTGCCGGGATTCAAGTTGCGCCAGTTCATTCCGCCGTCGGTGGATTTCCAGATGCCGCGATTGCCGATGGCAACGATTCCGCTGCCGCCGGAAGCTCCGCCGGTCAGGCCAATGTTCGTCGCCGCGTACAAGGTTTGCGTGTTGCTCGGATCAATTTCAATCGTCATGAACGAAGCGTTGACGAATGACGGGATGTTCGGCGCAGTCGTCGAAACCGGGCCTAGAATCTGAGTCCAGGTATTGCCGCCGTCTGTGCTTTTCAGCAAGCCTTGTCCGTAATACGTGTCGCCGGAGCGATTGCCTTCGCCCGTGCCGACGTAAATGACATTTGGATTGGTTGGATCAATCGCAATGGCTCCGACTGCCAACGAAGGCTGGTTGTCCGTCAACGGAGTCCAGTTCGTGCCGTTATCAATCGAACGCCACAACCCGCCCTGAGCCGCGCCGACATAAACCGTCTGGTTCGTCGTTCCGTTGTAACCGGGAGCAAGCGCGATCGAGGTCACTCGACCCGAAACCGGCGTGCCGAAATTGGTGAAAGTCTGTCCGTCTTCAATCGGCGCAGGTCCCAGCGCAGCCCACGCAGCCAGTTGTTCGGGCGCAGCGGATTCGCCATTTAAGGCGCGCAACTGGCTGAGCCGTGTTTCTTCGTCAACGAGTTGTTCGCGCATTCGGAAGCCGGCTTCGACCGGGATCGTCTTTGCCGGATAGGCTCGTTGGTAATAAAACCAATCAAACCGCCGCGGACCTGCGCCTTCCCCTTCTTCCACCTCAAAGCTGGGTTCAACGGTTCGCAGTTCGTCCTGTGCCAATGCGGTACGAGCAGCGTGAGCGACCTGTGCTTTGTTCTGTGCCGATGCAATACGAGGAGCGTGAACGACCTGCGCTTTGTTCACAATGCCAGCCCTGGCAGGCTCAGATTGCTTACGCTCCACGCGCTGCATTTTGATGAGCAATGCCATTGCCAGCAAAGCCGAAACGACAAGCCCGGCAACACACAGTGATCCGACAGCACACAGTGAAAAGATAGAATGGCTGGCGAAACTTCGCCGACCGGCAACCAACCGCTTAAACGGAAATTTCATTGCAAGACTCCTGAAAAGGTTTTCGAGGGGGAAACTGGATCGTAAGGGACTGCGATTTTGCTGCACTCTCGAACTTGGAACAAGTCACCTTGTCCGTTATTATCTGCCCGCGCTCGCAATCAATTTCAACCAATGAACCAAGTCGTCTTTATCACCGGAGCTTCGAGTGGCATCGGCCACGCCCTGGCTCAACAGCTTGCGCCGAAAGGAATCGCTTTGGCGCTGGCTGCGCGGCGAACGGATTTGCTCGAAGCCTTGTGCGAAAACGCGCGCCAGTCAGGCGGCGAAGCCATTGCGTTGACCTGCGATGTGGGCGATCAAGCTCAAGTCAAACAAGCCATCGCCGACACTGTCGCCCGCTTTGGACGAATTGATCTGGCGATTCTTTCCGCAGGTATCGGCGGCCCCACCAACGCCGCCGACTTCAAAGCCGAAAAATTCCAACGATTGCTGCAAACCAATTTGCTGGGCGTGGCTTTCTGTCTGGAAGAATTGCTGCCTTTGATGCGGCAACAAGGCGACGGAACCATCGCGGCAATTTCCAGCCTGGCAGGCGACCGAGGCTTTCCCGGTTCCGCCGGATACTGCGCCACCAAAGCTGCGCTTTCGACCTTGTTCGATGGCCTGCGAGTTGATCTGAAAGCTTTCGGCGTGAACTTGGTGACCATCGAACCGGGTTACGTGCAGACGCCGATGACCGAAAGCTTCGGCAAAATGCCCTTTATGATGCAGGCCGACGAAGCCGCGCGATTGATTCTTCGCCGATTGGAACGCGGTGACCGTGTGATTCGATTTCCATTCGCCGCGTCAGCCTTTATGAAGCTGATGCGAATTCTGCCGGTCAGTCTGTTCGACCGCATCGCGGCCAAACGACGACCGATCAAGGTGAATTGACCCTGGGAGAGTTTTTTTTGTTTGGTGTAGCGAAACAAAAAGTGCAGCCATCGCCACCGGCGATTCAAGACATTAGCCGGTTGGATCAGGCGTTGCTTGAACGATTCGATGACCGGATGCGACTTGAATCGTCGTTGTCGCGTTCGCTGGTCAGTTTTCAAGCCAACAAAACTCGATCTGGCTATCGCTGGTACAAATACAAAGAGGCGTTTTCTGCTGCGTTGATCGAATCGCTGCTTGATCGTTACCAGATTACGTCCGGCAAAATGCTCGACCCGTTTGCGGGCAGCGGCACGGCGTTGTTCGTCGCCAGCGCCGCAGGCTTACAAGCGGAAGGAATCGAATTGCTGCCTATCGGTCAGCAAATCATTCAGGCGCGAAAGCTGTTGGAAGAATCCTTTACTGAAAACCACGCGGCGACTCTTGGCCGCTGGATTAAAGCCAAGCCCTGGCAAAAAGAAACTGCCGGTCATTTACCGGAATTACGAATCACGCGCGGAGCTTATCCGCCGCAAACACACGAAGCCATCGGGCAGTATTTGTCAGCCGTGCAAGGCGAAGATGCCATCACGCAATCAGTGCTGAGGTTTGCGTTGTTGTGCGTGTTGGAAAGTGTCAGTTACACGCGCAAAGACGGACAGTATCTTCGTTGGGACCACCGCTCTGACCGGCGGCAAGGCTCCAGGCCTTTCGACAAAGGCTTCATCGTTGATTTCGAGGCTGCGATTACGGCCAAACTGGCTGAAATGCTTGGCGATTGGCGTAGCGAAAAAGAACCGCCCGGATTGTTTCCTATCGTCAATTTACACGGCGGAGTTTGGTTGAAAGCGGGTTCCTGTTTGGAAGTCATGCCAACGCTGGCGGCAGAGCAATTCGATGTCATTGTCACTTCGCCGCCTTATTGCAACCGGTACGATTACACTCGCACTTATGCACTGGAATTGGCGCTGCTTGGAATTGGCGAGCAGGAGTTGATTGGTTTGCGGCAGGAAATGTTGAGTTGCACTGTCGAAAACCGCGCCAAGGATTTGCTGGCGATGAACTCAAACTGGCATCACGCAATTACCGCTGCGGATGAACAGAGTTTGCTCCAGGCGGTTTTAAGTTATCTGGAAGAGCAAAAAGCGAAAGGCGAATTGAACAATCAGGGGATCCCCCGGATGGTTCGCGGCTATTTTTACGAAATGGCTTGTGTGATTGCCGAAAGCGCGCGCGTGATGAAACGCGGCGCTCGATTGGTGATGGTCAACGACAATGTGCGATATGCCGGCGCCAGCATTTCGGTTGACCTGATTCTTTCTGCTTTGGCTGAAAGGCTTGGTTTTGAGGTGGAAAGCATTCTGGTTTTGCCGGACGGCAAAGGAAACAGCAGTCAGCAAATGGGCGAACACGGACGCGAAGCACTGCGAAAATGCGTTTATGTGTGGAGGAAGGTTTGATGGCAAAGCGCCAATCGCACTTGCGGCATCTTGATTCCGCTGACGATTTAGAGACGACATACGAAGCGGTTCGGGCAGGTTTTGTCGCGTTGGCGTTGGAAAAGAATCGTCGGGCGACACCGTTTGTCGCCCAGGCGCGTGCCTTGAAATCCATTGCCGCTCAGGCCAAAAAGCCGTCTGAACTGCTGAAGATCGAGGAGATTCAAGCGGCTTTGCTGACGGCTGCCGGTGTTTCGGACAAGGCGCTCAAGCATTTGCTGCCCGAAGACAAAGCCGAAGCCGTTGCCGGTTTGATTGAAAACTTTCTCGAACCTGCCGGAGCGGCTTTTGTCGAAGAACTGGTTTACCGCTTCCTGCTGACTCGCGGCGACACGCTGGGTGGTTCGATGCGAAATGTTGGCGGGGCTTTGGCGCAAAGAAAATTGACGAGAGCATTGTTGGCGGCGCTGACGCTTGGCGGGAATTCGTGCCGATGGTTGCAGGCCGCGACGAATCTCTGGACGGAAGTGCAATCGGAAAATGCCGACATTGAATTGAGCTTGCGTGGTTTGAGTTGGAATCAAGGCAGGCGGCAGCGCACGCTGATTTACAACCTGACTGTGCCGTTTCTGAAAAACAACGTGGATTTGTGTTTGTTTGATTGCGCGCCTGCCAACTTGTCGGCAGCGATTTACGCCGAGCCGAAATCGTATGTGGCGCTAGGAGAGTTAAAGGGCGGAATTGATCCCGCCGGAGCGGATGAGCATTGGAAAACTGCCCGGACGGCGTTGGTGCGTATCCGGGAATCGTTTTCCAGCTACGGTTTGTCGCCTCACACGTTTTTCATTGGCGCAGCGATTGAAAAGAAAATGGCGTCAGAAATTTGGGAGCAATTGCAACGTGCCGAGTTGGGAAATGCCGCCAATCTGACCAATGAACAGCAACTGACTTCAATCGCGCAATGGCTTTGCAGGATTTGAACTTTTTTCAGGAGCCAGAATGACCGAAAGACAACATTATTTTTCAGGCACGAAATGGGAGCCGATTGTCGGATATTCGCGGGCGATTCGCATCGGCAATCAAATTTTTGTCACAGGAACGACGGCCACTAACGAACAAGGCGAAATTGTCGGCGTGGATGATGCGTATGCTCAGACCGTGCAGGTGATTCGAAACATCGAAAAAGCTCTGCATGCGCTCGGCGCTGAGCTGAAACATGTCGTGCGGACGCGAATGTTCGTAACGGACATCTCTCGCTGGGAAGATTTCGGGCGCGCTCACGGAGAATTTTTCCGCGACATTCGCCCGTGTGCGACGATGGTGGAAATTCGGCGGCTGATTGATGATCGCATGCTGATCGAAATCGAAGCCGATGCCGTGATTGATTAAACTCAAACTGATTTCAAATTACCTTTTGACTCCTTATGAGACTGATTCCTTTCAAACCGAATGTAACTCCGCGAGTGTCGCAGGAAGAAGAAGATTACGATGAAGAAAGCTCCGGCGAATCGGTAGATGACGTAGCCGCGCGGAGTTTATTCTGGCGGGCGTTCGTCTGGTTGATGATTGTTTTCGGCATACAGACCTTTGCCAGTCTTGCGCCGGAATCGGTCGAAAATTACTACAGCCAACTCGCTTACTATTATCTGGCGCGCTTGTTGTCGGGCTTCAACAAATTCGTCCCGGTGGTTGCCGGCGAATTGCTGGTTGTTGGCATTGTGCTGCTCTACATCTTTTGGACGTTTTGGTATTTGCGCCGGGTGTTTCGTAGAGAGACAAACTTTTTCGACATGCTGAAAGTGTTGTTTCTGCAATGGGCGTGGCTGCTTGTCGTCGGTTTTGCGCTGTTTCTGATGATGTGGGGGTTGAATTATCAGCGGTTGCCGATTGAAGAGCGCATGGACCTGGAACGTCGCGCCGAAGGCCGCGAAGAAACAGTCAATGTCGGCAAACGGATTGTTGACGGCATCAATCGCAACTTCACGACACGCGACATCGCCAGCGCCACCGGAGTCAGCCAGATGACCATCAGTCAGCCAAAACTATTTCAAAGCATCGAAAATTCGTTTCAGCTTGAAACCATGCTTGGCACAGCCAGTCAGGGCGGGTTTTCCGATCCCAAATCGCTGCTGTTTTCAGGCCCTGCCACCTGGTTGGACATTCGTGGCGTGTACATTCCGTTTACTGGCGAAGCCGCCTACAACAACAAATTGATGGATTGCGATTTGCCGTTTCACATCGCGCACATCAAAGCTCACCAGCGAGGTTATGCCCGCGAAGACGAAGCCAACTTCATCGCATTTATCGTTTGCATCAAATCGAACGAGCCTTATGTGCGGTATTCCGGATACCTGCACGGGATGAAGGTTCTGGATTTTCTGGCCAAAAGCGACATGAAAGATGTCGAATATCTGCGTTCCCTGATCGTTCCCGGAGCGATGGCCGACATCACTGCCCGCGAAACTTTCGGAGCCAGATCGAAAAGCCCGATTTTGAGTGGTGTTTCCGACGGTGCGATCAACATTTATCTGCGAGCCAATCGCATTCGCGGCGGATTGAAGAACTTCGTCGAAGACACGCCGCTGATCGTCAATTACATGCTGAAAAATCCTGAACGATAGATGAGCATCGCGCTGCCGCTATCGAAATCAGTTCCCACTGACGGCTTTGGGCGCTACGTCGAACGGCAAAAACGACAATGAACCACTGGGATGAGCGTTACAGTAAAGGCAAACCGAACGATCAGCCGAACCCACTGGTTGTTGAATTGGCTGAGAAACTCACGCCTGGACGCGCGCCAAAACGAGCATTGGATGTGGCGTGCGGCGTTGGTCGCCATTCGATTTATCTGGCCGAACGTGGTTGGCAAGTCACCGCCGTGGACTCTTCCAAAGTCGCCATCGAATTGCTTTGCCAAGCCGCAGCCGAAAAAGACCTGTCAATTGATGCTCGTTTGGCTGATCTGGAAAGAGGCGAATTTTTGATTGAGCCGGGCGGCTATGACTTGATCGTCAATTGTTGTTATCTGCAACGCGATTTGTTTCCGGCGATCAAAGCCGGAGTCAAAGTCGGCGGTTGTGTGTTGGCGGTGATTGCGATGGTGGACGATGATCCGGCAGTGAAGCCGATGAACCCGGCGTTTTTGCTTCAACCCGGCGAATTACGAGCGATGTTTGACGGCTGGGAGATACTGCACGATTCTGAAGCCAAACTCAGGGCAGGGAAACGACGAATGGCGGAATTGATCGCGCGAAAAACGCTGAGTTGAAAGGCGATAAAAAGAAAACGCAGAGAATTTCCGACAGTTGGTCAATTCTCTGCGTTTTTGTTTTGGCAATCGCTAAACCGGTTTAGTTTGCCGGAGCTTGCGGTTTTTCTTTCTTTTCAAACCGATCCGGAGTCAGTTTGGGATTCACTTTGTATTTGCTGATTTCCCATTCTTCGTTCGGCGTACCGGCTTCGATTTTGGTCAGACGATGCGGCAGATTCAACCCGCCGACGCCTTTGTAATCGCTAAACGCCCAGCGGTAATCAACGTCAGGAGATTTCTCGAAAGCTTCGGCCATTTCTTTCATTCGTTGTTCACGTTGAGCGCGTTCTTCTGGCGTAGGTTCGCGGCGTTGACCTTGTTGGCCGGGCTGAGCCGGTTGCCCGGCTTGCGGAGGGCGATCACCGCCTTGGCGATTTTGTCCACCTTGACCGCCTTGACCACCCTGACCAGGCCCACGTCCGCCAGTGCCGAAAGCGGCACGCATGCTTTTCGCCTTATAGCTCAATCCCACGAGTTGATGGCTTTCCTGATTGAAGTACAGGCGGGTGACGATGCCATCGGTCGTTTTGGCATCAATCACATTCAGTTTCGATCCTTCCGGGCCGGGAGCTTCGCCGACAAAGGTGAACGTCGTTCCTGCCGGAGGAGCCAAAAACCATGCCAGCGTGATTTGAATGAATTCGCGGCGCTGTTGCATCTGCATGTAAGCGGCAATAGGGCTGTTTGCTCCGCCGGGACCGCCGCCGCCCATCATGACATTGCCGCCACCACGACCGCCGCCAGGTCCAAAACCGCCGCCGCCAACTCCGGGAATGAAATCAGTCCATGGAGCAGCAACTCCGTTGTATCCACGAATACGAGTTCCTTGTTGGGAAATGCTGGAAATGCGGACTTTGTCAGGCATCATCAGTTCCAATTCCAATTCGCTTTCGATCTGATTCTGGCCGAATGTGGTACGGGACATTCCCTGCGCCGACAGGGTTTGGATGGATTTGAACTTCGATTCGCTGCCGATGGCGGCACGCGCTTGTTTGATAATCTCTTCAGCTTTGGCTTTGGCATCCTGGCCGAATGCCGTGACTGCCAGCGATGCGGTCAATAGCAAGCCAATCATCAGTTTCTTCATTTGACGTCTCCTTGTTCTTACTAAATCCGTTTGCTTCATTTCGACTGAACAAAAAAGGGATCAGTTGTCAGCCTGTATGTCTTTCTCTATGCTACAGGACTTTCCAATCCAAGTTTCGGTTTCAGAGTTTGTGTAGAAGTATCATCGGTTTCGATTATGGAGCAAGAAGTGTCACAAAATTCAGACGGTGAGTTGTTGGTGGAGGTGGTTGAAGAGCAAAAAGAACTGGTCGCGCCCGCCCCGGTCGTTGCCATTATTGGCCGTCCAAATGTCGGAAAATCCACGCTGTTCAACCGGCTGGTCGGTTCGCGGCGTTCAATTGTCGGCGATTTGCCCGGCATCACGCGCGACCGGATTTACGGGCAGGCCGAATGGCAAAACCGCATGTTCCGAGTTGTGGACACAGGCGGCATCGTCCCCGACGACGAAGCCATCATTCCGGCCAACATTTTCAAACAAGCTCAGGCGGCGATTGGCGAAGCCAGTTTGCTGCTTTTTGTCGTGGATGTGCGCGACGGAATGACTTCACTGGATGAAGAACTGGCGAAGATGATGCGGACGTTGGGCAAGCCGGTTTTCATCGTTGCCAACAAATCAGACACGGCTCGCGTTGGCGAACAGGCGGCGGAGTTTCATCAATTCGGCTACGACGAAGTCTTTCCGATTTCGGCGGAACACGGCGTCGGATTTGGCGACTTGCTGGACGCGATTGTCGAGCGTTTGCCCGTGGTCGAATTCCAGAAAGAGAAGAACGACGAAATCAACGTTGCCATCATCGGTCGCCCGAACGTAGGCAAATCGTCGCTTATCAACAAGTTACTGGGGCAGGAACGAGTCATCGTTTCGCCGATTCCCGGTACGACGCGCGATGCTGTGGACAGCGTTTATGAAGCGACTGACGAATCAGGAAATCCGATCAAGCTGCGATTCGTGGACACCGCTGGAATTCGTCGCAAAGGCAAAACCAACGAGATGGCGGAAAAGATGTCTGTAGTCATGGCTCGTAAACACATCGAACGCGCCGACGTGGTGCTGATGGTGATTGACGCCATCGAAGGAGTGACGGCTCTGGACGCGAACATCGCCGGATACGCTCACGAATCCGGGCGTTCATTGATCGTGCTGGTCAACAAATGGGACGCGATTGAAAAAGACACCAACACCGTTTACCGCACCGAAGAAAAAATCCGCGAGGCGATGAAGTTTCTGGAATACGCG
The DNA here is from genome assembly GCA_033763255.1 of Acidobacteriota bacterium. Taxonomy (GTDB): domain Bacteria; phylum Acidobacteriota; class Blastocatellia; order RBC074; family RBC074; genus RBC074. The sequence continues at coordinate 52,761 of JANRKX010000043.1, read as the reverse complement.
CCGATCATCACGATTTCGGCGCTGACCGGTCAGCGAGTCGTTCGTTTGCCGGAACTGATTGCCAAAGCCAACGCGGCTCGCAATTTGAGAATTCCGACCGCTGAACTGAATCAGTTTTACGCCGAGTATCTGGAACAACCGAAAGGCTTGAGTTCGGCCAAACGCCCGCTGAAAGTCAAATACATCACTCAAGCCGGAATTCGTCCGCCGACCTTTGTGCTGTTCACCAACAGCCCTAAGCCGTTCCACTTTTCTTACGAGCGATATTTGATTAACCGGCTGCGCGAAAACTTCGACTTCTTTGCCACGCCGATTCGCGTCAAGCAGAAAGGCGGGCAGAAGAAGCGTTGATTTTTGCGCTATACATCACACGGCGATCGGTCTTGCTCGGATGTTTCGTGTAATGCAGCGGCGTGACGTCATGCATACAGAGCGCATAAGCCTGACAATGTTCTTTGACGGTCTCTCGCGCTCGCACAACGAGCGGCTAGCCGAGACTGCGCAGGCTGACATCTTCATTGTCATAGAAGCGCGCTGCTGCCTTTGCTGCTGCTTTCTTACTGGTTTGGGCCAATCGCACACGCACTCCGGTAGCAAGGCTCTTACAAGTGCTCATATGTTGCTCGACCAAAATCCGATACCGTTTTTGTAATCGCGGCTCAATCGGTGGTTTCTCAATGACATACAACCAATTTTAGCCGTTAAAACTTGTGGGGATACTAATGGCGTTAGCGACCTGCGTTTTCTGAAGTGATGCTTTCAGAAATACTCAGGTCGCTAACGCTCCCCGTACTGCATTATCAAGTCGCTAACGCTCCACGTGCTGCATTTTATTTGTGCCGATCGGCAGAGCAGGTTCGTGTTGGTTCTTCGCCGACGAAAAACGACTTGCGAACACGAGTCTGGCAAACACCTTTGACTGGAATCAGGCCGGTGACTCCGCAGACTTCAAAATTGAATTGTTTGCGCGCGCTTCTTTCAGGAGCAGGCGTTGCCGCAGGCGTCGGAGTCGCCGCCGCCGGTTTGGGTGTCGGTGAAGCTTTGGCTTTGGCCGGTTGATTTGTCAGAGCTTTTGCCGTCGCCTTTGCTTCAGGTTTTTTCGGCGCAGGCGTATGTGTCGGAGTCGGAACTCGACGCGGGCGAATGGTTGTATCGGGCGTAGGTTTTGCCGTCGTTGCTCTGGGCGTCGGCCAAGGAGTCGGCCCTACAGTCGGAGCCGTCGTGATGCGAATGTTTCCGCCTGATGGAGTTTGCCTTGTTGTTTGAGCCGGTGTCGGCGAAGGGCGTGGCGTCGAGCGCGCCGCCGCCGATGTTGGGCCAGTTGTGACCGGCGCAGGTTGCGATTTGCCTGTGACGGCAGTCAAGGCTCTGTCCATTGTTCGACGAATTGCTGAACGATTGTCTGGAGTCGCCGTCGGTTGCGGAGTCGGCTGACCTAAAGTCACTCGCCCACGAGCTTCGGGTGGAAGCGGAATCATTGTGTCTACTCCGCCGACTGCGGTTCTGCCAGCCATGCTTGACGGGATTGGCGGAGCGCCGGGCGGCGGCGGATACGGCGTAGGTTGATTGGTCGTTCGCGGCGCGGTCGTTTGTGTGGTTTGATCCGTAATGATCGTTTGTCCCGATTGGCCGGGCTGACCAGCATAAATTGGTTGTGTCCCCGGACGCGGAGTCAGGTCTTGCGCTTCGCCGGTTTGCGTTCCGCTGAGGAAAATTTCCTGCCGAGCGCCGGGCGTGTCGGGTTTCGCTTCGGCTCCCTGTTCGGTGACATAGGCTGTCACCAATCCGGCTGGCACTTCAAAATCACCGCCGAGTTCAGGTCGCACAGCCAACGCGCGCATCATAAAATCCGCCCAGACCAGTGCCGCCGTCGAACCGCCCGTGACGCCGATGTCGTCGTTGTTGTCGAACCCAATCCAGACCACGCACACCAGATTCGGCGTGTATCCGGCGAACCAGCCGTCGCGCGAGCTTCCGGTTTTGCCAGCCGCCGGAGCCGTGAATCCCATTTGTCGCACACGAGTGCCCGTGCCGATGGTCAGCACGTCCTGCATCATCGAAGTCATGATGTAAGCGACCTGCGGACTCATCACGCCGTTTACCTGCGACGAATTTTCGGAAATCAGCGTGCCGTCTTTGGTCGTCAGCCGTTTGATCGTGATCGGCGCGGCACGTTTTCCCTGGTTGGCGAAACTGGTGTACGCCGAAGCCATTTGCAGCGGCGTTGCTTCGGATGTTCCCAGCGCGGTGGAAGGCACGGCCAGCACGTTCGGCAAACCGGCACTGCCGGCAAAGTTGGCGACTTGCGAATAGCCTACTCGCTCGGCGATGGACACAGTGATGACGTTTTTGGATTTGTACAGAGCTTCGCGGACGGTTATCGCGCGCATTTCGTAACTGTCTTTGAAATTGTCGGGCGAATAAAACTTGCCGTCGAAATCGAAACCGCGCGGTTCGTCTCGGTAAATCGAAGCCGCCGTGATGCGCCGATCAACAGCGCCTTCGCTCAATCCGGCGGCATACACGAACGGTTTGAAAACCGATCCCGGCTGTCGCCGGGCTTCAGTCGCACGATTAAGCTGGCTGGCGGTGTAATCGCGCCCGCCAACCATCGCCAGCACTTCGCCGGTTTTGGCGTTGATGGCGGCCAACGCGACCTGCAAACCGTTAATACGTCCCCGCCGAGCCATCACCTGCCGATCAATTTCCGGCATGTTTTTTTGCACCGCCGCATAAGCCGCCCGTTGCAATTCCAGATCAACCGTTGTGTAAATTCTCAGAGAGCGCATGGACTGGCTGTCTTCGCGGTATTTTTCGTCCAATTGGCGCATCACGTAATCCACGAAATACGGCGCGTCCGAAGCGTCTGTGTTGCCTCTGCCGATGATGCCCAACGGCTGAAGCTTGGCGTTGGCAGCCTCTTCAGGTTTGATCTTGCCCTGTTCCACCATCAAGTCCAAGACGGTGTTGCGCCGATTGATCGCGCGGTTTTGCCGATCATTTTCCACCTGAGCTTCTCTTTGCGAAGGCGGCGAATAAAAATTTGGACTGTGTATAAGCCCGGCCAGCGTCGCCGATTCGGCCAGCGTCAGGTAATTCACGTCTTTGCCAAAATAAGTTCGCGCTGCTTCGCCAAATCCGTTGATCGAAAAACCTCCGCGCTGTCCCAGATAAATCTGATTGCAGTACAAAGTCAGAATCTGTTCTTTGCTGAGCTTACGCTCCATGATGATGGCCATGTAAGCTTCGGAAGCTTTTCGTTTGAACGTCTGTTCCGGCGTCAGAAAAAAGCTTTTGACCAATTGTTGAGTGATTGTGCTGCCGCCTTCGGTAATTTCACCGGCCTCGGTGTTGCGGAAAAAGGCTCGCATAATTCCGCGCAGGCTGATGCCGGAATGATCGAAGAAAGATCGGTCTTCGGCGGCGACGATGGCGTCCACCAGATGTTTCGGCAGTTCCTTGAATTCGACGTTTTTGCGTTTTTCGCGGTCTTTGTTGATGGTCGAAGAGATTTTTTCAGGCTCGACCAGAGCTTCCTGCAAATCCTGCCGCTTTTCCGTTTCCATCAGCGACACGATTCCGCTGCCATTTGGTCCGAAAACGACACGTAAAGCAGGGAAGGCTTTGGCGTTGTTGATGACGGCTTCGGAGCCGGGAAAAATTTCAACCGTGTTGCCGCTGACAACAAACCGCCCACGAGTGTCGTTGGGAACCGCGCCTTGTTGGACGTAACTGGCATCCTGCAAATGGCGAATCAGATTGGCCTGGCGATGTTGTCCGTTGACGAACAGGTGCAACGGCGCGGCGTAAATTCCCGTTGACCGCTCGAAGATTTTTCCTTCCAGACCTTTATCTATGATCCCGGAATAATGGTTGTAGTAATAGGCGAGGATCGGCAGGACGATGATCCCGATAAGGGTCAGCAAAATCAGAAGCTTCAACAACAACCTGCGTTTTCTGACCACAACAGGAGCACGCCGGTCAATGACGTATTCGCGTCCGCGATAAACTGGTGACGGCTCCGCCCCGGCTTCGGCGGCAGCGTTAGGTTTTCTCTTCTTGTTCATTTTTCGATAACTCGAACATTACAAGGAGGCGCACAAACCAACGCCGGTAATTATGCCCATTAGCGGAATCGAGTCAATTCAACGAAGTTGCCGCCTGCTGACTCAAACAAGCAGGTAAAAAAAGAAGCATTACCGGAATTTCTGTAGGGAAGGTTTCGCGGCTTTGCTGCCAGATGTGCGGTATGGCGGAGCCATACCGTCAGTCGCCCTAAGATTGAGGTGCTATGCTCTAACGGTTGGGCGTAGCCCCATGAGATTTTGAAGACACGCCGGAAGGTCAAAGACCTTCCGCACATCAGGCGGCAAAGCCGCAAATGCAGTTTCCCCCCACAAACTGGCAGTCCCAAAAAAAGAAAGCCGCCTGATTTCATCAAGCGGCTTTGCCAGTTTGTATGAGCGCAAAATCTTGCGCCTATACCAGATTGATTAACAGCTTGGCGGGAAAACCGGAATCACGTAACTGCCAGTCGTCAGCGTCAGCGTGTGCAGGTTGTGTCCCTGATTGAACGCTCCGGCGGAACTGGCCGCGTTTGCGTTGAAGTTGATCGCCGCGCCCGTCATGCCGATGACTCCTGTCTGGTTGAAGATTTTCAGCCAGCCGGTTCTGCCAGCAGGAATGAAGGTTTCAAAGCGAGGCGTGGTGCGCGGGAAGTTGTTCGACAACGTGTTTCTCAACTGGCATCCGCCCGTCACGTTGAAGCTCAGCGCGTTTTCGGCGTCGTCATACAGAATGCCGAACAGCGTTCCCAGAGATGCGGCTCCGGTGCCCAGATTGCCGCCAATGCGGTTGAGAACCAGCAAGGTCTCGTTGCCGTCAGCGCGCGAACCGACATTCGACAACGCCAACGCCGCCGGAAGCCGGTTGTAGCTGATGCCGTCGAAATTCAGGGTCGCCGTCACCGAGTTGCCATCGCAAGCAGGCAAGCCACCTGCCAGACCGGCAAAGGCTTCCGCGCCCAGATTGGCCGCGTGACCGCTGGCAAATTTGACGTACTCGTCGCCGATCAGGCAATTCATGTTGATCGGGCAACCGCGTGCATCAACGACGACCGCGACCAGATAACCGGTGACTCCCGGATCAAGGTCGGAAGCCAGGATGCTGGCCGTTTGATTAGCCGTCAAACACAGGTAGCTGTCAGCCACAGAGCAGCCATCGGCGACGAAGAACAAGTGAACAAACGCCGAGCGCGACGGATCGGCATTGGTGATGTTGATCCGCGTGTTCTGTTTGGTCGGGTCGGTTGAAGACGTGTAAACGTTGTAAACCAACACCGAACCGGCTTTTTGATCACTCATTTCCGAAGCGAACGGGAACGGCGAGCCTGGGCCTTTGGGCTGGCAATTGACTGTGATGCAGGCTTGCGCTGGCGCAGCCAGAGTTGGAGTCGTGGTCAGCGTGGCGCAAAGAACAGTTCCCGGAGGAACGTTGTTGACCTGAGCCTGGAATGAAATCGTGACGGTCTGGTTGCCCGCCAAATTGCCTGACCAGTTCAGCGTCGAAGCGTTGGTCACTGTGCAGGTCCCGACATTGGCGGAGCAGGTGAATCCAACCAAGTTGGCGCTCAATGCGATTGTCGCAGTGGTGGCCAATGCCGAAGCGTTCGTGTTGGTGATTGTGGCTGTTCCGGCAATCACATCGCCGGGGGCGGTGCAACCGACATCTCTCAACGCGATGGTTCCAGTCGGCGGAGTCTGGCAACCATTTGAAGTCAAAAATTCCAACGACCAGCTATCGAGTGAACCGACATCCCCAGGCAAGTCATCGGTGATCGTCAAGGTCCAGTTCCCGTTTGGATTTTCACCTTGGAAAGCGGCCAACGCTTCTTCCACAACCAAATTTGCGGCGACGACGTTGTTCGCAAAGACGAAATCTGTGACTGGAGTTCCGGCGTTGTCATCCCAGCCGGTTCCATTGAAGACATTGTCGTTGCCAGCGCCGTTGTCAGTGGTGATGGTCACTACTGTTCCGGCAGGCGAAGTCAGCGTGATGTCCAGGTCGGCTGCGAATGTATGGGTGATGAACGTTCCCAAATCCATATCAACGATTGAGGAGCCAGCTCCGGCGACGTTAATGACGGAATTGACCGTCGCCACATCAGCAATCGCAACGGGAGTATTGTTCGTGAAGTTTGAAGCCACGACCGGAGGCGGAGTAGCCAACGCGCTGAATTCCAATGACCAGGAGTCGAGCGACCCAATATCGCCGGATAAATCGTCGGTAATGGTGATTGTCCAGGTGCCGTTCGGATTTTCACCGCGGAAAGCTCCCAGCGCTTCTTCGACGACCGCTGATGAAACCACAACGTTATTTGCAAAAGTTGTATCAGTTAAAGGGGTACCTGCCTGATCGTCCCAGACCGTTCCATTGAACACATTGTCGTTGCCAGCGCCGTTATCAGTGGTGATTGTCACCACCGTTCCGGCGGGCGAAGTCAGTGTGATATCCAAATCAGCCGCAAACGTGTGAGTAATGAAAGTGGTCATATTCAAATCCCACAAATAGGGATTAGCACCAGCAATGGTGATTTGGGAATTGACCGTTGCCACGTCGTTAATCGCGGTCGGAGTGTTGTTTGCTCCATTGACCGTCGCCAGAACGCAGCCGGTCGGCGCAGGCGGAATTACCGTCATAGGGCCACCAGTTTGTCCGGGATTGCTGCCTTCATTGGCTGGCAAATCTCCGCCCAGGCTGGCAGAAATCTGGTTCAGTTCGTTGATAGCAGTGCTCAGAGCGGCTTGTTGTCCGGGCTGGCTTTTCAACCGGGCGATGTCGGCCAGCAATACCTTCATTCGAGCATGTTTTTCTTCTTTGGTTTGTTGTTGAGCGACCGCCGTTGATTTGGCAGCGGCTTTGATTTCAGGTTGAAGTGTTTTGGCGGGCGTGTTGTTGAAAACAGAGCGCACAGCCTGAGTTGAATAGGCGAACAACGTCGGGGCTTGCCAGCCCGCGACGATCAGCGCCAACACTGTTGCTGCAAAAAGCAGCGTGCGACGTGTGTGTTGAAGTGGGTTACGCATCTTTGAATTTCTCCTAAATCGAGCTTGTTCTGAATTGTTTGGGCGGGGGCAAATGCATGAAGCATTTCCCCAGAGGTCACTAACTAACCCGGTTGCGGCAAACAGCCATCCGCCACCGGAACGTTTTTTTGAGGCGATTGACGTTCGGGCAATTTGTTGTTTTGAGACGATTGTTTCACATTGCCAGGCCAGCAATCTAACAGAGACTCAGCCTGTTAATGCTTGAGGAGGCTTCGTCCTGTTTTAGTGAGAAAAGCGACTGTCCGGCAACGTAAAGAAGCGAAAGACGGGCGGAGTATACGCTGGCCTTGCTTGAACCGTCAATTTAATGAAGTAAGAAATTGTCCTTGGCAAAATTCGAGTCTGATTTCTTAGTTTTGTCGTAGTTGACTGGCGTGTGCTACATTCAAAGTCAGTGGCAAACTCACTGGCAAATCCGCAGGATGATTCCTGAAAATTTGAAGTAAAGAGGCAAGGGACTGTTGATTACCTCCACGACCAATCGCATCGGCGAATTACAGCAAAGCATCGAAAGCGTTATCCGCGGCAAATCGGAAGCCGTGCATCTGGCGATTGTAACTCTGCTGGCGGGCGGGCATCTGCTGGTTGAAGACGTTCCCGGAGTCGGCAAAACGACTCTGGCGCAAACCATCGCGCGGTCGCTGGATTGCAGCTTTCAGCGAATTCAATTCACCAGCGATTTGCTGCCTTCGGACATTGTCGGCGTTTCGGTTTACAACCAGCATCTGGGCGAATTTGAATTCAAACCCGGCCCGATTTTCGCCAACATCATTCTGGCTGACGAAATCAACCGCACGACTCCGAAAACCCAGAGCAGTTTGTTGGAAGCAATGGCCGAAGGTCGCGCGACGATTGAAAACCGAACCTATGACTTGCCGCGACCTTTTTTGGTGCTGGCCACGCAAAACCCGATTGAACATCATGGAACTTACCCGCTGCCGGAATCTCAGCTTGACCGGTTTTTGATGCGTGTGCGAATGGGCTATCCCTCCGCCGCCGAAGAGAAGGAAATCCTTCGCCAACATGCGGCTTTGGCGGCGCATCATCCGCTGGAACGAATCCGCCCGGTAATGTCCGGCGAAGACGTGCTGGATTTACAGGAAGAAATCAAAAACGTGCGTGTGGACGAGGCCTTGCTGGATTACCTGATGAACATTGTCGCCGCCACGCGAAATTCGGAAATGCTGGAACTCGGTGTCAGCCCGCGCGGTTCGCTGGCGTTGCATCGCGCAGCCCAGGCATTGGCCTTTACCGAAGACCGCGCGTATTGCATCGCCGACGACATCAAACGACTGGTCGTTCCTGTGTTCGCGCATCGCGTCGCCGTCAACATGCGATATTCCAACCGTCAGCGGGGCAATGATGTTGCCGAAACCGCTTTGACCGAAATTCTCAAAAGCGTAAACGTTCCCCTCTAAATCATTCTGAGGCTGGTTCAGGCAGATGCTGGTTTTTCTTCGCCAAAAAAAAGCGCGCCGCTTTATGGTTGTGACTGCTTTGCTGACGGGCGCGGCGACGCTGGCTGCTTTGATTGGCGGTCTGGCCAGTCAGTCTGGCAGATACGAACTGGCCGCAAACAGTTCACGGCTTGCGTTGGTGCTTGCGTTGGTCGTGCTGGGTTACGCTTTGCCAAAAGTGGCGCGCAGTCTGAACTGGCAGTCGCATTACGCCATGCACGTGCCGAACGCCGGACTGGTTTTCGGCGCAGCAGTTTTGATGGTTACTGTGCTGGCGCTGAGCAGCGGAAACAATCTGCTTTATTTGGTGCTGGCGGCGTTGTTGGCAACGGCGATTGTGTCGGTGATTTCGACCCGGCTGAACATACGGCGCTTGAAACCTTCTGTGCGCTATCCCGATCACATTTTTGCCGGAGAACCTGTGACCTTTGAAGTCACGCTGCTGAACCAAAAACATCTGATGCCGTCGTTTTCCATTTCGGTTGATCTGGTTGAAGAGCACCAAGCGGCCAACGATGAATCAAATTCGATTGAACAACGCGCTGTGGCGTTGGCGTACTTTCCGCTGGTTCCGATTCGGTCGCACGCGCGTTCGCGCATTGAGCGGGTATTTGCCCGACGGGGCGTTTATCCGGTTGCCGGATTCATCATCAATACAGGTTTTCCGTTTGGGTTTGTCGAACAGCGTCGTTTGATTGAATGGCGCAGCGAAATCGTCGTTTATCCGCAACCGAAACCGCTGGACGAGCTTGCCGAATTGTTGCCGATGGTTGTGGGCAGGATCGAAAACCGCTCCAAAGGCAGCGGCAGCGACCTGTACGCGATTCGTCAGTATCTGGCCAGCGATCACCACCACCACATTGACTGGAAAGCGACTGCCAAAACCGACCAAATGATGGTCAGGGAATTCACGCGCGAAGACGATTGGCGAGTGACGATTCGATTCGATTCTCGCAAAGGTAACGCCGCCGTCGCTGCGCCGGAATTCGCCGAACAGTTTGAACGCGCCGTCACCTTTGCCGCCAGTTTGCTGACGCATTTCATCGAGTTGGGTGCAGAGGTTCGACTGGTGATGGCTGAAGTAGATACAGGCTTTGGTTTAGGGCAATCGCATCAACTGGAAATGCTGCGGCATCTGGCGCAAATCGTTCCTGGCGAAAAAGAACCGGTCTGGGACGATCACCAATCATCCGGCGTGGAAATTTTATTGACGGCAAAGAGCAATGGCCTGACTGCGTCGTCAAACCAGCTTTCGACTCACGTCATTCACTTTGAAGAATTGGCATGAACCTGGATCGTTACTTCATTGTGTCTTCGTATGTGCTGCTGACTGCCAGCTTTGTGATTCTGGCGGCGACGCGGCAAGTGGACGGCGTGTCGTTGGCCATGTTTTTCGGTGCATTGCTGGTTGGGTGTTTGATTGATCTTGGCCGATTGCGCTGGAACATTTCGCGGCGATTGGCCAACGGATTGATGATTGGCTGGCTGGGCATTGCGTTGGCGGAATGGCAACTGTTCAGAATGCCGCCGGTGCTGGTCATTACTCATTTCGTGTTGTTCGCTTCGGCGTTGAAGCTGCTGAAACGAAAAGACAGTCGGGACTGGTTGTGGTTGTACGTTATTTCGTTTTGCATCGTGTTGATGTCGGCAGGTTTGACGATGGGAACGACGTTTCTGGTGTTGTTGATGGTGTACCTGCTGGCGGCGATTTCGACCTTTATCGCTTATGAAATCCGGAGAACGCAGCAAAGCTTTCTGGAGGAAGTGAAGGATCAAAAAATCGTCATAGAGCTTTGGCGAGAGGTCAACGATGTTCGTCGTCCGCTGGGCAAACCCGGCGTCGTTGGTTTGCTGGGATTTTCTGTTTTGGCGCTGGCGTTGATTTTGATTCTGGCTGGGCCGTTGTTTCTGGTTGTGCCGCGCGTGTCGCGCAATGCCGGGCGAAACTCTCCCGGCGGATTAGCGCAAGGCGAAGCTCTTTCCGGATTTTCCGACACCGTGCGATTGGGCGAAGTGGCGCAGGTCAAATTAAATCCGCAAGTTGTGATGCGTGTTCGTGTGTCGTATCCGCGCGGACTGGACGACCAGGAACGCCAACACAATCTGCGCTGGCGCGGAGTCACGCTTGACCGATACGATGGCCAAAGCTGGAACAACATCGGCCCCGATCCGGTTCCGATTCGTCGGCACGGAGAAATTTTTCATATCGAACCGACCAGCCGGAAATTCGCTTTCACCGAACAACAGTTCTTTATGGAGCCGCTGAATATCAACACGGTGTTTGCTGCGCCGCGTCCGGTGCTGGCCTCCGGGTTGCCGGAACTGACGCGCGATTTGGGCGACGGTTTATGGACGGATGCGCACGGGTTCGACAAACACAGTTATTCGATTTACTCAGACACGTTCATTCCCGATGATTCATCATTGGCCGAAGACAACAGCCGCGAATTTCCTCGTAACGTCAGCCAACGGTATTTACAGTTGCCCGGCAACCACGACGAACGCATTGACCAATTGGCGGCGAAAGTTTCAGAAGGGGCCAAAACTCAAATCGAAACCATTCGCCGCATCGAACTGCACCTGAAAACGCAATACGATTATTCGCTCGATTTGCGGCGGGTCGAAAAAGGCGACCCGGTGGCGGATTTTTTGTTCAACACGCGCGCAGGACATTGCGAATACTTCGCTTCGGCGATGGTTTTGATGCTGCGAGCGCGACGTATTCCCGCGCGAATCGTCAACGGTTTCCAGACGGGCGAATATAATTCCAAAGCCGACGTTTTCACCGTGCGGCAATCAGACGCGCATTCCTGGGTTGAAGCTTATTTCCCGAAAAATCAGTGGGTCGCTTTCGATCCGACTCCGCCAGCGGGATTGAGCGAATACGATGACGGGATAATGGCTTGGGTGCGGGAATATAGCGAAGCTTTTGAAATGTTCTGGCTGGAAGAAGTCGTCAGTTTCGACACCTCGAAACAGATTTCGATGTTCGTGACGGCGCAAAATTTTGCGTCATTGGTTCAGTTCAACGTTTCCAAACATTGGAGCCGCTGGGCGCGCAAGCTCAATTTTTGGCTGGATGGTTCGTCGTTGAACGACGATGCCGTTGTTGAAAAAAACAATTCCGAACCGGCCAACCCATCTGTGCCGAATTTTGGGTATCGCCGGTTGGCGTTGGTTCTGTTGGGATTCGCCGTCTTGGGGCTTGGGTTTGTTTTGACTCAACGGTTGCGCGGGCGACTCGGTGCTGCAAACGCCAACGCCGTGCAGCAAAGCGTCAAGTTTTACCAGGACATGCTGCATGCGCTGGAACGTTCCGGGCATCGCCGCCAACCGGATCAAACGCCTATGGAATTTGCGGCGACGGTCAAATTGCCTGCGGTGATTGAAATCACGCAGATGTATCAACGCGCGCGATTCGGCCAGGTTGCGTTGACCGCAGAAGAGTCTTCGCGCATCGAATCGTTGCTGCGCGAATTGAAACGAAAGAACCGCTAAATCAGGACAAACAGCCTTGAGACACGGCGCAAGAAAACAGGATGAACAAGATTTTTGACAAGATTGTCAGGACACCAATGCTTGAGGCCATTAGGTCAAACCTGAATCCTGTTCATTCTGAACAAAATCCTGTCCATCCTGTTTCAACATTTGTTGCTTTGATTTAGCCCGCCGTCTGGCCTGAAGAATGATTGAATCTAAATTTGCTGGCGTGCTGTTGTACCTTCCGGCCAAGTTATATGAGCTTGGCGTTCGCGCGCGCGTTGCCGCTTACCGAAACAAACTGTTCAACACCTTTCGATTGAACGCGCCGGTCATTAGCGTAGGCAATCTGACCGTCGGCGGCACTGGCAAAACTCCCTGTGTGGCGTTTATCGCCGCGACTTTGCGCGACGCAGGGCATCAGGTGGCGATTCTCAGCCGAGGTTACAAGCGCCAGACCGACGGGCGCGTCGAAGTTTCCAACGGAAAAGAAATTCTTTGCTCAGCAGCCGAATCCGGCGACGAACCGTTTTTGCTGGCTCAGCTTTGTCCTGGAGTTCGCGTGGTGGTGGATCGGGATCGCGTTGCCGCCGGGCGTTGGCTGGAATCGCAAGCTCCGGTTTCCGCTTTTGTGCTGGACGACGCTTACCAGCATTTGCGATTGGCGCGCGATCTCAATTTGTTGTTGGTGGATGCGACCGAACCGCTTGGCCAGGCGGCGATGGTTCCGTTTGGCCGATTGCGCGAACCGCTAACCGAATTGCGCCGCGCCGACGCCGTCATCGTCACGCGCAGCGACCGCCTGGCGAATGTCGCCGCCAAAGCCGAACTAATCGAAACAATCACCAAACTTGCTCGTCCGAATACGCCGATCTTTTTGGCGCGTCACCAAATGACTCGGCTACGAAATTTGCAGAGCCAGCAATTCGTCAGCCTTGCCGAGTTTGCTGGAAAAAACGTCGCCGCTGTTTCCGGCATCGCTCGCCCGGAAAGCTTCAATCGGGATTTGCAATCCGCCGGAATGCGGGTTGTGTTGCGACGTGATTTCGCCGATCACCATCGTTATTCGCTGCCGGAGTTTGCGCAAATCCTCGCCGACGCCGAAGCCGCTCACGCCGAAGCCATCATCGTCACCGAAAAAGACGCCGCCAATTTGCCCGCGAAATCTGTTGAGCAAGCTTCATTGCCAGTGTTCGCCGCTCAAATCGAATTTTACTGTGACGAAGAATCCGCGCTGAAAAAGATGCTGTTGGAGAGTGCTGGTGCTCCCGGCTAGCGTTTGGTTCGTTCTTCGGCTTTTTGTCTGGCTTGTTGCAGCGCGCCGAAAATCGCTGACGGTTCCAGTGGTTTGGTTTCGGTGGGAGTTGGGTTTGCGCCGGTTGAAGCGGTCGCTGCCACAGGTTCGACCGAAGCAGGTACGGCCACAGATGGTTTGGCGAGTTTGGTTTTTTGGCGTGGCTTGAGCCGTTGCAACACGGGCAGAGCTTGCGCTGTCACCAATCCAGTGTGGCGTTCCAGCACTTCAATCAACAACAGCAAAATCGCCGTCAGCAGCAAGTACGGCGCAAATTCGATCAAACGCGGTTGGCGAGGCAAATCTTTCCAGACGCCGGAAAGCTCCAATCGCTCTTTGCCGCCGGTGGCTTGGGCGAGTTTGGCCAAAGCGGTTTGGCCTTCATCGGCTTCGACCGGTTTGAACTCCGGCGAGTAGGGAAGTGTCACGGGCGACAACGTCAGCGGTTGCGCGCCGGGAACTTCGACTGTGGAAAGCGCCGTCTCGCTGCCGGTCAGCGGAATGCTGATTTCCATCGTGTCGGCGTCTGCCCAGCGCATCTCGGCTTTTTCGGAAGTGGGTTTTGAACCTGCGATGCCGCGTAGCGTGGTAACTGTTGGTGGTGAAAACCCACTGCCTACCGGTCGCGGTTCCGTACCATTGTCGCGGTCTGGATCAAGATGCAGTTGAATGACGCTGACGCCGTTTTTGACTTGCTGAGTCACTAGCATGTTGTTCGGCAGGTTGGCGGTGTCTCCGGCAGTCCAGCGAGCCAGGCTGGTGAAAAACTCTCCGGCGCTGCCCCAACCGGCGATGGCTCCGGTGAAATCGCCATCGGCTTCGCCCGTGTACGCCAGCACACGACCGCTGCCCGCTTGCCACGAAGCCACGACCGGGGCGTTGTACTCATCTGTAGTCACTGTTGCCAGATTTGCGTTTGGCCGCAAATAACACAGGTTGTATCCGCCAATCGCTGGCAAGCCGCTGAACTGTTTGCCGGTCAGCGTCACCAATCCGCCGGTGGTTTGAATCGGAGTCGTCGCTTCCAGAAAGGTGCTGCGCGCGACGACTATGGTGTCCTGAGCAAACAAGCGCGGCAATTCTTCGGCGCTTTCGGTGAAGTAAATTTGCCCGTTGCCGCGCGCGGCAATGTCGCGCAGCAAATACGCATCTTGATCGGATTCTTTGCCCAAGCCTATGACGCTGACGGTGATGCCTGCCTGTTCGCATTGGCGCAGCAATTCGCGGTAAGCGCCGGGTTCTTCGGAATCGGCGGCGTCGGCGAACAGTATGATGTGGCGAGTACCGGCTTTGGCTTTCAACAGCATGTCGGCGGCGTTCGACAGAGCTTCGTAAATGAAAATACCTCCGCCCTGGGAATCCACCATCAGAATGTCCCGGCGAATTTTGGCTGCATTGCCTTCAATGGATTGCACATCGGCGATGATGTGAGCCGAACTGTCCACTGCCACGACGCCAAACTCATCCGTAGGCGCAAGCATATCCAAGACCTGCACCGCAGCCAGATTCGCTAAATCCATTTTCGTGCGATTGCCGCTGACCGGCACGGCCATGCTGCCTGAACGATCCATCGCCACCACAATCGCCAGCGAGAGTTTGCGATGTTCCTGCCGCAGTTCCATCGAAACCGGCAGCAACGGTTCCAACGGAGATTTGAAATATCCGCCCGCGCCGTAAGCGTGTTTGCCGCCGGTCATCATCAATCCCGCGCCGCTTTCTTTGACCCAGACAGAGAGCGCGTCCATTCCGCGTTCTGTGACTTTGTTGGCGGAGACGTTTTCCAGCACGATGCCTGAAAATCCAGCCAGAGCGTCCAACGACCAATCAGCGTCTTCGGGTTTTTGAGCTTTGACTTTCAACCCGCCGCCTTCCAACAAACGTGCCAATCCGGAGTTTTCGCCTGAAGTCAGAATCAGCAACGGGCGCGGCCCTTGGACTCCAACCAGAATCTTCGCCGAGTTGTTTTCGGGAATCGGGTCGTCGGCGTTATTGCCAGAAGGGCCGCTGATCTTGATCGAATAACGTTGCGCTCCTGGAGCTTCGGCCAGATCGCGGAAGGTCAGGCGATTCAATCCGGCGCTGACGTTGGTTTTGCCTGCGGCCAGCGTTTGGCCTCCGCGCAACAATTCAAAATTGATTTCCTGCGAAGCAGGCGATTTCACCCATGCCGTCAGCATAAAGGCTTCGCCGGGCGTGACCGTGACCGGAGCGTCAATTTGCGCGATTGCTAAATCTCCGGCGACCGAACGTTGCAACGAGCGAAAATCAATCGCCACTCCGCGCGAAGCTGCTCGCGCTGCTGCGCTGGCCGGGTCTTTGCCAGTCCAGCGCCCGTCGGAAATGACCAGAATCTTTCCCGGCGCATCCGGCGGAATCAGCGACAGAGCTTTTTCAACTGCGTCGTTCAAGTTGGAAGCGTCAGCTTGGATTTGATTGGTGAATCCGGCAAAGGCTCCGGTTTGCGGAGATCGTTCGATGGCGGAGTTCTGTCCAAACGAGACGACGGCCAACCGGTCGTCGCTGCTCATTGCGCGTTGGACTAATTCGATGGCTTCGCGCTCGGCAGCTTTGGCATTGGCGGGCATTGAAAGACTGCGGTCGGCGACAATCACTACGGTTCCGGCTCGGCTAGGGAGCTGGATGGCCAATCCGCTCAGCGCCAGCAGAATCAGCGCCAGCAAGGCCAGCCGCGCATAGCGCAGAAAGCGGGAAGCGGGTTTCCAAACCCACCACGCCGCGAAAAGTGGTATTGCCAAAATCAGCCAGATTGGACTCAGCAAGGTAATCATCAGAAAGCCAGGCGCATCATTAGATGACTGCCGAAGTTGGTCAAGAGCCGTTTGGCTTCTGTGACCAGATCACAAGTTTGTTTGTCCGTTGGTTCCGCACGATGTAAACTGCGCCCGCTTTTCTTTCAGAACGATGCTGGTTCCGGCGTCAACTAAACAGTTCAAAACAAATTGCGTTACCTTCGAAGGGAGATTGTCTTGAAAAAGCTGACATTGGCAGTTTTTGCCTGCCTGTTTTTATTTGCAACAGTGTCGCCGGGTAAATCCGTTGCGGATTCGGCGCGCGATTATAAAGTGCTCGGCGCTGACAAAAAGCGCGTCGCCATCGTCAACTCGAAAGGCGAAATTGAATGGGAAGTTCCAAACCCCGACGCCCGCGAAATTCACGACATTCAGGCGCTGCCCAACGGCAATGTGCTTTTCCAGACTGGTTATACCACTGTGGTCGAAGTCAGCCGCGACAAACAGGTCGTCTGGAAACACGAATCCACGCCCAAAGCCGGTTACGGCGGCAAAGTCGAAATTCACTCGTATCAACGATTGAAAAACGGATTGACTCTGATTGCCGAAAGCGGCAATTCGCGGCTGATCGAAGTGGACAAATCCGGCAAGATCATCAAAGAAATTCCGCTGACGGTCGTCAAACCTAATGCTCACCGCGACACGCGCATGGTTCGCAAACTGGACAACGGCAATTACCTGGTTTGCCAGGAAGGCGAAGGCAAAGTCCGCGAATACGACGGCAAAGGCAAAATCGTTTGGGAATACGCGCTGGATTTGAATGGTCGCCCGCGTTCGCCCGGTCTCGGCGTCGAAGGTCACGGCGTGGAAGTCTTCGGCGCGATTCGGCTGAAAAATGGCAACACGATGATCGCCGGTGGAAACAACAACCGCGTTTTTGAAGTCACGCGCGACGGCAAAATCGTCTGGAGCGTTGACCAAAAAGAATTGCCGGGCATCACCTTCGCGTGGATGACGACCTTGCAACAATTGCCCAACGGCAATCTGATTATCGGCAACACTCACGCCGGCCCCGAAAACCCACAACTGATCGAAGTCACACGCGACAAAAAAGTCGTCTGGGAGTTCAGGGATTTCAACAATTTCGGCAATAACCTGGTTGCCGCCCAAGTGCTGGGGATCAAAGGCAAAGTTATTCGCTGATTCAATTTGAGAAAACGATCATGAAAAACACGCTTCCGATTATTGCGCCGCAACAGATGACTCGCCGTGAATTGATCTTCAAAGCCGGAGCCGGATTTTCCGGCCTGGCGCTGAGTTCCTTGTTGGACAAAGACGGATTGCTGGCGGCAACGCCAGGTGATTCAGGTGAGAAAGACAATAACCCGCTTGCACCGAAGCCGTCGCACTTCAAGGCCAAAGCCAAATCCGTCATCTTCCTGTTTATGTATGGCGGCCCCAGCCAGGTTGATCTGTTCGACCCCAAACCGGAGCTGACCAAAAATCACGGCAAGCCTCTGCCGAATTTGGACAAGCTGGAAACCTTCAATAAAAACGGCAACCTAATGGCTTCGCCGTACAAGTTCAAAAAGTACGGGCACGGCGGCGTAGACATTTCCGAACTCTATTCCAACTTGGGCAGCGTAGCCGATGACCTGTGTGTGATTCGTTCGCTTTATTGTCTGAGCAACAATCATTCGCCAGCGATTTTTCAGATGAACAGCGGCAACATTCGTCCCGGCAATCCTTCGCTTGGTTCGTGGGTGACTTACGGTTTGGGGACTGAAAATCAAAACCTTCCGGCTTACATTGTGATGTACGACTGGCGCGGAGGCCCGATTGGCGGAGCGCCAAACTGGTCATCGGGTTTTATGCCTGCGGCGTTTCAGGGAACTTCGTTCCGTCCGGGAGCGACGCCGATTGTGGATTTAAATCCGCCCAAATGGGTTGATCCTCACATGCAGCGGCAGGAAATTGATTTCATTCAGCGGCTCAATCAAGAACACAAAGAACTCCACGGCAGGAATAGCGACCTGGATGCGCGCATCGCTTCTTATGAACTGGCTTTCCAGATGCAATCGCACGCACCAGAAGCCGTTGATCTGGGCAAAGAATCCGAAGCGACCAAGAAGCTTTACGGCATAGGCGAAAAGCACACGGACTTTTTCGGCAAACAATGTTTGACGGCTCGACGCTTGGTCGAACGCGGAGTGCGCTTCATTCAGCTTTATCACGGCGGAGGCCATCAACAGGAATCCTGGGACGCTCATTTCGGCATTGACGAAAACCACCGCCTGCATTGCGCCGAAACCGATATTCCGATGACCGGCTTGATAAAGGATTTGAAAGCTCGCGGCTTGCTGGATTCGACGTTGATCGTTTGGGGCGGGGAATTTGGCCGCATGCCTATGTCGCAATCCGGCATTGGCCGCGATCACAATCATTACGGTTTCTGCATGTGGATGGCCGGCGGCGGAGTCAAAGGCGGTCAGATGATCGGTGAAACCGACGAGTTCGGATTGAAAGCCGTGATTGATCCTTATTCAGTTCACGACCTACACGCGACCATCTTGCACGCCATGGGTTTGGAGCATCGCAAGCTAACTTACTACTTTGGTGGTCGTCACCAACAATTGACGAACTTTGGCGGCGATCCGATTTTGAAAGTGTTTGGGTAATAGGCATCCTATCTCACTCGGTATTCTCCCGCGTCGGCTATCTTGGGCTGTTCGAGGAGGCTGAATTTATGCGATGATTGGCCGAAGGTTGATTGCTGTGAGGAGAAACGCACATGTCTGATTATCGTATTGAATACACTTCATTGAGTTCTGAATGGAAAACGACCTCTATTCTGTCGGAATTACCTGTTCCTGGAAGTAGAGGGTTTGTAACCTTAGTTGAGCGGCTTCAGCCATTCGGATTAACGGCCCAGGGAATTAGCTTACAGACTCCAACCAATAACCTGAATGATGTCCGGCTTGATCTGGCTTTGCTTGATCCGCGAGTCACTATCAGCATTGGTTACAGTCATATTACCCTTACGACAGGCGAGATTTATGAAGGAGATGTAAATTCGATTCTACAGATTTTGCGGTCCGTATTTGGCACAATGGCGGTAATTGATCCAAAGATTGAAGAAGGCAAAGGGACCACGCGTGTTAGCCTTCAACTCTCTTTGTTAGATGAACAAGTTGAGGACTTTCTAGCGCGTTATGCGAAAAAACAGGAAGGTGACGTAACTATTACCCCCGACGCTGCTGCATTCGTCGTCAACTGCGATGAGATTAGCCGGCAGGCACGAACCCGGATCGTTCTCGCTATGTCGCTTCATTATGCGAATGCCATCTTTTGCGAAATTACCTGGGAATACGAATCAGGCACGGTAGGAAAGCCAATAGAATTTCTCAATCAACTGGCTGATAGCGGGTTGGGCGTTCTCTCGGTGTTTGATTTACACCAGTCTGAAGGAGGGAAATGAGTATGTTGGCAGTTATGAACTACGACCTTGCAACATTGGGGAGACCTACATCTGTTCTGCCTCAACAGCAGCCGCACTACCAGATTGCGTCACTGAGGGCTTTCCTACCCACAGAGAGGATTGTAGAAAATCTCACACCTCCAAGTCGCCCTTTACCCGACAAGCAGCCCAAGAAGGAAAATGGCTCTATGTTTGGAGAGTTACGCAAACAGTTCGAGTTGCGTGACGAATCTGGCGTAATGGCATATTTGTACAAGTATCCGCGTCTCCTCACACTTCTGCTAGAAGCGAAAACTCAAGTTGTCCGCATCTTCGGCGAGGGGACAAGGGCGGCGCTTCAAATTAGTGTTGATCCGAACGACTTATCGGCTCAACTTTTTATAGTTATCCCCATACAGTTAAGCGCCAAAGAGGCTTTGGCGCTATTTGATCAACTTGATCAGGAATGGTGGCTGGAGTCTGCCAAAAGAGCAGGTTTCCGCATGAACTTTATACCGGAGTTTGTCTGATGCCGTTCGATTGGTCTGACTATCGCCTAACTGCCGAAACGCTCAGTCATAATGCAGACGAAGCATCGCTTCGAAGCGCGATTAGCCGTGCTTACTACTTTGCTTATCATCAAGCGGTCAATCACCTCTTGGAGCATTTTGATTTTCTACTATCCAAAGACAAATCGCATGACGCGGTTTGGCGTGCGTTTGAGAAAAAAGGACTTTCATACCGGGAAGTATGGGATAAAGGCGGTAAGTTAAAGAAATTGCGAGTTGATGCTGACTACGAGTCAAATGCCATTATCCGTGATGAAACAGCCGCCTTTTCGCTTCAATTGTCTGATCGGATTGCCACAATTTTACAGAGCATTCATCGGCAGAAAAGTTCTCATCCGTCCTAAAGTATTTTCACTTATTTTCATTCAGCGGGTTTGTAGCCTGATGCTAATGCTAATTGGGCTGTGTCCTAATTTTAGAGGTTTCCGAAATGAACTCGAACAATCGTTTGTCACGCCGAGACTTGATCTTTCGCGCCGGAGCCGGTTTTTCCGGTTTGGCGCTGGCTTCGTTGTTGGATCAGGACGGATTGCTGGCGGCGGAGCCGAATCAGCAGAAGCGTGCCAATCCGCTGGCTCCGAAAGAATCGCATTTCAAAGGCAAAGCTAAATCCGTCATCTTCCTGTTTATGTACGGAGGCGTCAGTCACGTAGACACCTTCGACCCGAAACCGGATTTGACTCGGCATCACGGCAAGCCAATGAACAAAGGCAAGGTGGATGTCTTTTTCGGCAATCCCGGAAACCTGATGGCTTCGCCGTACAAGTTCAAAAAGCACGGCCAGTCTGGCATTGAAGTCTCTGAACTCTACCCGCACATCGCTCAAAAGGTTGATGACCTCTGTATGGTTCGTTCGGTTTTCACCACTAGCAACAATCATTCACCGGCGATTTTTCAGATGAACAGCGGAAATATGCGTCCGGGCAATCCTTCGCTTGGTTCTTGGGTGACGTATGGTTTGGGCAGCGAGAATGAAAACCTTCCGGCTTACATTGTGATGTATGACTGGCGAGGCGGCCCGATTGGCGGAGCGCCGAATTGGGCATCGGGCTTTATGCCTGCGGCTTATCAGGGGACTTCGTTTCGTTCCGGCGGAACTCCGATTGCGGATTTGAATCCGCCGAAGTGGGTTGATCCGCACTTGCAGCGGCAGGAAATTGATTTTGTGCAGAAGCTGAATCAATCGCATCAAGCCTCGCATCCCGGCAATTCGGATTTGGACGCGCGCATCGCTTCGTATGAACTCGCTTTCCAGATGCAGACTCACGCGCCCGAAGCGATGGACTTGTCCAAAGAATCCGACGCGACGAAAAAGCTTTACGGCATTGGCGAAAAGACTACGGATTATTTTGGCAAACAGTGTTTGATCGCTCGGCGAATGGTCGAACGCGGGGTGCGGTTCATCCAGCTTTACAGCGGCGGAGGTCATCAGCAGGAATCGTGGGACGCGCATTATGGCTTGCACGAAAACCACTCGCTGCATTGTGCTGAAACAGATAAACCGATGGCTGGGTTGATTGCTGATTTGAAAGCTCACGGTTTGTTGGATTCGACCTTGATTGTTTGGGGCGGGGAATTCGGTCGCATGCCGATTTCGCAATCAGGCATCGGGCGCGATCACAATCCGCACGGGTTCACAATGTGGTTTGCCGGAGGAGGCATCAAAGGTGGGCAAGTTATCGGCGCGACGGATGAATACGGTTATAAAGCGGAAGTCGAGCCTTATTCGGTTCACGATATGCACGCAACGATTTTGCACGCAATGGGCTTGGATCATCGCAAGCTGACTTATTACTACGGTGGGCGCGAACAGCGTTTGACGAATTTTGGCGGAGACGCTGTGCTGAAGATGCTTGCCTGATACTAAATTCTTGAAGTTCGTGCTAACGGCCAAAACTTACTTGATTGACCCAATAGAAAATGAGAAGGGCTGACATAAATTGATCTAAAAAGGATTCCAGTCGGCCACCCCTGGCGTACCTGAAACCCTTTTCAGTCAGCTTTATACCAGCCCAACTTGTGCCGCCTTCACGGTCTTTCTGACCTGAAGTTCACCAAATGGTGGCGGCAAACCTTAGAACTGCTTTACCCTTAAATCAAAATTAGCTGAAGATGTATATTTGGCTTGTCGAAGACTTTTCTTTACCGACTTACCAAGGATGGGGGCGGATAAATTATTTTCGTTGTTTATCCCGGTTCGACAACTAAAGACGGCAAATTTGAAATAGGATGAGTAGATCGGTGAATTTTTTTTCGTTTTTTTTGAGTTTTCCGCAAAGGTGAGGCTGATTGTGTAAGTTTGATCGGTTTGGGGCAAAATGTCTCTTGTAACTTTATCAGGAGCCGATGGGCGCTACTTGAACTTTGTCGAGTGCTTTGCTACCCTCGCGCCTCAAATTTCGATAAGAAACCAAACAATTTCAGAGGCAAGGAAGGATTTGCAATGGCTTTAGCAAAAGAAGCTAAATCGAACATTATCACCCAGTACAAGACGCACGGTTCTGACACCGGTTCGCCGGAAGTGCAGGTCGCACTTCTGACAACTCGCATTACCGAACTGACCGAGCATTTCAAAACGCACAAGAAAGACAATCACTCTCGTCGTGGCCTGCTGAAATTGGTCAGCCAGCGTCGCAGCTTATTGGATTATTTGAAGCGTAAAGATATCAATCGGTATCACGAATTGATCAATCGTCTCGGACTGAGAAAATAACGTTTGAAGAGTTTGCGGCGTCTCGCGCTGAGACGCCGTTTTTGTTGTGCAGCCGAACGTGACGGCACGGACTCCCTAAACCGGATTTTGACATCTTCAAAACCTGGTTTGCCAAAAGGCACACAAGGGAAGACGAATGATTTCATCCGAATCGCAACCTTTTCGGATGCCCTCAGCGCCTTCATAAAATTATGGCTGCCCGAATCATTGGGGTTGCCCATTGTGACAGACGGTTCAGACAATTCCGCCAGGAATCACAAGTTTAATTCCATCCCACCAAGCCGCAGCGCAAATTCGTGACGTTGTGTCCGAGTAGCGTGTCTGCGGCTTTCTGTTTTTTTCAGCGGCCAGTAATTGTTATTGATCGGTTGAACGCTTTTGACGAACCGGCACAAGCCACCGGCTGCTGACGTTGTTTAGAGGAGAGATAAAAGATGTTTTTGAAACAGGCCATTAACTTAGGCGGCAGAGAGTTTTCGATAGAAACAGGCCGCATAGCTAAACAGGCTGACGGAGCAGTGCTCGTTCAGCAAGGTGAAACTGTTGTGTTGGTTACAGCCGTTTCCGCTCGAAAAGCCAGAGAAGGCGCCGACTTTTTTCCACTGACGGTTGATTATCGAGAATACGGATATGCTGCCGGACGAATCCCCGGTGGATATTTCAAACGCGAAGGTCGTCCGACTGAAAAAGAGATTCTTACATGCCGACTGACTGATCGCCCGATTCGCCCATTGTTTCCAGAAGGCTATCAGCACGAAACCCAGATAATTTCGATGGTTCTGTCAGCCGACGAAGAAAACGAACCGGATGTACTTTCGATCACAGGAGCTTCGGCGGCGCTTTACCTGTCGGATATTCCGTTTCATAACCCGATTGCTGGAGTTCGCGTCGGTCTGGTCGAAGGTAAATATGTTGTCAATCCGACTTATGACCAACAGCGCGATTCCTTGTTGAACCTGATTGTCGCGGGCAGCGAAGAAGCCATCGTCATGGTTGAAGCTGGCGCGAAAGAAGTCAGCGAAGAAGTGATGCTCGAAGCTCTGATGTTCGCGCACGGCGAAATCAAAAAGCTTTGCCAGTTGCAGCGTTCGATGTTCGAAGCTCTCGGAATCAAGAAACGCGAATTTCAGCCCAAGCCGGTCAATGAAACTCTGCTGCGCGAGATTGCCGAAAAATACACTGGCGAAATGCGCGAAGCTTTGAATGTCCAAAACAAATCGAAGATCGAAAGTTATGCCGCGATTGACGGTCTGAAAAAGAAAGTCGTCGAAGGGTATCCCGAAGACAAACCGGAAGTTCGCGCTGAAGCAGGTGTGCTGTTCGATCATCTGAAAGAAGCTATTTTCCGCGATGATATTCTGAACAATCGCCGCCGACCCGATGGCCGCCGGTTTTCGGAAATTCGCCCAATCACCATTGAAGCCGGTTGGTTGCCGCGCACGCACGGTTCGTCGCTGTTCACGCGCGGAGAAACTCAGGCAGTGGTGACGGCGACGCTCGGCACTTCGCAAGATGTGCAGTACGTTGACAGTCTGGAAAACGGCGAGTTCAAACGTCGCTTCATGCTCAATTACAACTTCCCGCCGTTTTCGGTTGGAGAAACTGGTCGAACCGGCAATCCGGGACGCCGCGAAATCGGTCACGGAGCTTTGGCGCATCGCGCTCTCGAAGCTGTCGTTCCCGGCGAAGAAGAATGGCCGTATGTCGTTCGCGTCGTTTCGGACATTACCGAATCGAACGGGTCGTCTTCGATGGCGACGGTTTGCGGAGGCTGTCTGGCGATGATGGACGCGGGAGTTCCGCTCAAAGCTCCGGTTGCTGGCGTGGCAATGGGATTGGTGATGGAAGAAAAGAAATTCGCCATCCTGACCGACATCGCGGGCGCTGAAGATCATTACGGCGATATGGATTTCAAAGTCGCGGGCACGCGCAATGGCATTACGGCTTTGCAGATGGACATCAAAGTGACCGGCTTGAATCCACAGATTCTGGCCGACGCTTTGGAGCAGGCGAAGAAAGGACGGCTGTTCATTCTGGACAAGATGGATGAAGTCCTGCCTGAACCGCGCAAGGAAATCAGCAAGTACGCGCCGCGCATCATGACTTTGCAGATCAACCCCGACAAGATTCGTGACGTCATTGGCCCAGGTGGCAAGATGATTAAGTCCATCGTCGAACGCACGGGCGCGAAAATTGACGTGGAAGATTCCGGGCGTATTTCCATCGCCACCGCCAACGGCGAAGCTGGCGAAATGGCCATGCAGATCATCCGCGATCTGACCGCCGAAGCCGAAATCGGAAAGACCTATCTCGGCACGGTTTCGCGCATCGTGGATTTCGGCGCATTCGTCGAAATCATGCCGGGCTTGGATGGGTTGCTGCACGTTTCGGAAATCGCCGATTATCGTGTGCGTGACGTGCGCGATGAACTGGAAGAAGGCCAGCAGGTCATGGTCAAGTGCATCGGCATCGAAGGCAACAAGATTCGTCTGAGCCGCAAAGTTTTGCTTAACGAAGGCAAAGGCGGTGGGAATGAAAGCCGTGGCGAAGGTCGCGGTGAAAGTCGTGGCGAGGGGCGCGGTGAAGGCAGAGGCAGAAGCCGCCGACCACCTCAGAACGACGAAGAATAAACGCTTCAACTGGTGGCGGCTGACAAAATCAGCCGCCACTTACTTTTTTAGCAGGAGAATTTATGCGAATCATCACCAGTCTTTTTTTGATTCTCTGTGCCGCGACTGGCGGTTATTTCCTTTTCTTGAACGCGAACAATACGACTAACGCCAGCGCCGTTGCTCAACCCGCTCAAACTTCGCAGGAGTTGAAAGACCCGCGCGAAAAACATCTGGCCAACATCAAACAGCTCACCTTTGAAGGCGAAAACGCCGAAGCGTATTTTTCGCTTGACGGCAAAAAGCTGATTTTTCAAAGCGCGACCAAAGGCGATGGCTGCGATCAAATCTTTTCCATGAACCTGGACGGTTCAGGCAAGAAAATGTTGTCGAACGGCGAAGGCAAAACAACTTGTTCGTACTTTACGCCGAACGGCAAAAACATAGTTTACGCTTCGACGTTCAAAGCCGACGCGAAATGTCCGCCGAAGCCGGATATGTCGAAAGGCTATGTTTGGTCGCTATATCCGGGCTTCGACATTTTTCGCGCGAATGCCGATGGTTCCGGCGTTGTTCAACTGACCAAAACCGCTCGTTACGACGCCGAAGCTACAATTCGGCGTGACGGCACGATTGTCTTCACCAGCTTGCGCGATGGCGATTTGGACATTTACACGATGGACAAAAATGGCAAAAACGTGAAACGGCTGACCAATGAACTCGGCTACGATGGCGGCCCGTTCTGGAGCTATGACGGCAAGCTGATTGTCTATCGCGCGCATCATCCGAAAACCGAAGCCGAAAAAGCGGACTACACGTCTTTGCTGAAAGAAGACATGATTCGCCCCAGCAAGCTGGATTTATGGATTATGAATCCTGACGGATCGAACAAGCGACAGGTCACGAATAACGGCAAAGCGAACTTCGCCCCGTTCTTCTTTTTGAACAACAAACGGATTCTTTTCTCCTCGAACATTGACGATCCGCGCGGACGCAATTTCGAGATTTACGCCATCAACGTAGACGGAACCAATCAGGAACGCATTACCTTCAACGAGACGTTTGATGGGTTCCCGATGTTTTCGCCGGACGGCAAGAAGCTGGTGTTCTGTTCCAACCGCAACGCGGCTAAGCAGGGAGACACCAACATCTTCATCGCCGACTGGATCGAATAACAACCTGAACGGAGGACTTCTGATGACCACGCGAATAAGCCGTATGAACTTGATCGTTTTGCTGAGCCTGTTGATCGGATTCAGCTTTAGCATTTTGGCCGCTGACGACTGGACTCGATTTCGCGGGCCGAACGGAACGGGCATTTCGTCGGAAACCAATCTGCCGACTGATTTCGGCCCGGATAAAAGCGTGGTTTGGAAAACTCCGTTGCCACCGGGACATTCGTCGCCTGTGCTGTCGCGGACGCGGATTTTCGTGACAGCTCACGATGGCGATAAAAAATCCGGCAAGCTGGTTGTTATCGCGCTCGACCACAAAACAGGAAAAGAACTTTGGCGGCGCGAAGTCCCGCGCGCGAAAACCGGACGGCTGGAAAACGTCAACGGCCCGGCTTCGGCAAGCCCTGTGACCGATGGTGAAAATGTTTTTGCCTACTTCCAAGACTTCGGATTGATCTCCTTCACCGCCGACGGCAAAGAGCGTTGGCGTTTGCCAATGGAGCCATTCAACATTTTTTACGGCTACGGAGCTTCACCGATTCTGGTGGATGACAAACTGATTTTGCCGGTGGATCAGGATGGTGGCGCGTTTTTGCTGGCGGTCAACAAAAACACTGGCAAGCAGGTTTGGAAAATTGATCGCCCCGAAGTCATTTCCGGTTATTCGACACCGATGATTTATCAGCCCAAAACCGGCGCGAAGCAGTTGGTCTTGCCGGAATCGTTTCAGGTTTCGGCCTATTCGGTTGCTGACGGCAAGCGCGTTTGGTGGGTTCGTGGTCTGGCTTGCGAAATGAAGTCAGTCGCCAGTTACGACAACGAATACTTGTACATCAATGGTTGGGGATTCCCGCTAAATCAACCCGGCAGGCAGATCGCGACGGTTGCGTTTGAAGAAGGTCTGAAGAAGTACGACAAAAATAACGATGGTTTTGTCGGCAAGGAAGAAATCGTTGGCGATGATCCGATGTCGAAAGTCTTGCACCCCGGTTATGGTTTTGACGCTTTCGATATCAACCGCGACAACAAACTCGACACCAAAGACTGGCAGGTTTTTCGCGCGATGATGGCGTCGGAAAACGGTTTGCTTTCGATCAAACTCGGCGGGCAAGGCGATATGACCGCAACGGCGATTCGCTGGAAGTATCAGCGCCCGGTTCCGCAGGTGCCGTCCACGCTGCTTTATCAAGGCACGCTGTTTATGGTCAACGACAGCGGCATTTTGATTTCGTTCGACCCGGCCACAGGCAATGTCATCAAACAAGGTCGGCTGAAAGGCGCGATTGACAAATACTTTGCCTCGCCGGTCGGAGCCGACGGCAAAGTATTTTTGATTAGCCAGGACGGAACCGTTTCGGTCGTCAAAGCGACGGGCGAATGGGATGTGTTGGCGGTCAATGCGCTCGGCGATGAAGTGTTCGCCACTCCGGCCATCGCCGATGGCAAGCTGTACGTTCGCACAAAAAGCACGCTGTATTGTTTTGGCAATTCTGCAAACAGCGTAACCCGAAAAACTGATTAAGCACGGATTCAACAAGTTATGACCAAGGAGAAATCAACTTCTATGACGTGGGCAATCTTTGCAGTTGGCGCGGCTCTTTCGTGGGGCATTTACGGTGCGATGTTGCATCAGGGACAAATGGAGTTAGGTTCACCAGCGCAGCGCGGATTGCGCGCGTTGTTGTGCGTGGGGCTGGCTTACTTTTTGATTGGCGTCATCGTTCCGGTCGCCGGGCTTGCTTCGCAAGGGCAATTGAAGATGGAAGGTTTCAGTTCCAAAGGCGCGACGCTGGCCACCATCGCTGGCGCGCTCGGAGCAATTGGCGCGGCCTGCATCATCTGGGCGTTCAAATCCGGCGGAGTGCCGAATTACGTCATGCCGTTGGTCTTTGGCGGCGCGCCGGTGATTAACGTGTTGGTGACGATGTTCCTGCATCCGCCGAAATCAGCGGTCAATCCGTTGCTGTACGTAGGAATGTTGCTGGTCGTGCTGGGCGCGAGTCTGGTGTTGTATTTCCGCCCGCAGTCGTAATTGCCAGAAGCTTGGAGGTTTTCAAAATGGCTTATCACACAGTGGCAGACATTCTGACTTCGAACGCCGCCGCGACCGAACGCTTTATCGCCGGAGTCGCTTCGATCAACGACGCCCAAGCGAGTTTCCGTCCTGCTGACGACGAATGGACGATTGGCGAAATTGTCGAACACGTCAACATCGTCAACGGCGGTTTCATTCGCATTGTTGGCCGGTTGTTGAAACAGGCTGAAGCCGATCCGAAGCCGGCTTCGGCGGATTTGAACCTGGTCGGGGTGATTGTGACTGCGGATGGGCAACAAGCTCCAAAGTTTCAGGCTCCTGAAATGGTTCGCCCCAAAGGCGGAGTCGCCATTGCCGATGCTGTCGCCGGTTTGCGGCAAACGATTACCGGATTCGCCGGATTGCAGGCTCGGCTGGAAGCTGTGGATTTGTCAGAACAAAAGTTTCCGCATCCTGCTGCCGGGCCGCTCAGCGCGTATCAGTGGATGATTTTGTTGGCGGAACATTCCGACCGGCATCTCGGACAGATTGAGCGGATCAAGGCGGCGGACGGTTTTCCAGCCTAAACCTGAACACGCAACACTGTGACAGAGCGTAAGGAAACAGGATGAACAAGATTTTTTGACAGGATTGACAGGAGCATCAATGGGGGAAGCCGTTCGGCCAAGTCTGAGTCTTGTCCATCCTGAACAAAATCCTGCTCATCCTGTTTCAAAGTTTGCTGTTTCGATTCAGCCACGCAGCTATGCCGCTTGCTCTGTGTTTAAGCTTCTCAGCAACAAATCAAAAATCACTCTTAACTCGCCTTCGCGCTCGTTGCCGCGTTCATCGAACTTGCTGTAGCCGATGAAGACTTTCTTGCGGCAGCGTTTCAGCAATCCAGTGACGACGCGAAGCAAAATATCCCGCGACGTTTTCTGTTCGTGAACTTCCGTCCAGAGTTGGCCGAGCGGCCATTGGCGGCTGAGCACATAAGGTTGCGTCAGCGGTTGTTGCAATCGCCGAGTCCACGCCTGGCTGTCAATGTTCAGCCAGAATTGAAAGTCCGCCGGTTGGTTGCTCAGCAAAAACGTATAAGCCGGAGCAATCAACACAGCGTCCGGCGCTTTCTTCCAATCCTTCGGTTCGTACTGATCGGCCAGAATTCCGGCATCCACCATTCGCACATATTCCTGACCGCTGTCGGTTTCAGGCTCGATCTGGCTGAGCGTCTGGCGAAACGCGCGCGACGAATCAATCAGGTTGGCGATGATGCGCGCTTCGTCGAACGCTTCCTGTTCGGCGCTTCGTTTTTTGGGCAGATGAAACCCGAAGCCTTTTTGCGAAAGCACTTCGCCGAACAACCGGCTGAAAAACAGATCAACCGGTTCGCCTGCCGACGCCTTGTAACTTTCCAGCCAATCCACCAGCTTGTCGAATCGTTCGCCGAAGACTTCGGAAATGCGTTGGCGCATTTCGGGATTTTTGGTGACTTCGCGGAACGGCAGCAGCTTGCCGCCGCCGAAGCGCATTTCGCCGAGCAACGTCGCGCGCGCCAAATCCATTTCGGCAATGACGCTCAGCAGCATCTGAATCACGTCGAACTTTTTGACCTGATGTTTGGGATCAACTTGCCAGCCGGGATGCGCCAGCTTGGCCAGCGTGACCAGCGCGCGCACGGCGGGTTCGGCGTGCAAGGGGCGCGATGGTCGCAAGGTGTACGTCGTGATGCCTTTTTCTTCCAACCGAGCCACCAGCGAAAAACGCAACGAATCACTCAACAACGGAGCCAGAATCACAATCTGGTTTTGTTTGACGGCTTCGTCGTGAACCAGCCGCGCGACGGATTCGGCCACCCAATCCACCATCTGCGTGTGAAAGCGGCTGTGCGAAGTCGGCGTGAACTCAAACGCCGCGCGCGCGTCAGCTTTGGGTTTCGATTCGGATTCGTCCGTCATCACTTCGCGCAATTCAGTCAGCAGAGCTTGCACGGGCGGCGACATCACGCGCGTTGCTTCCAATTCGTGGCGAACGTTGCAAGTCACTGCCAGTTGTTGTGCGCTGGTTTCATCCGCGCCCAGGAATCGGCGATAGCTGGCGTCTTCGTCGAAAATTACCAGCGCCGATTGGCAACCGGGCAGCCAATCGCGCAGCAATTCGTGCGTGACGGGCGTGTCTTCTTCGACGTTGTCGGCAATGACGTGCTGGTAACGGCGCGTCAGGTAAGCACGCGAAACTTCGTGCCGCCACAAATGATTTGCGAACAACGAAACCTGCAAGGAAAAATCCAGCAAGCGATGTTCGACGCAATACTCACGAAAGAGATTGGCGCAGGCTTGGGCGTCTTCAAAAATGTGCAGCCGCTCAGCGTCACCGGGCAAAGCCGTTTTCAGCCGTTCGGCAATCGAAGTGTGCGGAAATCCGACCAACGAAGCTTTGTTCAAGTTGTCGGCAAGTTGGCTGAACAACCGAGCGCGCGCGATGGTCACGCTGTTGAAATAATCCTTCTGCTCGATTTCCGGTTCGAGCAATTTGAACATCAAGTATTGAATCAGTTCGGACGATAAAAATCGTGGCTGGCGAAACGGGTCGTTTTGGCTTAACTGTTCGGCAATCAGCGGCCAGAACAAACTGACGGATTGATGCGCCAAACTGCCGAGCGTGGCGATGGTGACTTCGGCTCCGGCTCGGCGGCGCGGATTGCGAATTTCGGTCAGGTACGGAAGCGCCAGCCGCTTTTGCGGAACCAACACCAAAATCGAATGCGCCGACACGCCGGATTCAAGCAAATGCCGCAGCCGCCGCACGCCGACTGTGGTTTTGCCTGTGCCTGCCGCTCCGTGCAGAAAGATTTTGGCGTCCAACGGCGACGCCACGATTTCTTCCTGCTTTTTCGTCAATCGAATGCTCATGAATTTTCCGCGTCAGTACCTCAACCGGCAGGGAGCGCCATCTAAATCGAAGCAAAAACTTTGAAACAGGATGGACAGGATTTTTTTTCAGGATAAACAAGATTTTAGGGTTGGCAGGATGACTGAAGCCGTTGATGCTCCTGTCAATCCTGTTAAAAATCTTGTTCATCCTGTTTTCTTGCACCCTGTTCAAAGTTGCTTGCTTTGACTTCGGGTAAACCGCTTGCTACCGCGCGCGGTACTGACTGACCATCGCAACAGCTTCCGCAGTCAGTCGCTTCACGGCGGCGAAATCGCCTGCTTCAAACAATTCCGGTTTGACCATCCAGCTTCCGCCGCAAGCGACGACTTGCGGCAGCGCCAGATATTGCCCGATGTTTTTTGCATCAATGCCGCCAGTCGGGATAAAGCGCACTTGTTTGTACGGCGCGCAGATCGCTTTCAGAAAGTTCACGCCGCCAGCGGGTTCTGCCGGGAAAAATTTCAACACGTCCACGCCTTTCGCCAGATTCATTTCGACTTCGCTGGGAGTGCAGACGCCAGGAAAGATCGTCACGCCTTTCGACAAACAAAAATCCACTGTTGTCGGATTGGTTCCGGGCGAAACGATGAACTGCGCTCCGGCGTCCATCGCCCGCTGAGCTTGTTCAGTCGTCAGCACGGTTCCGGCTCCGAGCAGCAATTCGGGAAAACGTTTGCTGATTTGTTCGATGGCTTCTGCGGCAGCGGCAGTGCGAAAAGTGATTTCGGCGCACGGCAATCCGCCTTCGATCAGGCTTTCGGCCAGCGGCAGCGCGTGTTCCAGCTTGGGTAACGCGACAACGGGAATGATTCCGAGTTGCCGCGCGCGTTCGACGATGTTCAATGTACGACTCCGAGAAAGAAGATATGAAAGGAAAAGCATCATAGGGGAAGCTCCTGCTTGGCGACAAGAAGCGATTCAACGGCGTCGGCTATAATCGGCGATATGACCAACCAATCATCCACGATCATCAAACCGGCTGCGCTGCGCGCGGGCGACACTGTTGCGGTCGTCGCTCCAGCCAGCAATCTGAAAGCGGAGTACCTGGCGCGCGGCGTTGCTGAACTGGAACGGCTGGGCTTTCGCGTCAAACATCGCGCGGACATTCTGGACAAAGCGAGTTACACCGCAGGCAGCGACCAACGTCGTGCTGAAGAATTGATGGAAGTCTTTGCCGATCCCGAAGTCAAAGCCGTTTGGGCGGCGCGTGGCGGGTACGGCGTGATGCGAATTTTGCCGTTGCTGGATGAAACTGTGCTGCGCGCCAATCCAAAAATCTTCATTGGCTACAGCGATCTGACCGCGCTGCATTTGTATCTGTATCGGCGATTCGGCTGGGTGACGTTTCACGGCCCGATGGCTGCGAAAGACCTGGCAGGCGGTGCCGAACATTACGACCGCGAAACCTTGCTGGCGGCGCTGATGCAAACTCAGCCGATGGGCGAAATCACATCGCCCAAGATCGAACTGCTGCATAGAGGTTCAGGCCAGCCAGTCAGCGGGCGATTACTGGGCGGATGTTTGTCGCTGGTTACCGCGATGATCGGAACGCCTGACGAACTGGACACGCGCGATTCGATATTGTTTCTGGAAGACACCGGCACGCGGCCTTATGCGCTTGATCGAATGTTGCAGCAGTTGCGGCTGGCAGGAAAGTTCGACGAAGTACGCGGAATTGTTTTTGGCGAAATGACTGACTGCACTCAAAACGCAGAGCAAGGCTACACGCTGCAAGAAGTTTTGGCGGATTGCACGGCTGATTTCAGAGTTCCTGTGATGTTCGGTTTGCCCAGCGGCCACAGTCCGGTCGGAAATCTGACCTTGCCGCTTGGCGTGATAGCGACGCTGGATGCCGGTCACTGTGTGTTGAGTATTGATGAAGCGGCGGTTGGGTGAAAGAGGGAAAGAGGGAAAGAGGGAAAGAGGGAAGACCACTGTCCCGCCGTCCCTCTTTCTCTCCATCCCTCAATCCAGAAGGCTACCAGCGAATCACAACTCGGAACGATCCTTTGTTGTCACGAACAAAATCGTCGTTGATGCCCAGCCACAGGCGGCCATATTCGCCAGGATCGGTTTGGGCGCCGTTTTGAGCGCCAATGTAAAGGAGGTTTGAGTCGCGTCCATCGCGGTAACGAATCTTGGCAATCAACGCGCCGACTCCTGCATCGGGAACCGGATAAGTTGAGCCGCGAACTTTAGCATTTTGATTGCCTTCCGGTCTGGCATAGGCGCGATTGCCGATTTCGATCTCGCCTTCGGCGACGATCTGAAACGTCATGTTCGGTTCGACATCAATGCCGGTATCTGTCCATTGTTGAGTGGCGCTGACCGTGATGGTTTTTTCCTTGCCCTGACCTGGCTGGCCGCCTCCGGTGTTTCCGCCGACATCGCCTCGGAAATTGCGATCCACAGAAACCGTCACGCGAAACGACCCGCGAGCATTGGCCGTTTCCCAGTGATTGACGGTGAAATACAGCAAGCCGTCGTTTTCAGCGACGAACTCGACTCCGCGCCCAATGAAAATCGGCGGTGAGTTTTGATCCTGGCCGATGGCGGCAATCAAAGCTCCGTCGTTGGCGTCCGGCATAGGAGAATCAGGATCGCGGCGGCCGTTCAATCCGTCGGGGGTGGTTTGGGTGCGACCTTCCAACGTGACAGTTCCAGTCGCCTCGACGTGGACAAGCTGCCCGCGCGAAACCTGAATGTTTGAGCGAATCCATTTTTCTTCCAGTTGGACGTTGAACGCCGGGAACGTTTCCATCGCGGAATTGTTACCGCCGCTTCCCGGTTGATTTGGATTGCGCGAAGGCGGGCCCGGGCGACCGGAATCGGGTTGGTTGCCGGCAACCGTGTCACGTTCCATCACCAACCGATCCACTTCGGTTGGGCGGAATTTCAGACGGTTGCCATTCGGAAGTTCAAAGGTGAACTGGCCGTTTTCAAAGCCGACAAAGACGCCTTTCAAGACGCTGCCGTTTTTCAAATACAGCGTGTCGGCCAGAGCGGCGCTTGCCAGCAAAGTGACCAGAGCGATTATCGCAAAACTTTTTCGCATAGCTTTTCTGTTCATCGTCTGCGAACCGGATTGGCCCGGGTTAGTTCAGACGAAGAGACACCTCCTGTTGAATGTTCGAGTTCACTTTTTGTGGGAAAAGCGGCGGCAGTATAACACGCGCCTTTGAGTTTCAACGGCTCGGCAAATAAACTCCGCGTCTGTTGTCATACCTCAACATCTTTTTCGGAGACTCAATGAACAAAAGCAGATTTTTGCAGGGCAAACGTATCGCCCCCACGCCAATTACCAAAAACACTTCGCTGGTCGAACTGATTGAAACGACTTTTCAGGCTTACAACGCCGCTCGTTTGCGCGAAGGCGCACAGCTTTTTGCCGAACGCATGCTTGGCGAAGATGTAACTGTCGGTTTGACGCTGACCGGAGCGTTGACTCCGGCAGGACTTGGGATTTCGACAATCATTCCGTTGATCGAAGCCGGGTTCGTAGACTGGATCATTTCCACCGGAGCCAATCTTTATCACGACACGCATTTTGGGTTGGGGCTGGCGATGCATCGCGGCAACGCTCAAATCAGCGACGTGACTTTGCGCGAAGAAGGCGTGGTTCGCATTTACGACATTTTCTTCGATTACGAAGTCTTGCTTTCAACCGATGCCTTTTTCCGAGAAGTCATACGCGCCCCGGAGTTCCAACGCGAAATGTCTACGGCGGAGTTTCACTACCTGTGCGGCAAATACGTCGCCGAACGCGAACGAGTCTTGGGGCTGAAAAATCAATCGGTGCTTTCGGCTGCTTACACGCACGGAGTGCCGCTTTACACCTCTTCGCCGGGCGACAGTTCCATCGGCATGAATGTCGCCGCGATGGAATTGCAGGGTGGCAAGCTGCGGCTGAACCCTTCAGCCGACGTCAACGAAACCGCCGCCGTAGTTCTTTCTGCCAAGCGTGGAGGCGGTAAATCGGCGATTTTTATCTGCGGCGGCGGTAGCCCGAAAAACTTTGCGCTGCAAACCGAGCCGCAGATTCAGGAAGTGCTGGGCATCGAAGAAAAAGGCCACGACTTCTTTTTGCAGATCACCGATGCCCGCCCCGATACCGGTGGACTGAGCGGCGCGACTCCCAGCGAAGCCGTCAGTTGGGGAAAAATTGATCCCGACCAGTTGCCGGGGACGGTGGTTTGTTACGTGGATTCGACTGTCGCATTGCCGCTGATTACGGCTTATGCGATGGCCAAACACGAACCTCGCCCGTTGAAACGGTTGTATGATCGCCGCGAAGAGATGATGAGCTTGCTGAAGAGCGAGTATTCCAAGTCAGAAAGAAGGTAAAATTTTATGAGTTTTTTTCTCTTCATTGATGAAAGTGGGCAAGATCGACGTAGTTCACCGTATGAAGTTTTGGCGGGAATAGCGATTGAAGATCGTGATCTGTGGAATCTCATCACAGCCATACAAAAAGCCGAGATAGAATACTTTGGTAGACGTTACTCAAAAGAACAGCACGAGCTAAAGGCCAAGAAAATCCTTAAAAGCAAAGTTTTTCGTCACGCTGTACAACTCCCTCCTTTTGCGCCTGAGCAGCGGCGTGAATTAGCGCAACAATGTTTAGACGAAGGGGCACGTGCTGGGCGTAATCAACTCACGGCATTGGCACAAGCCAAAATCGAATTCGTCAAACAAGTCTTGCTGCTCTGTGCCAGATTTCGGTGTAAGGCGTTTGCCAGCATCACCAGCAGAATCGCTCCGCGTCCGCAGGGAAATTTTCTGCGCAAAGACTATGCTTTTCTTTTTGAACGCTTTTTCTATTTTCTAGAAGATATAAGTCCTGAGGCGTTAGGGCTGATTGTTTTTGACGAGCTGGAACGCTCACAAAGCCATCTGTTGGTAGATCAAATGGCGCGGTACTTTCGGGACACAGCGAAAGGCCGCATGCGATCAGGGCAGGTAATTCCGGAGCCATTCTTTGTTCACAGCGATCTCACTACAGCCATACAGATTGCCGATTTGCTCGCCTACATTATTGCCTGGGGAGTGCAAATTGGAGAGATGTCAATTCCCTCGCGTCCCGAACTGGAAGAACTTGCCAACCTGGTTTTGACTTTGAGATACCGGACGACAAGAGAGAGCGATCATCAAAATCACATAGTTTGGAGTTTTAAGACGATAGATGATTTACGACCGCGAGATGAGCGTTAGCTGAAAAAATGAAAAGGCAATGCAGAACTTGCGCCCCACAAAGCCTCCATCGGGAATATACTTTGTCTCTCTTTGATGCGCAATCACCTCGCATTCAATTTCATCAGTTCTTATCTGATCAATGACGTTGTCATTACCCATCGTTTCAGATTTTCTCATTGCGCTGGTTCCAGCCGCTTCCCCGACGCCTGTCTTGCTGCCGTACGACATATTGAAGCTGGTCGGTTTTGCCACCGGAGCCGCGCTGCATTTGTATCTCTGCTGGATGATCCTGAGTCGGTACGGCATTCGGCAGGTTGAACGTTCGTTGCTTGGTTTGGGTTTGAGCATCGGTTTGTGGCATTTGGGGAATTTCGGCGCGACGATTCACGAGATGTTGTTTGAAGACGCGCGGGCTTTGTGGTGGTTGCGGCTGGCTGATTCTGTGGCTTATGTGGCGTTGGCTTTTTTGCCGCCGACGCTTGCTCACGCGCATTTGCGAGTTTGGGGTTGGTTTGATGAACGCGCGCCTCAACGGTTTTTCAGGCCATTGATTGCTGCCGGTTATTTGCCGTTGGTTTCGTTGCCGTGGGTGATGGTCAAAATCTGGAGCGAGCCTTATCTGCCGCCGATGGAAAAGCTGTCGTTGATGTTGCTGCCGTTCATTTTGTGGATCGTGTTTGTCTTTGGCGAATGCGCGGCGGTTGATTGGCGATTGTCGCGGCGTTGGCAATCGGATCGTGAACGGCGATTTTTTGAAGTGCTGGGAGCGACGCTGGCCGGAATCGGCGTGTTGTTTTTGCTGACTTATGTTTTGGGCGTGCGGCATTGGCCTGGAGTTGGCAAATACTTTGATCTGGTTGCCAAACTTTCATCGCTCGTACCGACGGCGATTGTGGCTTATTACATTTATCGCTATCGCTATCTTGAATTGGTCATTCGCCAGAGTTTCGTTTACGCAGTGTTGGCCGTCATCGTTTTGATGGTTTACCTGTACGGCATTCGGCGATTGGGTTTGGCGTTGGAATCGCGTTACGAATTGCGCGCCGATGTCATCGAAGCCTTGTTGATTTTGATCGTGCTGGTGCTGGCGGCTCCGTTGCGCCGAGCGGTTGAACATTACCTGAAAAAACTTTTCACCACCGAAGTCGGTTTGTACCGCGATTTGGTTGCCCAAGTCGGGGCAGAAGCTTCTAGTTTTGGCGAACTGGTGCATTTTGTCGAATTTGCCGAACGTCGCTTGCGCGAAGCTTTGGAACTGGACGAGGTCAAAATCATTCCACTTAACCATGCCAGCCCCTACGAGACCGAAGCTTGCCGAGCCGCCGAGATCGGGCAATTGACGGAAATCGAGCAGATGCCTTTGCTGGAACCGTTGCACGCGCTGGCGTG
Organism: Acidobacteriota bacterium; assembly: GCA_033763255.1. Taxonomy (GTDB): domain Bacteria; phylum Acidobacteriota; class Blastocatellia; order RBC074; family RBC074; genus RBC074. The sequence continues at coordinate 14,621 of JANRKX010000043.1, read as the reverse complement.
TTATCCGCTCTGGCGCGAAGGCCGCGTCGTAGGTTTGCTTATCGTTCGCGGCAACGCGCAGTTGCTGACTTCTGAAAAACGCGAAGTGCTGTCGGTGCTGGCCGGGCACATCGCTGTTGCGGTGGAAAACTGCCAGTTGCTGGAAGAGAAAGTTAAGTTGGAACGCGAACTGGCCGAACGTGAACGGCTGGCTTCGCTTGGCCAAATGGCTGCGACCGTTGCTCACGAAGTCAAAAATCCGTTGAGCGCGATCAAATCTATCACTCAGGTCATGCGCGAAGACGACGCCGTCAGCCGTGAATACAGACGCGATCTGGATTTAATCACCGGCGAAGTTGATCGTTTGAATCGCAGCGTTTCGCAACTGCTCAGCTTTTCGCGTCCGTCTGCCGTCGCCGCTTTGCCTGCAAGTTTGAGCGAGATTGTCGAAACAGTTTTGACGCTGACTCGCGCTGAAGCCGAACAGCGATTGGTAAAGGTCAGCGTGGATCTGAAAGCGAATCCGCAATTCGATGGTGAGCGAACTTCGGCATTGAAAGAAGTCCTGCTGAACCTGACGCTCAACGCCATTCAATCCATCCAGGTCGAAGGCGAAGTCCGCATCGAAAGCGCCGCGATCAACGACACGCTGCAAATTTCCGTCACCGACACAGGCGAAGGCATTCCGCCAGACAAGCAGGAAAAAATCTTCGAACCGTTTTTCACCACCAAACAACGCGGTACAGGCTTGGGGCTGGCGATTGTTGCTCGGCGTGTGCGCGAACTCGGCGGCGACGTTTCCATTTTCAGCCCGAACGGCGAACAACGTGGCACAAAATTTGTTGTAACCTTGCCGTTGTGAACTTTTGTAAGCGAGGTTGTTTATGTCCGAAGCAAAAATTTTGATCGTTGATGACGAAGAAGCGGCGCGATACGGGATGGCGCGCGCGCTGAAAAATTATGCCGTCACCGAATCCGGAAGCGTCGCCGAAGCGCGCAAGGCCGTTGCTGCGGCTCGACCGGATTTGATGCTGTGCGACATCAATTTGCCCGGCACAAGCGGCTTGGATTATCTGCGCGAATTGAACTCCAGCGACAACGCTCCGCCAGTGGTCATGATTACGGCTCATGGCAACGAACGCACCGCCGTCGAAGCCATCAAAGCCGGAGCTTACGATTATCTGGCCAAACCTTTTGAAGTTGATGAATTGCGGCTGGTCGTCAAAAACGCTTTGGAAGCCGCCGGGTTACGGCAGGAAAACCAGCGGCTGAAAGCTGAACTGAAAGCCGCGCGCGGCGTAGGCGATTTGCTCGGCGTCAGCGATGGGATGCGGCGCATTTACGATTTGATCCAGAAAGTTTCCGCGACCGACGTGACTGTCTTGATTCACGGCGAATCGGGAACCGGCAAAGAACTTGTCGCGCGGGCCATTCATGAACAAAGCGCCCATCGGCGCAGTGGCGAATTCGTGGCAATGAATTGCGCCGCGTTGCCCAGCGAGTTGATCGAATCCGAACTCTTTGGCCACGAAAAAGGCGCGTTCACCGGAGCCGCCGGTCAGCGCAAAGGCAAGTTTGAGCAAGCCAACGGCGGCACGATCTTCCTGGATGAAATCGGCGATATGAGTTTGAACACTCAAGCCAAATTGCTGCGCGTGCTGGAAGAGCGGCGCGTTGAACGGCTGGGCGGTTCGCATTCGATCCCGGTGGATGTGCGTGTCGTCAGCGCAACCAACCGAGACCTGGCCAAAGCCGTTGCCGAAGAAAAATTCCGCGCCGATTTGTATTACCGTTTGCGCGTGGTGCAAATGGATTTGCCCAGCTTGCGCGACCGCCGCGAAGACATTCCGCTGCTGGCCGAAAGCTTTTTGCAGACTTACGCCAAACGTTACGGCTTGAACTGCACGGAAATCAGCGCCGACGCGATGAAACGGTTAGTGGCTTACGACTGGCCGGGCAACGTCCGCGAGCTTCGCAACGCCATCGAACGCAGCGTCGTGCTGGCCGACGGCAAATCGCTGAAAGCCGATGAACTGCCCGCCGAAATTTCTGCCAAGCCTGATGCTCCCAAAGCTGCCGTCGTGTTTGACCGAGTCGCCGTTACAGCCAACGATCAATCAACACTGGCAAACCCACTGGAAATTCCTTTCCTTGATGACTTCCGCGAAGCCCGCCGCGAATTCGAGCGCGCTTACATCGAACGCTGCTTGATCGAAACCGGCGGCAACGTCACTCGCGCGGCGGAAAAAGTCGGCATGCATCGCCAAAGCCTCCAACAAAAACTGAAAGATTTGGGACTTACTCGCCGCTACGTGCTCAGCGACGAAGCGCAAGATTCTGATGACGAATGAAAGGTCTTCCTGACAGCAGATAGAAAAACAACGGAACAAACGGGAATAACGGAACAGTCGGAAGCTGCTGGCAAAAGCTGCAACTTCTGTTAATTCCGTTATTTCCGTCTGTTCCGTCAGTTTTTTCAGACTGGCTGAACTGCTGGCATCGCCTTTGCAGTATCTGCGTTCGCAACCGTTGAGGACTTTGAATCTTGCGTTGAGTCACCATTGCCGCAGTTTCTGTATGGCTGCTGCGGTGGAGGCGACTCGGCGCAAGGATTTTTTCTCAACTATCCCACATCCTTTTCCCATTCGGAGGTTTTATGCGAGTTAAAACCATTTCCTTATTGCTTTGCTGGGTTTTGCTTCTCACTTCGCCCGGAGTTCTGGCTCAACAGGTTCAAACGCCGAATCAATCATGGGATGACCTGCGCCAAACGTTGACCGCCGGAAAGCTCCGCGTGGAGAAGAAAGACAACAAGAAAGTCACCGGCCAGCTTAAAAGCATTTCGGACAGCGAATTAGTGATCGAGCGCAAAGGCAAAGACCTGAACATCGAACGCCAACAGGTGAAAACCGTCTGGACGGTCGCTCCGGCAAGCGCCGTTAAACGAAGAGCGTTTAGCGCGATGGGGTTTGCAGGCGGTCTTTTGGGCGGCGCGATGATCGCCGTTGGGTTGGGCTTCAAACAGTGCGGCGGCAGTTGCGCCGACGAAGGAACCGGAATCGCCGCTGCGTTGATCGGCCTTCCGATCGCAGGGATTTACATCGGTCACAAACTGGCCGGCGATGGCAAACGCACGCTGGTTTACTCTGCGCCGTGACATTTAGGTAACCCCATCCAGAAAGGAAATCGCCATGTTGCCGAAGCTTCAAAAAGTCGCGCTCGTTTTGATCCTGGCTGCCAGCCAATCGCTGGTAGCTCAAGCCGCAAGCCAACAGCCTGACGGTTGGAACGTCGTTCAGGCAATTCCTGTTGGCGAACAGTTGTTGGTCGAATTGAAAGACGGCAAACAAGCCAAAGGGAAGCTTTCTGCCGTTTCGGAAACCGAGTTGACCTTGCTGAAAGGATCACAGAGCACGACTCTGAACCAAACGAACATTCGCAGAGTTTTCCGGCTGGTTGGCAAAACGCGCGGCCAAAGCACGCTGAAAGGTGCGGGAATCGGCGCAGCCACAGGAGCAGGCATCGGTTTGGTGATTTACTTGCCGGCGCGTGACGACATCGTCGGTTCGATTGTGCCAGGCTTCGGAGCAATTGGTGCAGGCATCGGCGCTGCCATCGGAGCCATTGGCGGCAGCGGGCAAAAGAAAGTGCTGGTTTACGAGGTTAAATAGCGATGACCTGCAAGAACAGAAAAATAACTGCATTGATGAAAGCAGGCTCAATTTTGTTATGCGGAGTCGGTGGAATGGCTCTGGCGTGGTTGATTGGGTATTCGATTTATTTCTTTACGGAAGTTTTTCCATTCAGAAATGATCCAGTTGAGATTCGCGTTTTCCATGCTGTTGATGGCTGGGTTGCAATTGGAATACTTACGATTATGTTTTTGATGCCTGGTTGCGCGATTGCTGGTTCTCTCGTTGCAGCCTTCCTGCTTCGTAAACGGGAAATCGAGATTGTCACCCTTACGAGATTTTGAGAATGAGCTTTTCCTTGTTAGCGATAAACCCAAAGGACGGCGGTTCTGAAATTGTGTTTCCAGCGATGACTATTTTGGTGCTTGGTGTCGGATTACTAATTGGTCTGATCGTTTACTGGTGTAAGAAGCGGAACTAAATCACTGTTATGAAACGAAAAGTACTGTTGCCAATCTATCTGATTTTCTGCTGCTCAATCCTGCCGCTGAATTCGTGGTTCGACACAAACCCATCTCAAAGCAAACTTGCTTCCCGCCGCCTCGTCCTGGTGCTGGACGGAGTTCCTTACGAAACCATTGCCGAGTTGAAAGCCGAAGGCCGCTTCAGTCGCTTTCACCAACCGGCGCGAATGGTTTCGACGTTTCCTTCGCTGACGAATCCTGCGATGGTGGAGATTCTGCATCACGACGATTCGCCAGGGTACGAAGACCACTTTTATGACCGCGAGCGCAATCGGTTGCTCGGCACGATTCAGGATCGGTTGCAGGGGCAAAAGTTCATCGCCGGGACTTTCCGCCAGACCTTCGATTATCACGCCGATGCGTTCAAAGGTGCGCTGGGTTACGTGGCGGCTCCGATTGGAACGGCGACGCTGGCGCAGATTGATTTGATGGAATTGCGGCACGCCTTTCGAGCATCCGACGCGCCGCTGTTTGTCGGGTACATCGGCGAAACCGATTCGCTGGCGCATCTGGGCGGCAAAGAGCATTTGAAAACTTTCCTGCAAACCGTTGATCGCACGATGGACGAATTGATCGCCGAAGCCGCAGCAAGCGGCGGTCATCTGGAAGTCGAAATGTTTTCCGATCACGGCAATCGGTACGACAGCTACAAGAACGTGAAGCTCAATGACGCGCTGGCACAGGCGGGCTTCGTCACCGAAAAGACCGTCAAAGACGAACGCAGCGTGGTGCTGCCGAAACACGGTCTGGTTGGTTCTTCGATGATGTTCACGCAACCGCAAAACCGAGCGCGTGTTGCCGAAGTCGGCGCAGCGACAACCGGCGTGGATTTCGCGGTGTATCAATCCAGTGAAACCACGATTGAACTCATCAGCCGACGCGGGCGTGCTCGCGTGATGAGAATCGGCGAGCAGTTCAAGTACGAAGACCTGGGCGGCGATCCGCTCAAGCTGGCGGCAATCATTGAAGCAATGAAAACCAGCGGCGTGATGAATGCTGACGGATTTGCTTCTGCCGACGATTGGTTTACGGCGACGCGCGAACACAGCTACGTTGATCCTCTGCGGCGGTTGTTCGACGGATTCACCAAACACATCAAAACACTGGCTGATGTGATTGTCAGTTACGAAGACGGTTATCTGCTTGGCAGTCCCATGCTGACTTACCTGGCCGAAATGCGAGCGACGCATGGCAATTTGCTGCGCGGCGAAACCGAAGGCTTTGCGATGTCTACGCGGCAGGAGCTTCCGCCATCCGTTCGCGGCTACGAATTGAATCGGTTGTTCACGCTGGATCAGCGAACCAAAGTCCGCAGCCACATCAGCGGCGTCGGCCATTGCCAACTCGGCCCGGCGCTGGCTCAGCAAATGGCCGGGAACTAAATCCAAGCGAAAAGCTTTGAAACAGGATTGCCAGGATTTTTTTCAGGATGAACAGGATTCAAATCTGACTGAAACCTTGTTGGGATTGAAGAGCCTGTAAATCCTGCTGGTAATCATGTTCATCCTGTTGAAAAAGATTGTCTCCAAGTTGCTTGTTCTGATTTAGAGCCGAAGATTTCTTGATACTCCTTGTCCAGGTTTCCCGCTTACCAAAGTGAGAGCGAAAAAAGCTTTCAATTGTGGACAAGCCGCGCTGGCTTGCCGGGGAAACAAATTGCCAACCGATAGGAGATCGTCATGAAAAAACTGATTCATCATTTCACCGCTATCAAACTGATTGTCACCGCCAGTGTGTTGCTGGCTTGCTTTGCTGGGACGGGATTGGCTCAGGGCGGAGAAGACGATTACAAAATCCGCGTGGATATTCTGGGAGTTCCGGGCGAAGGCGTGGGCGGTTCCATCGAAGCCTTTCAAGCGAGTTCCGGTGTGGCTGCGGATTTGAGTTCGACTGGCATTTCAAGCAGTCGCGCCAAGTTTGCTCCGGTGATGATTACCAAGGGCATTGATAGCGCCACGCCCAAACTGCAAACCATCTGCGCCGGCGGTCAGCGATTGCGACAGGTGCAGATCAGTTTTTCTCGCAGCAATCGCTTGCTGAAAAACGGCGAGCAGGTGTTTTTGCGAATCGTGTTGGAAGACGTGCTGGTGAGTTCGGCAAACATCCGATTGCCGAAAGCGACCGATGCCAAAGGAGCTTTGGCCGCTGGCGAACCGGAAGAAGAAGTTGCATTCAGTTTCAGCCGCATCACCTGGATTTACACCTTGCCGAACGGCAGCACTGTCCGCGAAGCTTGGGACTTGAGATCAGGCAGAGAATTGTAGAACTGGTTCCTGCTGGTTCAAAACATCGCAGCCACAGATTGCTCCGTCAGTCTGTGGCTGTTGCGCTTTGATGAACAGTGTCTGCTCGTCGTAACATCCGGGTTGAGGTAAGGAGTGAAATCGCAATGACTGTTACGCCGCTTGTTCAGGAAACTATGGAAACCAAAATTCGTCGGATGGCAGAGGAAAGTCTGGCGGCCAAGCGTCGTTTTTTTGACCGCTCGGCTGGCGAAGTCGCCGAAGCCGCTCGGCTCATCGTTGCTGCAATGCGCGCTGGCGGAAAGTTAATGATTTTCGGAAATGGCGGTTCGGCAGCCGACGCTCAACACATCGCCGCAGAGCTTGCCTTCAAAATGGGACGAGAACGGCAGGCTCTGCCGGCCATTGCGCTGACGACTGACACTTCATTGCTGACGGCCATCAGCAATGACCGGCATTTCAATTTTGTTTTTGCCCGGCAGATTCAGGCCATCGGTCGCAAAGGCGATGTAGTTTTGGCGATTTCCACCAGCGGCAATTCGCCAAACGTCGTCGAAGCCGTCAAACAAGCCAACGCGATGGAAATCACGACCATCGGTTTACTGGGCAATTCCGGTGGCGAATTGGCAAAGCTGGTTGATCTGCCGTTGATTGTCGCTCATCACGAAACTCCGCGCATTCAGGAAGTCCACATCACGATCAGCCACATGATTTGCGAATTGATCGAAGACGAGTTGTGCCCGATTTGAAAAACTGCCCGATTTGAAAAACTGCTTGAAACTCTGAAACGTTTCTCAGCCCCATTTCTTTTTCAGGCGTGAACAAACCTGACAATCCAAAGTTGAATCCGAAGCGTTGCGAATTTTTTTCGCCAAGCGCCTGCGGTTTTTTTCAGGCCGGTTCCGCTTATGTAATTTGAGGAAGTAAAACTCAGCCAAACTGGCAAACAATGATGCCCAACAAACGCGGCGCCGAGCGTCGCGCCCAACAAGGAGCCAACCAACATGTTCAGAGTTAAATCGTTAATCACCTCGTTGTTAATTTTCACCCTGATGGCAGCAGCCGCCATCGCCCAAACTGAAACCACAACGATTCAGCCCGACGCCGTAGAATTGCTGAAAAAGGTTGAACAGAATTACGCCGACCTCAAAACTTATCACCTGGAAGGTCAATCGGTGATGGAAATGAAAGGCGACGGATTTTTTATGCGTATGGAAATGCCGTTCGCGTTCGCCGTCGGCAATCCGGGACAGAGATTGATGCGGATCAAAGTTTTCTTCATGAACTTGCATCAGGTGTCCAACGGCCAGACCGAATGGGTTTATAGCCCTGCCGAAAAGCAATACACCAAAAAACCTTTTGACAAGGATTCCGTAGACGGCGCTGCCCGTTTCGATATGGGTAAATCCGAAGCCATGAAGATGGCGATGTTTTCCGAAGAGCAAATGAAAGATTTGAAATCAGCACGCATCGTGCGGGAAGAAGCTCTGGAAGTCAGCGGCCAGCATATCAATTGTTATGTGATCGAAGCCGAGTTTGGTTTGGGAGAAACCAAAGGCGATGTCGCCAAAGCAATGCCGTCAGGCAAAGCGCCCGAATCGGTCAAGATGACTTTCTGGGTGGACAAGCAGCGCCCGGTAATTTTGCAAAACGTTTTTGATGGTGGCGGCACAATGGCTGAATTTTTCAAGATTTTCGGCGATGGAGCGGATTTCAAAATGACCACCAAGCTGAGCGTGGCAAAGATCAACGAGACGTTGCCGGATTCACTGTTCGTGTTCGCTCCGCCCGAAGATGCTAAAGAGGTTGAACAGTTCGAATCCAAATTGGCCGACTTGCTGAAAGGTGGGGAAGAAGAGCCGAAGCGCGAAAGCCTGGTTGGCAAAGATGCCATGACTTTCACGCTGGGCGATTTGAACGGCAAATCGTTCAATCTGTCCAAGCTGCGCGGCAAAGTCGTTGTCATTGATTTCTGGGCTTCGTGGTGCGGGCCGTGCCGCGAAACAATGCCGCATATCGAAAAGCTGCATAAGGAATTCAAAGACAAAGGTCTGGTTGTGCTGGGCATCAACGACGAAGACATTGATGACGCCAAGCAGTTCATTCAAAAGAACGGCTACACCTTCCCGACGTTGGTGGATGTCGAAGGCGCTGTGTCGCAGTTGTACGGCATCACGTCCATTCCGCAGACGTTGATTATTGACCGCGATGGCAAAATCTTCGCGCACTTTTACGGCAGCGGCGAAGAAGAAAACCTGCGCGCAGCCGTGAAAATCGCGCTGGAAACCAAAGAAACCAAAGCCGAAGCCGCCAAACCTGCCAAACGTCAGGTGGCTCGTAGTGGCGCTCGCCGACGCTAAACAGTTCCCCCCTTGCTCGCCGAACGGTCAAGCGAGATGGCAGTTTTGCCAGATTCGTCGCAGTGCCCGTTCGGCGCTTTTTCATTTGGAGAGAGTCATGAAAAAAGCGTTTTTTGTTGTGCCGATGCTGCTGGCGCTGAGCATGTTGGCCAGCGGACAGCCCAAACCCACTCAATCGGCAAAAGATTCGTGGCAGCAGTTTGTGTTTGAAAAAGAGAATTTCAAAGTTGCGCTGCCGGCCAAACCGATGGAAAGCACCGAAACGATTGAATCCGAAATCGGGCAAGTGCCGATCCGAACCTTCACGTCATCTGTTCAGCCGCTTTATTTCACCGTAATGGTGGCGGAATACCCGATCAATTTCGACACGCCGGAAGCTGCCAAAGAAGCCGTGACCAATGGAATTACGGTGATGACTTCCAAAATGCAGGCGAACGACAAAGAGCAAAAAGATATTCAGATTGGAAAGTATTCCGGATTGGAAATGCGCGCCATGATGCCGAGCTGGTTGCTGACCGTGCGCGGAGTTGTTGTTCAACATCGCATGTATTTACTGATGGTGATGGCGCAAAACCAGACGATGAAATCGCCTGGATCAGCCGAAGTCAGCCGATTCTTTGATTCGTTCGATTTCGTCAAATCGCCGGACAGCATTGTTTCGACTTTGCCTAAGGTTTCCGCGATCGAATCGCCAGAAGTGGAATCCGATGGTCCACCACCATCGTTTTACACACAGCCAATTTCGTGGCGCGAATTCAGTCAGCCGGAATATGGTTTTGTCGTGCGTCTGCCTGGTGAGCCTTACAAAAACCGTGTGAAGGTCAATCCCAATGATTCGCGGCTCGACCTTCATTTGTGGATGGCCAGAGGCGAAGGTGGATTGATTTATCAGGCTGCGTTCCAGCAATTGTTGGCTGCACCAAACGATGAGGCCAGCGTCAAAATTTTGCTGGATAGTTTTCGAGACGGCATCGCATCAGGCGCTGAAGCGAAAATCATCAACGAAAAACAAATCTCACTGGACGGAAATCCTGGCCGCGAATTCGCCATGCGTGACTCAGACACGAACGGCGTGGCGCGAATTTATCTGGTTGGTTCGCGGATTTACCTGCTGAACATCCTGAATACGTCGGGCAATATCAGCTCGAAAATCGCCAACGAATACTTTGCTTCGTTCAAAGCATTGGCGATGAAAAACGCGGTGTCGAAAGTGTCAGGTTCTGTGGTTGAAACCTCTGTCTGGAAAGATGTCGCTGAACCGAGTCTGGGCTTTGCGGTGAAAATGCCTGACACCCCGCAAAAGGAAATCAAAAATGTTGCCGACCTCAAAATCACCTTGTTGATGGCCAGAGGCGACGGCGTCATGTGTTTGGTCGCACACTTGTTCGTTCCCGGTGGACAGCCTTCAAAAAGCGAGACGGCGCAATTTTTCAAAAACCTGGCTGGTGGACTGGTCAGTTCCATGAAAGGCGAGATCGTTTCGGAAAAGGAAATTTCTTTCAACGGTAATCCGGGGCGCGAGTACAAGATCAAGAGAGATTTTTCCGTTGGCGTTTCCAGAGCTTATCTGGTCAACGGACACGGATACTTGCTGATCGCGTTGCCGTCGTTGGCGGAAGGCGATTCAACAGGAATTTCCAAGTTCCTTGACTCGTTCAATCTGACCAAGATGGAAAACGATGCTCCGCCGCCACCGCCTCCGCCGCCAATGCCGAAACCGGAAACCAGCGGAAAAGATAGTCCGCCCGCGCCGAAAAAGATCAACGTTTCCGGCGGAGTTTTGCAGGGAAACACGATCAAAAAAGTTCAGCCGGTTTATCCGTTGGAAGCCAAACAAGCCCGTGTGCAGGGCAAAGTTGAGGTTCAAGTGCTGATTTCCGAAGAAGGCAAAGTTATCGAAACCACTTTGGTCAGCGGCCCCGAAGAATTGCGACAGGCGGCGCTCAATGCCGCTCGACAGTGGGAGTTCAAGCCGACAGAACTCGCCGGGGTTCCGGTCAAAGTTCAGGGCATCTTGACTTTCAACTTCACGCTGCAATAACTATCGGCGTGATGTCCATTTACAATTTTGACCCAATTGAGTTTTCGCGCATCGCCACTTACTCGCTGTTCGACAGGCCGAGCAAAGTGACGGTGCGCGATTTTGCTAAGCCGCTGAGCGATGAACAGGCAACGGCCACGGCTGCGTTGCTGAATTCGTTGCCGAACATTCTGGCCGCGCAAAGCCTGCGTTCCGTCGCCGCTGCAATCATTGAGGCCAAAGCCAAACAGCGCGCCATCATTTGGGGCTTCGGCGGGCACGTCATCAAAACCGGGCTGGCTCCGATCCTAATTGATTTGATGCGGCGCGGGTTTGTCACGGCGCTGGCGACCAACGGGTCCGGCGTTATTCACGATTTTGAAATTGCGCTGGCCGGTTGGACTTCCGAAGACGTGGACAGCGCGCTCGGTTCAGGCGCGTTCGGAATGGCCGAAGAAACCGGACGAATGCTCAACGAAGCGATCAAGCGCGGAGCCACCGACAAGATAGGAATCGGCGAATCGGTCGGGCGAATGCTGGTTGAAGCCAACCCACCACACGGCGAAGTTTCGCTGCTGCACGAAGCTTACAAACTCAAAATTCCTGTTACGGCTCACGTCACAATCGGCACGGACATCATTCACATTCACCCGCACGCCGACGGAGCGGCGATTGGGCAGGCGAGTTATCACGACTTCAAATTGTTCACTTCGATTGTGCGCGAACTCGATGGCGGAGGCGTGTATTTGAATTTAGGATCAGCCGTCACGCTGCCGGAAATCTTTTTGAAAGCCATCACCGTTGTTCGCAATCTCGGCCATTCGTTGACGGGTTTCACGACAGCCAATTTTGATTTCCTTCAACAATATCGTCCCGCCACAAACGTCGTTCGCCGCCCCGTAGCCAACGGAGCAGGGAAAGGTTACAGCATCACCGGCCATCACGAATTGATGATTCCGCTGCTGGCGGCTGCTATTAGGTCACAGGCGGCGGGCGGCAGGTTGTAGGTTTTCAAACGTCAGTTGATAATCCCGGCTTGCTTCAAACCTAAAACCTACGACCCGTAACCTACAACCTAAAATGATTGAACTAGCTATCAGAGCCGCGCGCGAAGCCGGAGCTATCTTGCAGGAATTTGCCGCTAGCGGTTTTCGCATCGAACACAAAGGCCGAATCAATCTGGTCACTGAAGCCGATCTGGCCAGTGAGCGCCACATCAAAGAACTAATCTCAACTCACTATCCAACGCATAAGATTCTGGCCGAAGAAAGCGGAGCCAGCGGCGCACACGCTCCCAATTCTACTGACGATTACACCTGGATCATTGATCCGCTGGATGGCACGACGAACTTTTCGCACGGCTATCCGTGTTACGCAGTTTCGATTGGCATCGAACACAAAGGGCAATCCATCGCCGGAGTCATTTACGATCCCAGCCGCGATGAAATGTTTGCCGCCGAACGTGGCGCAGGCGCGACGCTCAACGGAGAGAAGATTCGAGTTTCCGAAATTGACACTTTGGAAAAAGCCTTGCTGGTTTCTGGCTTTCCGTACGACGTGCGCGAACGGATGAACGAATACCTGCCTGCGTGGGAAGCGTTTCTGAATCACGCTCAAGCCGTTCGCCGATTGGGAGCCGCCGCAATTGACATGGCTTGCGTGGCCTGCGGACGGATGGAAGGCTTCTGGGAAAAAGGCCTGAACGCTTGGGACGTGGCCGCCGGTTGGGTCATCATCGAAGAAGCCGGAGGGCGCGTCACCAAACTGGACGGTTCGGCATTCGACAATCATTTCTCAAGTTTGCTCTGCACCAACGGCAACATTCACGACGAGATGCTGGCAGTCCTGAAAAGCATCGAACCATAACGACAGGAAATTTCATCCACGAAGAACACAAAGTTTCACGAAGTGGAAAACTTCGTGAAACTTTGTGTTCTTCGTGGATGAAAAGGCCAAGCTCAAAATGTCTTCTCAATTTGCCCGCAAGCTGAACCTGTTTGACGCGACGATGATTGTCATCAGCGGCATCATCGGTTCCGGCATTTTCATCAATCCGTACATCGTCGCTCAGAAAGTCGGCACGCCGTTTTTGATTCTGGCGGTCTGGATTGCCGGAGGAGTTTTCGCGCTGGCCGGAGCTTTTGTCTTTGCCGAACTCAGCACGGTGATGCCGAAAGTCGGTGGGCAGTACGCCTTCTTCCGCGAAGCTTTTCATCCGTTGGTGGCGTTTTTGCACGGATGGTCGTTGATGTTCATCATTCAATCGGGCGCGACGGCTGGCGTGGCTGTGGCTTTTGCCAAATACCTGCAACCTTTGTTTGGGTTCGGCAATGAACTGGTGACCCCGGTGGCAATTGCCATTTTGTTGGGACTGGCTTCGTTTCACGCGCTGGGCATCAAACCCGGAGCGATTCTGATCAACGTCATCACCTTCGGCAAAACGCTGGCGATTGCAGCGTTGATTGTCGGAGCCTTTTTGCTGACCAAACAATCGGGCATTACATTCCAGCCGATGACGCCGCCCAATCTGCAAGGTTTCGGGTTGCTATCGGCTTTCTTTGCCGGGTTGGTTCCGACGATGTTTTCTTACGGCGGCTGGCAAAATCTGAATTTCGTTTCTGAAGAAGTGCGCGACCCGCTCAGAAATCTGCCACGAGCGATTTTGATCGGAGTCCTGTGCGTGATTGCAGTTTATGTCAGCGCGAATTTTGCCTATGTTCACGTCTTGGGAGCCGAAGTGCTGGCCGCGACGGAAACTCCGGCGGCGGATGTGGCGGCGAAACTCGCCGGGCCGTTCGGAGCCAAAGCCATCAGCTTTTTGATCGTAGTTTCGACTTTTGGTTTTATGAATCTGGCGCTGCTGTCGGCTCCGCGAGTTTATTACGCGATGGCGGCGGACGGCGTGTTCTTCAAATCCGTAGGCAGACTCAGCCCGCGCTTTCAAACTCCGGCGGCGGCAATTTTGTTGCAAGGCGTGTTGGCTGCGGCATTTGCTCTAACCAACAGCTACAAGGAACTGGTTGGGTACGCGGTGTTCGCCGATTGGATTTTCTTCGCGCTGGCCGGAGCGGCGTTGATGGTCTTTCGCCGCACGATGCCGGATGCTCCACGCCCGCAACCCGTTCCGCTGTATCCGTTGATTCCGATTCTGTTTATCTTGTTCGGGCTTGGCATTGTCATCAACACATTCGTCGCTGATTGGAAAAATGCGCGCATCGGAGCTTTGATTATTGCGGCGGGCGTGCCGGTCTTTTTCTTGTGGAAACGGTTCGGAACCGGGAGCGGTGGCGACCGGGTTGACTCGTGACGCGCGTTCTTCCTTCTGCAAGCGCCCGGTCGCTACCGCTCCCGGTTCTGCACCAAAAAATGATTATGAAAAACAGCGTTTACATGACCTGGGCGAAGTCTCACGCTTCGGCTCGATACAATTTGGCGAACAGCGGAATTCTCGGCTGCGACTTAAGCGACCTGACAATCTCGCTGGAAGACGTGGCCGTCAACGGAGCTAACCATGAAGGTTACGCGCCGTTGAAAGAAGCCATCGCAGCGAAGTACGGCGTGAAGCCGGAAAATGTCGTTCCGGCGCAGGGAACTTCGATGGCGAATTTTCTGGCAATGGCGACTGTTGTCGAACGCGGCGACGAAGTGTTAATCGAACAGCCAACTTACGAACCGATGCTGGCCGCGTTGATGTATCTGGGCGCAGAGGTCAAACGGTTTTCGCGCCGGATCGAAAATGGCTATCAAATTGACCTGGATGAATTGCAGCAATTGATTACGCCGCGAACCCGGTTGATTGTCATCACCAGTCCACACAACCCCAGCGGTGTTGCCATCAACAATTCCTCAATGAAGCAAATTGG
>JANRKX010000042.1:0-17568 GCA_033763255.1 Acidobacteriota bacterium | reverse complement strand
TCCTTTGTTCTTCGAATTGAGAAACTGCGAATTTCTTAGGAATCTGAAGACTCGCCCAAGTCAAATTCATTTCTGACCTGAGATCGATGGGCTATTAAATCCATCTTTTGGAAGACTTTGGCGACTTTGCAAAAGCCCTGGGATTTTTTTGTTAGTTCCCAATCGGTGATCGCGCGGGTTTCCTATCTGCCTGTGCTGCTTCAAAAAGAAAAGGCCATACAAAACGCAACTTTTGCTGCTTTCGTATGGCCTTTTCTTTAGTTCAGTTTCAGATGAAGATTTATTGCGAAACGCTATGGCGCAATTCGTCGCGGAGCTTTTCAATTTCGCTCAGTTTGTCCTGAATGCGCTGGAACAGGACACTTTGAGCCTTGATTCCTTCGTCTATCAAAAACGCTGCCGCATCGGCTCTGCCCTTGAAGATTCCTGCTGACACCAGCGTGTCAATCGCATCCGAAGAACTTTCGCTCAACCGGACAAGCACAGTCGTGTCGCGGACGTTCATTGCACGTTCTACCGCTTTATTGACCGTATCCGGCACGCGGTTAAAAAGATCGCGCAGCGTGGAAGCAATGTCTTCGATGGTTTCTCCGGCGCGACTGGTTACAGTTGGCTGCGGCGTCAATTGTTGACTTTGTTCAGTTGGGTTTTCGCTCATTTGTCCTCCAATATTTTTCGGCAATGGTTTTCCGCAAATTATTCCGCTGTCACCTTCGCTTCGATTCTGGTGTATTGAAGTCCGTATGCCACCAAGGCAAACGGCAGGCGAACCAGCAATTCATTGTAAGCATCCACCGACTGTACGTAATTTTTCCGAGTCGCGTTCGTCACATTCACAGAATTTTTGAATTCGTCTATCAACCGCAAGTACGCATCATTGGCTTTCAGGTCTGTGTAGGTGTCGCCCAGCGACAAAACCGATTCGCTCTGACCGGAAAGATCGTTGTAAGCCGCAATGATGTCATCGTATTTGCTTTCTTTGGTCGCTTCGGCCAGAGCTTTTCGGGCGGCTAGAATCGGCTGAACTTGCGGAGGTTCAGCTTTGAGCAAAGCTTTTGCCGTATCTAATGCCTTGCTGGCAGCTTCGCCTTGTTTGGCAATCGCGCCCAAAAATGTATTCCAGCTTGCCGTCGTAGCTTGTTTGCGCTTGCTCAGTTCAATTTGAGCAAAAGGAAACAACCGGTCAACCACATAAAATCGAGAACCGTCTTTGAACTCCGCCCAAGTCCATTTCTCGCCAGTGGCCGGAGGCGTAAACACCAGTTGAGTAGATTTGTTCGTGAACGCGGCGCTGGATGGCGTGCGCTCTTTGATGGTCACTTCGGCTTTACCATCCGTGCGGTAGGTGATGCTGGTAATTTCAATCACTCCATCGAGTTCGGCAGTTATACCACTGACGCCTGCATCGTTGTTTTTCGAGCTAACGATTCGTTCGATGGCGAAAAACACTTCGTCGCGTTTGATCTGTTTGGCGGGAACAACCGGAGCCGCTTGCGCCGGAGGAGCAGAAGGGCTGGTCGGAGGCGTTTTCGGCGACGCAGTTTGCCGCGCCTGCGCTCTTGCTGGCGCATCGGCCAAAGCCACAAAAACCAATACAGCAATCATTAAAAACATCGCAGGTCTAAACATTCTTACTCCTCTCAGGAACAAGCTTCATCCACCGTTCGGCGAGTGAGACTCGCCGAACGGTGGACAAGTGATTGAAGGTTTACAAATCCTCGATCCTCAATTTCGAGTCGGCATGTTTCCAGGCCGCTTCAAACTCCTGTTGAGCTTTTAGCGCCGCCTGTTTCTTGCCTTGTTTTTTCAGACTTTCGGCCAATCCGAACAACGACCGGCCATTGTGGGGATTTTCTTCCAGGTCTTTGCGGAAGATTTTTTCAGCTTCGGCAGCATTGCCAGCCAGCAACAGCGCCGCGCCCAAAGATTCGCGCGAAGGGTAATACCAGCCCGGCGGTTCGTCATAATTCAAATCATCAAGCGCGGCAACCGCTTTGCGCCAGTGTTCGACCGCCAGTTTGTAATTCCCTTTCGCCGCGGCGATTCTTGCATCCAGCGAAGGTTGGGCAATTTTCAAGACGCTGGCCGCTGTGTTCAACCCGAAAGGCGTTTCGCCTGGCATCGCTTTGGCCAATTCGGCCAGCTTCGCACGCGCTTGTTCGGCTTCGGCAATTTTTCCTTTTCCGGCCAGAGCCACGCCGCGTGCATAATGCCACAAAGCATGCGTAATCGGCATCTCCGTCGAAGGCTCTTCGGACTTCAAAATTTCATCCCAGCGATTGAACCGCAACTGCACAAAGCTGACGCTCGGCAAAAAGCCCTCAAGCATCGGCATGTCTTTGATGTGGCCGCGAACGTTGTCGGCCAACCGCGCGGCGGATTCGACCGCCTTCGCGTAATTGCCCGCTCGGTTGTACGACTCGACCAGAAAATGCAGGTTATGGCTGTAATACATCGCCGGATACATGCCCTGCACGCCAGTTCGTTTGATGTAATCCAGGTCAACTTTGGCGGCGTCTTCGTTGGCTTTCGCCGCGGCGGCATAATCGCCGGTGCGAATGTAAATGTGCGAAGGCATGTGAACTAAGTGCCCCGCCGCCGGAGCCAGATTTCCAAGTTTGCCTGCACTTGGCAAAGCACGTCCGGGATTTCTGGAGGCTTCGACCGCGTGAATGTACAGATGGTTTGCGCCGAGGTGATCCGGCTGACGTTTCAGCGCGTCTTCCAGCGTTGCGACGATTTCCGTGGTGAATTCGGCGGGCTTGCCGTTCTTATCCCACAACTGCCATGGAGTCAGATTCATCAAGCTGTCGGCATAAAGCGTAGCGGCGTCCACGTCGTCAGGGTATTTTTTGTGCAAGACAGCCATGGCGTTCTTGTAATCCACCGCGCATTTTTTCAGATCGGTTTTGAGCTGAAAACGTTTGGCCAGAGCTTCGATGTAGCCGCGCTCTTTTTCCGAAGCGCCGCTGGCAAGTTCTTTGGCTTTTTCCAGAGCCATGTCCGCCGCCAGCAACCGCGACGGATCAATTTGCGCTTCGTTGTAATTCGGCCCGACCGCCAACGCGATTCCCCAATAAGCCATCGCCAATTTCGTGTCGAGTTGCGCCGCGCGCTCAAACGAGCGTTTGGCTTCTTCATGATTGAAGCCGTAAATCAGCGCCAAGCCTTGATTGAAAAACTTCTGCGCGTCGGCGTTTTTAGTCGTCACCGGATGATTCAGGTTGCCCAAACCAGGCAAAAGTTCCGCCGGTTTTGATGACGAAGAATGATGCTCGTGCTGAGCCATTGCCGACGCGACAATCAGGCTCAACGCGATCACCAAAAACAAACTGCGTTTCAAATTGCTTTTGAAACTCTTCATAAGATTCTCCCTCCAGAAAAATTGCGGAATTAAGTTTCCGCCGAATTGATACGTCAGAAAAGTATCAGCAGATGGAAGAACTTGTGTTGAAACCGGGTTGAAATCGTTCTCAATTTTCTTCAAACGTGGTTGGCGCTTGCCAATCAAACAGTTGCAAGGAATTTGCCTGCCGGTTTCCGACACCTAACTCGAAACTCAATAATGCCGCACCGCTGCAAAACTTCCAAAGACTGCCTGGTACAACTTGCACAACTTATCAGCACCACACGACTCTCAGCTAAATTTCTAAAGCCAGGCCGCCCGGAAATCGAACGAAGTTAGCCGCTCTCTGCCGATTATCGAAAACCTGGTCTTCATTCCACTCGCCAAACCGCCTATCATTCTCGCCGCGTTAGAGAATAAATGGATTCAATCAAAGCATTCACGTTCTGGGAGGGACGAACATGTCATTCGAGAAAACCAAATGGGTCTGGCAGGACGGCAAAATGCTGCCGTTCGACGAAGCGAAAATTCATTCCACAGCCTTCGGGCTGCATTACGGCACAGGGATTTTTGAAGGCATACGCTGTTACAACGGCAACATCTTTCGGCTGAAAGAACACATGGATCGGTTTTACGCTTCGGCAGAAACCTACCAACTGAAAATTGATTACTCGCCCGAAGCGTTGAACGAAGCCATCTGCGAAACCGTTCGCCGCAACAATTTCCAAAACTGTTACATCCGCCCGACGGCGTATTCCGACGCGGGCAATTTGGGCATTCGTTCGATTTGCCCAACCGGAATCAACATTCTGACTTGGGAATGGCCGAGCGATTTCCGCGACAAACAGGCCAACGGCATGCGCGTCACCGTTTCGCCTTACCGCAAGTTTCACTCTTCCATGATTCCGACGACGGCCAAAGCCACCGGCAATTATCTGAATTCGATTCTGGCCGTCCGCGAAGCCGCCGCGCGCGGATTCGACGAAGCCATCCTGCTGGACGCCAATGGCAATCTGGCCGAAGGCGCTGTGGAAAACATCTTTCTCATCAAAAATGGCAAGGTGCTGACCAACGACGAAAATTCTTCGATCCTGCTCGGCATCACACGCGATTCGGCGATTCAGATTGCCCGGCATCTGGGCTACGAAGTCGAAATCCGCGCCTTGAAACTGCACGAATTGCTGAGCGCCGACGAAGTCTTTCTGACCGGAACGGCCATCGAAATCACTCCCGTCCGCGAAGTGGATGGCAAAGTCGTCGGCAATGGCGCTCGCGGCCCGATCACCGAACAGATTCAAAAGGCCTTTTTCGACATCGTCGCCGGACGCAAACCGGAGTTCAAACACTGGCTGCATTCGGTCGAACAAAAAGCCGCTGCTTCGGCGGCATAGCGCCCCGGTTTGGAGTTCAAGCTTCAGCTTGTGTCATCAAACTGAAGTTTGAACTCTGAACGTAGAGGTTTGTGTTATGCAAACAGCAACCGCACCAGTCATCGAAGACTTTTTGACCGCCAATCCTGGCGTCGAAGAAATCAGCTTGCTGCCGCTGGATCATCCCGGCGCGCACGATCCGATTTACCGCGCGCGGCGAAATTACATCGCCGAATTGGCCGAGCAATATCGCCACGATCCAAACCATGTCATCCCGGAGGTTGCGTACACCAAACAAGAAACGGCTGTTTGGCGGCACGTCAGCCGTAAGCTGGAACAGGCTCACACGCGCCGCGCTTGTTCGTTTTATCTGGATGCCAAACAGAGGCTGGGAATCTCCGCGTTTCGCATTCCGCAACTCGGCGAATTGAGCGCCAAACTGACAGCGGCCTCCGGCTTTCGGCTGGCTCCGATTGAAGGGCTGGTGGAAACACGCGCTTTCCTGAGTTGGCTGGGCAAACGGACGATGCTTTCGACGCAATACATCCGGCATCATTCGCGGCCTGATTACACACCGGAACCGGACGTGGTTCACGAAGTCATCGGCCACATTCCGATGTTCACAGTGCCGGATTTCGCGGACTTTTCGGAATTCATCGGCAAAGGCGCAGTCGTCGCCACGGACGAACAACTGGAACAGCTTGGCCGCTTGTACTGGTTCACGGTCGAATTCGGCTTGATCGAAGAAGCAGGCGAAACCAAAGCCTTCGGCGCGGGACTGCTGTCTTCATTCAGCGAACTGGAACACGCCTTCACCAACGAAGTCGAACGCCGCCCCTTCAAACTGGAAGAAGTCATCCACACCGAATTCGATTATTCCGACATGCAGCCGCTGCTATTCGTCATTCCGTCGTATGCGTACCTGAAAAAAGTGACACGTGAGTTCATCAATCGCTTCGGCAAACACAGCGATTTGGATGTGGCTCCGGTCGGCGTGCCGAACGCGGTTTGGTAGAAAACTGTTTTAGGTGGTTTGGCTGATGTGCCAGAATTGGCATACGGAGGAAATTCAATGACAACAATGACCATTCAAGTTCCTGACGAACTTTCAGAACAACTCAAATATCGCCGCGAACAAGTGCCAGAATTGTTGACCATCGGATTGCAGAAGTCACCATTGCCAGCGCAGGTGTATCGGTACGTTCTCGATTTCATTGCCAGCGATCCGACGCCCGAACAGATTGCCGCGTTCGAGCCAACACCGGAAATGCGAGATAGGTTGAAATCGCTCTTAGCGC
This sequence comes from Acidobacteriota bacterium, assembly GCA_033763255.1. Lineage (GTDB taxonomy): Bacteria > Acidobacteriota > Blastocatellia > RBC074 > RBC074 > RBC074. Next base: position 11,554 of record JANRKX010000042.1, on the reverse strand, counting down.
GTGAAAGGACAAATGAAACCACTCCATTTGAGAAAGCCGAGTTGGACGAATACGAGCGAATCGAACACATCGTCGTGATGCTGAAAGCGGGAAATCTTCCTTACGTCACCGATAACCAGTGAGCGAAACTTACATCCCAATTGGATTACGACGGTCGGTCATTGAACGCGCTAACCATCGCTGCGAATACTGCTTCTTGCCGAACAGTGTCAGCTTCTTCCTACCGCACGAAGTTGACCACGTTATTGCCGAAAAACATGGCGGAGCAACTGAGCCGGGCAATCTGGCTTATGCCTGCTGGCGCTGCAATCGTCACAAAGGAACTGACCTTGGCTCTTTCGATCCTGAAACAGGATTGTTCAGCTTTCTATTCAATCCGCGCATCCAGGCCTGGGAACAGCATTTCGTTTTAGAGGAAGACAGAATCGTTGGGCTAACGTCAGAGGGCCGTACCACAGTAAAGCTGTTGCAATTGAACCGTTCGGACAAGCTTGCTGAAAGGCGACGGTTAAAAAAACGTAGAGCCTGATCAAGAAGGAGTGAGTTATGACCCACAATCCATTAAAAATTCGACAAGTCCATCACATCGAAATGTACGTCGGCAATGCCAAGCAGGCCGATTATTACTACCGCAACGCCTTCGGCTTCGACCGCATTGCTTACACGGGACTGGAAACCGGTAACCGCGAGCAGTGTTCGTATGCTTTGCAGCAAGGAACCTTCAAGTTACTGCTGACGACGCCGTACACGCCGCTGGATAAATCGGCTCCGCACATTTTGAAACACGGTGACGGAGTCCGCGACGTGGCGCTGGAAGTGGACGACGCCGATTTCGCTTACGAAGAAGCTTTGAAGCGCGGAGCCGAACCTGCCGTCGCTCCCTACACGATCAAAGGCGCGCAAGGCGAAGCGCGCCGTGCGGCGGTAAAAGTTTACGGCGACACGATTCATTCGTTTTTTTCCAAGCGCGATTTCAAAGGCGCGTTTATGCCCGACTTTGTCGAATCGAAAGCCGCTGGGCGCAACGCCGGCTTGCTGCGGCTGGATCATTTCGTCGCCAATGTCGAATTCGGCAAGATGACTTACTGGGAAGACTGGTACACGCGCGTGTTCGGCTTGGAACGGTTTATGACCTTCGACGACAAAGACATTTCGACGGACTTCACGGCGCTGAACAGCGTGGTAATGGCCAACCAATCACGCAGCATCAAATTCCCAATTAACGAACCGGCTCCCGGCAAACGTAAAAGCCAGATCGAAGAATACACAGAGTTTTACCAGTCGCCCGGCGTCCAACACATCGCGCTGCTGACGACAGACATCGTGGCGACCATACGGCAGTTGCGCTCGAACGGCGTCGAGTTTCTGGAAGTGCCGGACACGTATTACGAAATGCTGCGCGACCGCGTCGGCGCAATTGACGAAGACATTGCTACGTTGCGTGAGTTGAAAATCCTGGTGGATCGCGATGACGAAGGCTATTTGCTGCAACTGTTCACCAAGCCGGTCGAAGATCGTCCGACGCTGTTTTTTGAAATCATCCAGCGCAAAGGCGCGCAAGGTTTCGGAAAAGGCAACTTCAAAGCTTTGTTCGAAGCCATTGAGCGCGAACAGGCGCGACGCGGCAATTTGGTGTAACGGCTGATATGATGGCGCTCGGATTCCCTGCGGTTTGAGGAATCCCCCAAAACTCCAAACACAAGAGGGATTCGTATGAGCAAAAAGCTGAAGATTATTCTGGCTGTTGTCGGTCTGTTGGTTGTGATCGTTGGCGGTTTCGCCCTGTACACATGGAGCGCGCTGAAAATCAGTTATTCCAGTGGCGACCGGTCAGGTTACGTGCAGAAGCTGTCGAAAAAGGGTTGGGTCTGCAAAACGTGGGAAGGCGAAATGGCCATGGTTTCGATGCCCGGAACCGCGCCGGAAATTTTCCACTTCAGCGTTCGTGATGAAGCCGTTGCTGCCAGAATCAATCAGGCGCTGGGTAAACGAGTCGCCATTCATTATGAACAGCACAAAGGAGTTCCGACCAAATGTTTTGGTGAATCGGAATACTTCATCACAGACGTTCGAGTCGCCGAGTAACTCCCCATGACTGACCCAAAGTTTCATCCACTGACAAGCTGGCGCGAATTGGAGCCGGACGAGATGCTTCGCCGAGCCGCCGAGTTTCGCCAGCACATGCAGCGTCGCCGGACGGTTCGTTACTTTTCTGACCGAGCAGTTCCGCGCGAAATCATCGAAGATTGTTTGCTGGCCGCTGGCACGGCTCCAAGCGGCGCGAACCTGCAACCCTGGCATTTCGTCGTTGTCAGCGATCCGGCGATCAAACATCGCATCCGCGTCGAAGCCGAACAGGAAGAGCAAGAGTTTTACACCCGAAAGGCTCCGCAAGAATGGTTGGACGCGCTAGCTCCGCTGGGTACGGATGCGAACAAACCGTTTCTGGAAACTGCGCCTTACTTGATCGTCGTCTTCGCGCAAAGTTACGGCGTGCTGGCCGATGGGCGGCGGGTGAAAAACTATTACGTTCAGGAATCCGTAGGCATCGCCACCGGAATGCTGATTACCGCAGTTCACAACGCCGGTTTGGTTTCGCTGACTCACACGCCCAGCCCGATGGGTTTCCTGAATGAAATTCTGGGGCGACCAGCGAACGAAAAAGCTTTTCTGATTTTAGTTGTTGGCTATCCGGCTGACGACGCCGTCGTGCCGGACATTGGCAAAAAACCTTTGGAAGAGATCGCTACGTTTTTGTGATGAACACGCTTCAATATCAAACAGGTTTCGGCAATGAGTTTGCGACAGAGGCTCTGCCCGGCGCTTTGCCTGTTGGCCAGAACTCTCCGCAGCAAGTGCCGTTTGGTTTGTACGCCGAACAACTCAGCGGCACGGCATTCACCGCTCCACGCGCAGCCAATCGCCGGTCGTGGCTCTATCGAATTCGCCCATCCGTCCAACACAAACCATTTCGGCAAATCTCAAACCGACTGCTCAGAAGCGCTCCGTTCAACGAACTGCCCCCGACGCCAAATCAACTTCGCTGGGATCCGCTGCCGTTGCCGACTGAGCCGACCGATTTTGTTGACGGTCTGACGACCATCGCAGGCAACGACGGCATCGGCATTCACATTTACGCCGCAAACCGTTCAATGCAGGATCGGTTCTTTTACAACGCTGATGGCGAATTGCTGATCGTGCCGGAACTTGGGCGGCTGCGGTTTCATACCGAACTCGGAATTCTGGAAATCGCTCCGAAAGAAATCTGCGTCATTCCTCGTGGCATGAAGTTCCGTGTGGAATTGCTCGACAAAGAAGCCCGCGGCTATGTCTGCGAAAATTACGGCGCGTTGTTCAAGCTGCCTGACCTGGGCCCAATCGGAGCGAACGGCCTGCCCAATCCGCGCGATTTTCAAACGCCGGTTGCGGCTTATGAAAACAAAGAAGGCGATTTCAAACTGATCGCCAAATTCTGCAGCAATTTGTGGGAAGCCGAAATCGGTCATTCGCCGCTGGATGTTGTCGCCTGGCACGGCAACTACACGCCGTACAAATACGACCTGGCGAGATTCAACACGATCAACACGGTCAGCTTTGATCATCCCGATCCTTCGATCTTCACGGTGCTGACTTCGCCAACGGATACGGCTGGAACGGCGAACTGCGATTTCGTAATTTTTCCTGCTCGCTGGATGGTGGCCGAACACACCTTTCGCCCGCCGTATTTTCACCGCAACGTCATGAGCGAATACATGGGATTGATCTGCGGCGTGTACGACGCCAAGGAAAAAGGCTTCGCGCCCGGCGGAGGCAGCTTGCACAATTGCATGTCGGCGCACGGTCCCGACGCCGACACCTTTGAAAAAGCCAGCGCCGCCGAACTCGCGCCGCAGCGGTACGAAAACACGTTGGCGTTTATGTTCGAATCGCGTTCGGTGATTCGCCCTACGAAATTCGCGATGGAAACCCCGGCCTTGCAGCACGACTATTTTGAATGCTGGCAAGGTTTGAAGAAACATTTCATCGGCATACAATAATGCTTGATCCGAGGAGTTCGAGCTTATGTCAAATCAAGCAGTTCAAATTGCAACCACATCAAACGGCCAGAACAAATTGTCACCTCGTCTGCATCCGCAACGACCGGCCATCACCATTAATCCTGAAAAGCTGAGCGGCGCACCAACCATTGCCGGAACGCGATTGCCAGTGACAGCGCTGATAGATCACTTGTTGTTGGGATACAGCATTGACCAATTTGTGGACGAATTTGACGGCGTGGATCGCGGCGACGTTCAAGCAGTGTTGTTGAAGATCAAAGAAGCTCTGGAGCAAGGCTGGTTGGCTGAAAAGGTTGATTATTGATGCGAATCCTGTTCGATCAGGGCGTCCCCAAAAAACTTCGCCACGAATTGCCCGGTCACGAAGTCAGGACGGCGTATGAAGCCGGGCTGAGCGATTATTCGAACGGCGAATTGTTGCGAGCCGCCGAAAAAGACTTCGACGTTTTGGTTAGCACCGATTCCAACATCAAATATCAGCAACATCTTCCAGACTTCGACATTGCTTTGATCGTCCTTCGAGCTTTCACTAATTCGCTCGTTGATTACCTGCCCCTGGTTCCGCAACTACTGGAAACGCTTCAAACCACAACTCCCGGTTCGGTTGAATACCTTTACGCTGATGAACGTTTAACTCAAAAAGATGAGTTGAAAGGCCAGAAACAATGAAGGCAATCATACGAGATTTATTGACCCGCCTGATTGATTACGCCGGGCTGTTCCCACCTGCCGCGCTAGACATGCAATCAGCCGTAAAGAACTACGCTTCATACCGGAAAAGCGAAAATTCCAGATGGTTGGGCCGATTCATCGTCCCAGTTGTTAGGCTGGATGAATTTGAAAAAGCAGCGGAAGACATCTTGCCCGACGGCGGTTGGGAAGGTGATGATTTCTGGCGACTGAGCGCACTGACGGGATCCGATCTTTCATCCGATCTGAACAGGATAGCTAATTTCAATCACAAATATGCCACTCTGGATTCGCGCGCGGGTGTGGCAATCATTGACACAATTGAAACCAAGACTGAAAGCTCTTCAGAAATCGTGGCAGCCAAAAAGCTGATACCGGAAAAACTAACGACCTATTTTGAAATTCCGATCCACGATGATCCGACGGAACTAATCCAAACCATCGGCGCGGAAGGCGCGTTTGCCAAAGTCCGCACGGGCGGAGTCACTGCCGACGCCTTCCCTTCTTCGCAAGACCTGGCGCGTTTTCTGGCGATTTGCGCCGAAGAAGATGTCGCGTTCAAAGCCACCGCCGGATTGCATCATCCCTTGCGTTCGGTGAATCGGCTGACGTACCAATCCGACAGCCCGTCGGCGCTGATGCACGGATTTCTGAATGTGTTTTTGGCAGCCAGCTTTGCTCAAAACGGGTTGGGCGTGGCGCAATTGGCCGAAATGCTGGAAGAAACTTCGCTTGATGCATTTCGCTTTGAACAAGGCTGCGTTTACTGGCGCGATGAAATGCTGGTCGTCGGTCACATTCGCAACGCGCGAAGCCTGTTTTCCATCAGCTTCGGTTCGTGTTCGTTCACCGAACCGATTGAAGATTTACAACGTCTGCACTTGCTCTGATCCGAAAATGATTCTTTTGCTCAATGGTTCGATCAACGCCGGAAAAAGCACCGTTTCCAAACGACTGTGCGAATTGTTGCCGCACACGGCTCACGTCGAAGTAGACAGCCTGCGCGAGTTCATAAGTTGGATGCCGCTGGAAGAAAGTATTCCCATCAACATCGAAAGCGCCATCGCCGTTACCAAAGTCTTCGTCCGGCAAGGGCTGAGTGTGATCTTCAGCTATCCGTTGCGCCCGGAAGATTACGAAATCCTGTTGCGTGAACTGGCGGAACTCGGCGTGCCAATTTATGGCGTGACGTTGCGGCCTCGGCTGGAAGTTTCGCTGACCAATCGTGGCACGCGGCAACTGACCGATTGGGAGCGTAGCCGCATTCCTTACCATTACGAAACCAAACTGAACGAACCGGCGTTCGGCATTGTCATTGATAACTCCGAACAAACGCCGGACGAAACCGCGCGAGAAATTTTAGGCTACATTGAGAGGTAAGAAATGGCCATCAACGAAACGCACGATCCGAATTTGCGAAGCTGGGTGGAATCGGCCAACGACCCGAACACGGATTTCCCGATTCAAAACTTACCGTTTTGTTTATTTGATAGATTTGACAGTGGTGCAAAACGAATAATTGGAGTCGCAATTGGCAATCATATACTTGATCTTCACGGTTGCTGCGAAGCCGGGCTGCTTTCAATTCAAGATGGATTGTCAGGGTTCTTTGGAAACAGCCTAAACCTGTTAATGCAGATTCTGCACCAAGGAGGCATGGGACTACGCTGTCAAATCCTGGAATTATTGCGTGAAGGCAATACAGCAATTCCTGATTACCAAAAAAATCATCCCAACTGTAATCCGCTGATCGTGCCCATCTCGGAAACCTTTCTGAGGCTTCCCGCCGTTGTCGGCGATTACACGGATTTCTACGCTTCGGTTTATCACGCGACAAACATCGGCAAGATGTTTCGCCCGGATCAACCGTTGATGCCCAATTACAAATGGATTCCGATTGGCTACCACGGGCGCGCTTCATCAATCGTTGTCAGCGGTTCAGAGATTCGTCGGCCTTCAGGCCAAACGATGCCAGACGGAGCCACCACGCCCAACTTTGGGCCAAGCAAGGTCTTGGATTACGAATTGGAAGTCGGCTTTTTCGTCGGAAACGGCAACGAACAAGGCAAACCGATTTCCATCGCCGAAGCGGAAAATCACATCTTCGGGTTGTGCCTGGTCAACGACTGGTCGGCGCGCGACATTCAGCGTTGGGAGTACCAACCGCTGGGGCCGTTTTTGTCGAAAAGTTTCGCCACTTCGATTTCTCCGTGGATTGTGACAACGGAGGCTTTGGAGCCGTTTCGCGTCCCAGCGTTCCAGCGTGAAGCGGGCGATCCCGAACCGCTGGCTTATTTGGATTCGCCGCAAAACCGCGAACGCGGCGGCTTTGATATCAAGCTGGAAGTTTTGATTTTGACCGAGCAGATGCGCCAACAAAACCTGACTCCGTTTCGGTTAAGCAGCAGCAACACCAAAGACCTGTATTGGACGTTCGCGCAAATGCTGACGCATCACAGCAGCAACGGCTGCAACATGCAGTCCGGTGACTTGCTGGCCAGCGGAACGGTTTCCGGCTCGACCAAAGACAGTCAGGGGAGTTTGATCGAACTGACCGAACGCGGCGCTTTGCCAATAACTCTGCCGACCGGCGAAGCCCGCCGCTTTTTGGAAGACGGCGACGAAGTTATTTTGCGCGGGTATTGCGAACGCGAAGGTTTCCGCCGCATAGGTTTTGGCGAATGCCGCGGCAAAATTTTGTCTGCTTCGTAACCCTGGTTTGTTCGGAGGGGAAAAGATGTTGCCCAACCAAAAATCCTTTCGCAGGTTGTTCAAACTGGCGCTGGCGTTCACGCTTTTTCGCCAGGGCAACATGCCTACGGACAAGATTGAAAAAGCTTTGCAGGAAATCAACGACGAATCGAAATTCAGCCGCATTCGCTGCCCGCAATGCAAATGGCGACCGAATGCCTCCAGCCGGTGGATTTGTGGCGACGGCGGCCCGCCGGAATACTTTCGCGGCTGCGGAACGGAATGGAACACCTTCGACACGCGCGGCAGATGTCCGGGCTGCGGCCATCTATGGCTGTGGACGGCGTGTTTGTGGTGCGGCCAGTATTCTCCTCACGAAGATTGGTACACCTCCGAAGAAGACTAATCGCAACCCAAATCCGCCGTTGACACTTCTCCGAAACAAAGTAATATCCCGCCCACTTGCGAGTTGATTGTCGGTTACCCCCAAAACCCCTTTTGAGGACAACCGTCACCAAACTGAATTGCATGTCTGTCCGGCATGCAGTTTCGGAGGAACCATGAAAATCAACTCTCTCACCTTGCTGCTTTTGGTTTTGCTGACCTGTTTCCCTGTTTTCGCTCAAAGCGACAATCCTGAACCAACTCCTACACCAACACCGACTGAATCTGCGACATCCGCCACACCTGCAAGTTCGCAATCGGGCGGAAACTTTTCGCGGATGGGCATCTTTTCGGCGGAAATCAACCTGGGTTTGTTCAGTCCGAAAGGCGATTTGCGCCAGAGCGGTTTGTTTGAAAATGCCTTTTCACTCGGCTTCAACGGCGGCCTGACTCCGCCGAAACTGCGCCAACTGCAGGTTGATTTTGGCGTGGATGTCGCATTCCAGGGGTTGACCGGACGCCGCGACATTCCTGTTGCTCCCGGACTGGGAATTCGAGTCAATGACGCGCAAACCTTTCCTTACGTCGGAGCGCGCCTGTACCTGACTCCTCGTGACAGCAAAGTGCTGGTTTCCGTCGGCGGCGGAGGCGCGCTCGGCACGTACAACGAATACATCAGCACGGGAGATTACGGCCCAAATCTGGACTGCACCGTATGCGAATCGCGCTGGGGAACTGGTGGGTACGCAATGGGACAAGTTCGCTACCGATTTGAAAATGGGCTGGGCATCGGATTGACGACCAAGTATTACTCGATCCGAACAAGCGGCTTCGGCTTTTCCAACGTGCTGGGGCGACGTTCGTCGGATCAATGGCTGGGCGTGATGTTCACCTTCAGCTTCAATTGACACTACCAAAAAGGGCAAGCCAGAGTCGGCTTGCCCTTTTCGGTTTTATCCTCAGAAACCGTCCTTACTTCATCTGGCCGGTTCCCCACTTGATCGAATTGACCAGCATGGTCTTGTACCAATCCGTTGCCCACACGTCAGGACGATGGCCGAAGGCGTTGTACAGCACTTTGCCTTTGCCGTAATCGTGCCACCAAACCAGCGGGAAGTCTTTGGCTTCGACGTTGGGTTTGTTCATGTCGGTTTTGATTTGATCCAGACTGACCAGCACATGAGTTTTATCGCGTCCGATGAATTCCTTGTGCTGATAAATCTCTTCCTTCATCGTCCAGCCGTCCGGCAAATGCCGCGACGCCGGATGCGATTTGTCTTCGGTCTTCAGCGTGACTTGGGTTTCCTGTGTCCAGGGATGTTTGTTGAAATATCCGCCGATCATCTGGCCATATTCCGGCCATTTGTAGAACGTGTCCGTTCCACTGTGAAGCCCCATGAAAAACTTGCCTGATTTGATCCAATCCAGCAGCGCTTTTTTCTGCGCGTCGGACAGCGGCAATTCGCCCGTCGTGTAAAACACGATGACGTCATAAGTTTTCAAGTTCGCAGGCGTCAGATACTTTTCCGCCATCTGAGTGATTGTTACGTCAAAACCGTTTTTGTCGCCAAGTTGTTCCATGATGTCCTCGGCTTGGTGCAACACGGCATGACGAAACCCCTTGCACTGGGTGACGAACAGCACTTTGGGCTTTTTGCCTTGGGCAGTAGCGGTTTTGATGGGCAAAGCGGCGCAAAGACCGACGGTGGCGATCAAAAAGAACAGAGACAAGATTTGTTTTTGTCTGATGAACATAAGTTTCTCCGGGAAAGTGCGTTTGTGGTTATGACCGATAGGCTTCGCGCCCGATGCCTTGCACCGGGATGCCTTGCGCGGCCAGCACTTCGTTTTGCAACGCAAACATACACGCCGCCGCTTCATCAATCTTGCGCGTGAACGCGATGGAACCTTGCAGGATTGGCTTCAGTTTCTTCTTATCCTGAATGCGCGCTTTCGGATATTCGTGCTCGACAATCAGGAACGTGTTTTCGACATCCAGCGTCAGCAATTCGCGCGCGGCCAATTGATGATCCAGCCAATCCACCGTGCGATTTTGCAGATATGCCAACGGATCGTGCTTTGCCGTGCCGGGCAATTCGTGTTCGCACAGCACGACTTGTTTCTTCCACGCATTCAGCAAGTCTGCCGGGTTCTCGGACGGCTTGCCGTTGACCATATCGCCACGCTCGACGGTTTGCCCGCCGTAGCCCCACGCTGACACGCCTTTTGCGTCCGTGACCTGTCCTTTGACGTGGAAGCCGCCGATCAGGAAGTTATAGCCTTCGTCTTTCAGATATTGAAATATCGAGCGCGTGTCCTGCCCCATCAAAATCGCGTGCGACGGATCATAGTGAATTCTGAATTGATCGCCGACGCCGTGCTTTTCGCAAATCTGATGCAGCGCGATCCACACGCCCGGCGTGTACGCAATGTTGTTGTGCCAGTTGTCGCCGGGAACCCAGCCGGGCATCGGGCATTGTTCGTTGCGATATTGCAAACCGCGCGCTTTGCATTCTTTCAGCAGCGGAATGAAGTTCTCTTCAAAATCAATCAGGTTCGCGTCCATGTTCAATTGCTGATTGCGACCGACAAACCCGCACACAGCTTCTGCCCCCAACTCAACCGCCGCATCCATTGCACGTATCATGAAGTCGTGTTTCTTTTTCCGCAGTGCAGGATCGTGATGCAGCATGTTGTCGAAATAACCGATGTCAGAGACGCCCATATGCGCGGCTTCCATCGCGGCACGCACTCGTTTGGCACGGTCTTTTGTAAACGGTTGGCGAAGGTCAAGCGTGTTGGCGACCGGATCGAGCATCGCTTCGGGCGGGATGTCGGCCTCATCCGGGTGAACGGCGGCGGAGAGTTGAATGTAATTAACGCCCAGATCGCTGGCAAATTGTATCCATTCCTCAATCGCCAAATCGGGATCGGGATCACGTTTTTCGCGGGGCGTGAGTTCTTGCAAAGCGGCGGTCAAAACACCGACCTTCATAAATTGGGGCTTGAAATCTGCGATGGACATGAAGTTCCTCCAAAAAAAGATGTTGCGCAGACAAATAGCCTGCGACTGAATCGAATTACTTGTGCGGAAATGATTGCGTATCAGGATGGTCAAACCATCCGGTTTGAGTGTGCCGAAGACTGCGAATCGTGTCAAGAACACGGCTGCTTGTGCTGGCGGTCTGGAACGTGGCAGCGAACCGTAGAAGCAGTCTTATCCTCGTTCTTCCAATTTCGCCAGAATTTCCTTCATCACCTCGGACGCGCCCGCGCCAATCGTATGCAAGCGCACATCGCGCCAGAAGCGCGAAATCGGGTATTCCGTGGTGTAGCCGAAGCCGCCGAAGATTTGCATGCAATCGTACATCACGCGCTGCGACAATTCGCTCGTGTGCAACTTCGACATCGTGATTTCGCGGATGGCTTTGAGCTTGCGATTGTACAAATCCAGCGCGCGAAACGTCAGCCATTTCGCGGCTTCGACCTGCGTGTCCATCTCGGCGAATTTGTGCCGCCAGACCTGGAATTGTCCGAGCGGTTGCCCGAAGGCTTCGCGCTCTTTGCCGTAGGCTTTGGCGAGTTCAATCGCGCGCTCCATCGCGTACACTGCGCCGATGGCAGACACCAATCGTTCGCCCTGAAAGTTTTCCATCACGTAATAAAATCCGCGATTCATTTCACCCAACACATAGCGTTTGGGGATGCGGCAGTTGTCAAAGAATAACTCC
>JANRKX010000041.1:0-7554 GCA_033763255.1 Acidobacteriota bacterium | reverse complement strand
CGAGCGCCGCTTGTCGGCCCTCGGCCCGGGCGGCTTGAACCGGAAGCGCGCCGGCTTCGAAGTGCGCGACGTGCAAATCTCGCACAACGGCCGCATCAGCCCGATCGAAACGCCTGAAGGCACCAACATCGGCCTGATCGCGTCTCTCGGCATCTACGCGGCGGTGGATGACTACGGCTTCTTGACGACGCCCTACCGCGTCGCCGAAAAGGGCACGATCACCGACCAGGTGAAGTATCTCCGCGCCGACGAGGAATCCGAACTCGTCATCGCGCCGGCCGACACCGTCGCCGACGCCAAAGGCAAGATGCTCGCCGAGCGCATCATGGCCCGCGTGCGCGGCGACTTCCGCATGGTCGACCGCAAGGAGATCCAGTACATCGACGTGTCGCCGAAGCGGACGATCGGCTTTTGGTTGAGGCAGGTGCGCTCGTTCAGGCCGGTGAACTTCCGGAGGGTGTAGAGGTCGTCGCCCACCTGGATCTCGGTGGCCGTGACCTTCTTCACCGTGCCGCCGCGCTTGGCGCGGATGACCATGCCGGAGTTGGCGGCGACCACCTTCTCCATGCCGGTCGCGACGACGGGCGGCTCGGTGACGAGGAGCGGCACCGCCTGGCGCTGCATGTTCGATCCCATCAACGCGCGGTTGGCGTCGTCGTTTTCGAGGAATGGAATCAAACTGGCCGCCACAGACACCAACTGTTTCGGCGAAACGTCCATAAACTGGATTTCCGCGCGTTCGGGCAGAATGAATTCGCCTGCCTGACGTGCATTGACGCGCTCGCCTTTGATGTAACCGTTGTCGTCCAACTGAATGTTGGCCTGACCGATGATGTATTTATCTTCTTCCCAAGCCGACAGATAGAACGGATATGGTTCGTAAGTCGCCTGTTTTTTGCCGTCGCCGAGCGACTTATTCGTCTTTTCGGCTTCTTCCTGCGGAACGTGATCGTGCGGTTTGTATTGGGTGTCGCCCGGATTGAGAACCTTGACGTAATCAATCACGCGGCCATCCAAAACCTTGCGATACGGCGATTCGATGAAGCCGAATTCGTTGATGCGAGCGAAACACGACAACGACGAAATCAGTCCGATATTCGGCCCTTCAGGCGTTTCAATCGGGCAAATGCGTCCGTAATGTGTTGGGTGAACGTCGCGGACTTCAAACCCGGCGCGTTCGCGCGACAAACCGCCCGGCCCAAGCGCCGACAAGCGGCGTTTGTGCGTAATTTCCGAAAGCGGATTGGTTTGATCCATAAACTGCGACAACTGCGACGATCCGAAAAATTCGCGCACCGCAGCCGTGACAGGTTTCGCGTTGATCAGATCGCGCGGCATCGCCGTCTGCATTTCGGTGTGAATGGACATCTTTTCCTTGATGGCACGTTCCATTCTGACCAAACCAAGCCGGAATTGATTTTCCAGCAACTCACCGACGGCGCGAACGCGACGATTGCCAAGATGGTCAATGTCGTCGTCGCTGTAAAAGATCGTGCGGCCATCGCGGGTTTTTTGTTCGCCGGTGACACGTTTCAACTTCAGCACGTAATCAATCACGTCGAAAAAATCTTGCGGCGAAATCAACTGGTCTTCCAAACGGTCGCGTTCAGGGCGCCCCATCTTGATGTTGAACTTCAACCGTCCGACGCGCGAAAAATCGAATTTGCGAGCATCGAAGAACATTCCATGGAAAAGCTGCTGCGAAGTTTCCAGCGTCGGCGGATCGCCGGGGCGCATCTTGCGGTAAATTTCGATCAGAGCTTCCTGAGTGGATTTGATCGTATCTTTCCTGACGGTCTGGCTCAGTGCAATTCCTATGTCGTCTTTGTCAGGGAAGTAAATTTCAAATGAATTGATTCCTGCCTCGACGGCTTTGGCCAAAATTTCCGCCGTCATTTCCGAATTGCTTTCGGCCAGGACTTCACCGTCGTTGATGTTCACCAGATCGTTCAGCGTATACGCGCCGGTCAGGTCTTCGACTTTGACAGGAATTTCAGTGATGCCCGCCGCGATAATTGCATCGTAAGCCGATTGGCCGATCTTCTTACCGGTTTTGACGATCACTTCGCCGTTTTTAGCAGCGATGTCGGACGACGCGCGCGAACCGACAATGCTTGGGCTGACCTGCCAGAGCAGTTCAGCACCTTCGACGCGAACTTTGTCCACGGTGTAAAAGTAACGAAGGATGTCTTCGTCGGTTTTCAGCCCCAAAGCTCTCAAGAACACAGTCGCCAGGAATTTGCGTTTGCGGTCAATTCGCACGTACAGCAAATTTTTGGCATCGTATTCAAACTCCACCCACGATCCGCGATATGGAATCAGCTTGGCCAGGAAGTAAGTGTTGTTTTCGCCTTTCTCGAAGAAGACTCCAGGCGAGCGGTGCAACTGAGACACGATGACGCGCTCAGTTCCGTTGATGATGAACGTGCCGTTTTCGGTCATCAGCGGCAGATCGCCGAAATAAACTTCTTCTTCCTTGATGTCGCGTATGGACTTCTGGCTGGTTTCTTCGTCTTTGTCCCAGACCGTCAGGCGGATTTTCACGTGCAGCGGAACGGAATAGGTCATGCCACGTTCCTGGCATTCGGACACGTCGTATTTATGCTTCAAACCCACCGGTTCGCCGCAATTGTCGCAAGTATTGACGACGTTTTTGTTGTACGTGCCGCACTGGCCGCAGATCACGTCATCGGACGACAGCGGATTGATCTTGATGACCGCCGCGCACTGGCGACAGTTCGAGCGCAAGTGATGCAGCCCCTGCAACTGACCGCATTTACACTGCCAGTTGCCCAGCCGAAACTCGACGAATTCCAACGAAGAGGTTTCGCGGAAGTCCGAAATCGGAAACGTGGATTTGAAAACCGCCTGCAATCCGACCAGATCGCGTTCCGGCGGCAATAAGTCCATCTGCAAAAAACGATCGTAGCTGTCGCGCTGGACTTCGATCAGATTCGGAATACGAACTGAAGTGCGAATCTTGGAAAAGTCGTGACGCGGCGATTTCACTTTACCTTCACTACCATTGTTTACGAATGTGCTAATTTCAGTAGTCATTTGCGAACGTCCTCAGGCAAGCAAGCCGGAGCAGAAGTGGTTCCGGCTTTATATCACTTAGGTTAGAGCCTCAAACCGAAACCTGTGCCTCAAGTTTTCTGATAAGACAAAGCGGCGGCGGGAGACAACACGTCCCCCGCCGCGCGCCACGCGGTTGTTTTTGAAAATTTGTGTTTGCAGTTTGCCGATGTTTTGTGCCCTGCAAGTGAGTAAGTAAAACTGCCAGAGCTGTTAAGCAAGGAAAGCTTTTCATCCCCTCGGAAAAACCAGCCGGAAAACCCGGACGATAAGATCAGGAAGATGCTTCAACCTGCTGAGATCGAAGGTTTCACGCCCGCCCCTTGCCTCAGCTTTCTTTCGGCATTGCTGCCGACGGCAAACCAAATCAGATCAAGAAAAAACTTGCTGAATCCCGCAAAGCCTGCTCTGCGTTGAGCAGGCTTTGCGGGACTGTCCGTATCTTACTTCAATTCGACCGAAGCGCCAGCATCGGCCAGAGATTTTTTCATCTTTTCGGCTTCGTCCTTGGAAGCGCCTTCCTTGACGGTCTTCGGAGCGCCATCAACCAGGTCTTTGGCTTCTTTCAGGCCCAGACCGGTCAATTCACGAACGACTTTGATGACGTTGATCTTGTTCGCGCCCGCGCCTGTCAGAACCACGTCAAAGGTGTCTTTTTCTTCCGCAGCCGGAGCCGCCGCAGCCGCGCCAGGAGCAGCCACAGCCACTGCCGCAGCAGCAGCCGAAACGCCGAAAGTGGTTTCGAGTTCTTTGACCAATTCAGAGGCTTCCAACAGGGAAAGACCTTTGATCTGTTCTACGATGTTTGCGATGTCAGCCATGACTTTAACTATTCCTCCAACAATGTCTGCCCGAACAACATTCAAGGGCAGCAGGATAACTTTTTTGCATCGTCAGGTTTGAACGACGCGCGAATTGAGCATACGTGTGAAACGAGCCACAGGCATCACTCCGCTGAACGCTTCACCCAGGCCACCTACTGACAATTTCACAAGACAACCTGGTGTATTCAAAAATCCGAACTCAGAATCGCTGCTCAGGCGACACGAGTTTTGAAATTCCTATAAGCCTTAAGCCTGCTCGGCTTTTTGTTTGGCAATTTGATCCAGAACAATCGCCAGATTGCGAGCCACGCCGCTCAACGCGACAGCAATACCCTGCGCCGGAGCATTGATGACAAACATCAGTTTGCTGACCAATTCTTCCTTCGACGGCAAGGAGGCGAGTGCTTCAATGTCTTTGACGTTAATGGCGCGGGCGTCAACTACACCAGCTTTGAACGTCAACTTGGGATTCTCTTTGGCAAACTTGCTGAGCACTTTGGCCAGCCCGACCGGATCGCTTTCGGAATAGGCCAGAGCGGTCATTCCTTTGAACTCGCCTTTCAGCGATTCAAGCGGTGTGCCTTCGACGGCCAAGCGGCCAATCGTATTTTTGATGACGCGATATTTCAGATTTGCGGCTTCAAGCGCACGGCGCAGTTCGCCGTCTTTCTCGACTGAAAGTCCCTGAAAGCTGACCATCAACGCATTACCGGTTTGGTTGAATTCTTCTTTGAGTGCGGCAAGGTCCAGGTGTTTTTGTTCTCTGGTTTTCATGAATCAATCTCCAAAAGTGTCAGTGGAATCTGTTTGTCAAAAGGGAATCGTCTAAGCTCCAATCGAAGTCGGATCAACCAGAATTCCGGGACCCATCGTCGAAGCGACATTGACCTTTTTGACATATTTGCCTTTCGCCGTCGCGGGCTTGGCTTTGATAACGGCGTCAATCAGCGATTTGGCGTTTTCGGCGATCTTGTCTGCCGAAAACGACACTTTGCCGACCGGGACGTGAATCACTCCGGTCTTATCAACGCGAAATTCCACTTTACCAGCTTTGGTTTCTTTGACGGCATTTGCCACATCCAGCGTCACAGTTCCGGTTTTCGGGTTGGGCATCAAGCCGCGAGGGCCAAGCACCTTACCGAGTGTACCAACCGAGCGCATCATGTCGGGCGTAGCAATCAGAGCATCGAAATCCAGATAGCCGCCTTTGATCTTTTCGACGAAATCATCGCCGCCGACTTCATCGGCTCCGGCTTCCTGAGCTTCGCGCTGTTTTTCCGGCGTTCCGGCGATGACCGCAACTTTTTTCGATTTGCCAAGACCGTGCGGAAGCACGATTGTGCCGCGTACCATTTGATCGGCTTTACGAGGATCAACGCCGAGAACCATGGTGACTTCAACGGTCTCGTCAAATTTCGCAAAAGCGACCTTTTTCGACAACGCGATGGCGTCAGTCAAAGGGTAGAGTTTACTCAACTCTACCTGGGCGAGCGCAGCCTTAAACTTTTTTCCTGCCATTGATTATTTCCTTTCAGGTATTAGCGTGGCCACAGAGGATTCCGTCAAATTCGGGCTGGGCCACTCCCTCTTAGGATTGCGGTTTCAGATTGTTGGCGACGAAGAATCAAGCATTACGCTCGTCAACAACAACTCGCAATCTGAAGATTATTTGATGTCTAGTCCAAGACTCTTGGCCGTGCCTTCGATGGTGCGAATGGCCGCTTCGAGATTGGTTGTATTCAGGTCCGGCATTTTCAGCTTCGCAATCTCTTCGATCTGAGCGCGAGTGACTGATCCGACTTTTTCACGGTTCGGTTTGCCAGAGCCTTTTTCCAACTTCAGAGCTTTTTTGATCAGATCAGCAGCCGGAGGCGTCTTGGTGATGAAGGTGAATGAACGATCCGCGTAAACCGTGATGACGACTGGAATCTTGATGTCGCCCAAGCTGGAGGTTTTCGCATTGAATTGTTTGCAGAACTCCATGATGTTCACGCCCTGCGGACCCAGCGCCGTTCCAATCGGAGGAGCAGGGTTCGCTTTACCAGCGGGAACCTGGAGCTTAATCATTGCTGTAACTTTTTTTGCCATAGTAAGTATTGGTTATGATCGGACGCCAAAAGCGTCCTCCCAATTTATTGTTCTTCTGAGAAGGAAACCTTTTCGACTTCCAAAAAGCCCAATTCGACCGGAGTTGCCCGCCCGAAAATGGTCACGTTGACCTTGAGCATGTTCTTGTCGCCGTTGATTTCTTCGACCGTACCCATAAAGCTGGTGAATGGACCGTGCGTGATTCGCACGGTTTCACCTCGCTCGAATGTAAACTTCGGTTTTGGTTTTTCCGCGGCCGTTTCAACGTGATGAACAATCTGATCCACTTCCTCCTGACTCAGCGGCGTCGGTTTTTGTCCGCCAACGAAGCTGGTCACTTTCGGAGTGCTTTTGATCAGATGCCAGGCGCGATCGGAAATATCTGCATTTTCGGCGCACTCAATTTCGACAAGCACGTAACCCGGAAAAAACATTCGGGTGCTTTCAACGCGCTTGGAGCCTTTCATCTCGACGACTGTTTCCGTCGGAATCAGAACCTGAGTGATCTCGTCGGCCATTCCGAACGCCTGAATGCGCGAGTTCAGGCTATCTCGCACTTTGCGTTCGTAGCCTGAATAAGTGTGAATGATAAACCACTGCTTCGCCATAATCTGCGGAATTCTCCGAACGTATGACCGAAAAAAAAATAAACCGAGATCGCTTAAAAAATCTTGCTCGCCACCCATTCAATTCCTTTGATCAGGTACGAGAAAACGATATCGGCAGCGAAAAGATAAAAAGCAAAAAAGAAAACGGCGATCACCACAATAATCGTCGTGTTCACCACTTCCGTACGGGTCGGCCAGGAAACCTGTCTCATTTCTCGCGCAACTTCGCGCCAGAATTGGCGGACATTATTCAGCCAACCGGTTGGCTTGGCGACTAGCGATTGTTCATTTGATTCTTCTGTCATCGCCGCAGCTCCTTCGCGCGTGCTCGATGTTGCCATTATTTTCACCTCGATTGTCGGTGGAATTGATTTACGTTCAATAAACTGGCAGGGGTATCAGGATTCGAACCCGAACTTTAGGTTTTGGAGACCCACGTGCTAACCGTTAACACTATACCCCTGAATCAATACTGCCGACCTGGCGTTACTTGGTTTCGCGGTGCGGCGAGTGCTTGCGACATTTGCGGCAAAACTTCTTGAACTCAAGACGCTGCGTAGTCTTTTTCTTGTTCTTGGTTGTGAAGTAATTGCGATCCTTGCACTCGGTACATTGGAGAACGATTTTATCTCGCATAACAATCTTTCTGGAAAATTGAAGTCGCTTGAATCAAACAAGCTTGGAAAATTAACTACTCGATGATTTCGGAGACGGTTCCTGCGCCGACTGTGCGACCGCCTTCGCGGATGGCGAAGCGCAAGCCTTTTTCCATCGCAATCGGAGCGATCAATTCGATCTCCATCGCAATGTTGTCGCCGGGCATAATCATCTCAACTCCGTCTGGCAGTTTCGCAACCCCCGTCACGTCCGTCGTGCGGAAGTAGAACTGCGGACGATACCCTGTGAAAAACGGCGTGTGACGACCGCCTTCTTCTTTCGTCAAAATGTATGCTTCTGCT
>JANRKX010000040.1:0-15522 GCA_033763255.1 Acidobacteriota bacterium | reverse complement strand
AGCAGAAGCATACATTTTGACGAAAGAAGAAGGCGGTCGTCACACGCCGTTTTTCACAGGGTATCGTCCGCAGTTCTACTTCCGCACGACGGACGTGACGGGGGTTGCGAAACTGCCAGACGGAGTTGAGATGATTATGCCTGGCGACAACATTGCGATGGAGATCGAATTGATCGCTCCGATTGCGATGGAAAAAGGCTTGCGCTTCGCCATCCGCGAAGGCGGTCGCACAGTCGGCGCAGGAACCGTCTCCGAAATCATCGAGTAGTTACCAGTTTCCGGTTTCCAGTCGCCATCAATGGTTGACTGGAAACCGGAAACTGAAGACTGGAAACTGAAATGCTGAACGACAAAATCAGAATTCGCCTGAAAGCTTACGATTACCGTGTGTTGGATCAATCAACTGCGGAAATCGTAGAAACGGCTAAACGTACTGGCGCTCGTGTGGCGGGGCCGATCCCGCTGCCGACGGTGAAAAACAAAGTCACCGTTTTGAAATCGCCGCATGTTGACAAGAAATCGCGCGAGCAGTTTGAGATTCGCACCCACAAACGACTGATGGACATTCTTGATCCGACGCCGCAAACAATGGATGCGTTGATGAAACTCGACCTGCCTGCCGGGGTGGACGCCGAAATCAAGGCTTTCGGACGCGATCGTAGGTAATCACCAAAAAGGAACCAAAATGGTGAACGGAATTATCGGTAAAAAGCTGGGTATGACCCAGATTTTCGCGCCGGACGGAACAGTTACGCCCGTCACGGTGATCAAAGCAGGCCCTTGCGTGGTTGTTCAGCGCAAGACCGTCTCTTCGGACGGATATGAAGCCGTGCAACTTGGTTTGGTTGAGGACAAAAATCCGAAAAACACCAACAAACCAATGAAAGGGCATTTCGCCAAAGCAGGAGTGCCACCAACCAAGATTCTGCGCGAATTCCGTCTGGAAAACAGCAATGAACAGATCAGCGTCGGCGACAAAGTGCTGGTGGATCAGTTCGCTGAAAACGACACCATTGACGTGATCGGAACCAGCAAGGGACGCGGGTTCGCAGGCTTTATCAAGCGGCACAATTTTGGTGGCGGACGTAAATCGCACGGTTCGATGTTTCACCGCGCGCCTGGTTCGATTGGCGCCTCGGCTTATCCTTCGCGCGTCATCAAGGGCACGCGGATGGCCGGACACATGGGCGTTGAGCGAAAGACCATCAAGAACCTGAAGATTGTGAAGGTCAATACCGAAGAAAACCTGATTCTGGTCAAAGGCGCTGTGCCGGGACCGACAGGTGCTTACGTGTTGATTAAGAAGAAAGAGACTGACTAACTGTTTAGATTTCAGTCTTTGGATTGCCCGTACGCCTGGCAAGCTAAAGCTTGAACTCTGAACCGAATCTTGAGAGGGCAGCGATGCCAACCGTTGAAGTCAAAAATCTGAAAAACGAAAGCGTCGGCGAACTGGAGTTGCGTGAAGAAATTTTTGGCGCTCCGCTCAACGAAGCTTTGATCTATTTCGCGGTCAACAATTACCTGACCAACCAACGTCAGGGAACAGTTAAGACCAAAACGCGCGGTAATACGTCGGGCAGCGGCAAAAAGCTCTGGCGGCAAAAAGGAACCGGTCGTGCGCGAATCGCTTCATTGCGATCGCCACTTTGGAAAGGCGGCGGCAACGTTCACGGGCCGCAGCCGCGTGACTGGAAATCCGAAATGCCGAAAAAAATGAAACGCGGCGCGTTGAAATCGGCGTTGTCCGAGCGACTTCGCGAAGGCAATTTGCTGGTGGTTGACCAGTTTGTGTTGGGCGATCACAAGACGAAAAGCTTTGTTGCTGTTGCCGAAAATTTTGGCTGGGACACCAAAACGCTGATTGTTGAAACCACGCCGGAAAAAAATCTGGTGTTGTCGTCGCGCAACGTTCCAGGCGTCAAAGTCGCCAGTAACGTCAATGTCAACATTTATGACGTGCTGTATCACGACAAAATTGTCTTTACGCGCGATGCGATCAACGCTTTGCAGGAAAAGTTGAGCAAGTAATCGAATTGGCGTCGCCCCGCGCGTCGCTGACGAGGAAAGAACCATGAAAACGATTTGGGATGTGCTCAAAACGCCGGTGATTACGGAAAAAGCTCTCCGGCTGAAAGAAGAGAGCACGCGTGACATCCGCGACAGCAAAAATAAAAAGACCATCAAGCGCGACCGGCAGGTGCTGGCGTTTCGCGTAGCTGACAACGCTACCAAATACGCCATAAAGGATGCGGTCGAGGCGATCTTCAAGGTCAAAGTGGATCAGGTGAGAGTCATCAATTATCGCGGCAAGACTGTTCGTCGTGGCCGCACGGTCGGTCGTAAATCCGACTGGCGTAAAGCTTACGTGACACTCAAACCTGGTCAAAATGTGGATTACGCGGATTCGATTTAGTGGAAGCTGGGAGTTTAGCCGTAGCTTGAACTCCAAACCAGAGGGAAAAGATGGGAATCAAGAAGCTATCACCAACCAGTCCGGCGCGGCGCTATCAGACTTATTTGACCAACGATGAGTTGACGACAGATAAGCCGTACAAGCCGCTGCTTGATACAAAAAAGCGCACCAGCGGTCGTAACAATTTGGGCAGAATGACCGTGCGCCATCGTGGCGGCGGACACAAACGCCACTACCGCATCATTGATTTCAAACGCGACAAGACCGGCATCCCCGGAAAAGTGGCGACGATCGAATACGATCCGAATCGTTCGGCGCGCATAGCTCTGATCAATTACGTTGACGGCGAAAAACGATACATTATCGCGCCTGCCGGATTGCAGGTCGGCCAAACGGTTTTGTCCGGCCCTGAAGCAGACATCTTGACGGGTAATGCTCTTCCAATCAAAAACATCCCGCTCGGAACCCAAATTCATAACATTGAGTTGAAACCTGGCAAAGGTGCGCAAATGGCTCGAAGCGCTGGCAGCTTTGCCCAGCTTGTCGCCAAAGAAGGCGGTCTGGCGCAACTCCGGTTGCCTTCCGGCGAAATTCGTAAGGTGTCAGTGGATTGCATGGCGACCGTCGGTCAGGTCGGCAATGTCGAACACGAAAACGTTTCGGTTGGTAAAGCTGGCCGTACGCGATGGAAAGGCATTCGCCCGACCGTTCGCGGTGTGGCTATGAACCCGGTTGACCACCCTCACGGTGGTGGTGAAGGAAAAACTTCCGGCGGACGCAATCCGGTCAGCCCCTGGGGACAACCGACTCGTGGTTACAAAACGCGCAACAACAAGCGCACCGATAAGTTCATCGTGAAACGGAGAACGAAATAAACATGGCACGTTCAGTTAAAAAAGGCCCGTTTATTGATACGCATCTGATGAAAGCCATCGAACGGATGAATGCGGCGAATGAGAAGAAGGTTCATAAAACCTGGTCGCGCCGCTCGACAATCTTCCCGGAAATGGTTGGTCACACGCTGGCGGTTCACAACGGCAAAAAGTTCATTCCGGTTTACATCACCGAAAACATGGTTGGACACAAACTCGGTGAATTCTCTCCGACGCGCACTTTCAAAGGTCACGCGGACAAGGCGGAGAAATCAGCCGGTAAGAAGTAAGACGCAGGGACAGGAAGAAAGGACAGACGGGGGAAATGCGATTTCGCTTCGTAAACTTTCAGTCTTGTCTTTCAGTCGCAGATAGAGGTTCGGAACATGGAAGCAACTGCGAAAGCAAAAAACGTCAAAATTTCGTCGCAAAAGGCCAAGTTGGTCATGGATTTGATTCGCGGCCTTCGATACAGCGAAGCGCGCGAAGTTCTGCGCTTCACCAACAAACGCGCCGCCGGCCAGATTTACAAGGTTCTGGAATCTGCCCGCGCTAATGCTGAACAATTGGCAGAGCAGGAAAACGTGATGGTGGACGTTGACGAATTGTGGGTGAAGGCCTGTTACGCCAACACCGGCACGACCAAGCATCGCCGCCGCGTTCGCCCGGCGCCAATGGGGCGAGCTTACCGCGAACGTCGTCATTACAGCCACCTGATCGTGGTGGTGTCTTCTGAAAAACGCGAAGGCAAAAAATCCGGCAAAGCCGCCAACAATCAAGTTGCAGCGGCTGAGTAATTAAGAGATTTCGGCAACGGAGAAATTATGGGTCAGAAAGTACATCCTTACGGCTTCCGGCTTGGTTATAACCGCGGCTGGCATTCACGTTGGTTCGCCAAAAAAGATTTTGGCAAGTTGTTGTTAGAAGACCTGGAGCTGAAAAAGGAATTGAAGAAGCGGTTCGCGCAGGCTGGCGTTTCGCACATTCAAATTGATCGCGCGGCCAATCGCTTGCGAATCGTCATTCATACTTCGCGTCCCGGCATCATCATCGGACGCAAAGGCGCGGAAATTGACAAGCTCAAACAAGAAATGAGCCGTCGCACCAAGCGCGAAATGCTGATTGATATCCGCGAGATCAATAAACCGGAACTCAATGCTCAGTTGCAGGCTGAAAAGATTGCCCAGCAATTGGAAAAGCGCGTGGCGTTCCGTCGCGCGATGCGGAAATCGGTCGAAGAAGCCAAGCGTTTCGGCGCTCAAGGCATCAAGATTCGTTGTTCGGGGCGGTTGGGCGGCGCGGAAATCGCCCGCTCCGAATGGACTCTGGACGGACGTCTGCCGTTGCACACGCTACGTGCAGACATTGATTACGGCTTCGCCGAAGCCAACACCACTTTCGGCGTGATCGGAATCAAGGTTTGGATTTACCGCGGCGAAATCATGGATCCGCGCGAAGCGATGATGAAGAGGTAGCTAGGACGGGGAGACAGGGAGACGGAGAGACGGGGCGAATGATTTGTATTCGCCAGGTCGCCAGGTCATCAGGTCGCCCAGTCATCAGGAATCTAGTATGGCTGAATATAAAATTCCAAAGAAGGTCAAATATCGTAAGCAGCAACGCGGTCGTCGCGCAGGCGCTGCCAAGCGCGGAACCAACATCGCGTTCGGCGAATTTGCGCTGAAAGCGATGGAAGTGTCGTGGGTGACCGGACGGCAAATCGAAGCCGGTCGTATCGCCATCACGCGCTTCGTCAAACGCGGCGGCAAGCTCTGGATTCGTATCTTCCCCGACAAGCCGATCACTAAAAAACCGGCTGAAACCCGTATGGGCAAGGGCAAAGGTGCGCCGGAAGGCTGGGTTTCTGTTGTTAAGCCTGGTCGCATCATCTTCGAGATGGAAGGCGTGGATGAAGCGACTGCAAGACGTGCGATGGAACTGGCGGCGGCCAAACTGCCGATCAAAACCAAGTTCGTGACGCGCAAAGATCAGGAAGGAGGCGCACTGTGAAGCATAAACTCGACAAGATGCGTGAAACCTCTACTGAAGAATTGATCAAGCGATTGGCTGAAATCAAAGAATCGCAGTTTCGCCTGAATTTCAAAAAGGCGCTCGGCGATACCGATACAGTCGCGCAGATTCGCAAACAGAAGAAGGAACTGGCGCAGATCAAAACCATTTTGCGCGGGCGTGCGCTTGGCGTAGAGAACTAAGTTCAAAAAGGCCGCTCTTCGCCAGGCGGACAACGGCCAGTGTGATTGAATATGGACGAGATCAAAGACAATTTGGAAACACCGGTTGCTGCTGAAAGCGCGCCGGAGAGCGCCACCGCTCTCAAAGCAAAACCTCGTGGTCGTCGCACCGAAAAAATCGGCATCGTGACCAGCGATAAAATGCAAAAAACGGTGGTCGTGCGCGTTGACCGTTTGGTGAAACACCCGATTTACAAACGCTACGTGCGGAAACGGACGAAGTTCATGGCGCATAACGAAATCGAAGGCGTCGGCATCGGCGATCAGGTTCGCATTTCCGAAACCCGCCCGCTGTCCAAACTTAAGCGTTGGCGCGTGGTTGAAGTGTTGCGTAAGGCAAGTAAGTAACTCAGTTTCCAGTTGCCAGCCGCCAGTTTCCAGAATGTCGTTATTCGAATTGGGAACCGGAAGCTGAAAACCGGACACTGACAGGAGGCTAGCAATGGCATTACAGATGCGATCTCTTTTGCAGGTCGCCGATAATTCAGGGGCAAAAAAAATTGCGATGATCCTGCCGTTTGGCGGCAATATCGGATCGCGCGCCAGTTTGGGCGATGTGATTACGGCTTCGGTCAAGGAAGCTTCGCCAGACGGGACGGTGAAAAAGAAACAGGTCGTCAAGGCAGTCATCGTTCGCACGCGCAAGGAAGTTCGGCGCAAAGACGGAACCTACATCCGCTTCGATGAGAACGCGGCGGTAATTATCAAACCGGACGGCGAACCAGTTGGCACTCGCGTTTTTGGTCCGGTAGCTCGTGAGTTACGCGAAAAAGGGTTTATGAAGATCGTCAGTCTCGCTCCTGAAGTGATTTAGTCGAGCGGGTAAAGGGAGTCAAAAGGACCATGCCAATCAAAATGAAAATCAAAAAGAACGACCAGGTGATGGTCATTTCCGGGCGCGACAAGGGCAAACGTGGCCGTGTGATTCAAGTGTTGACCAAAGAGCGCAAATTGTTGGTCGAAGGCATCAACATGCTCAAACATTTTGAGCGTCCGAATCGGCAGCGCGGCGTTGCCGGAGGCATCGTGGAGAAAGAAGCTCCGATTGATGTGTCGAATGTGATGTACCTGGAAAATGGGATACCGGTTCGCGTCGGCTACCAGATTCTGGAAGATGGCCGCAAAGTTCGCATCTCAAAAAAAACCGGCGCGGCACTGGAATAGCAACCGCAATGCCCGACTGTCCAACGTTGGTTGAGGGAAGGGAGTTAAGTTCAAGTTATGGCTTCACGACTTAAAGAAAAATATCTGAAAGAGATTGCTCCGGCGATGACAAAAGAGTTCGGTTATTCGAACCCGATGAGCGTTCCGAAGCTGGAAAAAATCGTCATCAATGTCGGTCTGGGCGAAGCGATTGCAAACGCCAAAGCGATTGATATTGCCGTTGGCGATCTGCAAACCATCGCTGGCCAAAAGCCAGTGGTTACCAAAGCCAAGAAATCCATTGCGGCGTTCAAATTGCGCGAAGGCATGAACATCGGCGCAATGGTGACTTTGCGCGGCGACCGCATGTATGAATTCCTGGATCGGTTTGTCAGCCTGGCCTTGCCGCGTGTTCGTGACTTTCGCGGAGTCAGCCCGAAGGCTTTTGACGGTCGCGGAAATTACACGGTCGGCCTGAAAGACCAGTTGATCTTCCCGGAGATTGATTTCGGCAAAATTGACAAAGCGCGCGGAATGAATGTGTGCATCGTCACCACGGCAAAGACTGACGAAGAGGCGCGCTCGCTGCTGCGCCATCTGGGAATGCCGTTCCGGCAAAACTAGAGACTCAGAGGAACTATGGCAAAGACTTCAAAGATCGTTCAAGCGAACCGTAAACCGAAGTTCAAAGTGCGCGGCTACAACCGTTGCAAACGTTGTGGTCGCCCGCGCGCCTACCTGCGTAAATTCAGCGTCTGTCGCATTTGCTTCCGCCAGTTGGCGCTGCAAGGCGACATTCCGGGCGTGACGAAATCAAGCTGGTAGTCGAAAGTCCTGCTGCCGGGGGCGGATTGGCCGTCTACCCGGAACACAGGACTTAAGTTGAGTGGAGTTCAAACGATGATAACTGACCCAATATCGGATATGTTGACGCGCATGCGAAACGCAATTGGTGCGCGTCATTCCAAGGTGGATGTTCCGGCTTCGCGGCTGAAAATAGAAATTGCGCGAATCCTGAAAGAAGAAGGCTACATCACCAACTACAGCATCAAGACCGCTGAAGGAACCAACATTCGTACGTTGAGAATCTTTCTGCGCTACGGCCCGAAAGGCGAAAGCGTTATTTCGGAACTGAAGCGAGTTTCCCGTCCGAGTCTGCGCGTATATGTGCCAAGCGGCGAAATTCCCAAAGTGCTTGGCGGTTTGGGTGTCAGCATTCTCAGCACTTCCAAGGGAGTGATGACCGGCAAGCTGGCGCGCAAGTCGAATGTCGGCGGCGAATTATTGTGTAGCGTTTATTGAGCGGCTGGTGGTTGGTGGCTGGGCGCTGCGTTCAGCGTCAGTCTCTGATCGCCGACAACCAACGAGAGAGTTATGTCACGAGTAGGCAAAAAACCAATCGAGATCCCGAAAGATGTGAAGATCAACATCGTGGAATCGGTCGTCGAAGTTCAAGGTCCGAAAGGCAAGTTGACGACGAAGATTCCTGCCGGTGTCACACTCAAAGTGGAAGATGGCAAGCTTGTCGCCGAGCGCCAGGATAAAGAGTACACCGCCATTCATGGAACTCTGCGTGCGCTGGTCGCCAACGCCGTCAAGGGCGTTTCGCAAGGCTTCACGCAGGAGATGGATGTCGTCGGCGTCGGCTACAAAGCCGAGTTAAAGGGCCGCAGCATCAATTTCGCGCTTGGGTATTCACATCCGATTGAATTCGTGTTGCCGGAAGGCGTTACCGCCAAGATTGAAAAACTGGCGCGCACGATCAACCAATATCAAACCACGGTCACTCTTTCGGGAATTGACAGGGAATTGTTAGGGCAAACGGCGGCGAACATGCACAATTTGCGAAAACCCGATGCTTATAAAGGCAAGGGCGTTCGTTACGCTGACCGTCCGATCAAATTGAAGCCCGGTAAGACCGGTAAATAAACGATGAACTCATAAGTTCCGACGAAGGGGCTTTCGGTGATAAATCGAATAGCTCATCGTTGGACAAAGGCACACAGATCGTTATGGCAAAGAAATCAAGACAAGACATGCGGCGCGCCGTTCACACGCGCATTCGCAAAAAAGTGAAAGGCACGTCGGAGCGTCCGCGCCTGGCAGTTTTTCGCAGTCTCAATCACGTTTACGCTCAGGTGATTGACGATGTAAACGGTGTGACGCTTTGTTCGGCTTCGTCAGTCGAAAAGAGCGCAGGCATTGGCAATGGCGGCAATATAGACGCCGCCAAATCCATCGGAAAGCTGATTGCCGAACGCGCCAAGGAAAAAGGCATCAACAGCGTCGTGTTTGATCGCGGCGGATACATTTATCACGGTCGCGTGAAATCGCTGGCTGAAGCCGCGCGCGAAGCGGGATTACAGTTTTAGCTTGGAGAATCGTTTTTATGGACAGAATCAATGCGGACGGGCTTGAGTTGACGGATCAGGTGATTTCGATCAACCGCGTCACCAAAGTCGTCAAAGGCGGCAAGAACCTGTCGTTCGCCGCTCTGGTCGTTGTCGGCAATCAAAAGGGAATTGTCGGGTTCGGAACCGGCAAAGCCAAAGAAGTCCCACAGGCGATTCGCAAGGCTCTGGAAGCCGCCAAGCGTAACCTGATTCGTGTACCGTTGGTTGGGACGACTTTGCCGCATCCGATTGTCGGCAGATTCGGCGCGGGCAGAGTTATGCTCAAACCTGCCGTCGAAGGTACAGGAGTTATCGCCGGAGGAGCGGTTCGCGCCGTGATGAATGCGGTCGGCGTCAGCAACATTCTGACCAAGAGTTTAGGCTCTAACAATCCTCACAACGTTATTCGCGCCACCTTTGACGCGCTGGCCAACATGAGGAGCCGCGAAGAGATTGCACGGTTGCGTGGCCGGACAGTGGAGGAACTCTAAGTATGGCGGACGAAAAGAAAATCAAAATTCAGTGGTACCGGAGCGCCATTGCCGCGCCGGAAAAACACAAGGTTATTGTGCGTAGTCTGGGATTGACCAAGCTCAACCAGATTGTTGAACGACCTGATAACGATTCCATTCGTGGAATGGTCGCCAAGATTCCGCATCTGTTGCGAATCGTTGAATAAGTTTGTGGCAAGTCCGTGCGAAACCGGACACGTAGAGACTGGGAACTAATATGGCTATTGGCTTAAACAATCTCAAAGCGCCCGCTGGCGCCACTCACAAAAAGAAGCGCGTCGGTCGCGGTCAGGGATCGGGACTCGGAAAGACCTCGGGACGCGGTAATAAAGGGCAAAAATCGCGCTCAGGATATTCGCGGAAACGAGGCTTTGAAGGCGGGCAGATGCCGCTGCATCGTCGTTTGCCGAAACGCGGATTCACGAACATATTCAAACGCGAATGGGCGGAAGTGAATCTTGCACGGCTGGAAGAAGTTTTTGAAGCTGGTGCAATTGTCACTCCCGAATCGCTGGTTGAACATGGTTTGGTTCGCAAATCGCTGCAAAAATCCATTGCGGTTTTGGGCAATGGGGAGTTGAGCAAGGCTTTGACCATAAGCGCACACCGGTTTACCGAGTCTGCGAAAACTAAGATCGAAGCGGCAGGCGGCAAAGCAGAGGTCATCGCACTCAAGTCCGCCGCAGCGAGCGAAGCGGCTTGATGGCTTTTTAGCTTGGGTTAGTTTGGGGCCTTGTTTGGCCTTGATTTGGGGAAGAGAAGATATGTTCGATTCATTCATCAAAGCGATCCAGAATCTCTTCAAGATTCCCGAACTGCGCCGTCGTGTGTTGTTCACTTTGGGAATGCTGGCGATTTATCGTGCAGGCATTCACGTTCAGGTCCCTGGACTTGATCGTGAGGCCGTTGAAGCGTTTTGGAGTTCGCAAGCCGGCGGATTGTTCGGAGCTTTGGACTTGTTTTCAGGCGGCAACCTGCGCCGGATTTCGGTCTTTGCGCTCGGCATCATGCCTTACATCACTTCCTCCATTATTTTTCAGTTGATGACTTCGGTTTACCCGAAGCTGAAAGCGATTCAGCAGGAAGGTGAACTCGGCCGCCAGAAAATCAACAAGTACACTCGTTACATGACGGTTTTGCTTTGTGTGGTGCAGGGAACCAGCTTGGCCTATTGGTTGCAAAACCAGCAGGTCGCCATCGGTTCAATCCCTCGTTCGCTGGTTGTTGGCGGAGGCGGAGTCGGTTTTGTGATTATGGGAATGTTGGCTCTGACCGCCGGAACCATGTTCGTGATGTGGTTGGGCGAACAAGTCACTGAACGTGGCATCGGTAATGGAATCAGCTTGCTGATTTTTGCCGGTATCGTCGTTGGAGTTCCAAACGCGATCAGCCAATTGTGGGCCACGATCAAAGACCCTGGTTCGGCAGTGTTTGTAATTATCCTGCTGGTAGTTATGGTGGCCGTGACCGCTGGAATCGTTTTCTTCGAGCGGGGAACGCGCAAGGTTCCGACGAATCACACTCGACGTATGGTTGGCAACAAAATGGTGCAAACTCAATCGTCGCACCTGCCGCTGAAAGTAAATATCGCCGGAGTGATTCCTGTAATCTTTGCTTCCTCTGTCCTGGCCATTCCGCAATCGCTGGTGACATTTGGCCAATGGAGTTGGCTGACCACTCTTAACACTTGGTTGAGTGGTGGGCATCCGGTTTACGAACTGCTCTTTATCAGCGGAATCATACTGTTCGCTTTCTTCTACGTTTCGATTGTTTTTAACGCCGATGAGGTCGCAGAAAACTTGCGTAAGCAGGGAGCGTTCATTCCGGGCATTCGTCCTGGTAAACGCACTGGGGACTTTCTCAACTCGATTCTGGTTCGGTTGACGACTGTGGGAGCGATTTATCTGGTGGTTGTTTGTTTGATTCCACAGTTGATGATTAGCGGGTTCAAGGTTCAATACCTGCCATTCATCGGAACCTGGCTTGATGGTGTGATTCAAAATATCCCCGGCTTGAGTTGGATTTTGACGGGACTCGGAGTGTCGTTTTACTTCGGCGGAACCAGTTTGTTGATTGTTGTCGGCGTGGCGATGGATACGATCAGTCAGGTTGAAGCTCAATTGGTGATGCGACATTACGACGGATTCCTCGGTCCCCGTGGCGGCAGATTGCGTGGCCGTCGCGCGACTTAATCATTCACTATCTGGCACTTTAATCTGGGAGCAGGGAATCAGTTACCTATGTCGAGAGTGATTGTGATAATCGGGCCGCCAGGAGCAGGCAAAGGTACGCAAGCTCGCCTGCTGTCAGAAAAGTATGGCTACCCGCAGATTTCGACAGGTGACATTTTGCGAGAGATGGCTCAAGCCGAAACGACGTTGGGCCAGGAAATCAGAGCGACCTTGGCTTCGGGCAAGCTGGTTAGCGATGAAATTCTCGCTGAAGTGATACGCACCCGGACGGCTCGTCCCGATTGCAAGAACGGCTACATTCTCGATGGGTTTCCACGAACGATCAATCAGGCTCATCAACTTGAAGAGCTAGCCGAAAGACAAGAAAAAGAAGTCTTGTTGGTCAGGGCAATGGTTCACCAGGAAGTACTGTTCAAGCGTTTGACAGGTAGGCGTACGTGCCATAAATGCGGCGAAATCTACAATGTGTATTTTCGACCGCCAAAGGTCGAAGGCATCTGCGACCAGGATGGTGAGCTGTTGAAGCAACGCAGTGATGACAATCCCGAATCGGTTTTACGTCGCTTTGAGGAATACAAAACTGCCACGGCTCCGCTGATTGAATACTATCGGCAAAGCGGTCGTTTGATTGAAATTGACGGTGAAGGCAAGGTTGAAGAGATTTTCGAGAAGTTATGTTCGCTGATTGAAGGCGTGATCAGCCGGTAGAGACAAGATGGTCATACGTAAATCCGTGAACGAACTCGATAAGATGCGTTTTGCCGGTCTGATTGTGGCTGAGACTTTGTCTGAATTGCGAAAGATGGTCGAGCCGGGAATAACTACCCGCCATTTGGACGCTTTTGCTGAAAAAAAGATTCGCTCCGCCGGTGCTTACCCGACCTTCAAAGGTTATCGTAAGTTCCCATCTTCAATTTGCGCGTCGGTCAATGACGAAGTCGTTCACGGGATTCCGTCGGATCGCAGATTGCGCGAAGGTGACATCGTAAAGATTGATTGCGGGGCGACGCTGGACGGTTTTGTTGGAGATGCCGCAATTACGGTTCCGGTCGGAAAAGTCACTGCGAGCATTGAAAACTTGTTGGAAACGACCAGGGCTTCGTTGTTTCGCGCAGTTGAAAAAATGGTTCCTGGTAATCGGTTATACGATGTTTCGTATGCTGTTCAGGAGTTGGTTGAAGAGAGAGGCTTTTCGATTGTGCGGGACTTTTGCGGACACGGAATCGGCGAGCGCATGCACGAAGACCCACAGGTTCCCAATTACGGTCGTCCGGGTACAGGGCCGAAATTGAAAGAAGGTTGGGTGTTGGCCATCGAACCGATGGTCAATATCGGGACTCACGAAGTTCAAGTGCTCAGCGACGGATGGACTGTGAAAACCAAAGACGGAAAGTATTCGTCGCATTTTGAGCATACGATAGCAGTTACGCCGGACGGCCCGGTTGTTCTGACAGCAATGGAAGATGGTTCGTTGATGCTTTAGTGACACAACCCGATCATTGCTTGCAAAAACGCGACTCACGTTTATAATGCCGGTTTCGCGTTCCAGTGTTTAAGCTCACTATCTGAAGATATGTCGAAAGAAGATGCCATAGAAGTACAGGCGACTGTGCTTGAAACCTTGCCCAATGCGATGTTCAAAGTCGAATTGGAAAACAAACACCAGGTGCTGGCGCATATCTCAGGGCGTATGCGAAAGAATTTCATCAAGATTCTGCCGGGCGACAAAGTGTTGGTAGAACTTTCGCCTTACGATTTGACTCGGGGACGTATTGTCTATCGTTTCAAGTAGGCGTTCTAAGTAAGTGTTGATTGAATAACCTTTACGAGGCTGAAATGAAAGTAAGAGCATCAGTCAAAAAGATTTGCGACAAATGCAAAATCATTCACCGGCACGGCGTGGTTCGTGTCATTTGCGTGAATCCGAAACATAAGCAACGACAAGGATAAATTCCGAATTTCAAACTGTGAAATTCGAGAGCAGTTACGGAGAAAGATAAATGGCACGTGTAGCAGGTGTTGATTTACCGCCACAAAAGCGCGCTCAAATCGGTTTGACCTACATTTACGGAATTGGCAAATCACGCGCAACCAGCATTCTTAGCGAAGCTCAAGTGGATATTAACAAGAAGATCCGCGAACTGAGCGAAGAAGAATTAAACCGCATCCGTACCGTCGTTGACCAGGGCGGTAACGTCGAAGGTGATCTGCGTAAACAGATTCAGTTGGACATCAAACGGTTGATGGACATTGGTTGTTACCGTGGGTTACGTCATCGTCGTGGGTTGCCGGTTCATGGTCAGCGAACGCATACAAATGCGCGAACACGCAAAGGACCTCGCCGTGCTACCGTCGCCAAGAAGAAGGTTGCAGGTAAGAAGTAAATTTCAAATTCAGCGGCTGGTCGGCGTTTCGTTCCCGGCCAATGAGCATTGACTACCATTATGGCAAAGCAGCAACAAACCGCAGGCAAAAAGAAAGTTTTCAAGAAGAAAGAGAAGAAGGTCGTTCCTCAGGGCATCGTCCACATTCAGGCGACTTTCAACAACACGCTGGTGAGCATCACCGATCTGCAAGGCAATCTGGTGGCGCAGTGTTCATCTGGCGCAATGGGATTCCGCGGCTCACGCAAGGGGACTCCGTTTGCAGCACAGCAAGCAGCCAGCAAAGCTGCTGGAATTGCCCGTGATTGCGGAATGCGTGGTTGCGAAGTGCGCGTTAAAGGCCCAGGTTCAGGACGCGAATCCGCAGTTCGCGCGATTCAGGCTGCTGGTATCGAAATCAAATTGATACGCGATGTCACGCCGATTCCGCACAATGGATGCCGTGCGCCGAAACGCCGTCGTGTTTAATGACAAATGTCGGATTTGGATTTTATTGAATTGCTCGACGCAACCTGCCAGATGAAATTGGCTGACTGAAGATCACGGCAGGGTTGCGCTGCCCGAATATACGGAGGAAAGAGATTGGCTAGAGATAGAGGCAAACAATGTCGTCTGTGCAGGCGCGAAGGGATGAAGCTTTATCTGAAAGGCGAGAAGTGCTACAAGCCTTCGTGCCCGATTGAAAAGCGAGGAACCAATCCGCCTGGTCAGCATGGTCCGAACGCCAAACGAAAAACAGCCGGTGGTTATGGCGAACAGTTGCGTGAAAAACAGCGCGTCAAGCGCATCTACAATCTGCTGGAAACGCAGTTCCGTAATTACTTCGAAAAAGCTGCCAGTCAGAAAGGCGTTACCGGTGAAAACCTGCTCACCCTGCTCGAACGTAGGCTGGATAACGTGATTTATCGGCTCGGGTTTGCAATGTCCCGACGCCAGGCCCGCCAGTTTGTTCGACACGGGCACGTTCAGGTCAACGGGCGCAAAGTCAACATTCCATCGTTCCAGGTGAAAATCGGCGATGAAGTCGCTGTGCGAGAAAAAAGCTCCGACAATACCCATATTCAAGGAGCATTTCAGACTTCCGGAGGCCGTGGCCGCCCGGGATGGTTGGAAATCGTCAACCCGGACAAGCTTGTTGGACGTGTGACGGCATTGCCGCGCCGCGATGATGTTGATCCTGAAATCAAGGAACAGCTCATTGTCGAATTGTACAGCAAGTAATCGTGCCTAATGCTTGTCGAAGCTGGCACGATTACCCTGATCGTTGGTTGTACAGATCAGTCAGGTACAATCGTCGCCAACTTGAAGCTTCGCCACTAGCTATCAGGCGCATAATGTTGGTTAGCAATAGTTGGAGA
>JANRKX010000039.1:0-9472 GCA_033763255.1 Acidobacteriota bacterium | reverse complement strand
AAACTCAAGCGTCCCTACAGGACGCCGATTCATTCGCTGCTTTTCCCGGCAGTGAACTGCCGGGCTAATATCAAACCGTCCCTGCCGGGACGAAAACCGTGTCAAACCGAATGTTCAATTCTTTAGCGCGTAACATCAGTTTTCATGATTGTTTTTCCGGGAAAGAAAATACTCTCGCTCTATCCGATCTGATTCGGCCTCGTATTCGGCAAGCTCAGCATCAATAATTTCTTTGTTGGCAAAATAGTAGGTCAGCGCGGCTAAAACCTGCGTCAAAGAAAGATGGTCAAGCTGTTCAGCAATCTCTTCAACGCTGCTGCCCATGTTGTATCGCACCGAAATGCGATGAACAGAGGTCGCCGTTCCCGCCACGCATGCCCAGCCATTGCGAATCTTTGGGTCACAAGCAATCAATTCGCCGATGTCTTTTGCTGCTGCTTTAGCCGTTGCTGTTGCCATAAAACCTCCAGTTGTGTTTGACGCTAATTTCAGCGGCGGTAAGTTTACCTCAAGTCCCCAGTTCGGTTCACCATCCCAACAGCAAGGTGAATTTGAACGTCCGCCCTTCATTCAATGTGTTCGTGATTGCGCCGAAGTTCGGATTGGCCAGTTCAAAACCCGGTTCGGCGAATTGCGGCGTGTTGAACAGGTTGTTGGATTCGGCGCGAAAAGTCAGCCGCAGGTCGCGTTTGAACGCCCAAGCGCGCGACAACTGAGCATTGACGTTGCGGATCGGCCCTTTGCGAAACACGTTGCGGCCAAGCGAGCCGCGTTCGCTGAGCGCGACGATTTCATTCGGCTGCATGAAGCGAAACGCGCTTCGCGGCAACATCTGCCGCGAAGTGTCAGGATCGGCAATCGTTCGGCCCAGAATCGAAGGATCAAGCAAAATCGGGCGGTCGCCGCCGTTGCCGTCCACATTGCCGAATCCGGGTCCGTCCGAGCCGGTCGAAAGGTTGAAAGGAATTCCCGTTTTTACCAGCACCACTGTCGAAAGATTCCAGCCATCGGCAATCGCCGAAAACGCTCGGTTGAATTTCGGAGCTTTGACGGCGTAACTCGTCCGCAGCAAAAAAGCATGCGTTTGATCGAAATCG
Source organism: Acidobacteriota bacterium (assembly GCA_033763255.1). Taxonomy (GTDB): domain Bacteria; phylum Acidobacteriota; class Blastocatellia; order RBC074; family RBC074; genus RBC074. Next base: position 8,375 of record JANRKX010000039.1, on the reverse strand, counting down.
CTGACGCCTTTCATATCGCGGTGAGTTTCAAATTCGGTCTGGCTGCGCGATTTGCGCGAATCGTTTTCGTTGGCGGTGTTGGTGTAACTAGCGCCCAGGTCAATCGCCTTGCTGAACCAATACGAAGAATCCACCGTCAACCCATGCCAATTCGGCAGCGTCAATGAAACCCTCGCCGCGTCAAAATATCCGCGCGAACCGTTCACCGTCAGCCGGTAATCGGCGATGTCCTGATTCGGGCGACGTTGAGGAATCGTGCGCGTGATTGTCTCAACTCCGGCCACAGGATGCGCGCGGTTCAGATACCAGAGCACCAGCAATTTGTGAGATCGGCTGCCGACATAACCGAACTGCAACCGTGCTTTCTGATTCCATTCCGGTTCCCAACTGAGGTTGTACTGATACGAATACGGCGTCGCCAGTTCGGGATCAAGCGCGTAAACCGTCGGTTTGCCGATTTCGCCTTGAAAGGGATTGAGCAAACTTTGCGGCGCGACGACGACGACTTTGTTGTTGAGCGGCGGGCTGAAACGAATCTGCTGGTAGCTGACGAAAAAGAGTTCGCCGAAATGAGTGCCGAACGCTCCGCGGAAAACGCCTCGCTTGCCAGGCATCCGATAAGCAAAGCCAACGGTCGGCGCAAAGTTGTTCAAATCGCTGTCAAAGGGAACGACGTTCAGATTGTTTTTTTCGATCGGCTTGGCCGTCGGTTGCCAGCGCAAACCGAGTTGCAAGGTCAGTCGCTGAGTCGTTTGCCAGTTGTCTCCGCCATAAAACTGCCCTTCCCACTGGCGAAAACGGCGATAGATGTCGCCAATGGAACGAATGTGTTGAGATGGTGTTCCCAACCGAAAGTTGGTGATCGCTGTGCGCGGATTTCCGGCTTCGTCCCGAAAATCGTTGTTGAACGAAAAGAATCCGCGATGCACATCGGTTTCAATGCTGTTGATCTGACGACGAATCAGGGTCGCGCCAGCCGTCAAATTATGTTTGCCTTCGGTGCGTCGCAATTGAAAAGCCGTGCGAATCTGATTCTGCACGCGATCAATCGGAATGGTTCCATCCGGTCCCAACCCCGTCAGCCCGGCAATCAAAATGAACGGCCCGACCGCGTTCTTTTCCGGTTCCAGCAATGAACTGACTCGTTCGTAACTGAGCAGTGCCGTGCTGACGGTTTTCGCGCTCCAACTTCGCGTCCAGCCGATGCGCGCCGTGTGAGATTTGGTGTCGGTGTTCGGATTCTGCCCGGCGACGAACTGAAAAGCATCCACGTTTTGCGAAGTGAATTGATATTGCAGCGCCAGCGAATCGCGCCGAGTCAGCGTTTGATCCAGCCGAAAGCTCGCCTGATTGTTGTTGATGGATTGCGGTGCGTTGGTGTTCAGTGCGCGTTCGTTGATGTCGGTTCGGTTGGGAAGCTCCGCCGGATACGCCGCCAGAAATCTGGCAACCAACGCCCGCGTCGCCGGATCGTTCGTGAGCGGCGTGCGTTCGTCCGGCTTCGGAACCAGCACATTGCCGTTGACCACGCCACGAATGCGCTGCTGACTGGCGTCGAAAAAAAACTTCGTGCGTTTGGTCAGATCGAATCCGGCGTTGAAACCATAATCGTTTTCGCGCGCCGGTTTGACTCTGCCGACCTGAAAAAACGACCGCGCCGTGAAAATGCTGTTCAGATGGCCTGAGTAAAGCTGACCGTGAAAACCCGCCCGCAACACACCCGGCAAAGAAATCGCCGAACGCGGCGCGTTGCCGAATTCCGAGCCGAAATAGTTACTGACCGGGTTGAATTCTCGAACGATGGTCGCCGTGGTTCCCAAACGAACGTTCAACTCCTTCAACGCGCCGTTGTCCACCAAATTAAACTGGACGTTTTCGTTGCGACGGCTTTCGCCCGAAGCCGAATCCGTCTTGCCCAGCATATTCAATTCGACGCGCTTGCTGGCATCGGCAGGTTTCGCTTCTTCGGCAGCTTGTTTTTCAGGCGGCGGAGCTTTCTCAGCCTGCTGAGCCAGACACACCGTTGACACAACAGCCAGTAACAAAACGAAGGTAATAAACCGTGACATTTGCGAGTGATTCCATTTCAGATAGTTTTTACGGATTGGAAACCGAGCCTAAGCCACGCAAGCTGCGGCTGCAAGCAGTTGGGCGATGTTGCCATAAACCCAGGACAATTAATTGAAAATGGCCGCAGCAAAAAACGATGTCGGCAACCGCCTGACTTTCGTTTCCTGCTACGGCGTTTTTATGAATGAAGTGCTGGTAAAGACAACGATGTCGTTAAAAAACAGACTTCCGCCTTGTAGTCATACCTTCTCCTGGATTTGCGGCGAAACAGCGTCAGGGCAACCAAAGACTTCTGTTTCGCCGCCCGCTCGGTCTGCATTGAACTAGACGCGAGGTGGTCAGTTGTTGCTCAACGAAGTCAGTGAAAACCGACTTTCGCGTTGCAACTGCGCTTTCGCGCTAAATCGAACTTGCGTTCGATGCGGTTCATTGTATTGATTCCTGCTGCTTTAGAAATACGTGCATTTACTGGTTTTAGACAACTATCAGCGGCAAGGATTGTCAGACAAAGCTGACGGCAAGAGATTGATTCTGCGAGTTTTTCAAGGTTTCCCGCGTAGTTTTACGTGAGCAATCTGCTGTATTGGCATCGCTGAAACTTGGCTTGACCTGTGAAATCAAAAACAGCATCATAAGCCGCCCTTGCATCCGGGCGCTCTTCAAACGAAGTTTCGCCGATATTTCATTACGTTTTTGACAGATGGAAAAAAGGGCTGAAGACCGTACCTTGACGAAAAAAACTGGCGCGAACGAATCCTAAACACATCCGAACACTTCTGATGAATCCAATCACCCGCAACGTCTTACAACTCCAGGAATTAACTTTGCTCGTCTGGCGCGTTTTGCGTGGGTTCTTCAAAGCGCCGCGATACGGTGCCGAGATGATTCGGCAAATGGACATTCTTGGGTTTGGAAGCCTGGTGATTATCCTGCTGACCGGCACTTTCACTGGAATGGTGCTGGCGTTGAACTCGGCCAACACACTTCAAAAATTCGGAGTACAGAACGTCACGGGCCAATTGGTTGCCACCAGCTTGATCCGCGAACTTGGCCCTGTGTTGACCAGTTTGATGCTGGCCGGTCGCGTCGGTTCGGGCATCGCGGCGGAATTGGGTTCGATGTTGGTCAGCGAACAAATTGACGCAATGCGTGCGCTCGGCACTGATCCGATTAAAAAGCTGGTCGCACCTCGCATCGTGGCGTTGGTTGTTATGGCTCCTGCGCTGACGGTGGTTTGCGATTTCGTCGGCGCAATGGGCGGATTGCTGATTTCCATCACAATGCTGCATCAAGCGTCATCGGTTTACATTTCATCGGCGATGGAAGCCGTCAACTTCAATGAAATTATTGGCGGATTGATTAAACCGACTGTGTTCGGGTTCATCATCGCTCTGGTCGGCTGTCACAAAGGATTGAGCACGGTCGGCGGAACGGTCGGCGTGGGTCGTTCGACGACGGAATCGGTTGTTAATTCTTCGATTCTGGTGATTGCAATGGATTTCCTGTTGTCGAAAGTCATCATCTCTTTGCTGCTCGATCCCCGCTAAAAAGGTGAGAAATCAAATGGCAAATATCAAAAGGCAAAGGTTCGGCAGGCGAGTGACAAAAGTTCGGGGCTTGCCTTTGGCTGTTTTGCACATCTCTCCTCTGACAATTTTTGACTTTTGATATTTGCCTTTTGCCTTTTGATTTTTTATGGCTGCAACTCCTTATGCAATTGAATTCCGCGACGTTTCGCTGGCCTTCGGCGACAACGTAATTCTCGACCGCGTCAGTTTCGGCGTGCGATACGGCGAATCCAAAATCGTCATGGGCGGTTCGGGAACCGGCAAATCCACATTGCTACGGTTGGTGTTGGGACTGTTGAAACCGGATTCCGGAAATATCTTTGTGGACGGCGAAGACGTCACCCGTTACAACGAAGAGCAAATGATGGCCGTGCGGAAAAAAATCGGCATGGTCTTTCAGGAAGGCGCGCTGTTCGACAGTTTGTCGGTGTACGACAACGTCGCTTACCGATTGCGCGAACAACGAGTGGCCGAATCCGAAATCGAAGAAGTGGTTTTGCGAATGTTGCGCTTCGTTGATCTGGAAGACGCAATTGACAAGATGCCCAACCAGCTTTCGGGCGGCATGCGCCGCCGAGTCGGCATTGCTCGCGCGCTGGTTGGCAATCCGAAAATCATTTTGTACGACGAACCGACTGCCGGACTCGATCCGATTACGGCGCGCACGATTTGCGAATTGGCGCTGAAGCTGCGCGATCTGGAAGAAGTATCTTCGATTTACGTCACTCACCGATTGGAAGACATGGATGTTCTGGCAACCGAATACGTGGTGCGCGACGATTTCGGCGACGTTCATTTTGAACAGGAAGGCGACAAGCTTTGCCTGATTAATACCAAGTTCATCATGCTTCGGGACGGCGACATCATCTTTAACGGCAGCAATCAACAGATGCGCCAACTGTCCAATCCTTACGTACAGAAATTTCTCAATCAGAGATAAGCCTTTTTTTGAGTTGGAGGATTTATGCCGCAGAACAAACCTGCACGTTTGTCCGAATTGCGAGTCGGGCTTTTGGTTTTGCTAGCGTTGGCGATTCTGGTGTTGGTGATTTTCGCCGTCAGCGGCGATTTGAAAATTCCAGGCTTCGGCAAAACGACGACCGTTCGCACCGAAATGCCCAGCGTGGATGGATTACGCAAAGGCGCAGAAGTCCGCCTGTCCGGCAAAAAAATCGGCAGCGTCAAGGCGATCAATTTCAGTCGCGCGATTCCTGCCGATGCCAAAACCGCTGCCGAATCGGGCAACATAGAAATCGTCATGGATATTGACGGAACTCTGGACGGTCGTCCGGCCATCGAACGCATTCGCAGCGATTCTGTCGCCACGCTGAAAACCGCCGGAGTTCTGGGCGACAACGTCATTGACATCACTCCTGGCACGCTCAGCGGCAAAGCCATCAACAACGGCGACAAAATCGTCAGCCAGGCGCAAAAAAGCGTCGGCGACATTTTGAATGCCGCACAAACCGCCGTCACCAACTTGAACACCATCTCCGACGACATCAAGGTGATGACCAAAGACATACGCGACGGCAAAGGCACTGCCGGAAAGTTCCTGCGCGACGAAGATTTTTACGTCAACCTGAACGACACCATTCTGAAAGCGCAAACTCTGATTGGTGCGCTGAAAGAAGGCGAAGGAACATTCAGTAAACTCATCAACGACCCGCAGCTTTACACACAGGTCAGCGACACTGTCACGCAACTTCGCAGCATCTCGGAACAACTCAACACCCAATTGACCAAAGGCGAAGGCACTTTGGGCAAACTGGTCAAAGACAACGAGCTTTACAACAAAGCCAACGCCTTAATTGCCAAAGCCGACCAGATTTCAGCCAAGCTCGACAACGCGATGGCCAAGATCGAACGCGGCGAAGGCAATCTTGGCAAATTGCTCAACGATGAAAAGCTTTATGCCGATGCGCGCGATACGGTTGAAAAACTGAATGCCATCACCACTCGGCTGGAAAAAGGCGAAGGCACTGCCGGAATGTTGCTGAAAGACGACAAGCTGTACAACAACGTCAACACGCTGTCGGCAGAAATGACCAAGCTGATTTACGATTTCCGCCAGAATCCGAAGAAGTATCTTTCGATCAAGGTGACGATTTTCTAAAAGGCAAAAATCAAAAGGCAAATATCAAAAGGCAAAAGTAGGATTCAGTTTCCCGTTTTTGCCTTTTGATATTTGCCTTTTGATTTTTGATTTTTGATTTATTCCATCGCGTAGCCCGCATCTCGCCAAGCCTTGATTCCGCCCGCCATCGAAAGCACGTTCGTGTAACCCATCCGTTGCAAATTGTCCGCCGCCAAAGCCGAACGAAATCCGCCGCCGCAATACAACACAATTTCAGATGACTTGTCGGGGACGACTTTTTCAATGTCCCGTTCGATGATGCCGCGTCCGAGGTGTTGCGCACCGGCGGCGTGATCCACATCCCATTCGTTGTCTTCGCGCACGTCAATGAAAACGAATTGTTCGCCAGCGTCGAGTTTTTGTTTGACCTCGGCGACGGTGATTTCGCGGACGCGCGTTTTGGCGTCGTTGCAAAGCTCTTCAAACGCTGCTGAATGTTTCATCTTTCTTGTCCTTTCAAGCCAAAAATTTCAGACGGTTGATTCCCCGAATGCCTCACTGTGACCTGTTTGATTTTCGTTTTTGGTTGTAACGCAATCGCCGCAAACTGACAAGCAAACCTCTCTGAGAATTGGCGTCGCGCCGGTCAACTGATTCCCACAAAACAAAAACGCCTTCACCATTGTTGTTCTCAATGATGAAGGCCAGAGTGTTTGATTGATCGTTTTTTTTGAAAAGTTAGTTAGCGAATGGATTGCGACGAGAATTCGTGGTCACGGCAAACAGCGAAGCCGTGCCGATGTTGAATCCTTCGGTGAACGCAGTCACTCCAAACACAGTGTTCAACGCCTGAGCAGCTTCGGCAGAGAGTGCCACTTTCACTCCGGGGAGAAACAGATTGTTGAAAGCTTGCGGTTGCAAAGGCAATGTCACCGCAGGCAAGGTCAGATCGAACAGCGGCAAACGTCCGACAAAATCTCCATTGACTGTCACCAATCCGGTCAGAACCGTGCGCGAACCGCTGGTGTCAATGTTGAAGCTCAACAATTCGACCCGCGTCGAACCGGCGGCCAACACCAATCCGCCAGTGTGGTTGATTTCACCTTTGGCCGTAGCCAAATCCAATGCTCCACCAGTCACCGGAAAGCTCGCCACGCCGCTACGCAATGTTCCCTCTCCGACGGTTCCCGCCGACAATCTCAACGCAACCAAAGCGCCCAGAAAATCATTGCTCAAGGTGACGGTGGTTTTTCCATCTGTCAGCAAAGCCGTCGGCGCAGCCGAAACCGTGGGCGCGAGCGACCCAACCAACAACAACATCGCCATTAAAGTTTTGACTTGAAGCGAACGAAAAACTCTTTGCATATTGAAATCCTTTCTCCTGTTTTGAAGCAATCGTTTGTTTCTTTACGAAGCTCGTATGACTTCGCTTATTGGTTTTCATTTCCAGATGCGTGAGAACAAGCTTTGTTTCTGCTCCCACACCGCGACTCAACGAGGTCGAGAGTAATGTCATTGCACATATTTCGTCAAGATAAAATCTCGACAAAAACTATTATTTTATCACTGGGATAGTTGCGTGGATTTTTACAGCATAAATTCTCGGCTTTTGAAAAGATGTACCGACTAAAAAATTCTCGTAACTGCTTTGTTTGCAATAAAGGGGTGTTTGGTAAATGTCTGCCTGCTTTTGAAACACTTTCTGCTAACTAACTGACTGCCGACAAGTTAACCCACGAATGGGGAATTCGTTTTTAGACCAGATGTGATCTTGTTGAAACACAAGGCTTTAGCGCGATTTTGGCTCGTTTTTTCTGAATGGTTTTAGCTTTTTTTCGGAGATGTGCAAAATCGCTACCGCAAATCCTGTTGATTGTGGTATTTACAGAGGCAAGAGTTGAAGTGCTGATCGAACCTGAGAGGAACTGAAACCTTCGCCCGTTTGCACACCATCGATGTGCTTGAGCTGTTGAAGTGCTGATCGAACCTGAGAGGAACTGAAACTGATTGTTACCTCAATCCCGTTTTCCCGTTGCACCGTTGAAGTGCTGATCGAACCTGAGAGGAACTGAAACGAATAACTTTTGCCGTAATTGCGTTCGACCTCGCCGAGTTGAAGTGCTGATCGAACCTGAGAGGAACTGAAACTCAACCGACCCATCCGAACGCGCCCGACTGCCGTAAGTTGAAGTGCTGATCGAACCTGAGAGGAACTGAAACTCTGACCACAGAAGACCGCACGATCCGTCAAACCCGGGTTGAAGTGCTGATCGAACCTGAGAGGAACTGAAACAGTTGGTTGAAAATCAGAAAAGCGAAAAGCTGATTGTTGAAGTGCTGATCGAACCTGAGAGGAACTGAAACTTACGGCGCGAATGGCCGTTGGGGAATGAACGAGGAGTTGAAGTGCTGATCGAACCTGAGAGGAACTGAAACGAGCTTGGCGACGAAAATTCGATTGAAGCCTTTTTGTTGAAGTGCTGATCGAACCTGAGAGGAACTGAAACTCATTCCCCGACGCCACGCCGTAAACCTCATCAACGTAAGTTGAAGTGCTGATCGAACCTGAGAGGAACTGAAACTTAAGCTCAGCCTGAACAGCAAGAAGCCATGTTTCGATAAGTTGAAGTGCTGATCGAACCTGAGAGGAACTGAAACTC
>JANRKX010000038.1:0-3111 GCA_033763255.1 Acidobacteriota bacterium | reverse complement strand
TTCGTGTATTTTTTCTATATTTTTCAAGAAAAAGGATTTATCTGGCAACGGTAGCGCAACCAGCCATGTTTGCGTTGCTCACTGGGGCCCCCTTGCCGATAAAATGGTTTGGTCGTGGAGACCACGCAACCTTGGCTGGTTGCGATACTCCTGCTGGCACTTTTCTTTTTCTTGAAAGCTATAGCTAATGAATGCTGAACTGGTCAAACCAAGTCGGCTCCGCTACAATCGCGCTTACTTCATCTTTATTTCAATCAAGCACAAGCAATGAAAGGCACGACCCGGTCGCTACCGCTCCCGGTTCCGTACCTGTTCAGGAGCCTATTCAGGAGAAAGACAAATGGCATCCGCAGGAAAACTTGCGATTTTGGTTGGGGGCGGGCCTGCTCCCGGCATCAATTCGGTAATTGGTTCGGCAACTGTCAAAGCAATCAACGAAGGCTTTGACGTGCTGGGCATTCAGGACGGATTCAAACATCTGGTCAAACGCGACCCGTCGTGCGCGCGACGGCTTTCGATTGACGACGTGTCGCGCATTCACTTTCGCGGGGGTTCGGTGCTGGGCACGGCGCGCGAAAACCCGACGAGTTCTGACGAAAAGATGCAGGCCGTCGTGGACACGCTGAACGGTTTGGGTGTGACGCATCTGGTGACGATTGGCGGTGACGACACGGCGAAATCTTCGGCGACGGTGGCTGAACGATCCGGCATCCGCACGGTTCACGTGCCGAAAACGATTGATAACGATTTGCCGCTGCCGCCGCACATTCCGACTTTCGGATTTCAAACTGCCCGGCACGTCGGAGCGGAATTGGTCGAAAATCTGATGGAAGACGCGCGAGCTACGCGGCGTTGGTACATCGTTGTGGCGATGGGGCGGCAGGCAGGGCATCTGGCTTTGGGGATTGGCAAAGCCGCCGGAGCCACGCTGACTTTGATCCGCGAAGAATTCGAGCATGAAACTGTGCCGTTCGCTCACATCTGCGACATCATCGAAGGCGCGATCATCAAACGCCGCGCGATGGGCAGGCAATACGGCGTGGCTGTGTTGGCCGAAGGCGTGATTGAAAAGCTCGATCCGAAAGAACTGGCCGATTTGCAGGATGTGGAAAAAGACGACCACGGCCATATTCGCTTTGCCGAAGTTGATCTGGCGCGCAAAGTCAAAGTCGAACTCGAAGGCCGATTCAAACAACGCGGTTTGCGCGTTTCGATTGGCAACAAAAACATCGGCTACGAAGTTCGTTGCTGCGACCCGATTCCGTTCGATATGGCTTACTGCCGCGAACTGGGGAATTCGGCGATTCGGTTTTTGCTCAATGGCGGCAGCGGAGCGATGGTCAGCATTCAAAACGGTCAACTGGTTCCGTTGCTTTTTGCCGACATCCGCGACCCGAACACAGGCAAAACCGTCGTTCGCAACGTCAGCATCAACAGCGAAAATTATCGAGTTGCTCGGCAATACATGCTGCGAATGGATTACACGGACTTCGAGCAGACGGATTGGGCAGAGCAACTGGCTCAGGCCGGAAATCTGACTGTTGAGGAATTGAAGAAAAGATTCAGCTAGTTCGCAGTTCACAGTTCGCGGTTCACAGAATCCGAACTGCCAACTGTGAACTGCCAACAGCGAACTGGACAAGAATATGGCTATTAAAAAACTTGGCATTTTGGTTGGCGGCGGCCCAGCGCCCGGAGTAAATGGGGCGATTGCGGCGGCGGCGTTGGCGGCGATTGATGAAGGCATCAAGCCCATTGGCTTTCACGATGGATTTGAATGGTTGGCGCAACGATACACCGACGAACAGCACGAACTGACGACCGACGAAGTGTCGCGCATCCATACCGAAGGCGGATGTTTGCTGGGCACGTCGCGGTTCAATGTGGCCTCTGACGAACAAGCGTTGCAGCACGCCATCGCCGCTCTGAAAAAATTGGAAATTGACGCGCTGGTGACTATCGGCGGAGACGATCTGGTCGCCAGTTCGTTGGCGGTCGAACAGAAATCCGAAGGCGCGATCAAGGTCGTGCAGATTCCCAAAAGCATTGATAACGATTTGCCGCTGCCTGATCCGCTGGTGTCGTTGGGGTACGAAAGCGCCCGGCAAACCGGCGTTTCGATTGTCGAAAGTTTGATGGAAGACGCGCGCACGACCGGTCGCTGGTATCTGGGCGTGACGATGGGACGCCCAACGGGCCATTTGACGCTGGGCATAGGAATGGCCGCCGGCGCGACCTGCACGATCATTCCCGAAGAGTTTCCCAACGCCGTCATCACGCTGGATGAAATCTGCGACATCGTCGAAGGTTCGATTATCAAACGCCGGGCGATGGGCAAAAATCATGGCGTCGTGTTGCTGTCCGAAGCTTTGTCCGAACGTTTCAGCCCGGACGAAGTGAAAGATTTGCAGGACGTGGATCGTGACGCGCAAGGCAATCTGCGCGTCGCCGAAATTGATCTTGGGCGCAAAATCAAAAACGTTGTCGAACGGCGGTTGGAAAAACGCAGCATCAAACCGACCATTGTGGACAAAACCATTGGTTACGAATTGCGCTGCGCTGCGCCGATTCCACTCGACGAAGAGCACGCGCGCGATCTGGGGTACGCCGCGGTGAAATACTTGCAAGCCGGAGGCACATCGGCGCTGGTGACCATGCAGAATGGCGATTTCACGCCGATGCCGCTCAGTCAGTTACTGAATCCCGAAACAGGCAAAGGCGAATTGCGTCCGGTGGATGTGACGACGGAAAGTTACCAGGTGGCGCGCGATTACATGGTTCGGTTGAATGCGCGCGACTTTGCCGACGAAAACTGGTTGGAAACTCTGGCCAAAGCGGCGGCAATGGATGTGCAACCTTTCCACGAACGATTTGGCAAACTCGCATAATTGTTCGTCAGAACAGAACTTCAAACGTTGGGCGGCAATTGGGTTTCACTGGTTGCCGCCCAATGTTTTTCTGCTTCGCCCTCTGCAACAATTGACAGCCGCAAACGACTCGTAGAAGCTTGGCCGCGCATTTCGATACAAGCCGCGTTTTGCATGGCTTTCACTCCAACATTTCGAGACACACAAAATGGCAGAAACAAAGAGTCAACTGATTCGAGGTCTA
>JANRKX010000037.1:0-5122 GCA_033763255.1 Acidobacteriota bacterium | reverse complement strand
CCCGCGCCGAGCGTTCCAGTCCAGCTAATGACATTGGCCAGAACGATGATCGAACCGGATTGAGTGGCCGTTGCGGTGTTCGGCAAGTACGCGATGTTCGACAACGTAGCCGAAACCGACACCGTCGCGCTGGCGCCGGAGTTGTTGGTCGCGGAGAACGAACCATTGACCTTGTTGCCAGGTCCAGTGCAGGCAATCGGATCAGCCAACGCAGCTCCGAGCGTCAACTGATTGACCGTCACGTTGAAACTGCAGCTCGGCCCAGCCGTCGTCGAACAAGTCACCGTCGTAGTTCCAACGTTGAACGTGCTGCCCGAAGCAGGCGAACACGTCACCGTTCCACAATTGCCAGTCGTCGTCGGAGCCGGATAGTTTACCGGAGCCGATGTTCCAGAAGTCCAGGCGACTTGATCTGTTGGGCAAGTGATTGTGCAAGGCACCACGGTCACGGTGAAATTACAGGTTGCCATGTTTTGAGAGCCGTCAGTTGCCGTGCAAGTCACCGTCGTAGTTCCCACGGGGAACGAAGAACCTGTGTTCGGCACGCAAGCCACCGACGCGCCGCAATTGTCTGCCGCAGTCGGAACTGTGTAATTAACCACTGTCGGCACATCGCCAACGACAGAGATCGGAGCCGGGCAAGTCACCGTCGGCGGAGTATTGTCAGCCACCGAAACAGTGAAGGAGCAGCTTGGGCCGTTGGCCACCGAGCAGGTCACTGTCGTGGTTCCCAGCGGGAACGTCGCCCCTGAAGCCGGAGCGCAAGTCACCGAACCGCAGTTTCCTGATGTTGTCGGCGCAGGATAATTGACCACTGCCGTGCAGTTCGCTCCGGCAAAGGCGTTTTGATTCGTCGGGCAGGTGATCGTGCAGCAACTGCCAGCCGTAGTGACATTCAGCGTCCAGCTATCCAACGAACCACCGTCTCCGGCCAAATCGTCGGAAATCGTGATCGTCCAGGTTCCGTTCGGGTCTTCGCCGATGAATGCGCCCATCGCTTCTTCTGGAACCAGTGGTGTTGCAGTCGTCAGATTGAGGTAAGCGTGATCGGTCGCCAGGCCGTTGTTGGTCGTATATGGCACTTGTCCGCCAGCATTGGCGTCGTCATCCCAAAGTGTGCCGTTAAAAGTATTGTCATTGCCCGCGCCGTTGTCGGTCGTCAACGTGACGACGGTTCCTGCGGGCGATTGCAGCGTGATGTCCAAATCCGCCGCGAAGCTGTGCGTGATATTGGTCAACAGCGTCAGCTTGCTCAGCGTAGCGCCAGCGCCTGCAACTACTACAGTCGAAGTAACAACCGCCGGGCCGGTCGGAATTGCCACAGGAGTGTTTTGAGTCGCACTAGTCGTAGTTACCGGTGGAGCCGCAGGCAGCGTCGAGATTTCCAAGTCCCAGTTATCCAATGAACCGCCGTCCCCAGCCAGATCGTCGGAAATGGTGATCGTCCAGGTTCCATTGGGGTCTTCGCCGTTGAACGCAGCCATTGCTTCTTCGGGAACCAGTGGCGAAGCCAAGGTCAGGTTGACGTAGGCGTGATCCGTGACCAAGCCGTTGTTAGTCGTGTACGGAACTTGTCCGGCGGGGTTTGCGTCGTCATCCCAAACTGTTCCGTTGAAAGTGTTGTCGTTGCCAGCGCCGTTGTCTGTTGTCAGCGTGACGACGGTTCCGGCGGGCGATTGGATAGTGATGTCCAAATCTGCGGCAAACGAGTGAGTGATGGCTGTACGCAGGTTCACGTCCCAGATGTACGGGCCAGCACCTGCAACGGTGACAGTCGAAGTCACAACAGCCGGGCCAGTTGGAATGGCAACCGGCGTCGAGTTGGTGGTGACGGCAGTCGTCAACACGCATCCCTGTCCGGCAGGTGGGATAACTCCAATGGTCGGAGGAGCGCCGCCGGTTTGTCCGGGAGTAGACGGGCCTTCGTTGGCGGGCAGGTCGCCGCCCATGCTGTCTGAAATTTGTTTCAATTCAACCAACGCAGCATCCAGCGCCGCTTGTTGGCCGGCTTGGCCTTTTGAGGCGGCAATCTGATTTTGCAGCTCTTTCATTCGAGCGTGCTTTTGCTCTTTGGTCAGTTCCTGCATTGCGGCGACAGGAGCCGCAGCCGCTTTCGCCTCAGCCGGTTGAGCGGGAGATTTGGTTACTGCCGAACGAACGGCTTTGGCCATTTTGTTGGAATAAGCCATCAAGGTCGGAGCTTGCCAACCGGCGATGACAAATGAAAGTGCCAATGCCGAAATGGTCAGCACTCTGCGTGTGAGTTTGTGCGTGTTTCGCATTTTTCCTCCGTGGGAATGGTGAACTGAGAAGTCGTCGTGGAAAAGCTCCACAATTCTGGCTTCGTGCAGTTATGAGGTTGCTCGAAAAATCGAGGCTGGTTGGCAAGCCGCGCTCCCGCCAACCGGATTGATCGCTGCAGGTGCGTCGCTCGACGCAAATTGATGACCCGTCTTTCATGACTTACCGTCGAAAAGATGTGCCACGAAAATTTTTAGAGGTTTTGAAGTTCGTAGTGTTGGTGAACAAAGCTGCAAACGCTGCAAAATTATTGAGAGGTTATTTTCGGAAATAGTTCCGAAAATTTCACCAACGGCGCGGAGTATAGGCGCTCATATTTAATTTGGTCAATCCGGCATCAACGAATCTGGAAAATTTTGGTGAACAGTTTGGCATCGGAAAACAGACGCCGAGGTCAAGGTTATTGATCGGGGACTTTGTAAATGGTCAGGCTGGCGTAACGGTTTTCGGTGTCTTCAAAAACCTTCTGAAAATTTTGCTGAAATATGGATTCGTCAAAAAACTCTTTGATCAGGCTGTTGCCTTTCAAATCGTTGTCAATTCCAACGTAGGCAATCTTGTTCTGTTTGAGCAGCCGGATCAGTTCGTCGCGGTTTCGTTCTTTGAAGATTTGCTTGTAAACGGCTTCGCGCTGGCCGACGTTGTACCCGGCAGTCCACGCGAACAGCGTGTAGCCCAGAAAGAGTTTGCGACCTGAAAACAGAATCGGGTGGGCAAGAAAGGAATGCGTCAAAAACACATCCGAGGGGTGCGTATTCTGAAATATCCAATTCGTCAGGCGGTCGTTTTGGTGAGGAATCGTAATGACCGAATCGTTCTGAAGCGGGAACAAATCCAGAATTGCGCCAAAGCTCATTGCCAGCGCCAAAACTAACGCTAATCCGACGCGCAGAAAGCCGCCTTTGCCAATGCGCCACAGAGCGTAAGACGCAAAGATCGTCGCAAAGATCGTCCAGATGTTCAGCAGTTTGTGATTGTTGAAAACATCCGTACTCAGTTGAAGCGTGAAAACAACCACCACCAAACTGAATAACGCCAGAAACAATCGCCGCTGAGCGTTGGTGAGCAACCACAGCGCGACACCAATCAGTAACCATTTCAAACCAAACGTCCAAGCCAGATACTTCACCACCAGCCACAACGTCGGTTCAGGAATCGTGTAGCCCCAATGGAAAAGAGAATGTCCGGTTTGCGTCAGAGTGCCCGCTCTCAGCATCAAGACTTGCGGCAATCCAACCAGAATCGCCATTCCAATTAAAAAGAGCAGGTAAGTTCGAATGGGGAAAAATAACCAAAGGCCGCCCAGCACGATAAAAGCCGAGACAAAAACGGCGCTGTTCCAATAAGGTAACAACCCAATCAACGCGCCGGAAAAGAGCAGTGGTTTATAGCTATTTGCCAGTGTGTACTTTTTGATTGGGCGGGACAGGTTCTGAACCTGTCCCACATCTGAGTGTGCAGAACTCGCTCGTTGGTAACAATCAACCAGAAAGATCAGGGCGATAAACAGAATGCCAATGGCGCTGCTCAGGTGGCGTTGATTCGCAAAAATGCCGACGGTCAATGCTCCCCAATCTTCTCCGCGATAAGCGTAGCCCGAATGAACAAATTGAGTCGCGTTCCAGATGGATTTAACCGCCTGGCTGATTCCCGGTTGCGTTCGCAGAAAAGGAATGTAAGAAAGCGCGCTGGAAGTGAAAAAGAACAGAATCGCAGAGATGCGGGCAACGGCTCTTGAGGCAAACACCTGCTCGGCGAATGTCATAACCAGAATCACCAGAGCCAACATTGACAGTATGCTCAGGAAATTGACGCTCGACACCAACGACATGCCAAGAAAAGCCAGATTTGCCGCTTGAAACCAAAACAGGAAGTGATAACGCAACTGTTCGCCAGGAAAGAACGGATGCGTCGAAGGAAAGTTGTGCCCCAACACAAAGCTTTGCGAGACGGACAGGTTGGCTCCAAAATCGCTCCAACTTTTGAATCCGAACTGAAAATCGCCGTTGGGAAAATCCAAAGTCACCCACATCAACCAACTGCTAAACACAAAACAGGAAAATAGGCAGAGCCAATCCCATTTGTCATTTCCCGCAGGTCTGGAATTGTCGTCGTCGTTCAATGGTGGACAACGCAGCGTTTTCAAAGCGGCAAGTCCCACCGCGACCGCAAAAATGACATTGCCCCAAACCATTGGCTGGGCTGTGCGTGCGAAAGCCAACGCGCCCAGGTAAGTAATGATGCTGCTGACCAATAACCCCACTAAAAATGCTGTGGCTAAACGGTGTTGAATTGATTTGTAACGGTAAAAGCAGCGGCAAAGGCAATCTCCGAAATACACCATGCCCGCCAGATACAATACTGACAGCATCACGTCTCCATCTTTGCAGGTAAAAAAGTTAAACAGGAAAAGGCGGGTCGCAGCCAACTACTGCTTCAGCAGCGACGCCGCGAAAGTATAACGAAGAGCTAAAAAAGGGAAAGAGCACGAGTAGGCTCAGTTTGAAGAAAAGCATACAGGCTCTGTTTCGCCAGCGCCTGATTTGAATGCTCTGCAAAAGTCTAAGCCGCCTGATTTGCGTCAGGCGGCTTAGATAGTTTTGAGTGTGACAATTTTTCAAATTGTCACACCGGGAAATTGTGAAAAGCAGAGTGTGACAATTTGAAAACTTGTCACACCGTTGCCGAGAGCTTAGCAGCTTGGCGGGAAGACCGGGATGATGTAGTTCATGCCGGAATTCAGCGTCAGGTGGTGCAGGTTGTGGCCTTGGTTGAAGGCTCCTGCGCTGCTCGCTGCGTTCGCGTTGAAGTTGATTGCCGC
>JANRKX010000036.1:0-18691 GCA_033763255.1 Acidobacteriota bacterium | reverse complement strand
AACTGCCCGTCCAGCAACGCTGACAAACCCGTCGCCGTTGTTGGGCCAAACGAGCTAATCAAATAATCGGTGTAAAGGTCGAAATGTTCAGCATTCATCTGTCAAGTCTGCCTGAAAACCTTTCATCGCGTAACATCAGTTATAACGCTTTTTCGGGGCTTTTTGTGGGTTTTGCGCTGGCTTGGAGTTACCAAATATCAGACGAGTGCGGCGATAAACTTCCCTGAATTTTGCTGGGTTGCCTAAATAAGCCCAGGCTTCATCCGTTGGTTCCAGCGGATAACAACGCAACATAGAAGAGTTGTATCCATTGACCTGAATTGAGGTACGACAAAGAACCTGCACCAGAGAATCACTTTCTTTTACCCAGCCGACAACATCGGAAGTCATCTTACTTTCTCCTTGTCCTGATGATGCTCCTTTTGGCGATTTCGGCGATTGATTCTGGCTTCTCGCAAATTTATCCCCTTCAATGGCGTTCGTGATCATGTTCATTTCCTCCTTGAGCATTGCACGCCATTGCCCGTCGCGCCTGACACAGGTCACAGCCTCTGCGCGGTAGATACCACCCTCAAGCCGGGTAATCACATGAACCTTATCCGGCGACTCTTCGATTTGCCCTAGTATCTGTAATTTTAACCCCGCCAGGTATTCGCCAACGTTCGTAAATTCGGCAAATTCGTTATGCATCGCTGCCTGCAACAATTCAGCCCCGGTAGCGGCGCCGACAGAATCTGAGTTGTATGGCGCAAACCTGGAACGAAGTTTATGTAAAGCTTCTCCCGATTGCTTCGCCTGAAACAAATAGATTACAGCCTGTTTCAAACGCTCTAAATCTGCTGGGTCAATATGCGAAGCGAATGCTTTCCAATCCTGTTTTTGCATGGCCGTAAACATCCCGCGCGCAACCGACGTTGGCGAAGATTCAATGGTCGGTTCCTGTCCCCCCGCAAACGGAGCGTTGATAGTGAACAGCAGGGCCAATAACAACCAAACACGACCCATTCTCATAACAAGCCTCCTTGCAATCTCTCTCAGAATTTGATCAGGCACTTACGTTTCGCACATTTTCATCGCAGGTTCTCTCAATATGTTGGGCGGCGTCGCACCGCGCCCGCGGTTACAACTCGCCTGACGTGACGGTGGGCGGCCATGCGCCGATCCGCTGTCGTAGCGCCACGATTTTGCCAAAGTGATATGCGTTGTGTACCGCCACACTGTTCAGTTCATCGGCCAGTGTCACACCCGGTTCAACCTCGACCGCCAACCGCTCAGGCGACTGCTCCAACGCTGCCGCGGCGCGAGCGCCGTCCAGGAACACTCGCACCAGGTCGTGCCATTCGTGCTCGCGCTCCGGCGCGGCGCTCGGGTAGAACTCGCCAACTGGCTCGCCCGGCTCAATGATACTCTGCTGGTATCCCACAAGATGCCACAGTTCCTCATAAATCGAGTGCGACGCGCCGTCAGGACGTAGCGTGACTAGCTCAAGCGTTAGCCCGGACAGAAGGTAGGCTCGCTTGGGGAACTCGCCGACGAGAAATAGATGTTCAAGGTTATTCATCGCATCGCTCCTTTTATCCCAGTGTTCGTTACCGCGGCCTGGTAGTCGCCTAACGAAAGAGTTCGGCGGGCAGCTAGAACCGTATGCTCAGGAAATTGAGGTCAAACAAATTCAATCACAATCTTTCCGTTGGCTCGGTTCTCATCCATCATGATATGGGCGTCACGGAGCTTCTCGAAAACGAAACTCGTACCGAGCTTGAGCGGAAGCTCGCCTGATTCCACTAGGGACACGTAACGCTGAAGCTCCGCGCGGGTGATATCGGACGCTTCACCGCTGTATGAGGTCAATTTCACACCTGTAGGGATGTCGCCCATCGGGTGAAATTCCGGCAGGCTCCACTTGCCGCCGAGGATGCCTGTCATACAAACGATGCCACCCCGTCGCGCCGCTTGCAGAGAATCAAGCAGCGTCGTCGTTCCGACAAGCTCCAGGACGCGGTCATATCCATCCGGATAGATGGTGCGGGCTATTTTCGCCAGCGCACCATCGTCAACGATAACATGGGTGGCTCCGGCTGCTTTGAGTTCGTCGGACTTGGCTGAACTTCGCGTGGTCGCGGTGACCTCAAGGCCCACGCTTCGCGCCAGGGAAATGGCGGCGAACCCAATGGACGAGGTTGCGCCTCTCACCAGCAGGTTTTTGGCCCGCTCGATCTCCAGCCCCGTGTAGAGCGAACCGTGGACGGTTTGCAGCATCTCAGGCAAAGCCCCGAGCAGCTTCCACTCCAGGTGGGTCTGCAAAGGAAAGACGTTCTGCTGTGGCGCCAGCACGTATTCCGCGTAGGACCCGTCAAACTGCCGCCCCATTCCGCCCATCATTGCCGCGACGCGCTGCCCGACCGGCAAGTTGCAGCCGGGTGCGGCGACGACTTCACCGACACATTCAATGCCGAGCACCCGAGGAAACTTTACCGAGGGCGACTCGCCTCGCCTCGTGAACCATTCCGACCGGTTAAGTCCGAAGGCCCGGTTGCGAATCAACACCCACCCGTCCCGTGGCAACGGGCGGGGAATTTCACTGAGTTCCAGCCGTTCCGGGCCTCCAAGCTCTTTGATCACATACGCGCGCATTGTGTCCGTCATTGTTCTCCAACTATTCAGCAGAGGTTCTTGGCCGCCGAACACCGAGTTCACCGGGCGTGGCCGTGTGATCGTCACTAACCGACCGCCTGACGGCCACGCCCGGTGAACTCGGTGTTCGGCGGCATCTTGTATATTTCTACTGGCTAAAACCATTGTACCAGCCAAAGTGAAAAATCAATCCAAGCCTGTGTCCGTCCAATCATTATCCGAAGCATCTGTGACGCAATGACAACCAAGCCACACCACAAGGTGACTTGATGAATACGCTTTCTTGTTATGAGGTCGTATGTGAGACAGCCGACAATAAAGAGATCAGTTGCGCCAAAGAACGCGGTCGAACCTGCTTTCAGGATGCGGGCAAAAGCCGCGTCTAAAATCATAATTGTCGCAAATAGCATCAGCCTTTTGTGGACATCAGTTCGACGGCGGTAATAAAAGCCAGCCCCGACAAAACAGGCAAAGAGCAGCATGTCACCCAGTGGGATCGCTAGGAATGACAATCGAGTCTTATCCCCGGTCAGTTCATACCTTTGTTTGGTTCTTATCAGTGCCGTCAAAAGACCAAGAATAACCAGTAAAATTGCAATGAATGCCCCTATCATACCCAGCCGACGATGGACGTTTGTGCGATTTGTCGCAACAAGCAGGCTTTGTGTCAGAAACAGGGCGACCCAGGATGTAAATATCAGCCCATGCAAATGAAGTAAGGCACTGAGATGTGGTGTGCCAAAATATTCCTTGAGGTAATAAGTCCGTGCAAATCCTACGAAGACAACAGCCGCAGATGCTATGGCAATACCGGTGAAGAATACTCGTTCGTAGCGTTTTTTGGTGTGTGTCGTCACGCTCATAGTCTCAGTGAAATAGCCGAACAACTCGTTCACCGGGCGCGCGTGTAGTCGTCAGAGAAAACAGACGACACGACTGCGCGCTCCGGTGCAATGTATGTTCGACTGTTGTCCTACGCCACATTACAAATATCGGCTAAATTGCATCAGCCAGTACTCTAACACTGTATCCAATCAATTTCTGGTGTTCATCAAAATAGAATGTCACATACATAAACTCCTCAAATAATTGCCATTGTCCAGTGCGATCAATCCGTGTCAGCAAGTAACCATCCGCGTTTGGTGGCCCATCTTGAACAGCCGTATAATTTTTCATAGATGGTTCTATCTTGGTGTAAGAGCCGATACTCACAGGAAATTCTGCTTTGTATGTACTGACAAATCTTTCCACATCGGCAACAGATGAACCATTAGGAAGTTTTTGTTTAATTTGCGTAGTAACATCTTCTCGGCTTAGATAGGTCTTATTGCGTAATATTTGATAGAGAAAACCAACGCTAACTACTAAAATAATAGCAAGGATTATTTGCTTTTTGGATAAGTTTATTCTTCGCATCAACTATTAAGTCGAACATGAATTAGGCGGCAAGTTTGGGTTTCTGATAACACAAACAAGTTTCCAGTATCAGAAACTTGTTTGTGTTATCAGAAACCAGCAAGTTTCTGGTATCAGAAACCTTGTCGGTTTGTGTTATCAGAAACTTTTGGTTTTTCAATTCTGCCTTTCAGCCCCAATTTGACCGCTTGGTCATAGCGGATTTCCCATAATCGGCGCGCAGGATTCCATTTTCCTCCGGCTTGTTTGACCTTTCGCTGTAACTCCGCTTCGGCCAATTCGACGCGCAAACCCACAATGGTGTTTGCGGCAAACGACGCTGATGGCGGAATCCACGCAGCTTCCTCCACAATCAATTCAACCATCTTGAACCGTTTCTGCAATTGGTCGTCATAACGATAACGCACACACAGCAGGCGGTCGCCGAATTGTTCGTGGAGTTTTTTAGTCCCTTTTTGGCCTGGCGCAAGCTTGCGAGTATTCAACATGACGTGCTCTCGAAGTGAAGTGGCCGCTGCCGAATTTGAACGATAGTCAGATATGCCTGAAATGCTGCTGCCTGAAATGCTGCTGAAAGACGCGCGCAGTGTAAAGCTGAGATTCAGAGAAGGCAAGATTTGATGAGCAATATGGCTTATGCGCGTGCCTGTAGGTGAGCGCGTGAGGAAGGGCCTTTTCACTAAAGCCAGGCCCTTCCTCACGGTCGGGCTACCGACACTGTGAATCAAGCCCTTCCTCACGGGCGAGCTACCGACATGGCGAATTACTTCATGGCGGTTGTGTTCTTGGCGCGTTCGTTGTCTGTGGTGTAATCCATCCAGCCGATCATCATTTCGTCGTAAGTCGGTTCGCCGTAACGAACTTGTTTGGCTGGATCAGGATTGAATTTGTTTTTCGTCGAGTTGTCGAAATACCCCGTGACCATGATCTTCGTGCCTTTGGGAATGGCTTTGGCCTGTTTGAAATAATAAGCCGTCTGCCACGAAAAATCGTATTCCGGCACGTTCAGCAAAATTTCGGTTTTACCGTCCGGGTAAAAGGCTTTGTATTCGACGGCTTTGCCGCGCAAATGCATGTGCGGCATGAAATTGACGATGTGAATGTCTTCTTTCGTCGTCCAGCAAGCCGTCACGCGGTGGTTTCCCGCACCGGCAGGAATCAAAAATGCGTTGTTGGAAATGCCGAAAGTGCGAACCAGCTTTTTCGGTTCGGTTTTGGCGAAGATCAATCCGATGCTGGAACAGTCTTTCTGCACCGAACCGGCGGCTTTTGAATAGTGCATCTGGAAAACGATCTTCGATCCGGCGGGGACTTTTTTGACTGTGCCCGGTTCCCAAATTGCCTGATTCATTCCCGGAGCGTAACCAGCCAGCAATTGGCCGTTCTCCATATCCTGTCCGCGATCCGCCCGGCCAAGTTTGCCGCCAGCCGGTGAAGCGCAGCCGTCATCCGTGACGGGCGCGTCCATTTTGGTGCGAATCAAAAAGCCTTCGCGGTAAGTCGGCGAATTCTTTTCCATCTGCGCGCGCAGCTTTTCAATTTCTTCTTTGCTGTATTTGCTCAAGTCGTATTTGGGCTTGCTGCTCGGCGGTTGGATGAAGGCGATGATGTGATGAACGATTTTGCGATTGTCCGGTCGAGCTTCGGCGCTTTGGACGTAAACGTCTTCTTTGAAGCCCGGATCAACTGTGAAGTATTGATATTCGTCAGGGCCACTGGCTTCCAGCGTAAAAGTTTCCGGCATGGGGATGACAAGATCGGGCGTGCCAATCGTCCAACCGTTGGTGAATTTCGGAGTCGGAGGCATATCTTTCGGGTCGCCCTCTTTTGCGCCGGAGTTCACCCAGGTCACGACCGTGTCAATTTCCGTTTGCGTCATTCGACGGTCATTCGCCCATTCGCCGAAATGCGGGTCAGCATGCCAGGGAGGCATGGTTTTTAAGGCGACTTTTTCCTTGATGGATTTTGCCCAAGGGCGAACGTCTTTGTAACTGAGCACAGAAAATGGAGCGCCTTCGCCTGGACGGTGACATTCGGCGCAGCTTTTATAAAAGATCGGCGCAATGTCTTTGCTGAAAGTCGGCGTTTTGGTCGAAGCGGCGCCGGATTGTTGAGAAAGCAAAATTCCGGCAATCATCAAAGCCGCGAGAGAAAAAATCGAGATGGTTCGTTTCATAACCTTGCGTGCCTCCGTTAGAGATCAAAATTTGCGCTGACTGAAGTCAGGTTGATGCTGGCTTGGCGAAAAATTCCGCGATTGATCTGCGAAGATTTTCCCGCGCGGGAAAAATTCCCCCCAAGCCCCAACAAGCTTCCCGAATTGACGGTACTGTCAATCAGTTTTTCGACATCGGTTGAAAACTCTTTTGTTTGCAGCCGGTTGAGTCGAAAACTCAGAAGAGAAAACCGTTGAGGTTTGATATGAAATTTTGATTGGCGACCGAATCAAGTCTGATTGTTTGATCGCCATCGTTACGAATGGCAAACGATATGCCGGAGAGCGGATTCGGTTGGGTGCCGGTTCGTCGCTGCATCAAGCGCGTTTGTCAGCAAAAACAGCGCATTGGTCACAGAAGGTTTTGTTGATTTGCCGGCGAAGTGTATGAATTGGCGGCTCAGACGGGAAAAAGCTAAACGTTTTGGCTTCGGTCAAAGTAATAGGCTTGGGTGAACTTCATGAAAAAGATTTCTTGCTACATATTTTTGCTCGCGCTATTGGCGCAGTTGGCTATGGCTCAGACCGCGCCCGCGCCTTTGGAAATCACGCTTAAACACGACGATCAGCGCGAACGACAAACCAAAGAACAGCTTCAGCGACTGCTTTCCGCTTACGATGTCGCGCCCTGGATTTTCACGCGCAAGATCGTCATCGAAAGCGGTTTCAACGTTATTCCGCACAGCCATCCGACGCTGACCCTGAGCACGCGCCATCTGAAAGACGATGAGTTGCTGTTGTCAACTTTCGTCCATGAACAGTTGCATTGGTATTTGGGAGAAAAGCCAAAAGAGACCGAAGAGGCTTACAAAGAACTCAAGACGATGTTTCCTAAAGTTCCCGTCGGCTTTCCCGAAGGCGCGCGCGACGAAGAATCGTCTTACAAACATATTCTGGTGTGTTATCTGGAATTCCAGGCAATCAAGGGGTTGCTTGGCGAATTGAAAGCTAAGCAGGTCATGGCGTTCTGGGCGACGGATCATTACACGTGGGTGTACAAAACCGTGCTGGAACGCGAACGGGAAATCGGCGCTTTGCTGCGGAAACATAAATTGGTTCCCGTGAGTCGCTCGTGACAATTGCCGCCGACCCCGCTTTCAATCCTGCTTCAACCAACTCATTACCTATAGGAGAAAAAATGAATTTAGGCGAATTTTCAATCAGTCTGGCCGTCAAGGATTTGAAAACGTCTCAGGCGTTTTACGAAAAATTCGGTTTTGAACGTCTGGACGGAAGCAAAGAAGGCGATTCGATGCCGGAAGGCCAGGACTGGGTCATCCTCAAAAACGGCAACGCCAAGATCGGGTTGTTTCAAGGCATGTTCGAATCGAACATCCTGACCTTCAACCCGACTGACATTCGCGCGATCAAAGCCGAAGTCGAAAAACACGGCATTCAAATGGAACTGCAAAATATGTTCGGCCCGTTGACGGATGACAGTCCGGCGTATGCCACACTGACCGATCCCGACGGCAATTCGATTCTGATTGATCAGGTAACGCCGTCATAAAAATTTCAGGAGGTTGGATTTGAAGCGTCAATCCTTGTTTGGCTGGCTGATTTTACTGATGGTTGGGCTGGCCATTTTTTCGCCCGTAAACCGCGCGGTGGAATTTTCTCGGAGCGCCTGGTTGCAAGATTATCAGGTGCTCAAACGCTTTTTGGAAATCGGCTACGCCAATCTCGATTCGGCGCGCGAGGTCAAGAAAGTTGATTTGGTCGCGCTGGATGGCAAAACCAAACAGGCACTTGACCGTGCCGCCAGCGATGGCGAAGCCAAAAACGTTCTGAAACAGTTTCTCGCTGCGTTTGACGATTTACATTTGCGTTTGGGAGAGGTGGACAAACCGGCGACGCAAAGCGCGCCCGCCCAGGCGTTCGCGCCCACCGCTTCCAGTGCAGACGTGTGCAAGGCGCTGGGGTTTCGCCTGCGTCTCAATCGCTTTTCGCTGCCGTTCGACAAAGCATCCGGCTTTCAACCGGTCAGTACGGACAAGGATTTGTTTGCGACGGGCCTGCTGCGGTTCGAAAGCGCCAAAAAGTTCGGCGTGCTGCGGCTGGCGTTGTTTTCGCCGGATGCTTTTCCGAAAACCTGTGAAACGGGCTGGGAAGAGTTTCGCCAAAGTTTGAAAGCTGATTGCGACGCCGAATGTTTGAGCCGGTTTTATTCGTTCGTTCAAAAGCGGCTGTCCGACGCGCTAAGGGCGCAAGTGAAAACGCTGCAAGCCGGCAACATTGATGGCTTGCTCGTGGACATTGCCGGTAATGGCGGCGGCACGGAATGGGCCGATTTGGTCGCGCGGATGCTGGCGGCCAGGCCGCTGAAAGCGCCGCGACAAAACGGCGTCCGTCACGAGCGGGATGTCGCGCGCTTCGAGCGGCAATTGCAATTGATCGAAGCCGACTTGCAACAACGACTCAGCGACGAACAGCAACGCCTGCTCAAACAAGCCAAAGAACGAATCACCGCCGCGTTGGCCGAAGCCAAAACCGCCAGGCCTTGCGAACGGCCTGACATCTGGACTTCGTCGGGTGGCGGCAGGCAATGTACGTCCCTGAAAACGGCGCAGAGCTTTTCCAGCGGCGCGCTTGATTATGTGCCACCCGGCCTGCTTGCGGGCTTGAAGGCGAAAACCGTGCTTTTCAATCCCAGCCAGCACGATTATCAGGAAAGCGTCTTCGCCAAACCGTTGCTGGTGCTGGTGGATCAAAAAACAGCTTCAGCGGCGGAATACTTTGCCGCGCTGTTGCAGGACAACGAAGCGGCGAAAATCATCGGCGAACGCACGCTCGGTGTCGGTTGCGGTTACACGAACGGCGGCATCAAGTGGGTTTTGCCCAACAGCAAACTGCGCGTGTTCATGCCGGACTGTGTGCGCTACCGCAAAAACGGCGGCAACGAATACGAAGGCATAACACCAGACGCGGCAATCTGGACCAAGGATGACGATAAAACCGGGCGTCTGGAAAAACTGCTGAAATTTTTGCGGGAGTTGCGCTAACCAAACCACCGACAAGGCGAACAAGCATGATGTGGCGACGAATGCTCAAATGGGTTTTGTTGATTGCGTTGTGCGCGACGTTCGGGCTGCTTGACGCGCTGCGATCGTACGCGGGGGCGTATGTTGATGGGCATGCGTATTTGCCATGGCATATTTCGCTGCGTTGGGATTTGACGGCGTGGACAATTTGGATTGCGTTCATCCCTTTGGTGTTCCGCGTGTCCGAACGCTGGCCGCTGAACCGAAGCAATTGGCTGCGACTTATTTCTGGATATGCTCTGTTAGGCTTCGCGCTGGCGACGGCCAAGACTTTTTTTCCCATTCTGATTCAATGGATTTTTCTGCAACGTTTTAGCGAGATTCTGGGCTGGCTTTCGCGCAAGCCCTGGTTTCTGCTGACGGATTTTTTGTTTGCGTTGGTCTTTTACGGCCTGGCGTTGGCTTTCGCGCAGGCGCGCAATTATTACCGGCGATACCGCGAAGAAGAGTTGCGCGCGACACGGTTGGAATCGCAACTGGCGCAGGCCGAATTGCGAGCGTTGCGAATGCAGCTTCAACCGCATTTCCTGTTCAACGCGCTCAATTCGATTTCTTCCTTGCAACTTGAAGACACTGCCGCCGCTCAGCAGATGACGGCGCGGCTGGGCGATTTTTTGCGCCTGACGTTGGAGGGCGCGGGCGCGCAAACCGTGACGCTGCGGCGCGAAATCGAATTTCTGCGCTGTTATCTGGACATCGAGCGCGTGCGTTTCGGACGCCGGTTGACGACCGAAATCACGGTCGCACCAGACGCAATGGATGCGCAGGTTCCGAATCTGATTTTGCAACCGCTGGTTGAAAACGCCATCCGGCACGGGTTGGCGCCGCGCGCCGCGCCGGGACATATAAGCATCCGCGCCGCGCGCTCCGGCGGGCAACTCAGAATTTCAATCGAAGATAACGGTTGCGGGTTGAAACAAAACGGCAACGGATCGAATGGCGGTAAAGGCGGATTGGGACTGGCAAACACGCGCGCCCGGCTGCGGCAATTTTACGGTGAAGATTTTCAGTTCGATCTGACGAATGCCGAAGCAGGCGGATTGGCCGTGGCGCTTACGCTGCCGTTCGCCGCCAACGGCGGAGATTCGCACGATCGGAAATCCGATGACTGAAGCAAAGCTCAAAGTTTTGATTGTGGACGACGAGCCGCCCGCGCGCTCGCTGGTGCGGCGTCTGCTTGCGCCTCACAAGGAAATTGAAATCGCCGGTGAATGCGAAAGCGGAGCGGAAGCCGTCGCGGCTATTCGCGCGCGCGCGCCCGATCTGGTTTTTCTGGACGTGCAAATGCCGGAACTTGACGGTTTCGGCGTCATCGAATCGTTGGCGGGCGAGCGAATGCCGCGCATCATTTTCGTCACGGCTTATGACCAATACGCCGTCCGGGCGTTCGAGGCGCAGGCGCTGGATTATCTGCTGAAGCCATTCGACCGCGAACGTTTTGAACAGGCGCTCAATCGCGCGTTGCAACATATCCGCAACGAACAAAGCGGCGACGCGACCGAACGCATTCTGGCGCTGATTGCCGAACAGCAACGCGAAATCCCGCGCGCCACCCGCCACGCTGAACGCTTCGTCATCAAAGAAGAAGGTCGCGTTTTCTTTCTCAAAGCCGACGAGATCGAATGGATCGAAGCCGAAGGCAATTACGTCGTCCTGCACACGGGCAAACAGCGTCATCTGTTCCGCGAAGCGATCAGCAATCTGGAAACGCGTTTAGACCCGCGCCGTTTCCAACGCATCGGACGTTCGGCCATCGTCAATCTCGATTGCATACGCGAGCTGCAACCCTGGTTTCGCGGCGATTACAAAGTCATTTTGCGCGACGGCACGGAACTCAAACTCAGCCACCGTTACCGCGACAACCTCAATCGCCATCTCAGTGGTTCGTTATAACAACGACTTTTCACTCGTTGGGTTGCTGCATTTGTACTTCCGTCAGACCTCTTCGTCACATAATCATTCCTGCTTTCCTCTGTGGACGCTAACTTCCGCGCCGGTAAGGAGGGAGCAATGTTCAAAAGCCCAAAACGAAACCCTGCGGCAGTGATATTGATTGCGTTGTTGTTGGTGATTTGCGCCGGCGGCATCGGCGCGCAGCCGCTCCAATTGATCTTGCAAGGCGAAGTTCAGGATGAGCACTGCGCGAGGATTGTCGGCGCAAAGATCACGCTCAGCAGCGCAAATGGAAAATCGTCCGACGCAATCAGCGACGGGCAAGGCCGGTTTCGCTTTACGCCGGCAAGCGGAGAATACACGCTGCGAGCCGTCGCCAATGGTTTCGCGGCGGTTGAACAAAAGATCGTTTTGCGCGACGGCGAAATTCCCGCGCGGTTATCCATCACGCTTTATCCAACGCTGAGCGACGCGGTCAGCGTCGAGGTCGAAGCCGTGCGGGTCGCGCTCGATGCCAATCGCGCCGCCGGAACGCAAACGCTGACGGCACGCGAACTCGAAGCCTTGCCGGATGACCCCGACCAACTTAACGAACAGTTGCAGAACCTGGCGACATCGGCAGGCACCGCGCCGGGACAAGCCATCGTCACCGTGGACGGCTTTTTGACCGGCACGCGGCTGCCGCCCAAATCCGCCATCCGCGAAGTCCGCATCAATCCCAACATCTATTCGGCGGAATACGACACGCCGCCCTTTCGCGGCGGACGCATTGAAATCACGACCAAACCGGGAGCGGGCGCGTTGCACGGCGCGGGATTCTTCCACTTCAACGGCACGGCGCTCAACGCCCGCGATCCGTTCGCGCCAACGCGCGCGTCAATCAATACGCAGCGATATGGCTTTCAGCTCGGTGGGCCAATCGCCAAACAGCGCGCGGGTTTCCTGCTGGATTTCGAACGGCGCGCGATTGACGAAGCGGCAACCGTCAACGCCGTCGTTCTTGACGATGTGTTCCTGCCGCTGGCCTTGCACGCGAACGTACCGACGCCGAAGCGTTTGCTGATCGGATCGGCGCGCGCCGATTGGCAGGTCAATCAGCGGCACACGCTCGCGCTTCGTTACGATGCGAGCGCGAACCGGCTCGACAACGAAGGCGTCGGCGGATTCAACCTGCCGGAGCGCGCTTATGATCTGCGCCAAGCCGAGCACAACTTGCGGTTTTCGGAAACGGCCATTTTCAGTCCGCGCTTGTTGAATGAGTTTCGCGCCGGGCTGACGCGGGGCGACGTGACGCAGCGCGCCGTGTCGTCCGCGCCGGTGATCAACGTCGCGGGCGCGTTCACTGCCGGAGGCGCTACGCCGCAGTTCGTGACGCGCGAGGAGCGGCGCGTCGAGTTGGCTGACAATCTGATCTTCAGCGCGGGCAAACACACGCTGAAGCTGGGCGCGCAAATTTTCCACAAACGCATCGGCGACGCGCGGCTGGAAAACCCACACGGCACGTTTATTTTCGGAGGCGGAACGGTTTCAGCCGGTCAGGGGTTCATTTCTGGTTTGGAGCAATACCGGCGCGCGTTGCTGGCCTTGCCCGGCGGAATTCCCACGCGATTCACCATAACGCGCGGCGCTCCGTCGGTGACGGTCAATCAATGGCTGATCGCCGGTTTCGCGCAGAATGAATGGCAGTGGCGGAAAAACCTGAGCCTGAGTTTGGGATTGCGTTACGAAGCGCAAACCTCGCCCGCGGACGGCGTCAGCCTGGCTCCGCGTTTGGGCGTCGCGTTCGCGCCGGACAAAAAACAATTGTGGGTCTTGCGGGCGCGCGCTGGATTATTTTACGACCGCATTGCCGACACGCTCGCGCTCGAAAGGCTGCGGCTGGACGGGACGCGACAAAAGCAACTGCTGATTGACGTGCCTTCGTTTCCTGATCCATTCGCAAACGGCGGCGCCGATTCGATCATTCCGACCGTGCGACTGTTTGACGACGGTTTGCGCCCGCCCACGTCGTTGCAAACGCGCTTGGAACTTGAGCGGCAATTACCGCGCGGCTGGCGCGTCAGCGTCAGCCACAGTTGGACGCGCGGTTGGGGGCAATTGCGTTCGCGCAACATCAACGCGCCGCTTGTTGAAGC
This sequence comes from Acidobacteriota bacterium, assembly GCA_033763255.1. Taxonomy (GTDB): domain Bacteria; phylum Acidobacteriota; class Blastocatellia; order RBC074; family RBC074; genus RBC074. The sequence goes on along the minus strand of JANRKX010000036.1, from coordinate 5,357 downwards.
GCCGGGCGTTGATCCGCTGAACGCTTTGCGGCCTTTCGGCGACGCCATCAACCGATTGCAATTTGAATCGAGCGGACAGATTGCCGGTCGAGTCTTGTTTGTTGGCGTGAATCAGCCGGTCAATAAACGCTTCAACATTTTCTCCGGCTATCTGAATTTCGATTTTCGCGGCGACGCGGACAATCCTTTTTTCCTGCCTCAATCGAGCCACGACTTCGGCGGCGAATGGGCGCGCCCGTCATGGCAAACCAGGCATCGCGTTTTTGTGACGACGATCCTCAATCTGCCTCGGCAAACGCGAGCTTCGTTTTCGCTCAACGCCGCGTCGGGCACGCCTTTCAACATCACCACGGGGCGCGACAACAACGGTGACGGGAATTTCAACGACCGTCCTGGATTGAGCGACGCGGCGAATGCTCGCGCCTTGCTCACGCCCTTCGGCGCGCTTGACGCCGCCGCCGTCAACGGCGCGCTGCCGCGCAATGTTGGAACCAACCCGGCCACGGCGACGCTCGACCTGAACCTGACGCGCGCGTTCGGTTTCGGCAAAGCGGGAACCGACGGCGAAAGCCGCTTCCGGCTGACGCTGAACGCGCGCGCAAGCAATCTGCTCAATCGCACAAATCCGTTGGGGCTGAACGGCGCGCTGTCGTCGCCCTTTTTCAATCGCGCCAACGCGACCGGCCCCGCGCGCCGCGTCGAACTTGGATTGCGATTCAATTTCTGATCGGGAGGAAAAACATGAACTGGAAATTTCATCGAACGACAATTTTTTCAATCATCCTGTCGGCGCTGTTGTTCAACGCGCAGGCTCAGCAAAAAAACGCTTCGTCGTCCGTGCCGTTGCCAATCGTGCCGATGCTGATTGAATACGAATACGCGCCGCTTTACATGATGCAGTTTCTCAACGGCCACGCGCGTTACACTCAAATCGAAGCCGTCATGAACACAAACGCGCCGCCTGTTTATCAAATCGTCCTGACTGAAAAAAACGGAAAGCGCGTCTGGCACAGCAACGTCGAAGCGAAAACGAGATCGCTGGCGCAGCTTGGGCGCGAATCGCATTTGACCGCGATTGATTACAAAACGGCGACAGACGACAGCGGGCGGCAAATTCACGGCGTGGCGTTCCGCGACAAACACGGACAAAGCGTTCGTTGGCGTTTCATTCCGGCCAGCGACCCTTCGGAACGCGGATCGGGATTAACGCCGCGCGGCAACGCGCCGGGGTTGCGATTGGATTACAGAGATTTGGGCACCTTGGCCGGCGAAGGCACAGTGGCGCAGTTCGACGAACAGATAATCGAAGCCGAACCCTGGTCTGAACGCAGTTCGCCGCCTTATTTCGTCGGCTATCGCGGTTCGATCACGCTGGGGCATCACAGCAGCGCGCTGGCGTTCGGGCGCGAAGAATGGCGCGTTGTGTCCGCTCCGAAAACTTTGCGCGAAGGCGCGGAATGGAAGCTGGTCAATCGGCATGGGCAGCATGAGCGCGAGCGCAAACTGCACGTGACGTCGCTGCGCGGCGATGACCTCACGATCAATGAAAGCGGCGGCGCGGATTCGTCGCTCAGCCTGAATGCCCGCTTCAGACCGGAGGGGTGGGCGTTGCGTTCGTTGCAACTCATCAGCGGCGGGCAAACGATGCGATTGGTTTTCACGCCTGAACTCAATCTGGCCGCGTCCGGCGAAGCCGCGTTTCAAATAGATCAATCGAATCAACAGAAACTCGCTCATGGAATCGTGATCGTTCAAAAACAAAGCGATGGTGCGCGTTTGCGCTGGCAACCCAAAGCCCCCGATTGGGCCAAATCGAAAGGCTTCGAGACAGTTGTCAAAATCAATGCCGCCGAATACGTCGTCGAAACATCGCCAATTGCGAAGAACTAAACGCCACAGGCAAAACATTTTTGCGCGAGGGCTTGGAAAACGGCTTTTGAAACTCTACGATGACGCGGAGCAGCTCGGCAGGTGGCGCCAAAGCCGCAAAGGTTTTTGTGAAAAGAAATCTTTCGGAGCGCGCTGCCTGCCATTCTCATTTCAAAAGGCTGCAAATTGCATTCAGTAAAGTTTTACGTTTTTTTTTCGCAATCATAAGGAGGCGTTTTCGTGGAAGTTTGTGTTGTTGGAACCGGTTACGTTGGTTTGGTCACCGGAACCTGTCTGGCTTATTTGGGACGCTCAGTTGTCTGTGTGGACATTGACGAACGCAAAATCCAGATGCTGCGCGAAGGCAAATCGCCGATTTACGAACCAGGACTCGATCAATTGATTACGACCGGCATTCAGCGCGGCAATCTGCGCTTTTCGACCGACTTGGTGGCGGCGGTCAAAGAATCCGAAATCATTTTTATCGCCGTTGGCACTCCGCCGATGGCCAGCGGCAAAGCCGATCTTTCTTACGTCAAAGCAGTAGCTCAATCAGTCGGTCGCGCGATGGATTGCCAGCGTCGCCGTGTGGTCGTCAACAAATCCACTGTGCCGATTGGCTCCGGCAATTGGGTGGAGATGCTGGTCAAAGAAGGTTTGCAGGAAAACGCCGCCTTCGCCAGCCGAAAAGCTAATGGCGCTAAACCCGAAGATGTGTTTTTGGTTGCATCGAATCCCGAATTCCTGCGCGAAGGTTCAGCCATCGCTGACACCTTTTACCCAGACCGAATAGTCATCGGAGCTACGGACAATTACGCCGCCGAACGATTGCGCGCGTTGTACGAGCCAATTGTCGAACAGACTTTTGTCGCTCCGGCGTCGGCTCCGCGAGCCGCTGATGTCACGGCTGTGCCTGTGGTGACGACCGATCTGGCTTCGGCGGAAATGATTAAGTACGCCGCCAACGCCTTTTTGGCGACGAAGATCAGCTTTGCCAACGAAATCGCCAACATCTGCGAAAGAGTCGGCGCGGACATCAAAGAAGTCGTTCGCGGGTTTGGCCTGGACAGCCGCATCGGCCCGAAATTCCTGAACGCTGGCGTTGGCTGGGGCGGTTCGTGTTTCGGCAAAGACGTTTCGGCGATTATTGATATTGCCAACGAATACAACTACGAACCGGAATTGCTGCGTTCGACTGTGATGGTCAACAAACGCCAACGCCACGTGCCTGTGTTGAAATTGCAGGAAGCGTTGAAAATCATCAAAGGCAAAACCATCGGCTTGCTGGGTTTGGCTTTCAAGCCGGACACCGACGACATTCGAGACGCTCCGGCGTTGGAAATCGCCCGCGAGTTGTTGGAAATGGGCGCTCGCGTCAAAGCCTACGACCCGATTGCCAACGAAGCCTGCGCGCGGCAATACCCTGACTTGAAAATCGAATATGTCGCCAACGCCATCAGCCTGGCCGAAGACTGCGACGCCATCGTCATCGTCACCGAATGGGAAGAGTTTCAATATCTGGACTTGGCGAAAGTCGGCGAGGCGATGAACGGAAAGGTTCTGGTTGATGGTCGAAACGTGCTTGATCCGGCAGCGGTTGAAGCGGCGGGATTCAAATACAGGGGGATCGGGCGTTGAGGAGAAGTTGATTGTTCAAACGGGTTCTGGTGAAAATGCGTGAGCGCGTGAGAGAGGGAAAGCTGACTCTGCCTACCCACGCATTCCGGGCGATGTTAGACGATAGCCTGATGCCTTCTGATTTAACGCACTGTATTTTGTTTGGCGAAATTGCCGAGCGGCAATGGGATTTGAAGTGGGGAGAGTGGAAATACGTCATCGCTGGTGAAGCAGTTGATGGGCGCACAATCGAAGTTGTCGCAAAGCTTGGTTTTGATGACACGCTTGTTATCACTGTCTATCGAGTTTACTGATTATGCCTGCTAACAAAACAATTGAAATGAAACCGAGAGCCAGGAAGCCTAAGACTGGCGCTTGCCGGATTTGTTCATTTTGCGGTCAGCAATCAGCGCGCGAAGTGTTGATGCCGCAAGCTTATGGAAAAGATACGGCTTTGTTCGTTATCGAAAATGTGCCCACCGTAATTTGCGACAACTGCGGTGAGTCTTACTTCACCGGCTCAACACTTGAAGAATTGGAAAGAATCCTGAGCAATCAAAACGAAGTGGCGAAAGCTCGCCCTGTGCCTGTTGCTCAATTCAAGATGGCTGCTTAGCCAGTTTATTTCACGAGTAAATCATGCGAATTTTGATTACCGGTGGAGCCGGTTTCATTGGCAGCCACATGGCTGACCGTTTAATTGCCGAAGGCCATCAAGTCGTTGCGATGGACAATCTGGTGACGGGCGATTTGGCAAACATCGCTCATCATCGCTCGAACCCCAACTTCGAGTTTATTCACCACGACATCAGCAATCACATTCACGTCGCTGGTCATTTGGACTGGGTGTTGAATTTCGCCAGTCCCGCCAGCCCGATTGATTACATGGAATTTCCCATACAGACGCTGAAAGTCGGCGCTCTGGGAACTCACAATGCGCTCGGTCTGGCCAAGGCGAAAGGCGCGAAGTTTGTGCTGACTTCGACTTCGGAAGTTTACGGCGACCCGCTGGTTCATCCTCAGCACGAAGATTATTGGGGCAACGTCAACCCGAACGGCCCGCGCAGTTGTTACGACGAAGCCAAACGATTTGCCGAAGCGATCACTTACGCTTATCACCGGGCGCACGGCGTTGATGTCCGGGTCGTTCGCATCTTCAATACTTACGGCCCGCGCAACCGCGTCAACGATGGCCGAGTCGTGCCAACATTCATCAATCAGGCTCTGCGCGGCGAACCTTTGCCCGTTTTTGGCGAAGGCCAGCAAACGCGCAGCTTTCAATATGTTGACGATTTGGTCGAAGGCATCCGCCGATTGATGGACGCCGAGTTCACCAAACCGGTCAACATAGGCAATCCGACGGAAATGACAATTCTGGAATTCGCCAAACTGATTTTGCGCTTGACCGGCAGCCAGAGCGAAATCGTTTACAAGCCTTTGCCGCAGGACGATCCGAAAACTCGCCGCCCGGACATCACGCGCGCGAAGGAGGTGCTCGGCTGGGAACCTGGCGTGCCGGTTGAAGACGGTCTGAAGAAGACGATTGATTGGTATCGAACCTTGTTGTAATCGGCTTGAAATGTGAGCTTCTGAAGGGAAATGGCTGAGTCTGGTTGGAGACTCAGCCATTTTTGATTTCACGTTTCGATCAATTAGAGTTGTTGCGATGGAGAAAATCTCTCCAAGCTTTTGCCGGACAGGGAGTTGTAGATTTCAGGCCAAGTCGTTAGCGTGGCTGCATGAAACTACAAATCTCTGACTTAAACACCGAGCGCGAGTGGAGCGCAGCTACCGGATATACTCAACCTCAATTTGAGAAGCTGCTGGTTCTATTCACCGCAAGCTACCTGGAGTTATACGGAAAACCGGTT
>JANRKX010000035.1:0-17262 GCA_033763255.1 Acidobacteriota bacterium | reverse complement strand
CCGTATGGCGGTTTGCTGGAAATCCCTGCGCCGGTTTGTTTGAAATTTATCCCGGCATTTTCTTGATATGGAAACCAACTCGACCCTTCACACTACTCGCGTTGCAGAAATTCAAACCGCTTTGCAGCAAGCCGGACTGGATGGCTGGTTGTTTTGCGATTTTCGCCACAGCGATTTGCTGGCGTGGCGCATTCTGAAACTGGACGCAACCGTCCACGCTTCGCGCCGCTGGTTTTATTTCGTGCCCGCGACCGGCGAACCATCAAAGATCGTTCACGCCATCGAAACCGACAAGCTGGACGCGCTGCCCGGAGGCAAAACTATTTACCTGCGCTGGCAGGAATTGCATGCCGCAGTGCAGAAAGCCGTCAGCGGACACAAACGCATCGCCATGCAGTATTCGCCGGGCAACGCGATTCCGTACCTGGCTCGCGTGGACGCCGGAACCGTCGAACTGGTTCGCAGCTTCGGCCCCGAAGTCGTGACCAGCGCCGACCTTGTTCAAGTCTTTGAAGCCGTCTTGTCGCCCGCGCAACTGGCCACGCACGTCGAAGCCGCAGAAAAGGTCCACAAAATCATCCACGAAGCTTTCGCCGAAATCGGTCGTGCGGCTCGCGCTGGCGAAGCGATGACAGAATACGGCATTCAACAATTCATGTGGCGCCGCTTTGACGAAGAAGGCATGCACGCCGATTACGCGCCCATCGTTTCGGTCAACGCCAACAGCGCGCGTCCGCATTACGCGCCTTCGGCGGAAGTTCATTCGCCAATCAAGGTCGGCGATTTCGTGTTGCTGGACGTGTGGGCAAAGCTGAAAACGCCCGGTTCGATTTACGCCGATCTAAGCTGGACAGGCTTTGTCGGCGAAATGGTTCCTGAAAAATACACGCGCATTTTCGACATCGTGGCGGCTTCGCGCGATGCAGCCGTCGCCTTCATTCGTGAAAAAGTCGCGGCGGGCGTTTCGTTCAAAGGCGCTGAAGTTGACGACGTTTCGCGCGCGGTGATCGTCAACGCCGGTTACGGCGACAAATTCCTGAACCGCACGGGCCATTCCATCGGCGAAGAAGTTCACGGCAACGGCGCAAACATTGACAACCTGGAAACGCCCGACATCCGCACTGTTCTGCCGCGCACCTGTTTTTCGATTGAGCCGGGAATTTACCTGCCCGGAGATTTCGGCTTGCGCTCGGAAATTGACGTGTACGTCGGCGACGGCGAAGTGCTGATCGCCGGTCAACCGATTCAAACGGCTATCATTCCGATTCTGCGCTAAAGAACTTTTCGACAGGATGAACAGAATGAGTTCAGGATTTACAGGATAAGAGTTTTGGCTTTCAGGTCAGGACATCCTTTCTTGTTCATCCTGAAAAAATCCTGTCAATCCTGTCTCAAGGTATTTCTTACTAAAGTGAACCGAGGCGAACTGCTAACACGACTGACCATCTGGATCGCCATTGGCGGTTACGTGATTGGCGTTTGTTTGATGTTGCTCTTTCGAGAAAGCCAGACCTGGCAAAGACGGGCGCGGCTGGTATGGACGATTGGCTGTCTGGCGTTGATTGCTCACACGATCAGCGCCTTTCACTTTTATCACCACTGGAGCCAGGCTTCGGCTTTGCGCGAAGTTGAACGACAAACCGCTGAAGTCACTGGAATGAGTTGGGGCGGCGGACTGTTCATCAACTATGCTTTTCTGGCGGCGTGGATTGCAGACGTAACTTGGTGGTGGCGTGGGTTGGACGGCTATCAGCGGCGTCATTGGGCGATTACCGCCGTCTGGCAATTCGTGCTGATCTTCATGATTTTCAACGCCACAGTAATTTTCAAAACCGGAGTGGTGCGTTGGGTTGGCGTTGTTCTCTGTTTGGGATTGTTGGCTGTTTGGTTGAGTCAGTACCGCGCGTCAGCAAGCGGTTTGAGATGAACTATGAACATTGCAAAAGCTGAGCTTGTGCGTCCGCCAATGTTGTTCGCTCGACTGCCGTTTTACTACGGCTGGGTGAATTTAGCTTTGGCTACGCTGGCGATGGTTGGGACGCTGCCCGGTCGCACTCAAGGGCTGGGGCTGATTACAGAATCGCTGCTGCGAGATTTGCAAATTGACCGAGTCCTGTTTGCCCAAATCAATTTGTGGGCGACGCTGATCGGCGCGCTGTTTTGTTTCGGCGTAGGCCGATTGATTGACCGCGTCGGCAGCCGAGCCGTGCTGACTTCGGTAGTTTTCGCCTTGGCCGCAGTCGTGCTGGCAATGAGCGGCGTCAGCGAAATTTTCTGGTTGGCGATTCTGATTACGCTGACTCGCGGATTTGGCCAAAGCGCGTTGTCGGTCGTCAGTTTGACGATGGTTGGCCAATGGTTCGTCAAACGATTGAGCCTGGCGATGGGCGCGTACACCGTGTTGATGAGCATAGGCTTTATGATCGCCTTTCCGGTGGTCGGTTCGATTGTCAGCGTCAGCGGCTGGCGTCAGGCGTGGAGCGGAGTTGGTTTCGCGCTGTTGATTCTGGCTCCGCTCGGCTGGCTGCTGGTTCGGCACACGCCAGAAAGCTCTGGCTTGGCGCTGGATGGCGAAAGGGTGAACGACGAACCGGCGGAAGCTTTGACCGGATTCACATTGCGCCAAGCTTTGCTGACGCCCGCGTTTTGGGTCTTCGCGTTGTCGAGTTCGATTTACGGTTTGATTGCTTCGGGCATTGCGCTGTTCAACGAATCCATTCTGGCCGAACGCGGCTTCGATGCCAGTGTCTATCACCGCACGCTGGTCATCACGGCGTTGACTGCATTGGCCGGAAACTTTCTGGGCGGATGGCTGGCGGAAAAATGGACGATGAACCGGCTGATGGCTTTGGCAATGGCGATGCTGGCCGGAGCTTTGCTGGCGCTGCCTTACGTTCGCAGCGAATTGCACGTAGTCGCGTGGGCTGTGGTGATGGGTTTGGCCGGTGGCTTTGTCATAGTCATTTTCTTCGCGTTCTGGAGCCGAGCCTTTGGCCGCGCGCATTTGGGCAAGATTCAGGGCGCGGCGCAATCATTGACTGTAGTGGCGTCTGCCATCGGGCCGTTGCTGTTGGCCAAATGCGTGGTCTGGACTGGTTCTTACTCCGCAATGTTTTACGTGCTGTCCCTGGTTGTCGCGGTGTTAGGCGTCAGCGCGTGGTTTGTTAAGGTACAGAACCGGGAGCAGTAGCGACCGGGTAGGCTTGAAGTGGTTACAATCCAATGGAAGCCCGTCGCTACCGCTCCTGGTTCCGTACCAACTGCTAAGGCAACGCCTTGATGCGAATGTTGCGAAATTCCACCAGCGAACCGTGTCCAAGAAATCCGATGTGGCCAGTTTTGTTTTTCAAACCCGGATGTTTCTTCAACACTTCAGCTTCTTTCACCAAACTCAGATCAGCGTCCAGAATAATCACCCCGTTCAACGTGACGCGGATGCGGCTGCCATCGGCCATAATCTCTTCGGAGTTCCATTCGCCCGCCGGTTTCAAATACCCTGTCCGAGCCGGAATCACGTCGTAAACCGAACCGTGATGCTGTTCGGATTTGATCTTGCCTTTGTACTTTTCGTGGCCGTCGTCCAGAACTTGAATCTCCATGCCGACATAAGCGGCATCGCCTTCCAACGGAGCGCGAATGCCTACGCCGTTGTTTCCGCCGGGTTCGGTTTTGAACTCAAAGCGGAAAACAAAGTTGGCATATTCTTTTTCGGTGTAAAGGTTACCGCCGCCGTCCAGCGGACAAACGATGGTGTTGTCTTTGATGACGTAACCGGGTCCTCGCCCTTTGACCAGTTTCCAGCCCGCCAATGATTTGCCGTCGAACAATTGAACAAAACCTTTTTCATCGGCTTTGTCGGTTTTGGCCTGAGCCTGTGCCTGGCCAGCGAAAAGCGATAAACCAACCAGCAATGCAAACAAAAGTTTCATACGCTTAGAAGTCTCCTCTGGAATGTGGAATTGAATGTGTTGCGGCCAGAATATAACAGGCGCGCTTGCGTTCAAGCCATCAATACCCCAAACAAAAATGTGGCAGCAATTCGAGCAAAAGCGAACTGCTGCCACAAACGATCTTTCGGTGACGACGAAACTTAGAATCGAAGCTTCATCACCATTTCGATCTGGCGCGGATCGTTCGTTCCTTGCCCGTAAGTTCCGAACGTGCCGCCGCTTTGCAACTGGCCGATCTTCAGGTTTTGCGTCGGATTGGCGTTAATCGTGTTTTGCAACACCGTGCCACCCATCGCCGTGTTGATGTTGGAACGGAATTGCGTGTTGTTGAACACATTGGAAGCCTGCGCCGAAATGTTCAGGTCAAAGCGTTCGGTGAGTTTGAAGTTTTTCTCCAACGCCATGTTGCTGCTCCAGGTACGCGGCGCGCGAATCGCGCTGAACGAGGCCGCCGACGTGCCGTACCAGAAAAGGTCGGGCAGGACGGTTCCGTTCGGCGAAGTCACTACGCGACCGGCAAAAGCGTCAATGTTGTATTTCAGAAAGCAACGATTGCAAGGCGTGATGACTCGTCCGCTGGGCAGAGTGACCGAAGTCCTGCCGTCGTACCAGCGTTGCAATTCTTTCGGCACTTCCAGCGGAACGCCCGGAACCAGATCGGGCAAACCGTTGATCGTGTTCGTGCCTCCGCCGGAAAGTTGTGTCACCAGTCCGCTCTGGATGTTCACCGAACCGCCCAATCGCCAACCGCTGAAAACAGAATTGACAAAAGAGTTTTTGAAATCCAGCAGTTTGCCGCTGCCCAACGGCAGGTCATAAACCCATGAAGCCACAAAACGATGCGGCATGTCATTAGTCGAAACCTTACGGTTCAGGTGGAACATCTCCGGGCGAATGTTGGCAAAGTAATTGGAATTGCCGTCGGCATAACCGTTGTTGCTTTGCGCGTTGTAATTGCTCATTTCGATCAGCTTCGACCATGTGTAATGAGCGTTGAATTGCAGGCCGTTGGCGAATTGCCGCGTCACCTGCACCTGCAGAGCGTTGTAATCCGACGTGCCCGCCGTGTTGTGAATCGAATTGCCGTGATGCGGGAAGGGGAAGGCGGCTTCGATGCGCTGGATGGTGCGGTTGCGAATCGAACCCGTGCCAAACGGAATCAAATCGCCTGTCGCCGGTTGCCAGGGATTTTGCACCTGCTGCGTCGAAGGATTCGTCGCGCCGTTGGACGCCACATAAGTGTTGCGCCATTCGGTCAACAATGCAGGATTAACGAGTTGCGGGCTGTTGATCGGCAGGAACGTGACCTGCAAGCGGTCGCCGTGCGAACCGACATAACCCAAACTGGTCACCCAGTTGTTGCCCCATTTCTTTTCCAGAAAGAAGTTGTATTGCTGGATGCGTCCGTTTTGATACCGCTGCGGGAAACGGCGCACCAATCCGCCGTAAATCGCCGGATTATTTTCATCCGCACCGACGGGACGCACGATGGTGTTGATCGTCGGGCTGGTGAACACGCCGGTCAAAGCGCCTGCCGGACTTGAGCCATAAGGCGCTGGGTTGTTGCCCGCGTTCAGGTTGGTTCCAATCGTCGCCGGAGCGAACGGACCTGCGCCGTAAAAACCTGGGCCGTCGTTGTAACCGGTGTTTGACGGCACGTAAGTCATGCCGTACCCGCCGCGCAAAACGAACGAACGCGTCAATTGATAAGCCGCGCCGAAACGCGGGCCGAAATCCTTCCATTGCGTCGGCCACATATTGCGCCGGTCAACGTTGACGCCGGGGAAGATGATGCGTCCCGGAGTGCCGAAAGGATTTTGCTGCTCCAGATCAATCGCGCTGATGTTGTTGAAGCGTTCGGTCGGGCCAGGCTGAATGTCGTAGCGCAAACCCAGGTTCAGCGTCAGCCGGTCGTTCACGCGCCAATCGTTTTGCGTGTAAAGCGCCTGATACTTTTGCGCCAGCGCCAGCCGCACGGCGAATCCCGAACGCACTTCGATAAAGCCCGCGCCCAGCGCCATCGAAGCAATGGCCAAACCGTTGTGTGTGGCATCCGGCGTGGCGGGCAAGCCGTTCGTCGAACCGTTGGCGTTGATGTTGGCGCGCGTGTATTGATCGCCTGTGACGATCAGCGCCGGATCGTGCGGATCGGTGTAATTCGACAACAACACGCGATACGTGCCGCCGAATTTGTGCGTCCAGCGTCCGCGAGTCCAGGTGACGCTGCCGTTGAAATCGGTGTTGGTCTGGCGTTCGCGTTTGTGCAGGAACTGGCCGTTGTGCAAATCGCTGACTCGTCCCGGCGTGAACGAAGGCGGCGCTCCCGGCACAACGTTCAGAGTTTGCAGTTCGGGCGAAATGCCGTATCGGGCGTAATCGAAGTTGTCGAACACATCGGCTTCGTTATCGCTGCGAATGCGGTTGACGCCGAGTCGCACGTCCAGCACCAGCGAAGGCGAAATTGACCAGGTGTCGCCAATCGAAATGTAAGGATTCTTGTCGGGCTGCCGATTCCCCACAAATTCGCTGCGGCTGTAAAACTGGTTGTCTTCGCCCCAGGAACGCGGCGTCAGGATGTTGCCGAGCTGAATGCCGCCCGTGCCGTAAAAATTGTGGTTGCGCCAATTCCAGTCCACGCGCGAGTTGACGTTGTTTTTGCCGAACTGTTGCAGACCGCGATAGAAAAAGTTGTTAGCATTGAAAACGTCGTTCGGCGTGCGGTTGGGCAGCGGATAGGCTTTGAGCAAAGCCAGCCCCTGCGCGCTCAACCGATTGGCCGGCAATGGCGCGGTTCGCACCACCCCGTCGGCTCCGGTAATGGTCGGAAACAGCGCGCGATTGTATTGCGAAGTCGTGCCGATGCGCGTAACGCTGAACGGGTCGTAAATTTTGACCGGAACCGGTCTGCCGCCGACGCTGACAAAAGTTTCGCTGAAATCGCCTTCGCGTTCTTTCGCCGTCGGAACCGTGCGCAGAAAATCGTAGTTGCGGTTGAATTCCAGTCCTTCATAACTGGCGAAGAAAAACGCCTTGTCGCGGATGATGCGTCCGCCGAAAGTGCCGCCGTAAGTGTGCGATTTGAACGGCCCACGCGCGATGTTCTGGGCGTTGTTGGCAAAGCTGTTCGCGTTCAGGGCTTCGTTGCGAATGCGCCAGAAACCCGTGCCGTGATAATCGTTCGTGCCGCCTTTGGTGGTGAACACGACCACGCCTTGCGCGCGACCGTATTCGGCGGAGTAATTGTTGGTGATGGTCTTGACCTCTTGCAGCGCGTCCTGATTGGGCAGCACTGCGACTTCGTTCCAGGCCGAACCTTGCACGCTGACGCCATCCAGAATGATGTCGTTGGAAAACGCCGAGCCGCCGTTGATGCCAATTGCCGAAGCCTGCCGGCGTCCGTCAATGCCGATGCCGAAAGCGTTCGTATTTTGCGTGTTGTTGAACGCGCCGCGCGGCGTAATGCCAGCTTGCAGCGCGGCGTAATTGAACGGATTGTGATTGATGTTCGGCAAGGTTTGGACGATGCGTTCGTTGACTGTGCCACCGACTGTCGCTGTGGCAGTTTGCAACGTCGCTGCGTCCGAAGTCACCGTTACGGTTTCAGAAGCTCCGCCGATCACCAGCTTGGCTTCGATTTGCACGGTTTGCGCGGTCGAAACGACGACGTTGGTTCGACTGTATTTGGAAAACCCTGAGCCGGATTTTTCCACGTTGACGCTGTAAGTGCCGGGCGTCAGGTACGGCACATTGAAATTACCGGAAGCATCCGTAACGGCGCTGGCGGTGACGTTGGTTTCCTGGTTGACGACCAACACGGTCGCTCCGGGAACGACCGCTCCATTGGGGTCAGTCACAGTTCCGGCAATGGTTGCCGATTTGATCTGTCCCAAAGCTATTCCAGCCAGCAACAGGCTTAACGCCAATGCCGAGAAAACAGCTATGGCAATTTTTCTTGTGGTTTGGTGCTTTTCAAACATCACTGGTCTCCATTCACAAAAAGTTGAGGGTTTATTTCTTTTTCCAAACCTGCTCGATGACAGGTTTGATGATTTTCGTAAATTCGTCGTAGGCCGGTTCCAGAAAGTGCAATTTGTCCGGCAGGTACAGTTCCATACGCGGCTTGCCGTCTTTATCAAACAGCGCCGGATTCACATCTATAAAGCCAAGCGTTTTGTCTTTTTCGCAGAACTCCTTGATTCGCCGATTGGCGTCATCCACCCAAGCCCAGCGATCCATTTTCTGCGGCGCGCGGTTGATCGAAACGTAAAAGATTTTCGTCTCTGGCAATTTGGCGTGAACGCGCTGAGCAAACTCTATGAAATTCGCTGCGATCTTTTCCGGCTGAACATCGGCGTTGACGTCATTGCTGCCGCAGTAATACACGATGATCTTCGGCTCGTAAGGCAACACGACTTTATCCATGTAATACAGAATGTCCGCCGTGCGCGAACCGCCAAATGCTCGATTGAACACCGGCAACGGAGTCATCTGCGCGTTCAAATTTTTCCACAACCGAAAGATGCTGCTGCCGACAAACAGGATTTGGCCTTTTTGCGGCGGGCTGGTTTTATCGGCTGCCAAAAACGCTTCAATGTCTTTTTCGTACCGTCGCGGGTCGCCTTTGGGCAAAGCAGGCGCAGCTTGTTGAGCGATCGCTGCGGCGCAGGCAAACAAAACAAATATCGAAATTCCGAGAGCGGCGACCAAACGCCGTAACAGAATTCTGTTCATGTTGATCTCCTTGAGACGAAAAGCTTCAGGTGAGTGGCGCGCACTATCCCACAACTTCCTTGAAGCCGCAATGCCAGTTGGTTAGTCCAACGCATCAAAAATCAAAGCCTGGTTGCGCGTCCAACCTTGACGCCTGTAATGTTCGGATCGAATTGTTTTACGCCTGACCCCAGCAGTTTTTTTAGCTGGATTCGTATTCAAAGGAACAACTGAATGAACTTACCTGTGCTGTCATTGATCGCTTTGCTGGTTGCGATTTTGATTAGCTGTTTTACCCGTATGAACGCCGGGCTGTTGTCCATCGCCTTTGCGTTTGTCATCGGCGTGCTGTTGAAAGGGATGAAGCTTTCGGAAGTCATCGCCGGATTTCCCGCCGGCCTGTTTTTGACCTTGATCGGTGTGACGTTGTTATTTGCTCAGGCACAAACCAATGGCACGTTGGACAAAGTGGCTCAGCAGGCGATTCATCTGGCGCGCGGAAATGCAGGAGTCATCCCGATCATCTTTTTCGTGCTGGCGCTGGTAGTTTCCGGCATCGGACCGGGCAACATCGCCGCGGTGGCATTGCTGGCTCCGGTGGCGATGGCTGTCGCCGGTCGCGCAGGCATTTCGGCGTTTTTGATGGCGATCATGATTTGCAACGGAGCCAGCGGCGGAGCTTTGTCGCCGTTCGCTCCCGGCGGAATCATCGCCAACGATTTGATGGGCAAAGCCGGAATGCCAAACTCCGCCTGGCCAAATTTTTACAACACACTGTTGGCGCAAACCGTCGTGGCTTTCGCCGGTTACTTCACTCTGGGCGGGTTGAAACTGTTCAGACGCAAGCCGAATGGTTTTCTGACAGAAGAAATGAAGCACCAGACTGAACCGTTCGACCGGCGGCAAAAATTGACTTTGGCGGTGATTGCCACTTTGGTGCTGAGCGTCGTGGCATTCAAAATTGACGTGACCATCGGCGCTTTTGTCGGCGCGGCGATCTTGACGCTGACCCGCTCCGCCGACGAAGAACTCTCCGTCAAAGAAATCCCCTGGAACACTGTGCTGATGGTCTGTGGAGTAACGGTGTTGGTGGCGATGATGGAAAAAACCGGCGGGATGGATTTATTCACTTCGATGCTGGCAAAACTGGCCAGCCAGCAAACCGTCACCGGAGTCATCGCTTTCGTCACCGGATTGGTTTCGGTGTACAGCAGCTCGACCGGCGTCGTGTTGCCGACGTTTTTGCCTACGATTCCTGGTTTGATCGAAAAACTCGGCGGAGGCGATGCGCTGGCGATTGCTTATTCGATCAACGTCGGTTCGCATCTGGTGGATGTTTCGCCGCTTTCGACGCTCGGCGCGTTGTGCATCGCCAACGCTGCTGAAAGCGAAAACCGAACTCGTTTGTTTCACTGGATGCTGGGCTGGGGACTTTCGATGGCCGTGGTCGGCGCGGTGGTGTGTTTTGTGTTTTTTGGTTTGCTTCGATGAATCACTGCCACAAAAGCCCGTACCGTTTGGCGACTTGTTGGATTATTTTTTGAGCAGACTGCGGACTTCCTGTTTGAAATCTTCAAAGCGTTTGTCCTGATCTGCTTTGAAATCATCGAAGCGTCTGTCCATGTTCCGTTCAGACTGTTCGATGCGTTTTTCCATCGCCTCAAAACGTTGGTTGGTATTCTTTTCAATCGCTTCAATGCGTGGCGAAAGAACGCTGATGATAATCAGGCAGGTCGAAGCGACAACACCAATCAATTGCCACACCGTTTGGCGGACAGAGGATTTCTGGCTTTCTTCGAGCTTGATAAGCAAAGCTTCGAGAGTCGTAATTTTTGCTTGATGCTCGTGAACCATAATTTTCAGTTCGTTTATTTCAGGATTGATTTCCATAAACACCCTTCCTCAGTTTGAGATTCGGGGTGGCAGCGGCAGTTTAACAGAAAACGACCAGCGACCGGCAATCTCAAAACTATGACGATCAAAAATCTTCGTGAACTTTTGGAAACGCGCGCGGCGACAATGCCGCAAACGACATGGCTGATTTCAGCGGCGGATGATCGTCGCTGGACGTATGCCGAATTCGACGCGGCGGTGAATCGCGCAGCCAATGTGCTGCTCAGTTTGGGCGTCGGCAAAGGCGACAAGGTCTGTTTGCTGATGAACAACTCGCCGGAGTACGTGCTGGCGTATTTCGCCTGCTGGAAAATCGGAGCCGTCACCGGGCCGGTCAATTCGCATCTGAAAAGCGAAGAACTGGCGTTCGTGCTCAACAATTCCGAATCCGTGGCGCTCATCACTGAGCAGGATTTTCTGAAACACCTTGCGCCGATTCGCGCGGAACTTCCGCACCTGCGACACGTGCTGACGACTGACGCCGAAACCGAAGGCGCAATTCATTTCGGCAGCGCGGCGGCGGTTCAATCGGATGAACTCCCCGAAATTGTGCTCAGTGCCGACGACGAAGCGATCATCATTTACACCTCCGGCACGACCGGAAAACCCAAAGGCGTTTTGCTGACTCATCGCAACATTCTGACCAACGCGCGGCAAATCACCGACTGGCTGGGCTTCAACGAAAGCGACCGGTTGCTGTGTGTGATGCCGCTGTTTCACGTCAACGGAATCATCGTCACGACGGTGACGCCAATGTTTGCGGCGGCTTCGATGGTGGTCGCGCCGAAGTTTTCCGCCAGTCGTCATTGGCAAATCATTTCAGATTATCAGGTGACTTCGTTCGGTTCGGTGGCGACGATGCTGGCGATGTTGTCGCAAACCTACCCGGAAGGCGTCCCGGAAGGCGTGGACATTTCCAGGTTACGATTTGCGCTGTGCGGTTCGGCTCCTGTTCCGGCGGAGGTGATGCGCCAGTTCGAGCAGCGATTCAATTGTCTGGTGATCGAAGGTTATGGGTTGTCGGAAAGCACTTGTCGCGCGACGTTCAACCCGCCGAACGAAACTCGGCGACCAGGATCGTGCGGCTTGCCGATTGGCTGCGAATTGAAAATCTTCGACGATGACGACCGCGAACTCGGCACGGGCGAAGTCGGCGAAATCGTTTTGCGCGGCGAAAACCTGCTCAAAGGGTATTTCAAAAACCCCGAAGCGACGGCCAAGGCGTTTCGCTCCGGCTGGTTTCACACGGGCGATGTCGGTTATCGAGACGCCGACGGTTTTTTGTTCATCGTGGATCGCAAATCCGACATGATTATTCGCGGCGGCGAAAACATTTATCCCCGCGAAATTGACGAAGTGCTTTACCAACATCCGGCGGTGCAGGACGCGGCAACGATTGGAGTGCCAGATCAGCTTTATGGCGAAGAAGTGAAGGCGTATGTCGTTTTGCGCGAAGGCTTGGCTGCAACCGAAGCCGAGTTGATCGCTCACTGCCGAGCGCATCTGGCCGATTTCAAATGCCCGAAGACGATTGAGTTTCTGAAAGAAATTCCCAAAGGCCCGACGGGCAAATTGCTCAAACGGGAGTTGGCGACACCAAAAGACTGAAAATCTGAACGCAAAGACGCAAAGAATGAAAGCCGCAAAGTTTTATGGCTCTTTGCGGCTTTGCCACTTTGTGACTTTGCGTTTGGAATCATCCTTTCACAGGCGGGGAGTCACCAGTCCGACCTGGTTCTGATACTTCCCTGCGCGGTCGGCATACGTGACTTCGCAATCTTCGTCGGATTCAAAAAAGGTTACTTGCGCGATGCCTTCGTTGGCGTAAATGCGAATTGGCAAATCGGCGGAGTTGGAAAATTCCAGCACCAAACGGCCTCGCCAACCGGGTTCGAGCGGAGTGGTGTTGACGATCAATCCGCTGCGGGCGTAGGTGGATTTGCCCAGACAGATGCCGATCACATTGCGCGGCATGTTGAATTTTTCGACCGTCGCTCCCAGCGCATAAGAATGCGGCGGCAACAGCCAGAACAAGGAACCATCTTCGGCGGTTCGCAAAGGCGCTTCGATCAACGAATTTTCGTCGAACTTCTTCGGATCAATTTCAGCGCTTGCAATCGGCGAAAACACACGAAAGCCGTCCGCTGCCAGCCGCAAATCATAACCATAACTCGACAGCCCGGCGGAAATGATACGACGACCTTCGACTTCGCGCACCAGGCCTTCTTCAAACGGCGTAATCATTTGGTGCTCGCGGCACATATTCAAAATCCAGCGATCCGATTTGACGCTCACTGCGGTAATTCTCCTTTGGATGATTGAATCAGCGGTGTTGAGAAGGCGCGCAGTCTAGCCGAAGCTCTTTGGCGGCGGCAAACCTTCCCGAAAAGTAACTGCTCAGCCTGGAGCCAAAAACTCGGTACGGAACCCGGAACGGTAGCGACGGGCTGCTTGCAAAGCTCACACCTAACTAGAAACCGGGGCGCTACCGCTTCCCGTTCCGTACCCACTGAGCAGTTACCCCGAAAATTTAATTCTTGCGAAAATTAAAGTGGGATGGTACTTAATAGCCCGCCCCGCTCCCCAAAACACCTGACCCCGCTGGCAAAATCAAGACGTAATCCCTTTCTGGCCAGCATCCTTTCCCTGAAAATTCGGAATCCGTGACCCCTTAACTCCGCGACGTGTCTGAAGACATAGTTTCATCTGGAATCCGACACCGTCCAATCAAGCAGAAGGCGAGGAACCGTTATGCCTCAATCAATCGTTGTGGTGGCTGCCGTTCAGGCGGCTCCGATTTACATGAACCTGGAACGCAGTCTGTCTCGCGCGGTCGAATTGATCGCCGAAGCCGCACGCCGTCGCGCTCAGTTGGTGGTCTTTCCCGAATCGTGGTTGCCGGGTTATCCGGCGTGGTTGGACACCTGTCGAGACGTGGCGCGATGGGATCATCCGCCGATGAAGCGGCTGTATTCGCAGTTGATGGACAACAGCGTCACCGTGCCGGGTCCGGTGACAGAAGAACTCGGCGAAGCCGCCAAGCGGCACAACCTGACGCTGGTGATGGGCGTTCACGAACGAGTCAACATTGGCGCTGGTCGCGGAACCATCTACAACTCGATTTTGACCTTTGGGCCGACGGGTGAATTGTTGAACGTTCACCGCAAACTGGTTCCGACGTTCAACGAACGATTGATCTGGGGCGCAGGCGACGGACGCGGATTGAAAACCGTCGAAACTCCGGTGGGCAAAATCGGCGGGTTGATTTGTTGGGAACACTGGATGCCTCACGCGCGACAGGCTCTACACATCGGCGGCGAAGATATTCACGTCGCACTGTGGCCTTCGGTCAAGGAAATGCACCAGATTGCCAGCCGCCATTACGCCTTTGAAGGGCGCTGTTTCGTCGTCGCCGCCGGAGGCATCATGCGCCGCAGCGATTTGCCCGCCGAACTGGAACTGGCCGACAACGAAACCGGCGAAGACAGCGAATTGATTTTGAACGGCGGCAGCGCAGTCATAGGTCCCGACGGACAATATGTCGCCGGCCCTGCGTTCGGTTCCGAAGTCATCATTCTCGCCCGCATCAACCTGGAACGCATCCGCGAAGAAAGCATGGTTTTGGATGTCACAGGTCATTTCAATCGCCCGGACATTTTCGATTTCCGGTTGAAAGAATCCGACAGCCGCAAAGATTCGATTCATCTGGTTCCGGCAGCCAGCGAAGAGTTGTTTCACTCTTCAACCGAAGTGCTGATTCAACCCAGCACCGAAGTCCTGTTGCCACCTTCGCCCGATTCGCCGCCGCCGTTGCGGGTCATCACCTCGCCGCGTCAATCCGGCGGATTCGATTCGGATTTTCTGGGGGTGGAAAAACGCTCCGGCCAAAGCGCCTGAGAAAGCCACACAATCAAAACAGGATGTCCAAGATTTTTTCAGGATGAGCAGGATGATTGGCTGGCGCTAAACCTTGATTTCAAACTTTTGTCCTGTAAATCCTGAAGAAATCCTGTCAATCCTGTCTTGAAGTTTTGTCCGCGATTTCGCTCGTGTTACCTTCTCGCCGGAGGTGATTATGGGCGAGACAAAAAAGAAACGGCTGAAAACGTTTCCGCACATTGACGCGAAAGATTTTCAACATCCTTGGGACGCGACAGCCACTGACGCGCTCAAATCCGTACCCGGCCTGGACAAGGTCATCGCCAAGATTATGGAGTACGGGCTTGAGCGCATTTTTTATTTGGAAAACACCGCCGCCAACGTCCGAGTCACCGCTCGGCAATTTCCGCGTTTGCATCGTTCGCTGACCTGGGGCTGCAAAATCCTTGGCGTCGAAGAACCCGAAATGTATGTCACGCTTGATCCGTTGCCGAACGCTTATACCTACGGACACACGCGCCCGTTCATCGTGCTGACATCCGGCTTGGTGGACATGCTCGACGACGAAGAACGGTTTTTCATCATTGCCCACGAACTCGGCCACATCAAAGCCGGTCACGTTTTATACACAATCATGGCTCGCAACATTGCCGAGATTGTCGCTCTTGTCGGGCAAGCGACGTTGGGGTTCGGAACAATCGTCGGACAAGGTTTGGTGTTGGCGCTGCACGATTGGTATCGCAAAGCCGAACTGACCTGCGACCGCGCCGGATTGCTCTGCGTGCAGGACATTGATCCCTGCATTCGCACCTTCATGAAACTGGCCGGAGGCGCTCGGCAGTTGTATTCCGAAATGGAGCGACAGGAGTTTTTGCGGCAAATTCGAGATTACGAAGCCGCCGATGATTCAACGCTCAACAAAGCCTACAAGGTGTTAATCACGGCTTACCGCACGCATCCGTTTCCGATCCTGCGCGCCAAAGAACTCGACGCCTGGCACAGCAGCCCTGACGGTTATCGAAAACTCGCAGGGCCGCTGGGATTACTGGAGGCTTGACCGAGCGGCTGACCGCAATTAGGTTTCTTCAGCGAAAGGAGTGACGACAATGTCAGCGCAACCGAAAATGCAGTATTCGTTGGAAGAGTATTTTGAGCTTGATCGAAAATCCGATGAACGTTTGGAGCTTTGGAATGGCGAAATTTTCTCCATGAGCGGCGTCAGCCGTGAACACGCAACCGTCGAGATGAACGTTTCGATCACACTTGGCGCTCGACTGCGCGCCAAAAGTTGTCAGCTTTTTCCGGCCAACGTTCGCATTAAGGTTCCCAGCCTGCCGCCTTATCGTTACAGCGACCTTTCAGCTCTCTGCGGCAAAGCGCAATTTGAAAAAATCGGCGGCGTAGACACACTGATCAACCCATCGCTGATTATCGAAATTCTGTCTCCTTCCACCGAAGCATACGACCGCGGCGACAAATTTACGTATTACAAATCAATTCCCAGTTTCTGCGAATACCTGCTGATTGCCCAACATCGCCCACACATCAGCCAATTCATCAAACAATCTGACGGCACCTGGCTTTTCCATGAATACAACAGTCTGGCGGACACAATCCGGCTACAATCCTTGTCCTGCGAAATGACGCTGAGCGAGATTTACCAAGACATCTTTTTCGATAACCCTGACAGAATCTGACCCGGTTCGACTTTCCGGCAAAGTTTTGTATCATTGCGCGCGTCTGGTTCCCGCGTTCTGTGGGGACGATTTCATTCATCTGAGAGGATTTCATCATGCGGCGCTGCCCGCTTTGTCGGCGCGAAACAAGTTGGGACGACAATCCCTGGAAACCCTTTTGCTCCGAACGTTGCCAGATTATTGATTTAGGCAATTGGGCGAGCGAAGGCTATAAAGTTCCGCTAGCCGAAACCTCTGACGGATTACTCCCAAACGAATTCTTGGAAGAAGTAGAAAATGTTTCCGATCATCAACTGTAATTTTGCCTCAAGACAATTGAGCTTCATCGTTCTGACGACGGTTTTGTTTGTCGCCGGGTGCGGCAACGCGGCGGCTCCGCGACCGATGTCCGAATCGGAACCGTCGGCGGCGGCGGCCAAAAAACCTGACGCCAATCAGGAAGCGATTTCCAAAGTGCAGGACGTGCCGATTGCCAAGCTCGATGGCAGCACTTTCAAACTTGAAGATTATCGCGGTCAGGTACTGGTAGTGGATTTCTGGGCGACATATTGCGGCCCTTGCGTCAAACAAGCGCCAGAACTTTCGGCGATGTATCAGAAATATAAAGATCGTGGCCTGATGTTGGTTGGGCTGACATCCGATCCGAAATCCGATCAGGGCAAAGTAGAAGAGTTCGTCAAAAAAGTCGGAATCAATTATCAAATCGGGTACGACAACAGTTGGATTTCCGAAGCCTTCCTGAAAGGTTCTGAAGACGACACCGGTTCGCCGCCGATTCCGCAATTATTCGTGATTTCGCGCAATGGCAAAGTCATTGAACATCTGATTGGTGAACAACCAGGACGAATGCAGTACCTGGAAAAAGTCGTCAACGAACAATTGAGTGTCGCCCGCTGATAAAGGCGGGACAATTTGAATCTTGTCATTACCCACATTTTTCGCATTTAGCGATTTTTGCCTTTTGCCCTGAAAGGGCTGTGGATATTAGTCGGTGGTGAAGGCTTTGCGGAACCACCGGAACGGCGCGAGATTTAGTTTCCAGCCCTGAAAGGGCGACAGACCAAGCCTCGTCCGACGCCCTTTCAGGGCTTGGAGGTCTTTTGCCATTATTTCCGGTGGTTACGCTGCGCTCA
>JANRKX010000034.1:0-4103 GCA_033763255.1 Acidobacteriota bacterium | reverse complement strand
CGCACATCGCCTGTTCGCGCGGAGCGTTGAGCGCCGATGAACGTTATGTGACTTCGATGCCGTACTTTCACATAGCCGGCAGTTTGGGCGCGATCATCTATTCGCTCTATCTGGGCTGCACGCTGATTCCGCTGATTGCGTTCGATCCGCTTAAACAACTTGAACTGTTTGAAAAGGAAAAAGGCACGTTCACGTTTGCCGTGCCGACGATGCTGGTGGCGATGTTGAACCATCCGCGCTTTGCCGAATTCGATTTGTCCAAACTGAAAAACATCTTCACCGGAGCCACGCCGGTTCCGGTCGTCCTGATGGAACAGATCAAAGAGCGCATTGGCGCGGATTGTTCGATTGTGTTCGGTATGACCGAAACCACCGGAGCCGTCACGCAATCGTTTTACACCGACAGTTTTGAACTGAAAGCGGCGACCGTCGGTCTGACGATTCCTCATACTGAAATCAAGATGGTCAATCCGGCAACAGGTGAAACCTGCCAATGCGGCCAGTCCGGCGAACTGTGGACGCGCGGTTACGCGAACATGGTTGGGTATTACAACATGCCTGATAAGACCGCCGAAACGCTGGACTCCGACGGCTGGTTGCACAGCGGCGATTTGGCGGTCATGCGCGCGGACGGATACATCAACATCGTAGGCCGCGTGAAAGACATGATTATTCGCGGCGGCGAAAACATTTACCCGGCGGAAATCGAAGCTTTCCTGATGCGTCATCCGCAAATCGCCGAAGCCCAAATCGTAGGCATCCCTGACCAGTTCATGGGCGAAGAAGTCTGCGCGCTGATTCGATTGAAACCCGGCGAAACTGTCACCGAAGACGAACTCCGCGAACATTGCAAAGCCAACATCGCCCGCCACAAAGTGCCGAAGTTCTTCCGCTTTATCGAAAACTTCCCGCTGACAGCCAGCGGCAAAGTGCAGAAATTCGTGTTGCGCGAACAGTTGATAAAAGAATTGGGATTGGAAAACGTCGCCGGGATGAAGACCGCCTGACCATGAGACAGAAAAATGTGTGACAGAAAAATAAAAGCTCACAGCAAATCATATTTTTCTGTCACACATTTTTCTGTCTATCAGGTGATCGTCACCCTTATCTATTTAGCGAAGCCTGTATGTTCTGTCCGTCTTTGGTGTAGCTGATAAAGCCAATCATCATTTCGTCATAAGTCGGTTCGCCCCAGCGCACAACCTTTGCCGGATCGGGGTTGAATTTGTTTTTCGCCGAATTGTCGAAAGTCGAAGTCACCAAAATCCGCGTGCCTTTCGGGATCGCTTTCCACTGTTTCGGTTCGTAAAAGGTCTGCCACGAAAAATCATAGTTCGGCACATCCAGTAAAATTTCGTGCTTCCCATTCGGATAAAACGCTTCAATGCGTTGAGATTTGCCTCGCATATGCATGTGCGGCCCAAACGATTGAACGTGAATGTCTTCCGGCACAACCCAGCAGCCTGTGACTTTGTGATTTTCAGCGCCCGCCGGAATGCTGAAATATGTATTTGAAACTGCGCGAACCAGCAGTTCTTTTTCCGGTAGCTGTTTGGCAAAAATCAGTCCAATGGACGAGCGATCTTTTTGAACGCTTCCTGCCACCTTTGAATAATGCATCTGGAAGATGATCTTGGCTCCAGCAGGAACTTTGACTGCTGTTCCCGATGGCAACGAAATCGGGGGAGCGCCGGGTGCGTAGGCTGCCAGCCAGACAATATTGCTAGCGCCATCGGTTTTCGCGCTGCGATCCGTGCCGGCTCCGCCATTGGGAAGTTGGCAGCCATTATCGTGAATCGGCGCATCTGCTTTGGTTCTGATCAGAAAACCATCCTGATATTGCGTGGATTCTCGCTCGAATTCGGCTTTCGCCTTCTCCATCTCTTCTTTGGAAGGCTTCGCGCCTGCGTCATCTTGCGGCGGTTTGATGAACGCAATGATGTGATGAACGATGCGGCGATTGTCTGGCCGAGCTTCAGCCATTTGCACGTAAACATCCCGTTTGAATCCCGGATCAACTTCAAAGTACTGATATTCGTCCGGCCCGCTGGCTTCCAGCGTGAAAGTTTCGGGCATCGGAATCACCAAGTCAGGTTTGCCAATCGTCCAGCCTTCGGCGAATTTCGGCGCTGCCGGTAAATCCTTTGCCTCGCCTTCTTTCGCTCCGCCATCTACCCAGGCCGTAATCGTGTCAATTTCCTTTTGCGTCAGCCGACGATCATTCGCCCATTCACCGAAATGCGGGTCAGCGTGCCACGGAGGCATCGTGCGGTTGACGACCTTTTCGCGGATGGACTTTGCCCAGGGGCGAGTTTCCTTGTACGTCATCACCGAAAACGGAGCCGCTTCGCCCGGGCGATGGCATTCGGCGCAGCTTTTGAAAAAGATCGGCGCAACGTCTCTGTTGAAAGTCACAGTCGCCGACTCTTTTACGCCACTGGCAGCGCCGGACTGGATAAACACCAGTCCGGCTAGCAGGCTGAGAACGAAAGTAAAAAGGTATGCAAATTTCTGTCGGTTTTTCATGAGCTATCTCCTTGTTTGCAAAGCAAAAAAGTTGCTTGCCGATAACGTCACGGCAAGTCTTTTCTTCCGTTGCTCACAATACGTGGCACGGGCAACAAAATCTTAAAGACGGCTTGAAATTTCGTTGAAAGTTTTCTGAATACACGGCTAATCAATCCGTTTAATCACGCCGCTCAGCACATTGCCCGGATCAGTGTTGATGATGAAATACTCTTTGCCCCGTTCGACAACGACGATTCTGGTGGTGACTTTGGTTCCATCCGGCAAAGCGAATGAACTGGTTCCCGAACAATCCGAATTGACCGCGAAGTTTCCGTTGAATGGTAGGAAGGGAACAATTTGGCCGTTGTAGCTGGCCGTCATCGCCCCAGTGTAAGTGCCGTCGTAACTGTGCGTGATCGTTCCAACCAGCACGACCGGGCCAACGCCAGCCAGTGTGCCTTTGATTTCGTAACCGTACCGCCCGTTCAGCACTCCGTTGGTGCATTGAACCGGACTGTTTCCGCGCTCCGGCACGATTTGCGCGCTGACGTGTGACGGCCTGAAGCTCGGCAGGATCAGGCTGATGGCAAAGGCGATTGCACAGGCGGAAGTCAGAAGAGTCATTTTGTGTTTCATTGTGAAGGCTCCTTTTTCAGGTGAAGTTCAAATTTCCATTTGAGGTTCAGTCCGCGCCGGATTGCGCTTACTTTGCCTCCATCAATGAATTCGGAAACCTGTAGTGAGAAGTGCCAAGCGATGAAAAATATTTTTGGCGATTCTTGAAGCCGGCTTTGTTGGCGTTCGGCGGGCTGTGCTAAATTCCCGCCGCTTTTCACGTTACAGCTTCAGGGGCTTCAGTCGAAATGGTGACACCTTCACAATCGGAAATCTCTCAATTGCTGGCGGCATGGAGCGAAGGCGATCAAGTTGCTCTGGAACAACTGGTTCCCCTGGTGCAGTCAGAACTGCACCGCATCGCCAAACGCTACATCGGTCGTGGAAATGCCGGCCAACTGTTGCAGGCTTCGGCGCTGATCAACGAAGTCTGGATGCGTTTGATTGATTGGAAGAATGCGAGCTGGCAAAACCGCGCTCACTTTTTCGGAGTCGCCGCGCAATTGATGCGGCGCGTGCTGGTGGATGAATACCGCGAACAACATAGCCGGAAACGCGGCGGCGACGCTTTGAGAGTTTCGCTGGTCGAAGCCGAAGCCAAATCCGACGAGCGCAGTGCCGATCTGGTCGCGTTGGACGACGCGCTAAAAGCTCTGGCGAAACTGGACGAACGCAAAAGCCGAATCATTGAACTTCGGTATTTCGGTGGCTTGAGCGTCGAAGAAACCGCCGAAGTTCTGCAAGTTTCCACCCGCACCATCAAACGCGAATGGAGTCTGGCGCAAGCGTGGTTGTTCCGAGAACTGAGTAACTGATGTTACGCGGTGGCAGATCAAATAGGCGTTGTTGCACGAATGAAGACTGCCGCTGCGGGAGCGGCAGTCTGGTAAGCTTTTTGTGCAATGAAAAAGAAAACCGCTTACCGCACCCGCAACTGGCCTGAGTATAACCGCGCTCTCAAACAACGTGGAAGCCTGACG
>JANRKX010000033.1:0-2868 GCA_033763255.1 Acidobacteriota bacterium | reverse complement strand
TTCCGCATCGTCTTTTTCTGAAACGGCGGCGCGGGTTGGTTGAAGAAACGATAAGCGGCAAACCCGATTAGCGGCATCAGCAACAACAAAGCCATTGCCGCAAGTTGTTTGAGTGAAACCTTTCGTGGTGTTGTCACGGCGCGCGGCAATTCAACCGGTGCGGGTTGCGCCTCAGCCAACGCGCCGTTGGTTTCCTCTTCTTCCTCTTCGATGACGATGGTCGTGCCGCTGCGCGAAGTGACGATCAAATCGCCCGCACTGCGTTGCACTCGCCGCACATCGGCCACGAAGCGATAACCGCGACGAGGTACGGTTTCGACGTACTGCTGTTTCGCCGCGCTCTCGCCCAGGGTTTTGCGCAACTGAAAGACGAGTTGCGTCAAACTGTTTTCTTCGACAAACGTATCCGGCCAGAGTTCGGCGAGCAGCTTATCTTTTTCCAGCGTCTGACCATTTTGTTCAACCAGCAGCTTGAGCAGGTCGAAAACTTTCGCGGGCAAGATGATCGCCGCGCCTTCGCGCAACAGTTCCCGCTCGACAAGGTCCAGACTGAACGGGCCAAATTCGTATAACTCGTGGTTGGATTCCCTCACGGATCGCTCTCCTTTACGCAGCATTATCGCCATATCCGGCTGGAAATACCCAGCGCAAGAGATCGAAAAGGACGAGGAATCAGCACCTATCGGCACCTGTATCAGTTCACGGGATAGGGTTCGAGCGGTTTGGCGGCGATTTCGTTTGCGAGGAACGCTCGGCCAAATGCGCGGCGAGCAAACGATCAAATTCTCGCGGGCGTTCTTCCATCACCCAATGTCCGGTTCGCGGCAGAAAGTTGATTTGCAGTTTGGGAATGCCCTGCAAAACGGCCTGCGCTTGTTGTCGCGCGGTTGCGGCTTCCTCGCCTTCGGGCAAACCAAACAACGCCGCCACTGGAATCGTGATTTCCCCCAGCCGCGCCTGCCAATCGTAGCGGCGCAATTCGTAACTGATTTGCGCGCTCGTCAGCCGATCCATTTTGCCGAACATTTCGACGTAAACGGGCACGCGCGTGGCGTTGGCAATCGCCTAGGCGAGCATTTCCATCCGGGCGAATAAAGATCGCTCCGTCTGAAATCGCGGGACTCGCCAGCCAACGTTCGCCGAGCGGATTGACGCTGAGTGGTTTGGCCGCGACGACGGTCGTTGTGTCTTTGTTGCTTGATGCGAGCGTCTTTGGCCCCCCCAATCCATCACTATCATTGCGTCACTTTGGTGTAATGAAACTCCAACTTGCGCGGTTGTCCGTTCAGCGCACCTTCGACCAATGCCGTCACCGAGCCGTCGGCATTGAGTTTGTAAGTGATCTTTTGTGGGAAGTCGTGTTTCGCATTTTCAAACACGACCTCTTTCGCATTGCTCGAATTCAGCTTGAACGCCACCGGCAGCGGATTGTCGGAAGTTTTCGGCAAGTAAAAAATCCCATCGCCCATCTCGGCCAACAAAATAGACTCGCCAAACACTTTGCCCTTCACTCGTTAGCGAGGTGCTTTATTGGTTGCCGCCACCGGGGGCCAGGCCGGAAGTTCCGCCGCACGCTTCTTGAATTCCTGAATCGCTTCATCATCGTTTTCATCCGCACACATCACGACAATCGCAATCCGATTTTTGCTCTACGAAGTTGTTCATGGTTTCTCTTCCGTGCTAACGCGTTTCTGTCTAATCAGACGGTCACACTTCCAAACGATCTTCATAGGGAACGACTTCGCCGTGTTCGAGATGACGCTTAAGCAACCTAAGATACATCGCCCAGCAATAGCACGAGCCAACATAATGGTCGTTCACCGTCGGCCAGCCCATATGCTGAAAACGCACCCAGGTCGCGCCGCCTTTTTCCTCTAACTCGAATCGCACGCGCGTGTCGAGCCAATCTGCCTGCGCACGGGTGAGGCGCAACTCGAACGCGCTGTCCGCCACGCAATGCGAGACGACCGCGCGCCAATCGTATTCAGGGCTAAACCAAAGCTCGTACTCCGTCTGCGCTACCGGATTTCCCGCCGAGCGTTTCGTCCACCAGGCATCAAGACCTGCAGGGGTGGAAATTGCCTGAAACACCTGTCGGCGCGAGGCATTGATGGGAAAGTAATGAAAAATGTCAGCCATGATTACGCCTCCTCTTCTTGGTGTTAGTTCGTCGCCGGTTTCGGCTTCGCGCGGACGTGAAAACTTTTGCTGACAATCCGCCATTCGCCGTCGAGCTTGAGCAGCAAAATGAAATCGGTCGTAAAGGTCGCGGGATAATAGAACGTCATCCTGACCATCGCCGCATTGCCGTCAATCTCAATGCTTTCGATGTTGCGTTTGCGTTGCACTTTGTCTTCCGCCGGTTTGCCCGCAAAGCGTTTGGCGTATTCATCCAACGTCATTTGCGCCAGCTTGCCTTCCCGCACGAAGACCAGTTTGGCGTCGGGATGAAAGGCTTTTTTCAAGTGTTCGGGATTGCCCGTGACGTGCGCTTGCAGGTAATGCCGAAGCGTCTGTCGAATGCCAGGTTCTTCTGTTTGCCGTGCCCATACTGCCGGGCCAAGAGCGCAACAAACAAACGCCATGAATAGACATTTTTGCATATTGATTCTCAGGTGTTTTGTTATTGAAGACCGCTACCCCTTCGCTTTTTTCAACTCCGCGATGAGCTTTTCGACGCTGGCTTTCGCCGCTGCCGGGTTTTGCGTTTTCGCCGTATGAGGCAACGCCAACTCCGCCGTTTGCAGCGCCTCGTCATAGCGTTTCATTTCGCCGAGAATCCGCGCTTTCAACGAATAAGCCGAGACCAGCAGATTCGTATTGCCCGCATTCAAGGCCAGCGAAGCATTAACCCAGCGCAAGCCTTCT
>JANRKX010000032.1:0-19112 GCA_033763255.1 Acidobacteriota bacterium | reverse complement strand
ATCGGGGTTCGCGCGTTGTGTTGTACGGGCAGTGGAAGTGGAACAAGTACAAAGGCTATTACGAAGTCGAAAATGCCGAATACGAATTGCTGACCGACGAGGAAGGCGACGATGAACCCGGCGCGATTCACACTGCGCGGCGTGTGCCGGTGTATCGCAAGCTCGGCGATTTTCGCACGCGGCAACTTCGTTCGATCTTTCATCATGTGCTGGCGAATTTGCCGGAAGCCTTTGCCGAATCCTTGCCTGCCGATGTTGTCGAACGAAACGCGCTGCTTGGACGCGATGCCGCTCTCAGAAACGCGCACTTTCCGGCGGGCGATTCGCCGGTGGACGATTACAACCAGATGAAATCGGCGGCGCATCGGCGATTGATCTTCGAGGAATTGTTCTGGCTGACTTTTGCCATCGGGCTTCGACGGTTGGAACGAGTCAAGGAACCGAAAGGCGAAATCATAGAAATTACCGACCGCGTCCGCGAAGCCGTTCGCCGCATTTTGCCGTTCAAACCTACCGAAGCGCAGAAACGAGCGGTAAAAGAAATCGTCGCCGATATGACCGGCGAAGAGCCTATGAACCGTTTGTTGCAAGGCGATGTCGGCAGCGGCAAAACCATTGTCGCCGTTCAAGCGATGGTTATTTCTGTTGAGAATGGCTACCAGGCGGCGTTGATGGCTCCGACCGAAATTCTGGCTGAACAGCACGCGCGCAATTTCAAAAAATGGCTGGCCGAAACTCGTTACCGCGTCGAACTATTGCTGGGCAGCACCAAAGCCAGAGAGAAACGCGAAATTCAAGAGGCGCTGAAATTCGGCGAAATAGACATCGTCATCGGCACGCACGCGCTGATTCAGGAAGCCGTAGAGTTTCAGAAACTCGGTTTGGCAGTGATTGATGAACAGCATCGTTTTGGCGTGATGCAACGCGCGGCCATTCGCCAGCTTGGGCAAAATCCTGATGTGTTGGTGGTGACGGCGACGCCGATTCCGCGCAGTCTGGCGATGACGGTGTACGGCGATCTGGAAGTTTCGATCATTGACGAACTGCCTCCCGGTCGCACGCCGGTCAAAACTTTTGTGCGAGGCGACGACCGCCGCGAGAAAATTTACGAATTCATTCGCCAGCAGCTTCAAGCCGGGCGACAGGCTTATGTCGTTTACCCGATTATCGAAGAGTCCGAAAAGCTCGATCTGCGAAACGCGACCGAAATGTACGAACACCTGCGCCGAGACGTCTTTCCCGAATTCCAGGTCGGCTTGTTGCACGGCAAGATGAAGTCCGCTGAAAAAGATGAAGTGATGAAAGCCTTCAGCGCGAACGAAACGCAGATTCTGGTGGCAACGACGGTGATTGAAGTCGGTGTGGATGTGCCGAATGCTTCGGTCATGTTGATCGAACACGCCGAACGATTCGGATTGTCACAACTGCACCAGCTTCGCGGGCGAGTGGGACGCGGAGCGGCGGAAAGTTACTGCATTCTGCTGGCGCAATTTTCCAAAACCAAAGAAGCCAAAGAGCGGCTGAAGATCATGGAAGAAACGACAGATGGTTTCAAAATCGCCGAAAAGGATTTGGAGATTCGCGGCCCCGGCGAAGTGATGGGAACCCGGCAATCCGGCTTGCCCGAATTCCGAGTCGCCAACATCGTCCGCGACCAGAAGATTCTGGAAATCGCCAAACGCGAAGCCAATTACCTGCTGACCGAACGCGCCAACACGGCAGACACCGCCAAGCTGATTCAGCACGTTCGCAATCAGCCACGTTTTGGCTTGGCCAACGTCGGGTAACAAACGGCAATCAATCAGGATGTCAGTTGCCATTTGATTCGTGTGTACGCAATGCGGAAGCCTTGCCGTTCGGCGTTGCGCTGTGACGCGCTGCCCGGGGCGGCGCACATCATCGCCCAATCGCAACCCTGTTCCGCCGCATACCGCAACCGTGCATCGAGCAACGCCAATTGCGCTCCTTGTTTGCGGCCTTCGGGGATGGTGCTGGCTCCGGCCAACAGCGCGACGCCATCCGTGATGCTCAACGCTCCTGCCGCAATCGCCTGTCCGTCCAGCTCCGCCAGAAACGAAGGCGCAATGCCTTTTTTCGCTGTCAATCGAAACAAGTCTCGAAGCGAGTCCCCGAAATCGCCTTCCGTGCTCCAGCCTTTCATCGTCGTGTTCGCCCAAAGTTCGTGATCGGCGTCATTGTCTTTTCCAATCAATCGCACTGTGAGTTTGTCGTTTAGCTGAGCGGCCAGCTTCACGCCGCGTTCGATAGGACGAAACATGACGCTGGTCAGTTCCATAGGGTGATAGCCGCGTTCGTTTAGCAGTGCCAGCAATGATTGGTCAGCCATCGGGCTGATTTCGTGAAAGGTGTCCGAACCGCGCTGGCGGAAAAACATCTCGATGCGATCAAGCACTTCCGCCGTTACCGGTTCAAACACGCCCAGCCCGAACGTCTGCGTCAACGGCGAACCCACATCGTCAAACATCGCGTAAGCTCCCGCCGCTTCCATCCAGCAAGCTCCGCTGTCGGGAAAGAATTTGGCGCGCGCTTCGACAAATTCGGCATTGGCGCTCGCTTCGGTGCGCTCCAATCGGCGTGATAGGTTCAGGTCGGAAAAGATGAAAGGTTGAGTTTGGTTCGTCATTTGTGTGTCCCTCGTGATGAACTCTGACATTCCGTGCGCAAAGTTGTAAACCGTCTGGCAGCTTGCCGAAAGCTCGTAACCGCACGATACTGCCGCCCGTCTGAATCATTGCACTCATCAAACCGCGCCGTTCTGTAGCGCGAACACGAAACCATATTTCCATCGGAGGCCCGTTATGACTCGCTCGCCATTCACGCTGCGAAGCATCGTTGCGCATTTCGCCATGCTTGCGTTGCTCGGTTCGCTTGTCGCCAATCCCGCGTTTGCTCAAGGAGCAAAAAAAGCGACGGTTGCGCCCGCTGCCAAAAGCGATCAGCCGCAGCAAATTGACAAGGAATACACCGAATCCATTCTGAAAAATACGACCGACAAACAGTTCCTGACGGAGTTGGTTGACCATCTTCCGGCTTCGGACAAAGTGCCGACGCCAGCCAAAATCATTGGCTATCCGGTCGGTACGCCGAACAAATTGACCTACACCAAAGATCAGTTTCGTTATTACCGCGAACTGGAAAAAGCCACGCCGCGCGTCAAAGTCTTCACCGCGCCGGAAAAGAGCGAACTCGGACGCGAGCAGTTGTTGATTGCCGTCGGCGACGAAGCTTCGATTGCGAATCTGAACCGGTACAAGGAAATCACGGCTCGGCTGGCTGATCCTCGCCGGACGAACGACGAACAGGCCAAAGCCTTGATCGGTGAAGGCAAGGCGATTTATTGGGCGAGCGGTTCGATCCATTCGCCAGAAACCGGCAGCCCCGAAATGTTGATGGAGCTTGCGTATCGGCTGGCTGTCGAAGAAACGCCGTTCATTCAGCAGATTCGCAAAAACGTGATTGTGCTGATTACGCCTACGCTGGAAGTGGACGGGCGCGACATGCAGGTGGATTTGTACAACTGGCGAAAGGCGAACGAAGGCAAACGCGCGCCCAGTTTGCTGTATTGGGGCAAATACGTCGCGCACGACAACAACCGCGATTCGATGGGCATGGCGCTGGCGCTGACTCGCAACCAGATGGCGCATTTTCTGGATTACCATCCTACGGTGCTGCACGATCTGCACGAATCGGTTCCGTTCTTGTACACCTCGACCGGAACGGGGCCGTACAACTCGTGGCTCGATCCGATTGTCGTCAGCGAATGGCAAGACCTGGCGTATCACGAAATCGAAGAGATGACGAAACGCGGCGTGCCCGGCGTGTGGACGCATGGGTTTTATGATGGCTGGGCGCCGAATTACATGTTTTACGTTGCCAACGGCCACAACTCGATTGGCCGCTTTTACGAAACCTTCGGCAACGGCGGAGCCGACACTCAAGACCGCGTCGTGGGTGCGCAAAGCGAACGCACGTGGTTTCGTCCAAATCCGCCGCTGGCGCGCGTGAAATGGTCGCTCCGCAACAACGTCAACATGCAGCAGAGCGGCATCTTGTTGGCAATGAATCACGTCGCTAACAACAAAGACAAATTCCTGAACAACTTTTACCTGAAGAGCAAACGCTCGGTCGCTAAAGCTCGAACAGAAGGCCCGGCGGCGTGGGTTTTGCCGGGCAACGATCCGCGTCCGAACGAAGCCGCCGATCTGGTCAATCTGCTCAAACTGCAAGGTTGCGAAGTTCATCGCGCCGACAAAGAGCTTGAAACCAAAGAAGGCAAGTTCCCGGCGGGCAGTTACGTCGTTCGCATGGATCAGCCGTATTCGCGTATGGCCGACATGCTGTTGGACACTCAGTATTACAACGTCAACGATCCGCGCCCTTACGATGACACCGGCTGGACGCTTGGGCCGCTCAGAAACGTCAAAACCGTTCGCGTCAAAGACGTGAAAGTTCTGGACGCTCCGATGACGTTGATTAACGGAATGGCCAAAGTCACAGGCAATGTCGCAGGTTCGGGCAAAGCCGGTTGGGTCATCAATCACAACGCCGAAAGCGCGCTGGCTCAGCTTCGCTTCCGGTTGAAAGACGTGAAGATTGCCGCCGCCGAAGACACGTTCAAGGTCGGCGAACGCAGTTTCAACGCCGGTTCGTTCATCGTCAAAACCGAAGGCAATCCGGCAGATGTCGCTGCTCGGCTGACCAAAGAAGTCACGGAGCTTGGCATTTCCGCTGTGGCGGTGGATGAACTGCCGAAAGTCGCCAGCCACAATCTGGCCGTGCCACGCATTGCGCTGGTTCACACCTGGACGAACACGCAAAACGAAGGCTGGTACAGGATTGAATTCGACCGGCTGGGCATTCCGTACAGCTACATTTCCGACCACGTAATTCGTGACACGGCGAATCTGCGCGACAAATTCGACGTGATTATCTGGGGGCCGGTCGGCGGAACGGCTCAATCGTTGGTGCGCGGCATTGCCAAACGCGAAAACGAACCGGCGGTTCCTTGGCAGAAATCCGATGTGACTCCGAACATGGGGCAATCGCCCGACACCACAGCCGATATGCGCGGCGGCATGGGCGTCGTCGGCGTGGCCAACTTGCAAAAATTTATCGAAGGCGGCGGCTTGTTTGTGACCATCGGCAACAACGCTTCGATCCCGATTGATTTCGGTTTAACCGAAGGCGTTTCGATTCAGGAATCGCGTACGTTGAATGCGCGCGGTTCGGTGATGAGCGCCAGCTTCGCCGACCGCAAGAGTCCGATTTCGTATGGTTACGATGAAAAGCTGGCGGTGTATTTCAACCAATCGCCGCTGTTTCAGGTCGGCGGGCTTGGCGGATTTGGCGGTGGGCGTGGTGGCGGAGCGGCGCTTGGTCAGCAAACGCAAGGGCGTCCGACCGGACGTGGCGGTTTGAACGATCCCGACGAAGTGCAAGGCCGTCCGCCGTTGCCACCGGCTGCTCCCAGACCGCCGAGCACGGATGGTATTCCCGAAGAGTTCCGCGCAATGGTGCAAGGCCAGTTGCCGCCGCTGGAATCGCAGCCGCGCGTGGTGTTGCGCTTTGCATCGAACGAACGCGATTTGCTGGTCAGCGGCATGTTGGCCGGAGGTTCGGAGCTTGCGGGCAAACCGGCGGTAGTTGATGTTCCCGTCGGCAAAGGCCACGTGGTGATGTTCGCCAACAATCCGATGTGGCGACATCAAACGCACGGCAGCTTTGCGCTGTTGTTCAACGCGGCATTGAACTTCGACCACCTGCACGTTGGCCGTCAGGCGGCTCGGCCTGCCCGCCCGCCGCAAGCCGGACAAAACGGCGAGCAAGATCAGTAAACCGGCAATTCAATTCACCAAATGTAAACGGGAGCAGTCAGCGCGGCTGCTCCCGTTTGCTTTGCCGGTCAGTTGCAGCGGGACTACAATGGCGGCACTTCGATACTTTTTCTCAAAAGGAGGCAAATCATGACGGCTACTGCAAAAATGGCATTCGACGATGATCTGGATTACGAAATCGTTGATGGCGAAAAGGAGGTGAAAATGGCTGGTGCAAAGCATGGTGAAATCTGTGCTCAGGTTACAGGAGAACTGTTTGGCTATCTGAAGGCAAATAAAGTCGGCAAGCTCTATTCATCGAATACGACTTTCCAAATTGGTGCGAATGAGCGCATGCCGGATATTGCTTTTGTCTCTGCCGCGCGCATTCCTGAAGAAGGCACACCCGCCACCAAATGGGAAATTCCGCCTGACCTGGCCATCGAAGTCATTTCGCCGAACGACGTTTGGGAAAAAGTGAATGAGAAAGTTCGGGAGTATTTTGCCGCAGGTGTTCAGCAGGTTTGGTTGGTTTCGCAGCTTCAACAACAAGTGATGATTTATGATTCGCCGACGCAAATCCGGATCGTGACGCCCGACGAAGACCTGACCGGCGAAGTGTTGCTGCCCGGTTTCAAATGCCGCGTAGCTGATTTTTTTCAATAGCCGAATCCTTTTCCGCCAGTCTCCGCCGAGCCAATGACACGCGATTCGTCGTGCAGTACAATGCCCGCCAACGACGAACACTCCGCAAATTCTATTAACTGTCGAACAAATCAGGAGGCAAGCTATGAACAAGCTTTTTGCCAGAATCACCTTTTGCGGCTTTTTGCTGACGGCTGTCAGCGTTGCGGTTGTGGCTCAAACTCACGCGGATTTTTCAGGCTCTTGGGTCTTGGATGTGAAAAAGACGCGCGATGTTCCCGCCGATTTGAAAAGCTATTACCTGTCGGTCAAACAAGATGAAAAACAAATTTCGGTGGAATCCAAAATCGAAGGAAGCCTGACGCCCGCCACCGTGCAAGATCAAAACCGCCCGTCTCAAACCGCCGCGCAAAACGCGATCAATACAGCCGTTGCCACCGGCGGCAGCAGCACAGGCACGGTTGGCGGCGGAGCGACCGATGCCACTTCCGGCGGCAACAAAGTCGTGTTCGCTCACGGACGCGCGTTGGCAACGGTCTTTCGCCGGTTTAATTGCGATCTGGATGGAAAAGTCAGCGTGCGGGAAACCGTCGGCCTGACGCCCGGCAAACTCAAGCGCCGCGCTACGTGGAAAAAAGGCGACAAGACGTTGGAAATTCATCTGGAACGCGATTTCGAGGTGCAGGGAAATCAGTTCACTTCGTACGTCAAAGAAATCTGGGAATTGGCCGAAGGAGGAAAAGTGCTGAAGATCAAACGCACTGTCAATCTGCTGGCCGGTTGGGATGAAGCCACGCTGGTTTTCAACCGCGAATCAGCCAAGCCCTAACACTGCGAATTCACTTTGAAACCGTTTTTCCATTTCTGTGCGCGTCAGTTCTGGCAACAGGCTGGCGCGTACGGCGTTTAAGACCAGGTGTTCGATGGTTTCTCGGCTGAAGTCGAAGGCTTCGGTGATTTTCAGATACTCGTCGGTCAGCGTGGTGTTGAACATCGGCGGGTCGTCGGAATTGATCGTCACGTACAAGCCTGCGGCCAGCAAGCGCGGCAAAGGGTGTTCGGCAATCGAAGCGGCTACGCCCAGACAGACATTGCTGGTGGGGCAGACTTCCAGCGGAATTTGCTGTTTGCGTAACTCGGCAACCAACGCGGCGTCTTCCAGGCAGCGGACTCCGTGACCGATGCGTTGTGCTTTCAATTCTAGCAAAGCTCCCCAGACGCTTTCGGCTCCGGCGACTTCTCCGGCATGCGGCACGCTGGCCATTCCTGCCGCCAGCACCCGGTCAAAAGCTTCGGCAAACAATTCCGGCGGATGCCCATTTTCCGGGCCGCCCAATCCCAATGCGATGACTCCGTGGTCTCTGCCACTGATGACCCAATCGGCGACGGTCAATCCGTGTTCAATCGGGCGGACGTTGCGCGAAATATCCAGCACCCAATTGACGCTGATGCCGAGTTCTGCCGCCGCCCAATCGCGCGCTCGGCTCAGCGCTGCGAGTTGATCCGCAAATGGAATCCGCCGGTTCAAACTGAAATGCGTGTAGGGCGTAAAGGTGACTTCGCTGTGTCGGATGTTTTGCGCCGCTTGCCCGCGCAGGAATTCGCACGCGATCAATTCGATGTCGTCTGCCGAACAGATGCACGAAGAAATCGTGATGTAAATTTCGATGAAGTGCGCGAAGTCAGTGAAGGTGTACCACTGGCGCAAACCTTCGACAGTGGTGGCTGGCAACGTCACCTGATTGCGTCGCGCGAGTTCCAGTAACGTTTCGGGTTGAATCGAACCTTCCAGATGAACGTGAAGTTCGACTTTTGGCATGCGGCGGATGAAGTTTTCCAGGTGCATTCGATTAGTCAGGATTGTCAGCAAGGATTTGCCGGATTTGATTAGCCAGAAGGGGAAGTTTGTTTTGAATGATGTCCCAGATGATTTCCAAATCAATTCCGAAGTAGCGATGAATCAGAATATCGCGCACACCTGCAATCTTCTTCCACTCGGTTTCAGGATATTGTTGGCGAATTTCGTCAGGAACGTTTTTGACAGCTTCGCCGATGATTTGAAGATTGCGAATCACCGCATCCAGCGTTTTTTCATCATCAGCCAACGTTTCAAATGTCAGCCCGGCTGTGTATCGGCCTATTTTGCCGATTGCTTCGTCAATATCGTCCAGGTAGGTTTTATAGTCCCTGTGCATAAACAGTTTCGGCCAAAATTCTATCGCGGAGTCTGGGTTTGATCGTGTTGGGCAAAACCAAATCAACTTTGCGCCCAAATAATTCTTCAAGAAATTGTTTGAGTCCTATGTAAGCATCGAAAGACTTGATTTCAAACTCGACCAGAAAATCCAGATCGCTGGATTCGGTATTTTCTCCGCGAGCAAACGAGCCGAAAAGCCCAAGTTGACTGACACCAAAACTGCGAATGCGTTCACGGTTCTGTTCCAGAGTTTCAAAAATATCTTTGCTGGCCAAATTCATGTTTCCACCTACAGATATTTGATGAACATCAATTCGTTGCGGCGTTCGTTGTAAACCAGTTCGTCCACCAGTTGGTTGACCATCAGAATGCCGAAACCTCCGGCGCGCAAACCTTTTTCGTCGCGGATGGTGACGTGGCGGAACGGGTCGCCAGCCGGGTTGTTGACTGCGGCGTGTTCCAATTGCGCCGGGTTGAAGCCTTCGCCGGGGTCTTTGATCCAGTAAATGATCGTGCGTTTGGTGCGGATGCAGGCGACTTCGACCGATTTAGTCGGGTCGAGTTTGCCGCCGTGTTCGATGGCGTTGTTCAGCATTTCGCGGAAAGCGTAAGCCATCGCTTCGCGGGTTTCTTCGGGCAGATCGGCTTTCAATTGCATCAACAGTTTTTGCAGGATCGGCACGGCAGCCAGATCGCAGGGGACGCGCAATTGCACCCAATGCGGATCGGCGGAAAGGACTTCGATTTCGACGGGAGATTCATTGCCAAGCGCAGAGCCGACAGCGGCTTTCAGGTCGGCAATGCTGAATGGTTTGGTGATGAAATCGCAGACTCGTTTTCGCATGGCGACGAGCACGGCTTCGGGCGTGCCGAAAGCGGTAATCATGACGGCTCTCAGGTCTGGGTGATCGTGACGCAATTCTTCCAAAAACTCGCCGCCGTCCATTTCCGGCATCACGTAATCAATCAAGGCCAGATCGAAATTGCCCTGCCGCAACATTTCCAAGCCTTCACGACCATTGAAAGCGTGCCGCAACGAATGGCCTTCGCCGGTCAGCGTGCCTTCGATCAATTCGTGTAAAGCTGGATCGTCGTCAACTACGAGAATCTGACTCATTGACTCCCTCTAGCGTCTTTTTAACGTTCACCACAGTTGTAAAAACACCGCTTCTCCGAAAACGTGGGTATTATGCCTGCCACCTTTTGGTTTGGCCAGTCAGCCTTCCGCACATTCCCGCAAGCTTGTGTTACGATGCGCCGCGCCTTGTCAGCAAGGCGCGATCAAGTCTTACTCCAATCAAAAATAAGCAAAAGTGTTCACAGGCGATGTCTCGAAATCTGGGAGAATTCGAGGCTTGGTCAATTCCACTGGAGGGAGCGATGAGCGACAAACTGGAGCAATTCGCCAATCAGAACTACTTTAACCTGGAAAGTTACCGCAAATCCGGCGAAGCCATCCGCACGCCGCTGTGGTTCGTTCAGGATGGCGACACGCTGTATTTTTACACCGTCGCGCATTCGTTCAAGGTCACGCGGCTGAAAAACAATCCTCGCTGTCGCGTCGCTTCGTGCGACATTCGCGGCAATTTGAAAGGCGAATGGGTTGACGCTTCGGCGCGGCTGTTGGACACTGCCGAAGCTTCACGCGCGGACAATCTGCTGAATCAAAAATACGGACTGAGCAAACGCATCCTGAATTTCTTCGCCAAGCTGCGAGGCCACAAACGGGCGGCGTTTGCGATTACACTCGACTGATTTTGGAGTGCTGCGGCTCGGCGCAGCCTTGCTTTCATTTGCAGAATACTGAAAGACCGCCAACACTCCGGTTAAGAACGAAAAGCGGTGTCGAGCCACCGCACTCCACACGTTATGCCCAAAAAGCAAAATTTACTCTGGCTGGCCGGTTTCGCTCTGAATTTCTTCGCCAAGCTGCGAGGCCACGAACGGGCGGCGTTTGCGATTACACTCGACTGATTTTGGAGTGCTGCGGCTCGGCGCAGCCTTGCTTTCATTTGCAGAATACTGAAAGCTCGCCAACACTCCGGTTAAGAACGAAAAGCGGTGTCGAGCCACCGCACTCCACACGTTATGCCCAAAAAGCAAAACTTGCTCTGGCTGGCTGGTTTCACGCTGTTGCTTGCGGCGGCGACGCTGGCTCAGGATTCGCCGCAAAAACTGACGCTCGATCAAGCGGTCGAACTGGCGCTGAAAAATTACCCGGCGATTCGCGCGGCCAAAGCGCAATCGCAATCCGCCGAAGCAGGCGTCGAATCAGCGAAAACCGTTTTGTTGCCGCGCGCAGATTTGCTGTGGCAGCAAAACCGCGCCACGCGCAACAATCTGTTCGGATTGTTGTTGCCACAATCAACCTTGCCTTCGATTTCTGGCCCGCAACTGGATGGCACAACTCAAGCCAGCGCGTGGGGCAGCGCCGCCGGATTGCTGGTGTCGTGGGAACCGTTCGATTTCGGATTGCGAAAATCGCAAATTGATCTGGCCAATGCCCAACATAAACAAGCCGCCGCCGCCGAAACTCTGACGCAACTGGAAGTCAGTGTTGCCGCCGCCGATGCGTTTTTGACCTTGCTGGCAGCGGAACAAACCGTTCGCGCGGCGCAAGCCAACGTCGAACGAACTGAAACTTTGGCCAAAGCCGTCGCCGTGTTGGTGACAAATCAGCTTCGTCCCGGCGTGGATTCTTCGCGCGCTGAAGCCGAACTCGCCGCCGCCAAAAACCAATTGATTCTGGCCGAACAAACCGCCGAACTCGCGCGCGCCAATCTGGCCGAAGCAATTGGAATGAGTGGCCAAGCGGGAGCCAACGTTTCCGTCGAATCGGGCAAGTTGTTGGAATTGCCGCCAACCACTCCGCCTTTGAATTTGAATCTGTCTTTGCATCCGTTGGCGATGGCTCAAACCGCAGCCGTTGACGCCGCCAAAGCCAAAGAAAAAGTTTCCGAAAAATTGTGGGTTCCGCGCTTCAACTGGCAATCGGCTGTTTATGGCAGAGGCAGCGGAGCGCGGCTGGATGGCACGTTCAACAACGCCAGAGGCTTGTATCCCGACACGTTCAATTGGGCTTCGGGCATCACCATGAGCTTTTCAGCGATGGATTTTTTCGGCATTCGCGCTCGCCGCAAAGCCGAAGCGAGCGCGACGCTGGCGGAACAGGCCAGATACGATCAAGTCGTCAACACGCTGAAAGCGCAAGACGCGCGCGCTCGCATCCTGACCGAATCCGCCCGTAAGATCGCCGCCAACAACGACATTCAAGTCAAAGCGGCTCAGGAAACTCTGACGCGCGCCAAAGTTCGTTACGAATACGGATTGACCAACATTGTCGAAGTCGCCGACGCGCAGCGATTGGTCGCTCAGGCGGAAATTGACGCGGCGGTGGCCAAGCTGGCTGTCTGGCGAGCGATGTTGGCTGGCGCAAAACTTCAGGGCGATTTGAAACCATTTCTGGAACAGACCAAACGCTGATCTTTCAACGCAAAGACGCTAAGACTCAAAGTCGCAAAGAAGGAGAGCCAAGAAATTTCCTTTGCGTCCTTGCTGCTCTGCGCCTTTGCGTTGAAAACGATTCCTCAAATTTATGTGGCTGATTAATACGGCGCTCCGCCGCCCCTTCACAATTCTGGTTTTGGTTCTGGGCATTGCGCTCGGTTCGGGTTTGGCCATCAAGCAAATGCCCGTAGACATTTTCCCGAACCTGAACCTGCCAGTGATTTACGTCGCGCAACCGTATGGCGGCATGGACCCGGCGCAGATGGAAAGCTTCCTCGTTTCTTATTACGAGTATCACTTTCTGTACGTCGCCGGAATCGAGCACGTCGAATCGCGTTCGATTCAAAACGTAGGCCTGGTCAAACTCTTCTTCCATCCCGGCACGGATATGAGCCAGGCATTGTCGCAAGTCATCGCGTATGTCGAACGGTCAAAAGGATTCATGCCGCCCGGCACTGTCAATCCATTCATCATGCGATTCGATGCCGGCAGCGTTCCCGTTGGCCAGTTGGTTTTTTCCAGCGAAACGCGCGGTGTAGCGGAAATTTCCGACCTGGCTTTGTTTCGCGTTCGCCCGCAGTTTTCCGGGTTGCCCGGAGTCAGCGCGCCTCCGCCGTTTGGTGGCAACCAGCGCACGGTCGTCGTTCGCGTCGAACCGGAAAAGCTACGCGCGTTTTCCATGTCGCCCGAAGAAGTCGCCAAAGCCATTGCCGCGGGCAATCCAATTTTGCCTTCGGGAAATGTTCGCACTGGAGATTTGAATCGCCTCGCTCCGATGAACGGCGTGGTGCGCGACATTCAGGAACTGGCCGACGTGCCGATTCGCAACGGCTCAGGCACGAACGTTTACGTGCGCGACATTGGCCGAGTCGAAAACGGCAGCGACATTTTGACCGGCTACGGGTTGGTCAACGGCAAACGCTCCGTGTACATCCCCGTCACCAAACGTTCTGAGGCTTCGACGCTGGATGTGGTCAACAACGTCAAAGCCGCGCTGCCGCGTTTTCAATCGCTGATTCCTGAAGACATCAAAGTCAGTTTTGAACTCGATCAATCCACCATCGTCAAAAACTCCGTGCGCGGTTTGATTGTCGAAGGCGTCATCGGAGCCTTGCTGACGGGCTTAATGGTGCTGCTGTTTCTGAGAAGTTTCCGCAGCGCGTTGATCGTCGTTGTCACGATTCCGTTTTCGTTATTGGCCGGAGTGGTCGGGTTGTGGCTAAGCGGGCAAACGATCAACGTCATGACCCTGGGCGGCTTGGCTCTGGCCGTAGGCATTTTGGTGGACGAAGCAACTGTTGAAATCGAAAACGTCAATTCGCATCTGGCGCGCGGAGAATCGCCGCGTCAGGCCGCGTTCAACGCCGCCCGACAAACCGTGATGCCGCGTTTTCTTTCTATGCTGTCGGTGCTGGCTGTGTTCGTGCCATCGTTTTTCATGACCGGCGTAGCCAAATCGTTGTTCATTCCGCTGACGCTTTCAGTCGGCTTTGCGATGCTGGCTTCGTATTTGTTGTCCAGCACGCTGGTTCCTGTGCTGGCGGCGTGGCTGCTTCGTGCTCGGTATGGAACCGAGAGCGGTAGCGACCGGGTTTCTTCTGAAGAAAGCTTTCATCGCTGGCAGGAGCGGTATCAAACGTTTCTTTC
Source organism: Acidobacteriota bacterium (assembly GCA_033763255.1). Taxonomy (GTDB): domain Bacteria; phylum Acidobacteriota; class Blastocatellia; order RBC074; family RBC074; genus RBC074. The sequence continues at coordinate 5,282 of JANRKX010000032.1, read as the reverse complement.
CGGTTTGATGAAACTGCGCTGGCCAATTTTCGCTGCTTATTTGATCGTCGCATTCGGCATTATCTTTCTGGTCGGCGGCAGATTGGGCACGGACATTTTCCCGAACGTAGACACTGGAATGTTTCAGCTTCGGTTGCGCGCTCCGGTCGGAACTCGCGTTGAACGAACGGAAGTCGTCGCGCTCAAGGCGCTTGAAGCCGTCAAAGCCGAAACCGGCAACAACATAGACATTTCGATTGGTTATGTCGGCACTCAACCCGCCAGCTTCCCGATCAACACGATCCATTTGTGGATGAGCGGTTCGCACGAAGCCGTCGTAACTTTCGCGCTGAAACCCGGCTCCGGCATTCGTGTGGACGAATTAAAAGAACGGTTGCGAAAGAAATTGGCCGAAGCCATTCCCGGCGCTCAATTGTCGTTTGAGGCGGGCGATGTTGTCACCAAAGTCATGAACTTCGGTTCGGCGACTCCGGTGGAAGTCGCCGTCAGCGGCCCGAACTTGCAAGCCAATCGCGGCTTTGCCGACAAGCTGCTGGCCGAGATGAAAAAGATTTCGGCGTTGCGCGACCTGCAATTCGATCAGGCGTTGGATTATCCAACCGTAGACATCAAAGTTGACCGCAAACGCGCCGGACAGCTTGGCGTGACCGTTGAACAAGTCGGGCGCTCGCTTGTCGCCGCGACTTCATCCAGCCGATTTACTCAACCGGTTTACTGGCGCGACCCGGCCAGCGGCACGGCTTATCAAGTGCAGGTCGAAATTCCGCAAGCTCGCATGAGTTCCATTGAAGACGTGCAAAGCGTACCGGTCAACGCCATGGGCGGCGCTCACGCTCTGGCAGGTGACGTAGCCGAAATCAGTTACGGCACTGCCGTCGGCCAATACGACCGTTACAACCAACAGCGAATGGTGACGATTATTGGCAACATCGCCGGAAAAGATTTGGGCGGAGTAAGCAAAGAAATTGACGCCGCGATCAAACGCGCCGGAGAAGTTCCGCGCGGAGTTACCGTCGCCGTTCGCGGACAAATTCCTCCGATGCGACAAACTCTGGGCGGTTTACAAACCGGATTGTTGCTGGCCGTGGCGGTGATCTTTTTGCTGCTGACGGCGAACTTCCAATCGCTGCGCGTGGCGTTGACGATTCTGGCGATGGTTCCGGCAGTCGTGGCCGGAGTCGCCATCGCGTTGTGGTTGACCGGCACGACTCTGAACGTGCAATCGTTTATGGGCGCGATTATGGCCATTGGAGTTTCAGTGGCGAACGCCATCTTGATGGTGACATTCGCCGAACAGCGTCGCCGCGAAGGTTTGGAAGCGATTGACGCTGCAACCGACGGAGCAAAAAGCCGATTGCGTCCGATCTTGATGACCAGTTTTGCGATGATTGCCGGAATGATTCCGATGGCGTTGGCCTTGGGCGAAGGCGGCGATCAAACCGCTCCGCTCGGACGCGCGGTGATCGGCGGATTGGCGGCTTCAACTGTGGCAGTGCTGATTGTCTTGCCGCTGGTGTTTTCAATCGCTCAACGCAAAGCCGGACGCGCATCTGTTTCGCTTCACCCGGAAAATCTTTCAACCAACGAATAACCCGATGAAAAAACTTCTGCTCTGTTTGACGCTTTTATTAGCCGCTTGCGGCGGAGCGCCCAAAACTCAACCGCAAACGTCACCATCGCCTGTGCCGCAAACTCAGACGGTTAATGTCACAACGGTGGAATCGCATGAACTCAATCGCCAGCTTCGTTTGCCCGGTGAGTTGTTGCCGTTTGAAGACGTGGCGATTTACGCCAAAGTGCAGAGTTTCGTGGAAACGATCACTGTGGATCGAGGTTCAATGGTCAAACGCGGACAATTGCTGGCCAGATTGCGCGCGCCGGAACTCGACACGCAGCGCCGCGAAGCCGAAGCCCGCGTCAGCGCCGTCGGTTCGCAGCGCGTCGAAGCTCAGGCGCGTGTTGCTTCGATTCGCGCTCAACGCATTGAAGCCGAAGCTCGTCTGGCCTCTGACGAAGCGACCTTCAAACGATTGAAAGCTGCGTCGGCTACTCCCGGCGTGGTTGCGGGCAACGATGTCGAAATCGCCGAACGAACTGTCGAATCAGGTCGCGCGCGAGTGCAGGCGCTGAACGAAACCGAACGCGCCGCGCAAGCTCAGGTCAAAACCTTTGACGAAAACGAACGCGGTTTGAAAGAAGCCGTTCGCTCGGCGTCGAACATCGAAGCTTATTTGCGAATCACCGCTCCGTTCGACGGCGTCATCACCGAACGCAATTCGCATCCTGGAAGTTTGGCAACGCCGACTGGAACGCCAATGCTGCGATTGCAGCAGGTTTCGCGTTTGCGATTGGTCGTCGCAGTTCCCGAAACCGAAATTGCCGGAATCAATCCAGGAGCCAAACTCAACTTCACGCTTCCGGCTTTTCCCGGAGAAACTTTCAGCGGAACGGTCAGCCGCAACAGCCGTTCGCTGGACGCCAAAACGCGGACGATGCCGATTGAATTGGACGTGGCGAATACCAAAGGCAAATTGGCTCCAGGCATGTTTCCCGAAGTCCAATGGCCGACGCGACGGCCACAGCCTTCGCTGTTCGTTCCACCTACGGCGATTGCCACGACGACCGAGCGTAGCTTTGTCATTCGGATCAAGGCCAATGGATCTGAAAGCTTGACTGAGTGGGTAGACGTCAAACGAGGAGCGTCAATTAATCAAAAAGGTGTTGATTTGGTGGAAGTGTTCGGCGATTTGACGGCAGGTGATACCATTGCCGCGCGCGGAACAGACGAGTTACGCGCAGGCACGAAAGTGAATATCAAACAACCAAATCAGCAGGCTCCCGGAGGAAAATGAGGTAACAATGATTTCAAGACGAGAAGCAATCGAAACCATTGCGCTTGGCGGCGCAGGATTAACGTTTGGCAGTTTGACCGAAGCTCAGGCACAGACTGTCGCTCCATCGGCATCGCCGAAAGCGTTTGCCGGAGAGCACAAAACCAAACCGTTGCCGTTCGATCCGGCAAAACTCAAAGGCATTTCAGAAAAGCTCATCAAATCCCATCACGAAAACAACTACAACGGTGCGGTTGGCGCATTGAATAACATCGAAAAACGGCTGGCGGCGTTGATTGCCGACAAAGAAACTCCGGGTTACGTGTACACCGATCTCAAACGCGAAGAATTGGTTCGCACCGGTTCTGTGGTTTTGCACGAACTGTATTTCGGCAATTTGGGCGGCGACGGCAAAGCTGTCGGAGACGTGCTTGGCGGATTGAAAGAACAATGGGGCAGTGTTGAATTGTGGGAAGCCGAGTTCAGAAAGACCGCCGCTGGGTTGGCGGGCGGATCGGGCTGGGTGATTTTGGCGATGAACTTCCACACGAACGAGCTTCACAATTACTGGGCGTGGGATCACATGCACAACGCTCCGACCGGAATGCCGTTGTTGGCGTTGGATATGTACGAACACGCCTACCACATGGATTACGGTTCGGCGGCGGCCAAATACATCGAAGCCTTTATGCAAAACGTCAATTGGGAAGAGGTGAATCGCCGGTACGTACGCGCGCAAAAAGCGGCGGCGGCTTTGCGCGCCTAATCCTGTTGTGGCGCAATCAAAGAAACCTGGTTGCGCCACATTCCCGCTGCTTCGTCGTTCCGCGATTCAGCCACTCGCCTAGACAATCAGTAGTTGATGTTGTACAAAGCGCCTTAGTTCTCACCTTAAAGCCACAAAGGACTTCGCACCAATGAAATTTGGCGTTGTCATCTTTCCCGGCTCGAATTGCGACCACGACACTTACCACGTCATCAGCAAGGTGATTGGCCAACCCGTTGAGTTCATCTGGCACAAAGAAACCGATGTTGACCGTTTCGACGCGATCATTCTGCCCGGCGGATTTTCCTATGGCGATTATCTGCGGAGCGGCGCTATTGCACGGTTTTCGCCGGTCATGAAATCGGTGGTTGAATTCGCCAACGACGGTGGTTTGGTGCTTGGCATTTGCAACGGTTTCCAGATTCTGTGCGAATCGGGATTGTTGCCGGGCGCATTGCTGCGGAACCGCGATCTGAAATTCATCTGCGAACACGTCAATGTGCGCGTCGAGCAAACCAACACGATGTTCACTGCCGCTTATCAGCCCGGCCAAGTGCTGAGCCTGCCCATTGCCCACGGCGAAGGCAATTATTTTTGTGAAGAAGCGACGTTGGCCGAACTGGAAAACGAAGGCCGAGTGATTTTTCGTTACAGCACTGCCGACGGGCAAACCACCGAGGAAGCCAACCCGAACGGTTCGCTGAAAAACATCGCTGGCATCTGCAACCGCGAACGAAACGTGCTGGGGTTGATGCCTCACCCGGAACGCGCCGCCGAAAGCATGCTCGGTTGCAAAGACGGACGCACGATGTTTCTTTCGATGGCCGACGCGCTGACTCAAATGTTGAAAGCGCGCGCTTAAAAAAAGCAAAAGGCAAAAGGCAAATATCAAAAGTTAAAAATGAAAAGAAGACCTTCTGACTTTTTGATTTTTGCCTTTTGATATTTGCCTTTTGATTTCCAAATCAAACACGGCTTATGACTATTACGAGCGAAATACTGGATCAGCACAACATCACACCGGACGAATACGAACGCATCAAACAATTGATGGGGCGCGAACCGAACCTGACCGAACTGGGCATTTTTTCGGTGATGTGGTCGGAACACTGTTCGTACAAATCGTCCAAAGTTCATTTGCGCCGGTTGCCGACCACGGGCGATTGTCTGGTGCAAGGGCCGGGCGAAAACGCTGGCATCGTGGACATTGGCGATGGTTGGTGCGCCGCGTTCAAGATCGAATCGCACAACCACCCGTCGTTCATCGAACCATATCAAGGCGCGGCCACCGGTATCGGCGGCATTCTGCGAGACATTTTTACGATGGGCGCTCGCCCGGTGGCGGCGATGGACAGTTTGCGATTCGGCCCCATCCGCGATGAAGAAGTGGATGAAACGAAAGAACAAACTGCGGCCAAAACCGTCGCACGCAATCGCCGCATTATGGCAGGCGTCGTCAAAGGCTTGGGCGATTACGGCAACGCTTTCGGGGTTCCGACCGTTGGCGGCGAAGTCTATTTCGACGGTTGCTATTCGCTGAATCCGCTGGTCAATGCCTTTGCATTGGGGTTGGTGCGGCGCGAACAGATTTTTTACGGCAAAGCCGAAGGCGTGGGGAATTCGGTGATTTACGCCGGAGCCAAAACCGGACGCGACGGCATTCACGGCGCGACGATGGCTTCTGC
>JANRKX010000031.1:0-83884 GCA_033763255.1 Acidobacteriota bacterium | reverse complement strand
AAGACACTTTGATCTTTGACGGCGTGGAGCAGCGAGTGCAAAGACCCAATGACGACGGGGCACAGCGCGATTGCTACTCCGGGAAAAAAAGTGCCACACGCTGAAAGCCGTGACGTTGAGCAATCCAAAGCGACGCATTTTGTACTTGAGCGAATGCTGGGTCGGAAAAACTCACGACTACCGAATGTTCCAACTTGAGTTTCCGCCGGAGAAGAACTGGTTTGCCGACTTTCGAGTCCGCGTGGACTTGGGATTTCTGGGAATCGAAAAAGATTACAAATGCAAAGAGCTACTGATTCCACACAAAAAACCGAAGAAGCAGGAACTAACTCAAGAACAAAAAGCAAAGAACAAGTTACTGGCAAGTGAACGAATCGTCGTCGAACACAGCATCGCCGGTTTGAAACGTTATCGAATCCTATCGGATCGGCTGCGAATGCACGATCTCGGTTTATACAACCTGACGTTGGGCGTCTGCGCCGGACTCTGGAACTTCAGGCTAAGTTGTTGAACGCAAACATCGCAACAATTCTCCTGTTCACTTTCTTGATTTTGATCCTGCCATTTTCAGCGATTGATCATTTTCTGTATGACTGCCGGATTTGGCGGACACTTCAAAATTTCCAAGCCTGCATTTTTGCATGGTTTTTTCCTTTGTAATTGAGGTTGGGGCGTAATTATGGACGAGCCGAAATCGAAGGCGATAAGACGATACTCAAAAATGATTGTACGATCCTGCAAAAACCTTGCGACCGAAGTGCCAACAAAAACCAAAGTGGATAAGATGAAGGTATGAACCCAACAGAAGCAAAACGCGAGTCTCAACGGGCGCAAAGCAACCGCCAAGAATTGGTCGAACGCATTGCACACGCCCTGCCCGCCGACGGATGGCTGGACCCTTTTTCCGGGTTTCGCCTGGCGCGCTCGTCCCAACCGACGGAGCCGACGCGCGCGATTTACCAACCGGCGCTCTGCTTTGTCGCACAAGGCTGCAAACAGGCGCTTTTGGGCGAGGAAGTCTTCCATTACGATCCTGGAACTTACCTGATCTTCACCGTTGATTTGCCGCTCACGTTTCAGGTCAAGGAAGCGTCCCAAGAACGACCGTATTTGGGACTCCGGCTCAATCTTGATCCATCTCTTGTCGCTTCAGTCATGATGGAATCCGGCGTCGAGGCGAAAAAAGCGGACGCCACGATGAAGGCGATGGCCGTGGGCACGACGGATGCCAACTTGCTGGACGCGCTGGTTCGACTGGTGCGATTGATTGACACACCGGGCGCAGACAAAGTGCTTGCACCGCTGATCGCCCGCGAGATCGTTTTCCGGCTTTTGCTGGGCGGGGAAGGCGCGCGACTCAGCCATTTGCTGGCGGCGGGAGCGGACACTCGCCGCATTGCGCAGGCCATCGGGTATCTGCGCGAACATTTTGACCAGCCGCTGAGAATTGACGACATCGCGCACGAATTCGGGATGAGCGTTTCCGGCTTCCATCATCACTTCAAATCCGTCACGGCCATGAGTCCTTTGCAGTTTCAAAAACGCCTGCGGCTTCAGGAAGCACGCCGATTGATGCTCGGCGAAGATTTGGACGCTGCGAGCGCCGGATACCGCGTAGGGTACGAAGACCCGGCATACTTCAGCCGCGAATACAAAAAGCTCTTCGGCGCACCGCCGCAACGTGACATCGCCAAACTTCGCAACAACCTTGAGCTTTAAGAAAAGCTTGGAAGCAAAAGCAGCCCGCTCGCCATCCGCGATTTAAGGCAAGCCGAAAACAAAAATTGCCGACTGCGAAGCAATCGCCACGTATTGTTTGCCGTTCACCGCATAAGCCATCGGCGAAGCCACGATGCGCGCTCCGGTGTAATAGTGCCAAAGGTATTTCCCCGTTCGGCTGTCGAGCGCAATCAAGTTGCCGTCGTTCGATGAAGCGAAGGCCACGCCGCCCGCCGTCGCCAGCACGCCGGTGGAAGACGCTCCGACGTGCAAAGGAAAGTTCCATTTCACCGCGCCGGTCAAAGCATCCAGCGCACGAACGGAACCGGGGGCGCCGTTGGCGTCAACTTCGACGCCGCCGCCAGTGTAGCCTTGCCCTGGCACGGGGCTTTTCGTGATGCTGGTGTAAGTCGCGCAAGCTTCGCGGACGGAAACCAAAAAGTAACCCGTCGCCGGATCGTAAGACGGCGATCCCCAATTGGCAGCGCCCGCCGCGTCCGGACAAACGTGATTGCCTTCGGGCGTAGGCGTCGTGTTCGGCAACACAATCGGGCGACCTTTGGCGTCCAGGCCCTTCGCCCAGGTTTGTTTGGCGAAAGCCTGACCGGTCAGAAACTCACCCGTTTCTCGATCCAGCACGTAATAAAAAGCGTTTCGTTGCGCAGTGACCAGCAGCTTGCGCTTTTTGCCGTTGACCATGCCGTCAATCAAAACTGGAGTTTCATTCGCGTCCCAGTCGTGAACGTCGTGCGGCGTGAATTGAAACCACCATTTCATTTTGCCCGTGGCTTCGTCCAGCGCCACCACCGAACAGGAATACAAGTTGTCTCCGCCGCGCACCGAGCCGTCGTAATCCGGTCCCGGATTACCCGTCGTCCAAAAAATGGTTTTGGTTTCGCTGTCGTAGGTGCCTGTCATCCAGGTGGGCGAGCCGCCGAAATCCGCCGCCGATTCGGGAATCCAGGTTTTGCGATTCGGATCGCCCGCTTGCGGCGTGGTGTAAGTCCGCCAGAGCTTTTTGCCCGTCGCCGCGTCGAAGGCATCAACAAATCCCGTCAACGCGCATTCGCCAGCCGTCACGCCGACGATGATTTTGCCGTCAATCGCCAGCGGCGCGTGCGTGTTGGAAATGCCTTTGCGGTAATCGTCCTGTTCAACATCCCAGACGATGTTGCCGCTTTTGGCGTCAAAGGCAATCAAGTGCATATCCAGCGTCGCCAGGTAAATCCTGTCGCCCAACACAGCCAAGCCGCGATTGGTCATGACAGTGCAATGGCTGGCGACGGCTGGCAAACGGCGCGTGTATTTCCAAATCGTTTGGCCCGTGCGCGCGTCCAACGCCGTGACGTTGCTCAGCGGCCCGGTGACGAACATCATTCCATTCACCACAATCGGCGTCGTTTCCACTGTCGTGCCGCCCAGTTGCGCAGTCCAGGCGGATTTAATTGCCGCCACATTCGCGGGCGTGATTTGTTTCAAGCCGGAATAATGCGTGCCGCGCAAATCGCCCCAATAACTCAACCAGTTTTGCGGCTCGGCTTGCGCGTTGTTCAGCCGTGCGAAAGTCACGTTGAAATCCGCCGCCGGTTTCCAGTTTGGATCAGGCGAATAAACCTGCGGCGCGTTCATCAAAAAAGCCAGCACGTCGGCGCGGTCTTTGCCGCTTAACGCCGGATGCGCCTGCTCGGAAGTTTTGATGCCGATGTCGCGCTTGTTCAGAAAGTGCCATTTGCGCGCTTCGTCCATCAACCGCAGCGTGAAAGTGTCTTCGCCTTTTTGAACGCCGCGCACGACAGCCCCCGAAGCCAATCGCGCTTCGATTTGTTTGATCGGCGCTTGCATACGTTTGGCAAGCTGCGGCAGTTGATGGCGGCTGCGAACATCCGTCAGGTCAGCGGCCAGTATGTCGCCGCGTCCGCCGAACATGTGGCAACTGCTGCATTTGGCCGCGCCGAAAAACAGTTGCCGCCCGGCGTCTGCGTTGCCTGTCGCCAGATCGGTTTGGGCTGCCCCGGACAACGAGCGCAAAAAGGCTATGACTTTGCGCGCGTCGGCTTCTTTCAAAGCAATGGCTGGCATCTGCGTGCCGGGAATGCCTTTGGTTATGTTTCGCAACAACTCTTCATCCGTGCTGCCGTGTTTCCATTGTCCGCTGGTCAGATCGGGCGCGCGTCCGCCTTTGCCAGTGTCTCCGTGGCAGGCAGAACAATTTTGCGCAAAGAGCTTCGCGCCTTCGGCAATGGTGTTTTCAGGGTGCTGCGTCAGCGCCAAACCTGCGCTGGCAGCCAACACGAAGAAAGAAACACAAAGTCGTTTCAGGTTCATACAGAATTGATTCTCGCTTAGCGGTGAATTGGGTTCGGCAGAATTTGCCTACGGTGAAACTCGCTCACTTGCCAGATGTTTGCAAGAGTTTGGCAGAGAAAACCAAAGCTCAGGCGGGCTGCGCTTTGGCGCTGTTGATAAATGGATTCTGAAAAGTCTTTGGCGTTGGGTGTGATGAAGGTCTTTTGTCGCCCTTATTTCATCCTGTTGAATCCCGTAAATCCTGTCTACTTCTGACCAATGACTACTGACGTTTCTGTTTCGGATCGAGCCATTCGCGCAAACCGTCGCCGACGAAGTTGAACGCCATTACCGTCAACATCACCGCCAATCCCGGAAAGATCAGCAAGTGCGGAGCGACGCGCAAAAAGCTGCGGGCGTCGTTGAGCATCACGCCCCAACTGGAAGTCGGTGGCTGAACTCCCAAACCCAGAAAACTCAGGCTGGCTTCGGACAAAACGGCTCCGGCCATTCCCAGACTGGCCTGGACAATCAGCGGTTGAATGGCGTTTGGCAGCACGTGGCGAAAGATGATGCGGAAATCGCTGGCTCCCACTGCGCGCGCGGCAGTGACAAAATCGTATTCGCGGACTTTCAAAACCTGCCCGCGCATCAATCGTGCGTAACCTACCCAGCCGATGACCGACAGAGCCAGAATCAAATTGCGAATGCTCGGCCCCAAAAACGCGACCATCGCAATCGCCAACAGAATGCTGGGAAATGACAAAAAGACGTTGAACAAAAATCCCGAAAAGAACCGATCAACCCAGCCGCCGTAAAAGCCCGAAATCGAACCGATAATCATTCCGATGAATGCCGAAATCAGCACGACCGTCACGCCGACTTGCATCGAAATCCGAGCGCCAAACATGACACGCGACAACACGTCTCGGCCAAGATCATCCACGCCGAACGGATGGCTGGCCGACGGTTTCAAACGAGTTTCCAGCGGAGCGTCGGCTGCAAACTGCTTTTGCTCCGTCGGACTGTGCGGAGCAAGCAGCGGCGCAAAAATCGCCACGATGAAAAACAACACGATGATGAGGGTTCCGATTTTTCCGAGTCGGTTCATGAGTTATTCAACTTTGATTCGCGGGTCCAACAGTCGGTACGCGAAATCGGTAATCAGGTTGGCGATGATGTAAGTCAGCGCGATCATCAAAATGCAGCCTTGCACCATCGGGTAATCGCGCGAATTGATCGAATCAATCGTCAGCCGACCAAGTCCCGGCCAACTGAAAATCATTTCGGTGATGATCGCTCCGGCCAGCAACACGCCGAACTGCAATCCGATGACGGTGACAACCGGGATCAATCCGTTTTTCAAAACGTGTTTGTAAATCACTTGTCGCTCGCTCAAGCCTTTGGCGCGGGCGGTGCGGACGTAATCTTCGTTGAGTTCTTCGATGACGCTGGAACGAACCATGCGCGTCAGAATCGCTGCCAACGGCGCTCCGAGCGTGACGGCAGGCAAAATCAAATACTCCAATCCGTACCGCCCGGAAACCGGCAGCCAATCGAGTTGAATGGCGAACAGCAAAATCATCAGCGGCCCAAGCACAAAACCCGGCGTGCTGATTCCCAGCAAAGCAACGACTGACGCGATGTTGTCCAGCAACTTGCCTTGATGACGCCCGGCAGTGACTCCCAACGGGATGGCAAACGAAATGGCGACGATCAAACCGGCAATCGCCAGTTCAATCGTCGCCGGATAGCGCGTAAAAATTTTGTCGAAAACTTTGTCGGAAGGATTCAGCAAACTGACACCTAGATCGCCTTGCACTACGCCTTTCCAGTAATTCAGGTACTGGCTGCCAAGCGGCAGATCGAGTCCGAGTTTGTGTTTGAGTTCGGCAACTTGCTGCTCAGTCGCGTTTTCGCCAAGCGAATTACGAACCGGATCGCCCGGCACGATGTGAATAAGCAAAAAGACAAGCGTCACTACTGCCCACACAACAGGCAACACAAACAACAACCGTTTGGCCAGCACAACCAGAATGTTCAGCATGCGGCGGATGATAACAGAGGAGATTCGCGGATGGGAGTTGAGCCAGCGCGATGACCGCGCTGGCTCAATCGGTTAAACGTAAACAGGTTGAATGGAATAACTCTCAACAGCTTTGGAATCGTCAACGTAACTGAGAGCGCCAATCCAGGTCGGCATGTCGGATTCGGTGGCGACATATTGGCTGATAACCCAAACTTCGGATTCGTCTGGCGCAATGGCCGCTCCGTTGAAATTGCTCCATTGGCAAAACGCCGAAGTCGGACTGTGCATCAGCAATTCGCTCGGTTGCAGCAAACCGTTTTCGTCGGCTGCTCGGCGACCGGTGAAATAAATCGAAGGCGTTTCGTGATCGCTGACTCGATTGAAGACCATCAGCATATTGGCTTCGCCGTCCACCATCACCGCCGGACAGAAATAATGCCGACGCGGCGCTCCGTAAATTCCCTGCTGAATGACACACCCGGCTCGCGGATTGATTTGCATCCAGTGAATAGCCGCTGTGTTGGTCGCATCTCCCCAGTTGGCGGCGACGGTGTGAGCCGCCCACAACAACCCATGCCGAAACACCACGTTGACCAGTCGCGCATCGCCGATTCCAACCTCAATCCCGGTCGAATGCTGCTGAGCGTCCGGCGGCAATTGATAACTCGCCGTTGGCACAAATCGCCGAGTCAGCACGGGCGCTTGTCGCATTGCTTGGGTCACTGTCCACTGGGTCACGCCTTGCCCATCGGCAATCGTGTTGAGCAGATACTGCGCTCCGGCGGCTCGCAAATTCACAGCCGGTTGCACGCCAAACGCCGGTGAACCGTCCGCATTGCGAAGCTGCCAGAAATCCCAGCCGTGAACCACACTGCCGATTTCTATTTCGCGGATGTTCAGAACGCGCAATTTGGAATAAACGAATTCGCCTTGCCCGCTGAACATATTCGCCGTCAGGTACAGCAGCGAATTATCAACGGCCAACCCCAGGCTTTCCGGCCAATAAGCAGTTCGAATCAGTCCGTCATGTTCGGCATCCAGCGCCCAAAGTCGCCAATCGCCGAGCGGGTCATCGGTTTTGGAATAGGCCAACAAAAACCACGACCGTTGCGAATCGAAACTGCGCGCGCAGGCGGCCATCACCCAACAGCCGCGAAACTGATCGTACAGAACTTTCGGATTGTAAATGATGGCGTCTTCGACCAGCCGCGCGAAGACATCAGCCAAGGTTCGCCGTAACAATTGCCCGCCGAATTTGTCGAAAACAGCAAACGTGGCATTGATCGCCGCCAGCACATGATGTGGCCCAACCGCAATCTGGCTGTCGGGCGGAGTCCAGTTGGAATCGTCCAGCCCGGCAAAGTCCGCGACAAGGCTGGGCGAAACCACGTCTTCGCCTGAAAGTTGGGAATCGAATTGGAGCAACTCCGCCGAATAGGCCGGAGTTTGGTTGGTAAGAGCCTGCGACTTGAGCTTGGCAAAGCTTGCCGCACCCAATTCACGACCACAGGGAACCTGATGAGGCATCATCAAACGATTTTCCCTCTTGGCTCGCAGTTCATTGAAATTGACCACCATACCTCTGGGCGAAGGCAGAGTTCGCATTCCCTTCGCTTCAGGAGTATTGATGATCTCCTGGTGTTCAAACATCCTTCCCATTGTTGTCTCCTACTGACGGTGAAAGTGGGGAGTGCAGCAGGGGGGCCGGACAGGAAAACAGCCAACCGATATTGGCGGATTCCCGGTCATGAGCTAGGCAAAAAATCGCCGCGCTGACGGGAAGCTCTAAAAAAAGGGCACAGCGAGATCCATTGAGTGGATTTGCGAGGATAAGAGCAATCCCTTCGACGATTTATTGCCTGGATTGTTTTCAGTGATCGAATTGAATGATTGATGAATTAAGTAGGACGGGCGTAATCATAAATACGACTAGAGTATTGTCAAGCTGATGGTCGCCGAACCTTTGTAAGATTTCCATCAAGCAATTTCGCTGTCGGTCAACCACAGTCTTCAATCGTTGACACCGAATACACCAAAAGGCGACTCCGTTGACACCGAAGCGAGTAATTATTGCCCTGCGGTGGCACATTTTACTTCACTCGACTGAAACCGATTTCAAAAGTCCAATCAGCAAATTTGCCCGTACCATCTCTTTGCAAGGCCTTTAATTAAAGGCCGTTCTTTGATCGCGCCAGGAATTTTTCCAAGACTGGGAAGCATCCAGAAAATGTATGAGCAACTTATGGCATCGAGGTTGCGTCAGAGGCAGCGTTCAATTGAGAAGTTTTGTGAAAGTGTTTGAGATATTTCGAGTTGTATTCTTGCAGGAGATCGGAAATCTGAAAGGGAGGCAAAGAACATGATCAAGAAAACCAGCGAACTCAACCTGACGACCAATGCGGAAGAAATTATCGCCGTCAACAATTCGGTCGAGCCAAATCCGCCGATGGAAAGCCCGGCGCTTCCAATTGTGGAATTGCAGCAACAGGCCAAAGTCAATTCGATCATTCACGAATGGCTGACCGACATGTGGTTGCTGACCACAGGCGAAGAAATGGGCGATGATTTTCTGACCACCAACAAACACAACGGCCGCCCTCTGGCGATTGTTTGCGACGGTCAGATGCGGTTGATGGAATCCCGCCCGCTGGCCATTGACGCCCTGCGCGCCGTCGGCATTGAAATGCAGTAAGCCGCCAATCCAATTCAAAAGAAATAAGGGCTGAGAAGTTCATACTTCCCAGCCCTTATTTCTTCCGCTTCGGCCAATCATCATTTCGCCAGAGAACGAACATACGCCACCATTTGCCAAATTTCTTCGTCCGAAACTTTCCGAGTCGGCGGCATCGTTAGTTTGCCGTCTTTTCTGACACCGTTTTTGATCGCCAGAAAGATTGCTCCATCCGCATCATTGATAACTTTTCCCGAAGTCAGATCGGGTGGTTTGGATGGCATCGAATCATCGCCGGTTTTGCCGTCATCTCCGTGACACAACGAACAGTTCACCGTGTACAGCGCCTTGCCTGCCGTTGCCGCTGAACCCAGATCGGCCAGCGGATTTTTAGTGTTTTCAGTGATCTCTGCCGGTAAGCTCGGCAACGAATTCTGATTTGAACAGGCGGAAAAACTTATCATCGCCCAAGCACTCAACAACACGAATCCAAGCTGCACTGCTGGTCGAACTTTAACCCGAAACTTATTCATAGGCTCTTTTCCCCTTCTGGTTTTGTTGGAGTCACGACCGAACAAAGCTCGCTTTTCATCCCTCAGCAGCTTGTGCGATGATGCGCGGCGAAATGACGAAGATCATTCAGTTGCCTCGCCTTGAGTTGCCAAAGCTGTTTGATTCGTTCCCGCTCCCCCATCACGATAAATTTTGTTTTCCCGACAACCATTGTTGAACGGGATGAGGAAGAAATCTCATGCGGTGTCCTAGCTGTCAAAACGATATTCCAGATAACCAATTTTATTGCCCGATTTGCCGAGCTTCTGTGTACAGCTACGTCCCGGAAAGCACACAAAAAAAAGGCGGCAAGCTGGAGCGAGCCGGTCGGCGATTGCTCGACTTATTGATTTTGGTTGCGTTGGTCGGAGCGGCTGTCTTTCTGGCTCGTCAAATCAAATGGAATGAATTGTTGGGGCTGAAACCCGCAACCGAAACCTCTTCGCCTGCCAAAACCGAACGTAAACAAAATCAGGCTGCTGCCACCAGCCCAAACTCACAGAAAAAATCTGAAGCTTCAACGCCGTCAACTTCTTCCGACGAAATGGAAAACGCCAAAGAATCCAAACCCAAATCCGAAGATCCGCCTGCCACCACCGAACCCAAAGCAACTCCGAAACCAGCCGCAACTGCGACTCCAAAGCCAGCCAACAGCGGTAAAACCGGTTTATTTTGAGGAATCGAAAATTGTCAGCCCTGACAAAGAACGAGGCCTTGCCGGAATAAGCAGGCTGGCCAGATAACCCACAACAAAACAACTGCAAATGCCAATCGCGCCGTACAGAAAAAAATGCGCGCGCGTGTACCTTTGCACAAAAACCAGGACAACGATGCTGACGGCAACGCCAATCAGGGAACCGACTCCGCTTGCGCGGCGAGTGAAAATGCCCAGCGCGAACACGCCTGCCAGCGCGCCGCCGAACAATCCCAAAATCTGCAAGAACAAATCCCACAGCGATTTGATTTCAAACGTCGCCATCAACAGCGCCGCCCCCGTGCCCAGAATTCCCATTGCCAACGTCAGCCCGCGCGCCAGCCGCAACCTCGCCGAATCGGCGCTTTCCGGTCGAAAGCGTACGTAAAAATCCGTCACGACGGCGGTCGCAATGCTGTTCATGCTGCTGCTGAGCGTGGACATCGAAGCCGCGAAAATTCCCGCCACGACCAACCCCGCCAACCCGGCAGGCATTTGCTCGGCGATGAACCACGCAAATGTCGCATCGGTGGACAGCGTGGGATTCAACCGCGCCGGATGCTTTTGATAAAAAACAAACAGCGCCGTTCCCAACCCGAAGAAAATCACCATTGTCGGCAAAGCCATCCAGGCGTTTGCCCAAATGGCGCGCGCCGAAGCGCGCTCGTCTTTGGTGGTCAGGTATTTTTGAATGACGGCTTGATCGGTGGTGTAAGGAATCAACACCGAAAACAAGTTGCCGAACAACGTCACCCACACGGCAGTGGTCGTGTAATCCCACGTCCAGGTGAACATGTGAAATTTGCCTTCGGCCCAACCGGTAGAAACGATTTTGCCGACGCCGCCGTCAACGTCCACCATCACCAAAGCCAGCGCCAGCAATGCGCCGCCCAGCAAAACGACGGACTGAATGACATCCGTCCAGACAACGGCTTCGATGCCGCCTTTCATCGTGTAAATCGTGCAAAGCACGCCCATCAGCAAAATCGAAACGTAGACGTTCAATCCGCTGACCGTGGCCAACGCCATGGCGGGCAAAAACATCACGATGGCCAGACGCCCGGCTTGCAGCAAAATGAACGACGCGCTGCCGAACAACCGCACCGCCAGATTGAACCGCAATTCCAGGTATTCATACGCGCTGGTAACGTCCAATCGGCGAAAGAACGGCAGATAAAACGCCACGACAACAGGCGCGACAAAGATGATGCACATTTGCGCGATGGCGTATGTCCAATCTTCAGCAAAGGATTTAGCTGGAACCGCCAGATAAGTGATGGCGCTGAGTTGCGTGCCGTAAATGCTCAAACCCGCCGCCCACCACGGAATGCGTCCGCCGCCGAGAAAGAAATCCCGCGAGGTTTTATTGCGCTTGGAAAAATAAAAGCCGAACAGCAGATTCGGCAGCAGGTACAACGCCAACACAGCGTAATCCAACCATCCGAAGTTTCCTTTTTGCGAAACGTACGAAGCCGCAACGACATTGGCTGAGCGTTGGCCTGGACGAGTTTCTCCGCCGGGAACGACGATTTTGTTTTGCCACAGCACAGCGGTCGAAGTGACGAATCCCGCCGGATATTCGCCCGCCTTTGCCCAGGTGTTGGTGATGGTGTGATACAGCCAGGCTTCACGGCTGAACCCCGGATGCGCGTCTTTCAATTCCTGCACGCGCGCGGCATTTGCGCCGTCGTCTCCGCCCAAAACCAGCACGTGCGATTGCCCGAACGCCAACGCCGGAGCCGCCACCATCGGGCGCGGCGCATCGGCGATTCGTCGCCAGCCTTTGCCGGGTTGATAAGCGTACCAATCGTTCAAATAACGCCGCGTCGTTTTGCCCTCGCCGTCCGGCGTCAGCTCGGCTCCACTGCCGACCAACACCACGCCGTTTTGAGCAACGACCACTGGCAAAATGCGCCCAAAGCTCGGCCACGATTCCAACTGCTGCCAACGTGCATCGGGCTTGGACAAGTCCAGCGCCCAAAATGTATTCATCGCAGAAACCGAATCCGGCGCAAGTTGTCCGCCCGCCACATAAATTGTGTTGCCGAGTTTGGCCGCGCCCAACATCGCGCACGGTTGCGGCAAATCAGGCAACGGAGTTTTTTCCAGCTTGCCGCCGCGATAACGCAGCCGAAACACTTCGGCGTAATGCCGCGCGCTGTCCGAACCGCCCAGACAGATCAAACCGTCATCGGTCGTAATGCTGCCACCATAAGCCAACGGATGTTCCAGCTTGCCCGCCACGCGCCATTGCGATTGTCCGGATTCCGACGCATAAACCGTGTCGTACCAAACTTTTTGCCCGCCGGAAAACAACGGCACAGGAAAGTTCGTGCCGCCAGCAACCAGCAAGGCTCCATTGCTGACGCCCGCGAATTGGCCGCTCAGCGGTTGCAGCAAATCCGGCAGAGTTTGCCAGGTCAAATTGTCTGTGTAGTTTTCTTTGTGTGAAGCGCAAGCGAGCGTCAGACAGCCAAACAACAACACGCTCAATCGAAGAACAAAGTTCATGGAGCGTTTCCTTTTTTTGGTGATGTATTACGAGCGTGCGAACGCCGCATCGGCAAACACGGATTGCGCCAGTTGCCGTTGTAATTCGCGGGCTTCGTCGGCGGTCAGGTTGCGGCGCGGCGGCAACACGGTTCCGCAATCAATGCCCGACCAGCCCAGCATGGTTTTGATTGCGCCGAACATCGGAAAGCGCAGCGTGATGGTGATAAGTTCGTTGATGCGCCGCTGCGTGGCGCGAGCTTCTGCCCACTGCCCGGCTTGTGTTTGCGTGTAAAGCTTGACGAAAAGTTCCGGCACGAGATTGTAAAAACTCCCGATGCCGCCGTCCGCGCCCATCAGCAAGCCCGCGCATAACACTTCGTCGTAACCGTTGAAGATCGTCGCGCCGCTCTCTTTCAACAACGAAAGCTTGTAGAAATCGTGGTCGGTAAATTTCAACCCGCGCACATTCGGCAGCGCGCACAGTTCCAGCATTTGCGTCACGGTCGAAATCGCGCCGCCGCCTGCGGGCATAAAATAAATCAGCAACGGCAAGTCTGTGCTTTCGGCCAGCGCGCGATAATACGCCGCCACTTCGGCAAAGGAATAAAAACCGGCGGGCGGCAAACTGCTGATGGATGCGGCTCCGTGTTGCGCGGCGTGACGTGCCAATTCGATGGCTTCGCTCAGACAAGCCGCCCCGACATGCACCATCACCTGCCTGTCTTTGGGCGAATTGTGCAGCACGCATTCGGCGACGGTTTTGCGCTGGGCAACAGTTTGCAACAAACCTTCGCCGGTTGTTCCGCAGACATACACTCCGTGAACGTCTGCGTCATACAGCCGTTCAAGCAGCCGTTCACAGCTTTTCGCGTTGAAATTTCCCGCTTCATCGAATGGAGTTATCAAGGCAGGCAAAATGCCGTGTAGTTGTGTCAATTGGAGTTTTCCTTTCGCCGTATCAAACGGTGAGTTTACTGACGCGAATCCACTGAAATTCAGAGTGGATGATGTCGTTGATGTTCGGTTCTTCGTCGCGTTTTTTGCCGTTGCTTAAGCTTCGTCGCGGTTCCAAACTGAAATCACGCCGCAACAAAATCTCTGCGTTCCATAAACAACTTCCGCTTCAAGCCTGACTCAACCCAGTCAGGCTGCCGGTGCTGCTGCCGAAAGAATCTGTTTCGATGCCCATCCGCTGCAACATTGTCACAAACAAGTTACAGAGCGGCGTGTTGTGATTCCGGCTGAACGCGATGTGCCGTCCGTGTTTGAAACCGCCTCCGGCCAGAATGATCGGCAGATTGGTGTTGTCGTGGATGTTGGCTTCACCCATGTTGCTACCGTACAAAACCATCGTGCGATCCAGCAAGCGTTCGCCGCCTTCGGATTTATTGGCCAGACTGGTCATCAGTTTGTTCAGCACGGCCATGTGTTGGCGGTCGGCGGCTTCCAATTGGCGTAGCTTCTTTTCGTTTTGGCCGTGATGGCTCAGGCCGTGGTAGCTTTCAGTCGTGTCTTGTTGTCCGCCCAGTTTGAAAATCGGCGTCCAGAAAGCATCCAGCATCAGCGTGACGATGCGTGTGGAATCTGACTCGAAAGCCAGTTGCGCCATGTCGAGCATCAGCTCGAACTTTTCAAAAAAGTATTTGCCTTCCTGAATGGGCGTGGGCGCAGGCTGCGTGGCTTTCGGCAATGGGCGCTGTTCCCATTCGCGCGCGATGGCCAGGCGCTGTTCGACTTCGCGCACGGAGGTGAAGTATTGATCCATCCGTGCTTTGTCCGTTGCACCCAGGTTACGGCTGAAGCGATTGGCTTCGTCGCGCAAGGTGTCCAGGATGCTGCCGCGTTCTTCCAATCGGCGGAGTTGCTGCTGAACGGCGGCGGCATCGCCCTGCACGAACATCTTTTGATACAGCGCCGTCGCGCTGTCTTCGGCGGGCAGCAGCACGCCGTCGCGCGTCCAGGACAAACTGCGATTGGCTTTTTCGATGTTGACGCCCAGGTTGAACGAAGCGAAGCGCGTCACCTGACCGAGCTTTTCTGCCGCGAATTGATCGAGCGAAATCGTGTTGCGAAAACCCGCCTTGAACGCGCCGCGCGCCGAAGTCAGAAAGCAATTGTCAGTGCTGTGGCCGCTGGTCACGTTCGGATGAGAAAGGCCGCTGAACACGGTGAAATCTTCGCGGTGCGGGGCCAGAATCGAAAGCAGCGGTGACGCTTCGTAATTGCGCCCTGTGCCTTGCGGAAAGAAATGCTTTGGCAGCACGCCTATGTTGTTGGCAATGAGCAGCATTCGTCGCGGCGTTTCAGTCGCACGTGCAAACGCAGGCGTCATACATTCCAAAGCGGGCAAGGCCAACGAAATGCCTAAACCGCGCAATAACGTACGACGCGAAAAGTGTGATGAAGAAGTTCGGATGTTCATTTCGTGACCCCCTTTTTGACCAAGCCGTTTTGTCCCAAAAAGATTTTGCTTTGCACCAGCGCGCGCAATAAATCGCCGACGCGGTAATCGTTTTTGGAGCAGGTATCCAGAATGGATTCAATCTCGCGGCGATCTGCAAAGCGCACCGGCGTGCCCGTAGCGTACACAGTGAATTGTTGCAGCAGATTGCGCGCAAGCTGGCGCGGATTGGCTTTGAAAATCGCCTTGAGCGCGTGAACGTCGTTGAATTCGCGGCCATCGGCAAGCTGTCCGCCTGCATCCACCGCGCCGGCGACGGTGTAGCTGAAATCGTGCCCAGAACGGTCAATGCCGCTGATGCGTTCGCCTGTTTCCAACCCGCGATACCGAGTGCGCCAGCGTCCCATCACATCGAAGTTTTCCAGCGCCAGTCCGACGGGATCAAACCTGGCGTGGCACGAGGCGCAGGTCGCGGACTTGGTATGCAGCGCCAGCAAATCGCGCATGGACTTCGCGCCGCGAATATCCGGTTCGACGGCGGGAACGCTGGGCGGCGGCGGCGAAGGCGGTTGCCCAAGCAAACGATCCATCACCCAGGCGCCGCGCAACACCGGCGAAGTCGCCACACCGTTGGACGTAATTTTCAAAATCGCCGCCTGCGTCAGCAATCCGCCGTAAGGACTGTCTTTCGGCAACGAGACTTTGCGCAGGGCGGAACCAGCCAGCGGCGGCAAGTCGTAATGCCGCGACAGCCGGTCGTTGACAAAGGTGAAGTCGGCGTCAACCAACGTCGTGGCGGGCAGATTTTCGCGCACCATCGCCGTGAAAAACGCGCGCGTTTCCAGCCCCATGGATTCAACCAGATAATCGTCCAGCCGATATTCGGGATAGAGCCGAATGTCAGGATCATCGCGGCGCAGGTCGCGCAGGCTCAGCCAGTAATCCGTGAAGTGCGTGACGAAACGCTCGAAGCCTTCGCCGGCAATCAGACGATCCGTTTCGCGGCGCAGCACGGCAACGTTGCGCAACTTTCCTTGCCGCGCCAATTCGGTCAGCGCGGCGTCAGGCCGCGTGTCGGTCAGAAAATGTGAAAGCCGATTGACGACCGCAAACTGTTCAGTGGCGCGCGCGGGTTCACGCAAATACAAAAACAAATCGGAACACAAAAACGCCTTGTAGCCGCTGAGCAAAGCTTCGGCGAGCGTTGCGCCGTTGTTCAGACGCGACAACGTCAGTTGCTCAAACTTGGCGACGGCTTCTTCCGGCAAGGGTTGGCGCGCGGCCAAATTGATGAAACGTCGCAGCAATCGTTTGGCGTCTTGAGCCGGATTGGCGGATTTCACTTCGACGCCCAAGTCGTCGAACAGCACGTGATGCGAAGCGGGCGGCCAAGACTCCGGCGCGAGCGGGCCTTCGACTTCCATCCATTGAAAGGCAATTCCCGGCTGGCCGCCTTCGGGAAAGGGGGGGAAGCGATACGCTCCGGTGATGCCGCGTGCGTCGGGTTGCGGCACCGGCAAACCGAGCAAGCCGTATTCGATGGTTTGCCCCGCGCCAAGCTGCACGATGGTTTCATAAACGCCGACGCCCGGCTGCGCGTTGGGCTGAATGTCCAGAATGCCGCCGACCGATTTCACATCTTCGGCAATGTCGTGATTGGTCGGACGACGCGAACGAAAAGTCATCGGCACGGGCAGCGTCGCGGGTGCGAGTTTGAAGCCCGGCTGTTGCAACACCGCGCGAGCCGAAAACCGCACGCGATAAGCTCCGGCGGCGGGTGTCACCAGCTTTTTCGGGAAGACTGCATAAGGCCAGCCGGGCGAACGGCACAGCACCATTTCCACTGTCGGGTCGGCTTCTTCGCCTTTTTCGTTGGAATCAATGCCGACGGAATTGCGCGCGAAAAACATGGACTGCTTTTCGCCTGTAATCGCGCGCACAAACGACAACTGTTTGCCGACCGCGCGATATTTCATCGCCACCGGAGGCTGCGCGGTTTTGACCATCGCTTGCTGCAAAGCGGCTTCGGCGGCGTCCAGATAAGCCATCAACTGCACGCGAGACATGTCCAACGTGTCTGAAACCTTGTTGAAATGATGCGCTTCGCGGTCGGCGGGCAGCAGGTCGCGTATGTCCAGATGGGGCAATTGCAACAGGTCGCGCAGGTTCTGTTCGTATTCATCGCGATTCAATCGCCGCATTGGCCCGCGACCGAAAGCGACAATCTCCGCAGAGTCCGCCGCGTGAAGCCGCGCACTGAGCAATTTCAAAAACTCAGCGCGCCGCGCCGCCGGAAAGCCGGCGGATTTCGGCGGCATCTCGCCTTTTTCAACGCGGTCGTGAATGCGAATCCACTGCTCACGAACGGCTCGATCCGCTGGATCAAACGACAACGCCGTCAGATCAAGCCCACCGCTGCGCGAGTCGCCGTTATGACATTGGTCGCAATGCTGCTTGAGCAATTCGGCCAGCCGCGTCGGAACGGAGTTCAGGGCGGATTGATCGGCACCAGCGCGATGAACCGCGACATAAAGCCCCAGTAGGATGGTCAGAATCGAAAGCGTGCGCTTCAGGCGACGCTTCCCACGCGATGGTGAGTCGCATTTACTTTTCACGGAGTTCCTTTCGCGCGGTCGTAGCTCAAACCCGCGCCGAATTTGAACAGCGGAACTTTTGAATCATACGGCAGGTCTTCCAACTGTTCGCGCATGGCATCCATGGACGCGGGCAATTCAAACGGCAGCTTGCCAGTCGGGTTGAATTTGCCCACCAAAACGTCGAACAAGGCTTCATCGCTGACGCCGAACGTCGCCAGCAATCCGGCGGATTCGTTCGCCAATTCGGGAATCACATACGGACTGTCGAATTGCACCACGATGATCGTCGGTTTCTTTTGCATCAGCGCGCGAACCGGCGTCAAACGTGCAGCGGGAATCGTCAAATCAACGGGCTGGCCGCCGCCGCCAAAGCCGCCGCTGGGTCTGCCTCCACCTGCACCGCCGCGCCCACCTCCGCCGGCAAAACCACCACGTCCACCCCCTTGCCCACGTCCGCCGCCGCCGGTTGGACTTACGCGCACGATGCACACGTCCGCATCGTCGGGATTCGTTGTGGAGACATAGCCGAATTGCGCGGCGACCGCTGCGTCCAAACCTTCAACATACATCCGAACGCCTTTTTTCAACGGCAAAATGCTCTTGTCATTTTTCAGCAGCACGATGGATTTGCGCTGCGCCAGATCGGCTTTGTCCTGAAATTCTTTTTTGCGCACGGTGCGTTCGGCTTCATCCGAATTGACATACGGGCTTTCAAACAAGCCGAGACCGAAATAGACGCGCAAAATTCGGCGCGCCGATTCGTCAATGCGGGTTTCGGTCAGGCCGCCGCTTTTGACCAATTCGACGATCAGTTCCGGCGTGGCGTCGCCGCCGATGCGATCCACACCTGCTTCGATGGCTTTTTTGTAGCGGTCTTTGACGCTCAGACTTTCAACGCCCCACGGCATCCCGGTGGAAATGCCGGTGTCGGAATTGACGACGCCCGTGTAGCCCAACTTGTTGCGCAGCAAGTCCGTGATGATTTCCTTGTTGTACGCCATGCCCAGGTCTTCGCTCGTCAAACCTTTGGGCACGGCGTAATACGGCATAATCATGGCGGTTCCGGCGGCAATCGCGGCTTTCCAGGGTTGCAGGTGGTATTCCAGATTCTTGCCGGGATAGACCTGATTTTTGCCGTAGGCGAAATGCGCATCCAGGCCGTCGTCCGCCGGCCCCGCGCCGGGAAAATGTTTCGTGGTCAGTGCGACGCTACGCGGGCCTAGCTTTTCGCCCTGGAAACCGCGAATCAGCGCCGTGATGATTTCCGAGGTCAGTTTCGCGTCTTCGCCGAAGGTTTCGCGGAAGCGATTCCAGCGCGGCTCCGTCGCCACGTCGGCGGTCGGATGGTAAGCGCCGCGCAGACCGACCGCGACGTATTCCTGAGCGGCGATACGAGCGAACTCTTCAATCAGCGCAATGTCGCGCGTCGCGGCCAAACCCAGCGGGCCGGGCCATTGCGAAAAAGCACCGCCCGCTTCCTGAATGCCGAACACATTCTGCGTGCCGTATTGATTGCGCGGATTGGTGACGAAGACGACGGGAATGCCCAACCGTGAACCTTCCGCGATTTGCTGCACCGAGTTCAGCCAGGTTGCCATCGTCCGCGCCGGAAGATTTTCCCGATTGATGAACTGGCGAATATGACGCCTGAGCAAGGCATCGGTCGTTGCAGGCGAAGTCAATTGCACCGGCCCCGGATTAAACGGATTTTGTCCCCAGACGGCCTGTTCGCTGGGGGTTCCGTTCGGCCCTGCCGGTAACGAAGGCCCGACCATCAGTCCGGCTTTTTCTTCAATGGTCATTTGCGCGACCAGATCGTTGACTCGCTCTTCCGCCGAACGTCGCCAGTCTTCATAACCATCCAATTTGCCGTTTTTGTTGAGGTCCTTGAAAAGCAGGCCATTGATTTGCATCACATTGACCACGCGCGCGCCAATGACGGGTTGTGGCGTCGTGGTCTGACTGACTACGCCGCCGGCCAGCAGCAAACTTACTCCAAGTAAACTCAGTTTTTTCATCTAATTTCTCCGGCAAAACATCTGCCCCACTGATCTTGAACACAAAGGCCCGGCGACCGGGGGCTTGATCCGGTCACCAGATCAGGCGTGATGATCGTCAAAACGCCGTTTTCCAAGAAGTTTTCAATGCGCCCGGCACACCAGTCATTTCGACTTTGGCTCCGGCAAACGCTTTCAGATCGCGCCGCCGCAGTTGGTTGCCCGTCCGTCCGGCGGTATTCGCAATGGTTTTCTCAGGCGTAACAGCGCACTTCAAAAACTCGCGCCAGTTTGTCGCCGTTGGTTTCCTTGACTTGAAGACGGATTCGTTTGGCTTGCACCGCCGCAAACTTGTGACGACGAATGCGTTGGTGATTGTTCGCCACGTTGGCAAGTTCAATCCAGTTCTTGCCGTCTTCGGTTTGGTATTGCAACGAATACGTCTTAACTGTTTCGGGTTGCGGTGCGCGAATGATGCCTTTGTTGGCATTGTCCGAAGACGACAGCGTCAGTTCCCGAATGAAGCCGGAATCGAACACCAGTTGAACTTGTTTGATCGTTTGCGGTTTGTCCCAGGCCAATTCCAACCAAGCGCCATCCGCTCCGAGCGGCGCAGCCCATTGATTGGTGTATTCCGGCAAGGTGCGCGTCCAACCGTTGAGCACGTTCGCGGCCTGACATCCGCCGTCTTCGCCCGAAGCGGTGACGGTTGCGCGTCGTGCCAGATCGAGCGGGTCTTCATTCTTCAATCCCTTGATGCTTTGATCGTCACGCAACAAGGTCTGTTGCAACTCTTTCAGCTTGGCTTTGTTTTCGTAAAGGCCGCGCGGCAACAAATTGTTTTTGATGCAAAGCGCGGCGGCGGTTCCGATGGCCTGTCCTTCGACCGCGCAAGTGCCCATCACGCGCGTTGACGAAAACGCCGTATGCGTGGCGCTGATGTTGCGCCCGGCCATCATCAAATTGCGGATGTTTTTGCTGTAAAGCGAACGCAGCGGAATGTTGTAAACGCCCGGCAGTTTGATCGAAACAAAAGGCGGCAGTTCGGGATTTTCAAACCCAGTCGGCGGATGTTCATCCAGGTTCCAACCGCCTATGCAAACGGCGTCTTCAAATTCGCCGTTCAAACCCATCAAATCCATTTGCGTCAACCAGTGATCGCCCGCCAGCCGACGCGCTTCGCGTTTGCCGGGCAGCATGCCCACCCAGTCCATCGCCCAGTTCGCGGAGTTCGGAAACTTGCCGGAGTTTTTGATGTAATCCCAGACGCCCATCACAATGCCGAGCAGTTCAAAGCGTATGCGTTCGTTGTCGCGCACGGTGTTCAAATGTCCGCCCCATTCGATCCACCAATAACCGTATTCCCACGAATTGATGCCGCGCGATTTCAAATCTTTTTCGGTGATCTTGCGCGCCCATTTGGGCGGCGTGAAGGGCATGGGCTTGCCGTAATCGCGCGAAGTGAAGAGGATGCTGCACCCTTGCGTCTTGTTGTCGGAGGTTTCCGGCGCAAGCGATTCGCCGTGCTGGGCGCGCGATTCGTGCCCGACGCGATATTCGGCTCCGGCTTCCACTCCCAGACGGCTGTCGCCCGTGCAATCGGCAAAGAGTTTCGACGTGATGCGGTAAATGTGTTCGCTGCGGTCGCAACGCGCCAACACGCGCTGAATCGTATTGTCTTTGACTTCGGCGGAATAGAGTGTGGTTTCGAGCAACAAGGTGATGTTCGGTTCGCTGACGACTTTGTCATACAGCAACAAATCCCAAAGTTCCCAACAGCGTTGCGGATTGTTGGCGGCGTCATCCAGCCGGAACTCTTCCAGCAACCCGCCTTCGCGCCAACCGGGACGGCCTTTGTGATTGTTCGAGCCGACCACGTGCATTTTGATTTCGCTGGACGAATTGCCGCCCAAACGCGAACGATCCTGCACCAGCACGACTTTGGCTCCGTGGCGCGCGGCGCTGACGGCAGCCAGCACTCCGGCAAGTCCGCCGCCTGCGACCATCACATCGCAATTCAATTCAACCAGTTTCATGTTGCGCTCAAGCGGCGCGGCTGCCAGATCGCCCGCCGGAGCAACACGCTGCATTTCCTGACGAAT
Organism: Acidobacteriota bacterium; assembly: GCA_033763255.1. Lineage (GTDB taxonomy): Bacteria > Acidobacteriota > Blastocatellia > RBC074 > RBC074 > RBC074. The sequence continues at coordinate 62,343 of JANRKX010000031.1, read as the reverse complement.
CTGTTCAGCGGAACGTTTGTCTTGTTCCTGAGCCAGCCCGTCTACTTTGATGAACATCGAATAGCCGGTTGTGGCGGCTGCGGTCGTCAAAAAGTCTCGTCGTTTCATAAAGTCTCCTTTGTATGCGGTGCCCAATAGACAGAAAAATTTGTGCCGGAAAAATAGGTAATCCCACAGACCGGCATCTACTTATCTGGTATTCCTGCCATCAACGGCGAATGGTTTGGAATAGGACTTCGTTTCGCGCAATGTTGATCCATTGAATTGCCTGCAATTTTGTGTGTTCGAGCAGCTTCCGAGCATGAGCGACAAACAGGCCAGGAGAAGCCTCTGTAAATTCCGTTGTCTTAAACGCGACATCCGGCATGATCAGTCGGAATTTCTGTCGGCCAAGAAGGGTTTTGCCGGAAACGACTTCGACTTCTTGCAGCACTTGTTCTTCTCCGCCAATCAAATGCGTCAGCGCTTCTTCATACAAATTGTTGTCAAGACACGTCCCAACATCACGTAGAAAAGCTTCAAACCAGTCGCGCACAGGTCTCTCGCCAAACTCATGCCAGTCATTCGCCACCACCTGAAAACTTCTCCTGTCAGGCAGCCGCAACGTCGTATTCACAAATTCGTGCTGCACCTCTTCAGTTCGCATATTCACAAGTTTCCCGTGTGGAAGATCGGTCAGCAACAAATAACTCAAAAGCTGCGAACGATGGCGCGCCACCAACGATTCGACTGTCTTAAACTCAAAGGGCGCGCTTCCCTCGACCAATACATCCAGAAAATAGGTCTTGCCGAAGCTCTCGAAAGTCACTTGAATTGGAACTTCAAGCTGAGTGTTGGGAACACGCCGGGCAAGTTCTTGTTTATAAATCTTCTCGTCGAAAAAACGGCCAAACTCACGGTGAATATCGAAAACATACCCCATTACCTCATAAGCGATTTTGCCAAAGACAACCTGATCCAGACGCTTCGTTGGAGTGTTTACAATGATCGGCATAAACCATGTCCTCATAGCAAAAACATATCTTTCTCTCACATATTTTTCTGTCTAATCGCTTTCCACCAGACAGAAAAATTGGTGGTGGAAAATAAAACCTATTTCAAATCCGGGAACGACATCCATCCGCCGGTTTCAACGGATTGATTCGCCATCAAGATGGTCGCGCAATCGGCCAGTCCGACATTCACATCGCAAATCGTTTTCGCGTCCTGCCGCCGCACGCAATCAACAAACGCGACCAATTCGTCGCGTGTGTCGTTGCCTTCGGCGATGTCAATTTCAAACGGCGCGCCGCGATGCGCCCACGGATCGTTCGACAGTTTCAAAGTCTTTCCGGCGGTGACGATGGCGGCGTTGGCGTCGGCGGCTTGTTGATCTTTGTTGCCTTCCCAACTGACCACGTCTGTGCCTTTTTCCTGAAACAGCAAGCCTTTGGCGCTGGTCAGATACAGGCTGCCTTTCGTGCCCATCACCAATTCCGCCGCGCCTTCGTAAGCGTTGTTGCACAGCGAGGTGTAGTTCACGCGCACGGTGTAAGGCTTGCCGTTCACGCCGCGCAGTTCGTATTCGTAAAGGCAACTGATGTTGTCGTAAACCTCGCGTCCGTCGCGGAAGTATTCGATGCCGCCCGAAGCAATCACGCGTTTCGGATGCGCACCCAAAAACCAGTTGGCCACGTCCATTTGGTGGCTGCCAAGTTCAGCCATCAACCCTTGCGAATAAGCTTTGTACAAACGCCAGTTCAGCTTTCGCTCCAGCTTCAGCCAGTTCGCATCAGTTTTCGGAACTGGAACAGGACGCCGCCAGGAATTGTTGCGATGCCATTGTGATTTGATCGAAGTGATCTGCCCGATCATTCCGGCTGCAACCATCGCCTGTGCCTGTTTGTAAATGGCATTGGCGCGGCGTTGCAGGCCGACCTGGAATACACGTTTGGACGCGACAACCTGCGCAGCCAGTTTTTTGGCTTCGGCCACGGTGTAGCACATCGTCTTTTCCAGAAAGACATCGCAACCCGCCGACAAACAATCCGCAGCGACCTGGTAATGCAGGTAAAGCGGCACGGCGATGACGACGGCTTGCGGTTTGACTTCGCTGAGCAAGCGGCGGTAATCGGCGTAAGTCTTCGCCTGCGGCCCGGCGTATTTTGCGCCTTGTTCCAGGTGCGGCGGGTAATCGTCGCAAACGGCGATCAATTCAACGCCGTCAATCGTCGTCAGGGCGCGAATCAAATCCGAGCCGCGTCCTCCAGTGCCGATGACGGCGACGCGCACGGGCGAATTGTCAGCGCCCAGCATTGAGCTTGTCGCCGCAGCAACTCCTGCGGTTTCCAGAAATGTTCGGCGAGTAATCATCTTTTCAGCAGTGCCTTAACGTTCAGTGTCGCCAGATAAATAGCTGACTTGCCTTCGTGGCTCGCGTAATACGAAACCAACAACTTGTTTCCGCGCAGCACCATTCCGGCGTAACTGGTGTCTCCGCCGCTGGGCAGCGCGACGATTTCCATTAAAGCGCCGTCGCGTTCAAGCCAGGCCAGATAAGTGTTTCGTTTGCCGCCTTCCAAATGACCGCGCGTCGCGCCGACCAGTTTGCCGTTCGGCAGCACGATGAATTCCGGCCCACCCAATCGCGCAGGTTGTTCTTTCCAAGACCAGTTTTTGTATGGAGCGCGACTGGTTCCGATGAACCCGTTTTGGCTGCCGGCTTCACGTCGAACCCAGGCAATCATTTCGCCGTCGGGCGTGAAGCGTAGTGTCGTTTCATTCGGACGCCCGGCAATCGCCAACGAAGTCACCAACTGATAATGAATGCCGTCGCGCGTGGAAACCAGTTGCGCGTTGAACTCTTCGCCGCCGGATTGGTAAACCACGCCGTAGCCAGTGCCGCGATGCCAGGTCACGCGCCACAACCAATCGCGCTGGCTGCGAATGCGAGCGTCAATCACTACTGGCTGCGGCGCGCTGAAACTCTTTCCCAACTTATCGGAAAACGAAACTCGCGTTTGACCGCCTTTCAAAGTTTCGGCCTCATAAAACGAACCGCCCATCAGCGCCATCAAACGCCCGTCCGGCGTTACAGACAATTTTGGGTCGCGCAAATCAACGCCGTCTTCGGCCAGCAGAGCCGCCGATTGCCAGTTCTGCCCATCGGCGGAAACCAAAATGCGAATCGTGCCATTGGTTCCCTGCTTGCCTGGCACGTGACCGGAACCTTCGCGGAATGTGCAATACAGCTTTCCGTTGAATTCGACCAAATCGGTGAAGGCGCTGTGCGGTGCATGGTCATAAATGCGTTCGACTGAAATCAGATATTTTTGCGCGGCGGATTCCTGCGCCTGAACAATCGCAGCCAACAACAACCACGTCGTTGCCAGCCAAATAAAATTCGTGCGTTTCATCTTCGTTCCTTGAGCCATAAAAAATCGTCTTCAAACCATCCGATCTGTTCTTCGCCGTCTGTCAGCATAGCCAAAAACTTGCTTGCGCGTTCCAGCCCCATGGCCAGCAAAGCCGTCGAATAGATTTCCGCCGTCGTTGCATCGGCAGCCAAAACGAAACAACAGGCCTTACCGAAAATCGCTTCGCCGGTCAGCGGGTTCACAATGTCAGAGGTTTTCTGTTCACTCCGCCGAACGGCGGAACAGGACAAACTGCAATTTGCCAGTTCAATTTGGCCGATAACCAGTTCAGGCGTCAAAGGATGGCGCAGATCAATCGGCCAGACTTCCTGGCCAACTGCCAGCACGGAACTCGTGCCGCCTTGCAACAAACCGCTTTCAACATTGAACCGCCACAAGATCTCTCGCCCGCGATCCAGCGCGAAGCCTTTGCCGATGCCGCCCAAATCAATTTGCGATTCAGTCGCCAATCGCACTGAACAACTTGCCGCGTCCAGTTCCCAACCACCTCCGCGCGTCACGTCGAAGTAACCGTCGGTTAGTTGCCTCGCCTGTTCGCAGGTTTCCAGCAATGCGAACAGTTCCCGGTCAACGCGCACAAACTGTTTCGCGGCTTGACGATTAACGCGGGCGATTTCGCTGCGCGGATCGAAGCGCGAAAGAACGCCATCCAGCCGGGCGATTTCTTCCAGCACGGCAACGGCGACGGCTTCCAGATGCTGTTCGTCATAATCAGCTTTGGAGCCGCGCAAAAACACATCGAAGCGCGTGTTCATCGCCTCGATGCTTCGCTGGTAAGGCGTGCGGTTCATCTTGTTCAGGTTTGAAGGTCGCTGACGATTTGCTGCAACTCTTCGATGGCGATGCCGTCCAATGAACGAGTCGGCGGACGCACGGTCGTATGTTTGATGACGCCTGCCGCTTTCAGATTGTGCTTCATCGCCGACACGCCCATTCCGGGTTGCAGTTCAAAGCGAATCAGCGGTAGATGTTGATTGAACCGAGCGCGAGCTTCTTTCAATCGCCCGGCTTCATAATCGCGCCAGACCTGAACGAACATCGGCATCATGTCGCTGCCGGGCATTGTGCCGCGCGCGCCGCGCTGCAACTCCTCCAAAAAGAAATGGCCGTTCAGTCCTCCGAAAATTATCATCGTGTCACCGACGGCTTGTTTGACTTCGGTGACTTTGCTGGCCGTCGGCGGAGCTTCGACTTTGGTCAGTTTGACGTTGGCGCATTCTTTCGCCATTCGCGCCATCTGCGCCGCGCCGATGTTCACGCCGGTTAGCAACGGAGCGTCCTGAATCATTATCGGAATGCTGACGGCGTCGGAAATAGCTTTGTAATAGCCGAACAAATCTTCCGCCGAAGGCTTCAGAAAATAAGGCGGCAATATCATCAACCCGTCCGCGCCTGCTTCTTCAGCCGCTTTTGAAATTTGGACAGCGACGTGCGTTCCCGTGTGTCCCGTGGAGACGAAAACCGGAACGCGCTTGCGAACCTCTTTGATTATCAGCGGCATCAATCGCGCTTTTTCGGATTCGCTCAGCGCATAACCTTCGCTGGCGTTGCCGAAAATGGCTATGCCGTGAACGCCGCAATCAATCAGATGGTTGATGAGCGAAAGCTGGCTCGTTTCGTCCACTTCGCAGTATTCGTCAAAGGTCGTCAGTGCAATCGGGAAAATTCCTTCGTAGTTCGTCATTCCAGCAAATCCTTTTTTCTTCCACGAAGTCACACGAAGAAAGCACGAAGAATACTTGAATCAATCTTTGTGTCTTCGTAATTGCTCAACCTCTTCGTCGCGTTAGCGACGACTGAATTCAGCCGTCGCTAACGCGACGAGGAGTTTTCCATCCGCTACCCGGCGTTGAAACACCGGGCTAATATCAGCAGCCGCGATGCGGCGAAGAACTGGCTGAACAGTTACTTGCCTTCTTTGTGTGTTTCGTGGAAAAGATCAATTGATAAATGGTTTTAGTTTTTCTTCGTCAATTTCAACGCCCAGCCCCACGCCGTTGGGAATGCCAACCGTGCCCGCGCCAACCGGCAAGGACGCTTTCAGCAAAGTTTCGGCGACCGTCCAAACCTGCGGGTTGCATTCGACAACCATCAAGTTCGGGATTGAAGCCGCTACGTGCAAGGCCGCAGCGATTTGTACGCCCAGCCCGATGCTGACGTGAAAGGCGACTTTCGTCTGATGCAATTCCGCCAACGCGCACAACTTCATGCCTTCGGTGATGCCGCTGCGCCCGATGTCCGGTTGCAGGATTTCGACTGCGCCAGCAGCGAAAAACGGCAGCACCTCCCGGCAAGTGCGATAGCTTTCGCCAATGGCAATCGGCGTTTCCAGGCTTTCGGCCAATCGCGCGTGCCCGGCAACGTCTTCAGGTTTCAGCGGAGCCTCAAACCAGCCGATGCCACGCGCGTCCAACTGTTTGCCGAAGCGCACAGCTTGCGCAGAATCGAATCTCCACAGCGCATCAACGAAAACTTGCGCGTCGGGCAAGCGTTCGCGCAGGCCATCCGCCAATCGCAAAGTTTCTTCCGGCTCGGCGTCCATAAACAGCTTGAAGGCTTTGAAACCACGCTCGTGGTAGTTCGCCGCTTGGGCGATTCGCGCGGCGTGATCTGCGCCGGACAAGCCGGAAACGTAAGCTGGCAATTGATCGGCAAACGGCCCGCCGAGCAAATCGCAAACGCGCGTGTTCAACGCCTTGCCTTTGATGTCCCACAGCGCAGTGTCAATTCCGGCAATCGCGTCCAACAGAAACGAACCTGTGTGACCGCGCACACGCATCGCCGCGTACATCCGCGCCCACAATCGTTCGTGCGCCATCGGGTCTTCGCCAATCAGAATCGGAGCCAGAATGGTTTCGACAATGGTTCGCACCACTTCGGGCGCGACAGGCGATTGCGATTCTCCCCAGCCGATCAGCCCCGCGTCGGTTTCGATTTTGATGAGCGCGGTTTCGATCTTGGTCGAATACAACGTTTGGTAATTCGTCGCCCAGCGGTAATCGTTCGCCGATTCCACCAGCGGCGCGGGCGAACCGGCGGTTCCGCGCGCGGCGTTTAAGTCTCTGGGAATTTTGATGGCAAAGGCTGAAACGCGAGTGATTTTCATCGTGGCTGCTCCTGCAACTTCTGTTCGACGGCGGCTTGCGAATCGCTTTTAACCAAGATTCGCACGCACAAATACGCCAGCGGATGCAGCACGCCCATCAACACCAGCAGCGGCGTGTACGAGTATTTATCAATCACTTGGCCGGCAAAGGATTGAAACAACGCGCCGCCTATGCCTCCGCCCATCGCCACAATGCCGTGAATGGTCGCCACAATCGGGCGCGGAAAAATGTCCACAGTCAGCGTCACCAGATTGGTTTTCCACGCTGAATGCACTCCCAACACAAAGCTGATAATCGCCAACGCCACTGGAATCGGTGGTCGCAATACCAGCAACATCCCCAGCGGCATCATCAACGCGGTGACGATCATGACGGATTTGCGCGCGGCGACTGCGCCAATTTTTCTGGCGATCAATCGCCCCGAATACCAACCGCCTGCCACCGAACCGACATCGGCAATCAGATAAGGAATCCAAACCACGTAACTCATTCGCTGTTCCGTCATGCCTTCGCGTTCGGTCAGATACTTCGGCAGCCAGAACAGATAAAACCACCAGACCGGATCGGAGATGATGCGCGCCAGCAACAATCCCCAGGTTTGAGGCAAACGGAAAAATGAAAGGAAAGCGGGACGGGGAGATTGAGGGGCAGCGGGACTGAGGGAAGTTCGTTCCGTCTCTCCGTCTCCCCGTCTCTCCGTCTCTCCTTCCCGAATCAGCGCCAGTTCTTCAGCCGAAATGCGCGGATGTTTTTCCGGCAAGTGATAAAACCAGAACCACGCCGCCGCCCAAATCAAACCCAACGCGCCTGTGGAAACAAACGCCGATTGCCAGCCCCAACGGTCTGCCATCCACACGGCAATGAGCGGCGTGATAATCGCGCCGGTTACTGTACCCGCCTGAACCCATCCGTTGAGCGTGCCGCGATCTTTGGGCGGAAACCATTCCGCCGCCACTTTTTGCGCGCCGACGAAGTTTGCCGATTCCGCCGCGCCAAGCAAAAACCGCATCGCGCCAAAACCGAAAACAGAACCGACCGCCGCATGCAGCATCGCCGCGACTGACCACCAGACAGCGGCGACGCCATAAATCAGCTTCGTGCCGTAACGATCAATCAGCCAGCCCGACACGACGAACATGACCGTGTACGGAATCAGAAAAGCATTTGAAATCAGGCCGTAATCGCTGTTCGTCAGATGCAGTTCTTTGGTCAGACGCGGAGCCAGCGACGAAAGCGTTTGCCGGTCAACGTAATTGATGACCGTGCCGAAAAAGACCAGCCCGGTGATCCACCAGCGCAAATTGGAAATTGGCTTTTTCATCAGTTGTAAATGAATGTCGCCGTCGCGTTGCAAGCGTCGCTGGCCGTCACGCGCACCCAATGCGCGCTGAAACCGGCGGGGAATTCCAGATGCTTATAGCCATCGTGAAGGTGGACAGTTTCATACGTTTCCCAGCTTCCATCGCCGAGAAAATCCACCTCAACCTTGAAGGCCACCGATTTCGGCGAGGCGTTTTTCAGATGCACGACTTTGCGATCAAAGCCCGTCATCAAAAACGGATCGGAGGGAACATTCGCTTTCACATCTTGTTTGTGCCACACGCTGCCCCAACCGGCAGGTTTGCCCATCTTCCACAAATCATCCACTTGCCCGAACCATAAACCAGTTTGCGGCTGTCCCCACGAATTGTCTGTTTGATCGCCGCCCAGCACGAACAAACCACGCCAGTAACAAAAGTCAGGCACGATCCTCAAGTGATTGCTGATCGGGCGAATCGGCAGAATGCGTCCGTCATAAATTTGCGCGGGCAGTTCGTAAAAGATGCCGTGCAAATCCATCAGGAAGCGTTCCGTTTGCGCGTCGCGGATTCGCATCCATTCGGTGTTCCAGGCGTGATCGAAGGTTTGCGCGCCTTTCGGCAGACGGTAGGTCAGCCATTTGCCTTTGGCGAAAACTTTCAGAATCGCCGACGCCTGGTCCCAGCCTGTAGCAAAAATCGGATTGCCGTAAGTTTCCGCCGACCAGTGTTTGCCCGCGACTTCGACAAAAGGTTTGCGCTCCAGAATTGTCCAGGTTTTGCCGTTCCATTCGGCCAAACGACCGGAGGCGTCTTTGCCGAGATAGTCCGCTTCGTAATAAGAATTGTTGGCAACGACTACGCGTCCGTTGGCTGAAAACGCGGCTTTGAAATGGACGCGGCCTTTGATGTCGAGTTCTTTGACCAGATTGAAAAGCTGTTTGGCTTCGAGCGTCTTTACGTCCACTTCATAAAACTCGCCTTCCATCGCCAGCATATAGACTTTGTTGTTCGGGTCGCTCAGATGCGTCATTGTCGAAGTCAGCCGGACGTTCTTGATCGCTTCGATGGTGCGCACGTTGCCTTTGACATCAATGGCGTGCGGGCCAAGAAAAGCCTGATTTGACGGATTGTGAATGTAACGGTTGGTGAACGTGCCGACGACTGAAGCCGGATGTTTGTGCATCTGCATCTTTTCGTCCAGCCAGAACAGCCCCGTGCCTTCGCCGCGAATGTGGGCGACATAAGCGACGAACCATAATTTGTCAGCCCAGGGCAACAACGCGCCGATGCCTGCTTCGCTGCGGTTTTCGTGTCCAGCGACGACGGCAAGACCGGGGAACGCGCCGCCAATTTGAATGGGTGGCGTTTCAATTTTCTTTTCCGGTTCTTGCGCGCGCGCCACAGTCACCAGCACGAACAGACAAAACATGAAATTTATGAGCCAATGTTTCATAACAAGTCGTAAGCGTTATCCTGCTTTGAGTGGAATCTGCACGTTGAAGGAATACTCGCGCGCTGCCGAAACATCCGCTGCGCACAGCAACACCGCCGGTTTGCCTTTTTCAAACCAAAGCTGCGGTCGCTCCAATGAATTCATTTTTTGCTTCGTGCCATTGGCCCATTTCACTTCCATCGTTGCCACCAACGGATGCCGTGACAATTTCCAGTCCAAGCCATCCGCCGATTCAAACAACGCGAGCGATTTGCCTGCGTTGGTGAAATAGCCTTCGTTGTCTTTGACGATGGCGCGATAGCGTTGACCGTCGTGCCAGATGAACGGGTCTTCAGCGGCAAAAGCTACGCCCTCTTTCACAAAGACCGGATTGGGATGTTTTTTGAAAGTGCCGGTCGGGCTGTCGCTGGTTGCCACGCAATGCAGCACGGGGCCGCCGAACGGCATTTTGTTTTTATCGCCGACCGCTTTGTAAACCATCAGGAACCCGCCGTCAGGTCGTTTGGTGACGCTCGGATTGGAACACATCAGCGCGTCATAAAATCCTGCCGTAGGTTCGATCAACGGTTTATCAAATCGCTGCCACGGCCCCAGCGGATGATCGGCGACAGCCACGCCGATGCGTTGATTGTTGCGATGCGTCCAGTTGAGCGACTTCATCGCCAGGCCATCGCCCGTGTTGCCCATGTAATACAGATAATACTTTTTCCCGAACCGCTGCACCGTTGGATTGTGCGTGCAAAGCCCGTCCCAGAACTGTTTGCCGCGTGCAGGCAATGCGACCGACTTGAAGGTGAACGGCCCCAGCGGACTCTTGCCAACCGCCACCGCAACTTCGGAATGCGTCACCCAGGCGTTGTGTCCCAACGCGCGCGGCCAGCGCGAAAACAGCAGGTAGTATTTGCCGTCGTCGCCTTTGGTCAGCGTGCCGCACCAGACGTAATAATCCGGCAACTCAAATTTCGCCGTCAGTGGCACAGGCTGAATCAACTTTTGAAAATTCAGGTTATCGGCATTATGTTGTGGCAATGCCAGCGCACTCGCCAAAATCTGTCCGATAAATTGCCGCCGCGTTTGTGTGGTCATACGATCACCTTTGCCAACTCCTTTTCATTAAACTCAACGCCCAGCCCCGGTCGTTCGGGCACGCGCGCGCTGCCGGGTTTGAACTCCAGCGGCTCTTTCAGCAACACGTTGCCGAGCGGCCCTTCGCTTTTGTTGCCGCCTTCGATGATGACGAAATTCGCTGTGGCTACTGCCAGATGCAGCGAAGCCGCAACATAAGGAGCAGTCCCCGTGCTGACATGCGGCGACCACAAAACGCCGTGCGCATCGGCGAGCGTCGCAATGCGTTTGCATTCGGTGATGCCGCCCGCGCGGCAAACATCGGGGTTGATGATGTCGCAGGCTTTCGCGGCGAACAGGTCGCGGAACTGAAAACGATTCGACAAGCCTTCGCCCACGCAGACAGGCGTGCTCAGCGCCGCCGCCAAACGCGGATAACCAGATGTGTCTTCGGGCATCAGCGCGTCTTCCCACCAACCGATGCCGGGCATTTGATCGAGTTCGCGTCCGAGTTGTTCGGCTTCGTGCAACTTGAACGCGCCGAGCGAATCCAGCAGCAATTGCGCGCGGCCTTTGATGGCTTGCGTGACGGCGGCCAGGCGATCCAGCCCGCGCGAATTTGCGCCTTTGCCGAGTTCGGTTTTCATCGCGGTGTAACCCGCTTCGACCGCGCGCACGGCTTTGTCTTTCAACTCTTCGGCAGACGCGCTGCTGATGCCGAGGTAGGTCGGAACCGTGTCGCGGTACTTGCCGCCGAGCAACACATAGAGCGGCTGTCCGGTGAATTTGCCCAGGATGTCCCACAGCGCCAGATCAATGCCGGCGATGGCTTCGGTGAACGGCGCAGTGGCGTAACCGCGCAATCGTTCGCTGGAATACATCCGTTCCCACAGCACTTCGACGTTGCGCGCGTCTTGTCCAATCAACAGCGGCGCGAGCATGTCGCTGATGATCGTTTGATGAACGCGCGGCGCGGCAGGCGCGTGGCATTCGCCCCAACCGATCAAGCCTTGATCGGTTGTGACCTTGACGATCACCGCTTGCGTGTAGCCGTTGAAACGTGACGGACTCGCGTGATCCAACCGATTCCACAAACCTACGCCGCCCGTGCGATTGCCGACCGGAGGCATGACGATCAACTCTTCGGGCGTTTTGTTGTCTTTGGGAGTGCGAATGACGAAGGGTTCGATCTTCGTGATTTTGAGCGGAGAGGTTCCGACGCGAGCGCGCTGCACGACGGACATTTGAGCGAAATTTGTGGTGGCGGCGACGAACAACGTGCCGCCGCTTTTGAGCCATTCACGTCGTTTCATGTGAATAAAGAAGAGGTAGTCCCGGCTTCCGCTGTAATGCTCTGATAATCAGGGCGTGCTGGCGTAAGCCGGGACTAAGCACTTAGAAAATCAGCTTCAAGCCCAACTGCATCAAACGCGGATCGCGCGAACCGGTGATGCGTCCGAAAGCGTCGTTGTTATTCGCGCCGCCGGGGCCGGCTCCGAACGAACCGTTCGGCGTGCCCAGGTTGACGTGGTTTGGTGCGTTGAAAGCTTCGGCGCGGAATTGCAGCTTCAGCCGTTCGGTGATGGTGAAGTTCTTGAACACCGACAGATCAATGATGATCGCGCCGGGATTGCGGAACTGGCTGATGGCGCGCGGCGTGTTGCCGAACACATACAAAGCCGGATTCACAAATGCCGCCGGGTTGAACCATTGCACGCCGCGTTGCGGATTGGCGTCGGTGAAACCGCTGGGCAATTCCAAACTGCCGATCCAGTCGGGACGATTGGCCAGACCGTTGTTCGCGCCGCGCACCGAAGTCGGCGTGCCCGCGACAATCGTCGTGATCGTGTTCAATTGCCAACCGCCAAGAACGTTGTTGGCCACGCCGTTTTTGAAATCGAAGCGTTTGCCCGCGCCGAAAGGCAGTTCAACCAAACCGCTGACCACCAGCCGGTGCGGCACGTTCGATGGGTCTTCCGAACGTTCGGCGCGACGGTTATACAAACCGTTCTGATAGCCGAAATCGTTGCCGCCTTCCGAACCGATGAAGTTCAATCCGTTGAAGATCGAATCGCTGATGAGTTTGGCGAAGGTGTAAGAAGCCAGCACCGTGAAGCCTTTGGAAAAACGTTTTTCCGCCGACACCAGCATCGAGTGATAAATCGAATTGCCCGCGTGCGGCGCTTGCACGGTGATGCCGCCGACATAAGGCAGCGGGCGCAGTGCCTGCGCCTGAGTGATGGTCGCTCCGCCGAATGGGCCTGGGACTTTGCCCGCGAATGGATTCGGCACGTTGTTGGTCAAGCGGCCTGCCAAACCGAACTCACGAATTTTCGCCGGATCGGCTTGATTCAAATCGTAACTGCCCGACAGCAAGTGAGTGCCGTGATTGGCCGAATAAGCGACTTCGACCAGAAAGCCTCCGCCGAGTTGTTGTTGCAAGGACAGATTCCATTGCTGCGACATCGGCGTGCGCGAAATTTGCTCCTTGAACGACGCGCTGGACGTGGCGAAAAAGTTCGGCCCCAAACGTGCGCCCAAGGGTTGATTCGGCGCGAACGGAAAACCGTCCTTGAATTGAAACGCCGTCAGCAGATTGTTGCCGTTCGGCGCAGGGTAAGCCGTCGTCGTTCCGGCAAAACCGTTCGTGCTTTCGTAATTGGCGTTCCAATAAGAAAACAGCGCCGACATAAAGATGCCGTAACCGCCGCGAACAACCGTTTGCTGATTGCCGCGCACATCCCACGAAAAACCCACGCGCGGCGCGAAGTCGTTTTTGTCGTCTTCGGAAAAGGTTCGCCCGTAATCAATGCAGGCGTATTGCGTCAAGCCTGGCAGACTGTTGGTCGGGTTCGTAGCGAAAGGATTGAACCTCGAAGTGCCGCAACGCCGTTCGTAAGGCTGTTGCTGGTAATCGTAACGCAATCCCAAACTCAGACTCAGACGGCGGCGAATCTTCCATTCATCGTTGGCGTAAAAACCGTAAGACTTGCCGACTTCGGATTCGCCCAGATGCGTCGTCACGCTGGCGCTGCCGACCGCGCCGAGCAAAAACGTGGCGAATTGATTGCCGGTGTTGATGCGGTTGCCGGCGATGGGCGCGGCGTTGTCGGTCAACGTTGTCGGGAATTGGAAATCGCCGGACGGCGAGCTTTTTTGCAGGTTGTTGGCTTGCGTCAGTCGCAACTCCGTGCCGAATTTGACTGTGTGATTGCCTTTCAACCAGGTCAGCGAATCGAACAATTGCCAGACCGAGCCGCCACGTTTGCCCACCGTGCCGGTGTTGAACCCGGGCAAACCGTTGTTCGGACGCGGCAGTACATCGGGCGGCACGATTGACGGCAAACCCAATTGCGACGGCAGGTTCTGATCGGCGCTCGCCACCTTGAATTCAAAGATTTGCCGCGCCACGCCGATGCGGAATTCGTGAATCAGGTTCGGCGTGAAGTTGTGAATGTCGCTCAGCACGACGTTGTGTCCGCGAAACGGGTCGGTGCGTTGGCGCACAATCGGATCGGGATAAAGATTCGCCGTGCCGTTGTCGGTGAACTGTTTGTAAAAGGTGTAACGCGCCGTGAAGTTGTTCTTTTCCGAAAAACGATGATCCACGCGCGAAGTGTGATTGGTCAGCGTGCGCTTGTTGCTGACCGCGCCGAAGAAATTGTTCAGATTGGTGAAGGCATTGTCCGCCGTGCGGTTGGGCAGCGGATAAAACCGCAGGAAGTTTTTCGAGACCGGATCAATCCGATTCGCCGGAATGATGTTGCCTGGGAACGGGTCGCGCAGAAAGCCTTGCCCGTTCGGATTCGGGCGAGTGGTCGCCGGATCGTAAATGATGATGGGTCTGCCGGTGGCGTCGGCCAGTTTGGAAAAATCGCCGTTGCGGAAAGCTTCGGTCGGCAAGGTGTAAAAGCCCGAAGCGTTGGTTACAAACTGATAGCCTTCATAGTTGTAAAAGAAAAAGCTCTTGTCGCGTCCGTCGTAACCCAGCGGCCCGAAGACTTTGCCCGGCAAACGGATCGGCCCACCAATCGAACCGCCGTATTGGTTGTAACGCAGCGGCTGTTTCGGACGCCGCGCGCGATTGTTGGCCCAAGAATTGGCGTCGAGCGAATTGTTGCGGAAAAACTCGTAGACCGTGCCGTGATAAGCGTTCGTGCCGGCTTTGGTCACCAGGTTCACCACGCCGCCGAGCGTGAAACCGTATTCCGCCGACATGGTGTTGGTCTGGACTTTGAATTCCTGCACCGAATCCACGTTCGGATTGATGTTTGCGTCCGGCAAATAAGCATTGACACTGCTCAAACCGTCCACAACCAGGTTGTTGGTGGCAAACGGTGAGCCGTTGATGCGAATGAACGAGACCTGCGTGCCGCGATCCGCAAAGCCCGAAGCCGTCGGGCCAACGCCGGATTGAACGGCAGGAGCGAGCAGCACCAGCGACAGCGCGTTGCGCCCATTGACCGGCAATTCTGCGACGCGGCGGCTTTCAATCACTTTGCCAAACGTCGCCGTCGTGGTGTCCACGAGCGGAGCCTGGCTGGTGACTTCGACCGTTTCCGTCACCGCGCCGGTTTCCAGCACCAGATTGATTTCGGCGCGCTGATCTACTTCCAGAGTGATACCGCTGCGAAGCGCCTTCTTGAAACCGGTTTTGGTCGCCGCGACGGTGTAACCGCCGACGTTCAGGTTCGGCACGACATACCCGCCGCTTTCGTTGGTGACGACAGTCGTGCCAGCGTTGGTTGCCGGATTGGTAATCGTGACGGTTGCGCCGGGAACGACTGCGCCAGTGGAATCGGTCACAGTGCCGAGAATAGTTCCGCGTCCGCGTTGAGCAACTGCAGTCAGCGCCAACAGCGCCAGAATTGACAAAGTCACGGTCGCAATTTTTACTGCGGTCAGTGACCTTTGGATAACAAGGTGATTCATCTTGAGCCTCCAATGGAAACAAGACAGCGTGTCGGTTTCAGTCGGGTTGTCACTCGCCAAAGTCGTCTGTCCGCTGAAACCGCCCGCTGCTGATAGCTGCGTGTTGATAAATGTGATTGCTTAATCCTGTTTGACGGATCGTTCGACATCTTCCAGCAAAGAAAAGCCGCCGCGTTTGATATGTTCGCCGATGGCGCGCGACACGCCTTCGGCGTCTTTCTGTTCCAGCGCGCGGACAATCGCGCGATGTTCTTTCTGCTCCTGTGCGATGCGCTCCAGCCAGGTTTCCGACCGATAATGAATGCCCGCCACCTGAATCGGCACGCGCAACCGGTGATAGGTTTCTGCCAGTTTTCGATTGTTCGACAATTCCACGATCAAGCTGTGAAATTGAAAATTCAGTTCCAGGTGATGCGCGACCTCTGTGGATTTTTCCATTTCGGCAATCAGAGCACGCAATTTTTCGATGTCCGATTTTTTGACATGAGCTGCGGCCAGTTCACCGGCCAGCATTTCCAGCGCGCGACGCACTTCAAAAGTTTCGGCCAGTTCGCGCGGGTCCACGCGGCTGACAAATGTGCCGCGCTGCGCCTGAACATCCAGCAAACCTTCTGTCGCCAATCGGCCAATGGCTTCCTTGACCGGCATTTTCGACACCTTCAACCGCTCGACCAATTCGCCCAAATCCAGCCTGTCGCCCGGAGCAAATCTCCCTGTCAAAATTTCCGCCCGCAAATAATCGTAAATCTGATCGCTCAGCGTGGCGCGATTGATGATGAAATCGTTTGCCGCACTCGTTGAAATCGCCGTTGAAGCCATCGGTCGTTCCTCCTTAACCCTCTCAGTCCTCGATTCAAGCTTGAGATTATTTCCTAAAATTACAGCAGCTAATATATCAGCCACTGTGATGCTAAGTTTCTAAGCAAAAATTGTCAACCGCCGCTTCTACACTCAATGGCCAGCCATCATAACTATTCAGTCCGCTCAGTCACGCAAACCGACTTTTGACACCCCGACAAACGACATGCTACAACGCCGCATCAACGCACTGATTTCGCAGCATTTTCCGAATAATTATTGACGTTTGACCGTTTCGGCCCCACCCCGAAAGTAAAAAACTGCGGTTGGAAATTAACTCTCTGACGCTCGTTCCTTGTCGCTCTCCGAACGTCAACCAACACAAGAAAGGTGAGTACATTCATGAAAGCAACCGGCGCTGCGCCTGCTCGTCAGCAGGAAGAGACAAAAATCGAACAACTGATTCGCACAGTCCATCTGACTGTTCAGCCAATGACGGCTGAAACCTTTTCACCTTACGGCGAAATCGTCACAGAGCGCGGAAGCATCAAGCTGGATTTTGACGGCGGGCAGGCCAACGTAGCGGCTCAGACCGTCGAAGCGCGCCCGATGACATTTGATTTCCTGGGCCGCCATTTGCGGTCGGAGCAATTTTTCGCGCCGCTAGGCGGGACGAAATCCGTGATTGCCGTTGCGGCTCCGTCCGAAAATGGAGCCGCCGTGCCGGATGTCAACAAACTGGCGGCGTTTTTGGTGGACGGTTCGTGCGCGTTCAAATTGCATCGCGGAACCTGGCACATCAGCGCGTTTCCATTGGCAGAAAATGCCACGTTTCTGGTGCTGGATAGGGAAAACACTTTGGAAGAAGATTACGACCTGCGCGATTTGAAAACTTCGCTCGGCGTCGTTGTCGAAATTCACAGATAATTCAAACCAAAACAAACCATGAAGAACACCACGTTTATTGTCCGAAGTGCGCTGGTCGCGGCGCTTCTTTCAGTTGTAGCCGGAATGACAGCTTGCAGCAAAAGCAGCGTCGTTTCTGATTCACCAGCGGCGACGCAAGCGCCTGCTGCCCAACCGCAAACGGCGACACAATCGCAACCAGCGACTCAATCGTCGGAACAGGCTCCCGCCGCTGAACAAGCTGGCGCAACGCAACCGCAACAACCGACGCCTTCGCCAACGCTGCATCCGATCATGAAACAGGCGCAATCCAAACCTGGCGTGCCGGTTTCAGTTCCCGATTCGATGCGTCGCCCGCTGAACGCCGAAGAAATGAAAAAAGCGATGGAAGCGATGCCCCCTGAAGTTCGCGCACGGCTTCAAGGCATGGCCGCCGCTCCGCAAGGCGCAAAACCGCAGGCAACGCCTAAACAATAATTTCGTCATGTCCAAGCCGTCTGAACAGGGAAAGTTCGCGCTGGCTTATTCGATGGGGTTGTCGTTTGCGTTCAACGTCATCGGCGGAATTGTCGTTGGCATTCTGGTGGATCGTTGGTTGACCACCACGCCCTGGGCGTTGCTGGCCGGAATCCTGCTGGGGGTTTTCAGCGGACTGGCCAGCATTTACCGCATCACCAACCGGCTGAACCGCACCGACGAATAACTGTCTGACGGACACAGCCCGGAACACAGTTATGCACCGAATCTCACTTGTCCTCTTCTTCGCTTTTCTCGCTTTCCCGCTCGCTTCGATCGTCACTGAATCTACTCAAGCGCAATCGGCTCAACCAATCAATGTCGTGAACGGCTACCCGCAATTTCAACTGCACGGCCAGCCGTTTTTTGCCCACAGCACTGCGTTCTTTTACAACCGCATTCCGCGCGACGAATGGGCGCGTTCGCTTGTGAAGCTGAAGGAAATGGGCATCAACACCGTTGACCTGTACATCGCCTGGAACTGGCACGAACCCGAAGAAGGCAAGCTGGATTTTGACGGACCTTCCAACCCGCGCCGCGACGTGAAAGCGTTGCTGGCAATGACCGCCGAAATGGGTTTCGCCGTCATTGTTCGTCCCGGCCCGGTGATTCTGAACGAATGGCGCAACGGCGGTTATCCAGACTGGCTGCTGGCTCGACCTGAATTCGCCATGCACGAAGTCGCCAGACGTGACGGGCATTATCCGCCGCTGAGCGGGTTGAGCGCCTCCAATTCCGAAGAAGCCAGCAAACAATGGATGGCGAATGATGCCCACATGCGCTACACGCGGCGCTGGTTTGCCGATGTCATGCGCGAAGTTTTGAAAGGCCGACAAGCAACCGAAGGCGGCAACGTCATAGCCATCCAACTCGACGACGATCAGGCCATCAACCGCGCAAATTACAATGGCCCGATTTTCTGGCAGTACATGAACTCGCTCACCCGGTTTCTGCGCGAAGCCGGAGCAACCATTCCCGTTTACATCAACCCAACCGACATGCGAGTTTCAGCCGCTGGAACTCCACACGAAATCGGCGCAATGGGTCAGTGGTATTTCAACTTCGGAACCGACGCCGCGCTGCGCTGGGAAGACACAGCGACGTTGCAGTTTTACACCGAGACGCTGAAGACTCAGCCGCACTTCCCGCCGATGGTCATCGAATATCAAGCCGGTTGGTACGGCACGGGCGAAGACAGTTACGCCAAAACTGCTGACCCGACCAACACCTTGCTGTCTTCGCGCGTGATGATCGGGCACGGTTTGCACGGGCTGAATTACTTCCCTGTTCAGGACACGCTTTACCCCGCTGGCTGGGAAGTTCCGTGGACGAATCATTATTACACTTGGGAATCGGCGCTGAACCTGGCGCGCGAAGAACGTCCGCGAGCCGCCGCTGTTCATCGCAACGGACGTTTGATCGCCGGACTTGGCCGCGAACTCGCCACCTCGCACAAAGCTGCTGACCTGGGTTTGGTTTATCCGATCAGTTCTTTCGAGCGTTTAGCTTTGGCAAACCTGACGCGCGAAGACGTTTTGAAAGTCTCCCGCACGCAGATGCAGATTCAACAGTTCTGCCAACTGAATCAAATGTCAGTTGAATATCTCGATCTGGAATTTCAGCCGCTGGATTTGCTGAAACGCCACAAAGCGATTGTGCTGCCAGTATTCGACGACGAAGCGTTGAAGAAAACCGCAGCGACTGGGCGAGAAGAAATCACTGCGGCGAATGAAGAGAGAAGGGGTGACGGGGTGACGGGGAGACGGGGTGAGAAGAAGCTTGAGTTATCGGTTGATGCTCAGCGGAAATTGGTTGAGTTTGTGAAAGGCGGCGGGGTGTTGGTTTGCACGCCTTCGTTGCCAACGGAGTTGAACGAATTGAAAGCCGAGCCGCTGGCTTCGCGTGTGATTGTGGTCCCTGACTTTTGGCGAACAGTTCCAACCGAACCGGGCAAAACCAACCGCGACCAATTGCTGGCCAGCGTGCAATCGGCGACAGTCGAATTCGTCAGCCGGTTGTCGCGCTTGGGCGTCAATCGCCGAGTCAAAGCTCGCGTCGTAAAAGAGGGCGAGCGCAGCATTGCGGCGGCTTCGGCTGGAGCCAGTGTCGAGCCGGATTTGGTGGCCACTCAATTGGTGGCTGACAATCCGAAACAAACTTACGGCTTTGTCAGTCTGGTGAACTTCGATGACAAACGAGCGATGCGAGTCACTTTGAACGTCGCCGATCCCGCGTCAACAGGTCGGCTGGAATTGCCAGAATTCAATTTGCGAGCGCGCGATGCCTTGATGCTGCCGCTGCGATTGCCTTTGGGTTCAGGCGGCGAAGAACTTCTGTTCGCCACTGCTGAATTGACGCGGCGCGAACTGGCGAACGGAAAAATCTCGATGCGCTTTTACGCGCCCGATGCCGCCGAAGCTGTTTTGAATTTGCCGCATGCTCCGGCGGGAGCCGTGACGATTGATGGTTTGCCAGCGGTTGCCAGCTACGATGCGACGAACAAACGACTGACGATCAAACTGGTTGAAGCCAGACGGACCGCGCGCTCAGACGATGAAGACGAACTGGCCAGACGCCGCCAGCACGAACTGGATGTTGAAATTGTTTACGAGCGTGGCTTGCCGGAACTGGCTGTCAAAACGGCGAAACTCATCATCGGCGAAACGAATCAAGTCGCGGTTGAAATCACGAACCGCACGGCTGCCGCAGCCGTGCGTGGAAAATTGAAACTCAGCGTTGATCGGCTGTTCCGCCACGAAGAATTTTTGCTGGACGTTAATCTACCGCCGCAAACAACACGGTCGTTCAACTTCGCCGTGCCGCTCAGCAAACAAGCCGTCGCCGACGATCAAGTCACGCTACAAGCGACACTGACGACCAACACTCGGCAATTCAATTCGCCAACCGCGACAGCCGAAATCCTGCCGCGTTTTTCGTGGCAGGTCTTTCCGAAAGTCACAATGCCTTTGCGAGCGGACACCGCCTTGACCATAAATCCGCCGCTGCTGTTGCCCACTGACGCCAACGCAACTGCGGCGCAATTCAGTTTGCGAGTCGGCAACAACACTTCGCAGCCAATCACGCTGAAACGCGAATCGTTATTCCTGAACGCTCCGCCGCTCAAACTCGCTCCTGACGAAGAAATGCAGAGCACGTTCACCTTCAATTACACGCCCGGCGAAAAGTCCGCGCTAAATCAATTCAACATCACGCTCAGCGACGGCGTGTTGACCGAAACCGTGCGCGTTGCGCCGCTGACCTTGCGAAAAGGCGAAGCCGTCGCGTTCGCTTACGACGTTGACCGCGACGGTTTTGACGATTACGTGATGGAAAATGAATTTCTGCGATTGGTAATTTCACCCAACGCCGGAGCGCGGGCTTTCACTTTGCTGAACAAACGCACAGGCCAAAATGTCTTCACCAGCATCGGAGGTTTGCGCGACAAATTTGTCGAACTCGATCCGTCTGATCCGACTCGCAACCCCAAACGAAAGCGCGGAGCTTACGGCACATTCAACCGTGCTTACTCCGCCGAAGTCGTTTCGGGAATGGGCGCGCAATCGGTTTTGAAACTCAGCTACGACGCGCCGGACGTGTTCCCTTCAGGCGCGCGCATAGAACGCACAATCGCGCTGAAAGCCGGAGAAGAATTCTTCACGGTTGATTACCGAGTGACTCCGAAAGCATCCGATGGCAAACAAGCATTCTGGTCGGCTTCGTCAATCGTCGTAGGCGATCCAGCAAATCAAGCTCGGAAATTTTTGGCTTCGGAAGGAGCGTTTGAATTCGCGGCGATGAAAACTCGTGAAGTGAAAGGCGGTTGGTTGGCTGCGCCGCTTGATGGCCAAACGACCTTCGGCGTGTTCTGGCGTGAAGCCGAAGTTCAAACTGCGGAAGTGGAAATGAAGGACTTTTCTTCGCTGGTCAACCTGAAATTCAAACCGTTCGCTTCAGCCACGGAGCACAGTTACCGGCTGGCGTTTTACTTCGGCGCGTTGCCGCCTGAACGCCTGCAAGCAGAGCGAATGCGGCTGTTGGGGCAGTAGAAAAAGCCATGCCCATCGTGTAGCTTATTGCCCGTTCCCTGACAGAAAAATAAAAGAGGTACTAAATGAGAAGAAGGTGTTCGGAGTTTTCTTTGCTCAGTTCGTGGGATTTTTTTTTGCTTCCTGGCGCGATCGCTTCGCTGATAATTTGCCTGATTTCCATTGCTGCGTTCGGTCAACAATCGCAAGTTCGCACACGGTTGCGAATCACAACTATTGATGAAGCTGGTCAACCTGTCGCAGGTGTCGCCGTTCAAATCAAACTGAAAAACGACGTTCTTTCTTCGCTCTTCACCGACGAAAAAGGCGAAGTCGTTGCCGCCAACTTTCCTCCGGGAACTTACGAAATCACAGTTTCAAAAGATGGTTTTCAGCCACGCACTCAAAACAAACTTGATCTGAACACAGGTTTGGAAGTCGCCATCAACTTCGTCATGGTTGCGCTGGTTTCCTTCAAAGACGAAATCAACATTACGGCCAGCACTTCGGACAGTCCGCCAGAACAGACGACTTCGACTTCGATGGAACTATCGCGCGTCACGCTGCGCGAATTGCCAATGCCGACCAATTCGGTCAAAGACGCTTTGCCGCTGTTGCCCGGCGTCGTGCGTTCGCAACAAGGCGAAATTAAAATCTCCGGCACTGGCGAAAACCGCAGCGCCTTCATCGTCAATTCTGCCGACGTGACCGATCCGGCTACGGGACAGTTCGGAATGACCGTTCCGGTGGACAGCGTGCAATCCATCAACGTTTTCAAAACACCTTACCTGGCCCTGTACGGACGCTTCACCGCCGGAGTCGTTTCGGTTGAAACTCGTCGCGGCGGCGACAAATGGCGGTTTGAGCTGAACGACCCTTTCCCGGAATTTCGCTTCTTGAATGGCCATCTGCGCGGATTACGCGACGCCACGCCGCGCATTGTGTTCAACGGGCCGTTGGTCAAAAACCGGCTCTTCATTTCGCAGGGAACCGAATACACGATCAGCAAACGCGCCGTGCAAACGCTGGAATATCCGAACAAGGAAATGGTCAGCGAATCAGTCAATTCGTTCACGCAACTGGATTACATCGCGTCGGGCACGCACACGCTGACCGGGACGTTTCATCTGGCTCCGCGCAAAGACAAATTTCACGGGCTGGATTTTTTCAACCGCCGAGAAGTCACTCCGAATTTCAGCGGCAAAGATTACACCGGAACTCTGATTGATCGGCTAACGCTGGGCAGGAGTTTGCTGGAAAGCCTGGTCTCGGTGAAAAACTACAGCGCGAACGTTTGGGGACAAGGCGTTCGGGAAATGACGCTGACGCCGACGGGCAATCGCGGCAATTATTTCAGCGAACAGGATCGTCAGGCGACGCGCGTGGAATGGACTGAGACTTTGTCGCTGCAACCGATCCGCAGTTCATCCATTGGCGGCACGCACAATCTGAAATTCGGCAGCGTCATCGCGCGCACCACCAATCGCGGCGAACTCGTAGCGCGTCCGGTGAATATCGTTGACGCCAACAACATCTTGCTGCGTCGCATCGAATTCGCAGGCGGCGCCCCCTTCGACCTGACCGATCTGGAAACGCACGGCTTCGCGCAGGATCATTGGAACATCACGCCGAAAATGGCCATGGACATCGGTTTGCGCGTCGAACGGCAAAGCATTTCCGATAACGTGCGCTTCGCTCCGCGAGTCGGCATGGCCTGGACTCCGTTCGATAATCGCAAAACTGTGTTGCGCGCCGGAGCCGGATACTTTTACGACCGCGTGCCGCTGGGCGTTTATGCCTTCGACAAATACCCGGAACAGGTGCTGACGTTTTACGGAGCCAACGGAGCGATCATTGACGGGCCACGCCGATTGACCAACATCACAGACCGAGCCAAGAGTCGCAACAATCCTTTCATCGTCGGCGACGGTGGCGTCGGAGATTTTGCCCCGCACAGCGCGACTTGGAATGTCGAACTCGAACACAACTTCGCGCAATTGCTGAAACTGCGCGTCAATTATTTGAACAGCAATTCAGACGGCGTGATGGTGGCTGACCCAAAAGTTGTGCAAGGCAAGGACGCGCTGGTGCTGGGCGGAGCGGGTCAATCGCGGTATCGGCAGTTTGAAATTACAGGCAAGCTGAGTTGGGGCGAGCAAAAGCAGAATCTGTTTTTGTCTTATGTTCACAGCAGCATTCGCGGCAACATCAACGAGTTCAACACCTACATCGGCAACTTCCCGTTTCCTGTGGTGCGACCGGATCAACTCGCCCGGCTGAGCGCCGATTTGCCGCATCGTTTTTTGGGCTGGGGAACGTTTCACCTTCCATGGAAGGTTCGTTATTCGCCAATTATCGAATTCCGCAACGGCTTTCCGTACTCGAAACTGAGCGCCAATCAGCAATTCGTCGGCGAAGCCAACAGTTTGCGCATGCCGAAATTCTTTTCGCTGGACAGCAAAATTTCGCGCGACTTTCAGGTCAATCCCAAATACGCCTTTCGGTTTTCGTTGAGCGGGTTCAACCTGACGAATCGCAACAATCCGCTGGACGTGCATCGCAACTTTGCCGATCCGCAATTTGGACGGTTCTTCGGAAACTTCCCCAGATTTTTCCGACTGGATTTCGA
Source organism: Acidobacteriota bacterium (assembly GCA_033763255.1). Classification (GTDB taxonomy): domain Bacteria; phylum Acidobacteriota; class Blastocatellia; order RBC074; family RBC074; genus RBC074. The sequence continues at coordinate 38,195 of JANRKX010000031.1, read as the reverse complement.
CGTGATTTTTTAGGCTAGGCCTGTTTGAAGATGGCATGAAGGAGGGAGCGCCTCTCTCCTTCTCTCTGTCTCCCCCTCTCCCCGTCTGTTATCTTCGCCGCCTGCTTCTTCCCTTCCCGCCTCTGCCGACGGATTTGACTGCCGACCAGGTAAGGTCCGCCGCTGTGTGAGACAACGCCCCCAAACACAATCCCAGAAATCCCGCCCACAAGTAGTTTTTGTCAGCTTGGTCGTAAAAAGAAAACATATCGCCTTTGACCAAGTTGAATTCCGCCGCCCAGGTGGTTTGCATTCCTCGCAAATAGGCGTGTCGCAAATACAACAACGTCGCCGCCACCACCGCGAACATCAGCGCGAAATACACAATCCGCAACACAGTCCCCAACACCGGCCCGTGCGACAACGCCGAACGATGCGGCAACGCCACTTGATACGGCTTCCAGATGAACCGCAACGGCCCCCAACGCTTGTACGGTCGGCTCATCAAATCCAAATCAGGCCCGAACATCAACCCAGCGAATAACATCGCGGCGGTGGCGATGACGGACATCAGGTGATCGCCGCCCCAATACATTTCCGCGCCCAGATACGTGAACGGAACCAACACATAAGTGATGATGTCGTGGGTGTCAGCATTTGGCATAGACGCCTGCCTCCTTCTCTTTCACTGTTCTATCTATGAAACAGAAAGATACCGAAGCCGACAAGTTCAGGTCAAGCGGCGTTATTTCAGGATTCATTTCGACGGGAAAGTTCAGGCGTAATCGGCTTGGGAGTATGGTTTGGGAATTGGCGAATCCACCAATCGCAACAATGAGTACACGCTCAACGCGCGATCGGCCATCTGCGTCGAAGAGTAATGTTCGCGGACGTTTGCGGCTCCTTGCCGAGCCAGGTCGTTGGCAAGTTCAGGGTTTTTCCAAAGCGAATAAATGGCGTCTGCCAAACCGGCGACATTGCCCGGCTCGAACAGTAACCCACCATTGGTTCGTTCGATGATTTCGGTAAATGAACCATGACGTGGTTGCACGACTGGGACACCGCTGGCCATCGCTTCAAGCACGGACAAACCTTTGGCTTCGACATAAGTCGTCGGGATGGAAATCACGTCTACGTTTTGAAAGAAATTGAGCTTGGATTCGCGCTCCAAAGCGCCGTGATAATGAAACTCGCCGGCCAAACCGGCTTCGCGCATTTCCCGCTCAATCTTTTGCAGATAGGGTTTGTGTTCCGGCGCAAGATAACCCGCAACTTCAAGCCGCGCGGGTGCGAAATCTTCGCGTTGACGCAACGAGCGATAAGCTTCGGCCAACACGTGCAAACCTTTTTCCGGCGCGATGCGCGCGAAATATCCAACACGAAACACTTCGTTGCTTTCGCCGACTGAACGCTGTTTCGGATTGTAATCTTTCAAATTGATGCCGAGCGGCACAACGTGAATTTTGCTGCGCGGAATTTTCAGATAATCCGCCATGAAGTCGGCGTAATAATCGCTGACCGCCAGAAAAGCATCCACATATTGCGAATGTTCATGAATCAAGCTGAGCGCCTGGCTGCGGTAAGGTTCGCGCATTCCATCCAGAAATAAATCTTCGCCTTGCAGCGTGCAGCAAATCCGGCTGCCAGTGGCTTCTTTGACTGGTTTGGCCAAACCGATCAACATCGAATTCTGCATATCCACGACATCGGGAGCACCATTAAACGGGTCTGTCTTCAGCCAATCAGTCAGTTTGACGATTTCTTTTCGCTGATTTCCCTGTTCGCCTTTCAAAATCGAAAGCGTCATCTCGCACAGCGAATCAGGGTCAACGGCGATGGAACGTTTTGAAGCGGCTTTGAGCGCGAATGAAGAATCCCACAACTTATCCAACCAGCGCGGTGTGTGACGAAAGATGGCCGAGTGTTGTTCCAGAAAGACGCTGATACCGCCGAAGAAAACTTTCTCGCTGCTGACGCTGGGTTCGTCAGTCAGCGGCGGAGTGTAAAGCGGTTGCAACGTGACATCGTGACCTTGCTTCAGCAATTCAGAAGCAAGCGCGTTGTCCCGCAAACAACTGCCGCAATACATTCCGGCGGCTCCGGCTGTGATGTACAGAATCTTCATGGGAATGATGAATGATGAAGTCGGAAGAATGAACGAAAGAAAGATTCATCATTCATCGTTCTGACTTCATCATTGCAGCTAAGCCGCCATTGCTCGTTGGAATGCTCGCCGCGCATACAAATGTTCAAACAAATTGCCTTCGTGAGGTTGGTCCCAGGCGATCTTCATCGTCGGGATTGCGCCGATGTTCAGGCGATCTACGTGCGAAGAATTCACCAACCGATTGATAAGCTTCAGGTCTTTGGTGATTGCCGTCACCACCAGCGAAGGCCCAAAGGCTTCGGGCATTTGTTCGGGTTTGACTTCGACAACGCTGGCAAACGGGAACAGGAATTCTCGGTTGGCCAGCGGATGCTGCGGACTTTCGACGTGAACGATGGTCGGCAGTAAGTACGTCGCGCCGTCAACTTCTACCAGGCGGTCGCCGCGAACTTTCGCCGAAACATCGGTCGCGCCCGATTCGCGCAAACCGGAATCCACGATCCCTGAAATGCGTTTGGCAATGTCGGCATTGGCAAACGGAGCCAGCAAGGCTTCAGGGTCTTCGGCGTCGCGCGGAACGATTTTGGCAACTCGTTCGGCCACAGCCTGAGCAATCTCTTTTCCGTGCCGAGTCACCCAAACGCCCGAAGCATTGATACAAGATCGTCCGCCGTTTTCCGTGATCGAAGCGACCATGACATCCAGGTATTTTTCCCAATCGTCCACCACGTCATCACCGAGCACGACTTTGCTGTAACCGGTTCCGTGCAATTCAACGCGAGAATCGCTGGCGTATTTGCCCACAGTCGAAGAATCGCCGAAAAACATCCCGCGCCCGCACGATTGCAAGATCGCGCCCGCTCCGCCGTGATCTGCCGGGTAATAGCCGAAAGCTTCTTTCGGTACGCCTGCTTTGATCAGAGCCTGAGCAATTCGATACGGCGACCAAGGCTCGCTGCTGCCGGGTTTCAAAACCAGCGGCACTTTCATCGCAATCGAAGGAATCCATAAGCTGTGAACGCCCGGCGAATTACTTGGCAAAATCACGCCGAGCGAATTTGTGCGCGGAAAGAAACTGACCGAGTGGCCTTCGTGAGTACCAAACCCATCATCCAGAATTTTCAGATCAATGCCGCGCGTCAACCCGTCGAGCACGGATTTCATTTCCGCCATCACGCCGCTGATCTTGCTCATGTTTTTGCGAACCAGCACGTGCGGCATTCCAGTTGTTGCCGACAACTGGCGAACGTAATCATCCGGCGTTTGCGATTCGTCACCGACCGGCAAGGTGTCGTTCATAAAATAATCCGCAGCCTGACGACACATCGCTATCAACCGATCGGTCGTGAAGGCCGCCAGCATCGCCTGAATAGAGTCCAGGTCGCGCAAATCACGCCGAATCAATCCGGCGTTGGCCAGACTGACCTCGACAAACGTTTCGCGTGTTCGGAAATGCGGCACGCGCGACACATCAACACTTTTATAGGAATTGCCTTTGCGAAGAATTGGTATGTGAAGCATAAGATTTGATTGTTATTCAGATTCATTTGCCATCGCCGCACCGCGATGAAGTTCAAGATATCTTTCGCGCACAAACTGATGCAGGTTGTCAGCAAAAGCCGCGTCCAGGTTTCTTATCTTGATGAGTTCCTGAACATCTGCCAAGTCTTTGAGCCTGCCGGCATTGGTCATTCCCGACGCGAGCTTGAGATTAATGAGCATTTCCAGCGTCAAGGTTTTGACGCCATTGATGACAACAAAGCTTTCAGACAAATTGTCAGACGGATCGGGAAAGCTGATCGGTTTCGGCAATCCATCGCCGGGATATTCGCCGGAAGTGATGACTTCAATCGGAACGTTCCGAGCGATGGCGCGAAAGGTCTTTTTGGCTCCGGCAAACTTGGCAACATAACCCAACCCAACCAATTCCTGATGGAACCTTTCCAGTCCATCTTTGGTCATCAACAAGTCAATGTCCGAAGTAAAACGATGATAGCCGTGCTGGTTCAACGCCATCGCGCCAATCACTGCGTAATCAATATGGTGCGCTTCCAAATCATTCACCAGCTTTTGCAGAGTTTCATTCAGCATGCCCTTGCTCTCGAAAAAATCCAGCCCTTCTTCGTACGTCAACACCGGCGACAACAAGACCTGTTGAAAGTCTTTGCCGTAAGCTTCGCGTTGATAACTTTGTGCAACACTCATCACAAACCGTTCGAGCAGGAAAAAGATTCTTGAAAGTTCAAGTTCGGGAAAGCCTGACGGCGAAACGATACCGGGCATCGCGCGTTTTCACAATCTCGCTGAGTCTGGGCTGGAAAACGAAAAGCGCGGCTGAGGGGGCGCTTTTCTCATCTTATCGGCAGAACCGGTTCAGGATTCGGCGCGAACAGGGTCTTCGACAATGTCCTGAGCAATTGCGTGCTTGGGAAAGACTTCAGGAATGTCGAAGGGTTCTTGCGGAGCACGCCAGTTGTCCAGCATCGCCACTTGCTGGACGCAAGCGATGGTGCAGAATTTGGCGCAAGGCTTTTCCGAGCGGAATTCGTGTTCGATGTGTTCGCGCGTGTATTCCGCCAGCGGAATTCCCGGATAGCCGCGCTGTTGCGAACAGTAATGCACCAAACCGTCTTCGCAAATGTACAGGTAACGTGCTCCGGCTCGGCAGCGCCAGTTGTGCGGACGCCCGTGAGCCAGATTGTCTTGAAACTGATTCAACCAGCCGAATTTCTTTTTGCCGAATCGGCGAAGCTTTTGGTAAACCACTTCTTCCCTGCCGCTCAGGGGTTTCAATTGGCCACTGTGGTCGTGAATGATACCCAGCGTCGAACCGAAGCCGAGTTCGACTGCACGTTCTGAAACTGTCACCGCATCTTCTGGGTTCTGAATCCCGCCGCCAATCACCGAATTGATGTTGATGTGGAACTTGGCGTATTTCGACAGGTTGACCAGATAGCGGTCAATCACCTTCAGGCTTTTCTGCGAAACCTTGTCCGGTTTGACGTTATCAATGCTGATTTGCAGATATTCCAATCCGGCTTGATTCAGCTTTTCAATGTTCTCGCGGGTCATGTAGTAGCCGTTGCTGATAAGCCCCGCGATCATTCCGTGAGAGCGGATGTAGGTGATGATGTCGAAAATCTGCGGATGCAGCATCGGCTCGCCGCCGCTGATGGTAATGGTCGTTGTGCCGAACGAAGCCAGTTTGTCCAACCGTCGCTTCATTTCTTCAAACGGCACGGGGTCAGAAGTCTTGTCGTATTCGTTGCAATACCCACAGGCCAGATTGCATCGGCGCATTGGGATGACGTGCGCCAGAATCGGGTGCTTGGTCGAAGCCAGTCCTTTGGCAACGAGTTTTGCTTCGCGCAGAGTTCGGCTCAGTTTGCTGCTGCTTAAGTCTGTCATTGAAAGTCCATTGGTACGGATGAAGTACCTGCCTCCTGATTGCACAAAATCGCTCCAAGGCGTCTTGGACAGGATTAGCGAAATTGGCGAAAAGGACGAGCTTTGATGAACTCGTCCTTTTCGCAACCGTTGAGTTATTTTTGAATCGTAAAGATGTGGTGGATTACAGCTTGTCTATGATTTTCGTGCCGCCCGGCAGATTGATGACAAACGCCGAATCGGCAATGTTCGTGTTGACCTGCGTATTTTTCAGCGAAATGACGGTGTAATCGCCGTTGCGTTCGACCATCTTCCACTGCACAGGCAACCCGCTTTGCGAAACCCAGATGTCAATCGAAGTAAAATCGCTCTTGGTTTTCGGAGTCAGCCGCAGGATTGTCGCCACCTGTCCATTCACTTGAACATCTCCTGCGATGTCCATGTTGTAACTGTTGAGCAATGCTCGCAGTGAACCATCCAAGCCGACCAAATTGGCGGCAGTTTTGCCTTTGGTGGCTTTGCTGACCGTGCTTTTCATCGCCTGATTCAGCTTCGGTTCGTAAAACGTGAAGCTTTCGCCGATTACCGACAATGTCTTGATGCCGGGTTTGGTGTAATCAATCCGCAGTTTGCCTTTGTCTTTGCCGACGCCCGGTTTGTAAATCAACATTCCGTAATCGGAATCTTTGCTGCCGATTTGCGGATTCACTTTTTCCTGAACCAGTTCGGCTTTCAGGCTTTTCATTTGTTTGTGGGCAGTCTCCATCTTGTTGAGAATGCCTGTGAGAATCTGGGGCGATGCTTTGACGTCAAAAACCGGCTTCGCTCCGACCAGAGTCAGAACCAGACCGGTAATCAGCGCCAATGTCATAAATTTTTTCATTCGTTACTTCTCCATCTCCGTATGGCTTTCAGGTTACAACCGCTGGACTTTTATTTGATCCAGACCTTATAGCCGTTGCCCCGCGTTTGCGGGTTGATAAAGGGTTCGTATTTGCTGACGCTTACATCCTGATTGAGTTTGTCGCTCAGAAAAAGCGAAAGAGCTTCCTGCGGCGCATTCAAAATCAACTCAGCTTTGTTCAGCTTGTTCAAAAAAACCTGCAATTCGGCAACAGGGACTTCCTGAACCGTTTCGCCCGGCTTCGATGCCGAAACCGGACGTTCATTTGCCCTGACGGTTTTGATACTTTCGCGGTCACGGTCGCCGAAGTATTCGCTGGGAACCAAAAAGATCGTGCCAATAATCAACGCGCAAAGAACGTCGTATTGCCAGGTTCCGCGTTCATGCGACCAGAGAATGACGTTTTTGATTCCTGTCAATAACGATTTCATGGTTGGCTCTTTTCTTCTCCCACTTGAAGGAGCCTTTAATCATAAGCCTCACGACGATGTCGCACGGCTACAACATCAACGACTTCTCTTTTGTCATCAATCGAATAAATCACTCGATAATCACTTATGCGAATACGCCAAAGGTTATTTTCACCAACAAGCTTCAGACAGCCAGCCGGTCGCGGCTGTTCTGCCAGCCGCTCAATCTTTCGAAATATGCGCCCGACAATTTCAGCACCCAAACACTCCAACTCTTTCCGGGCCGATCTGGCAAAGGTGACCTGATAATCAGCCATTCAATTTTCCGGCTTGTTGCAGACGCTTTTTGACCGATTCCAACGACTCTCTCGGCTCTTTACGACGCTGTCGAGCAATAAGCACGTCATAAAAATCTTCCCACAGCCTTTTATGCTGTTGAAGATTAATCAATACGCCGACTTTTTCTCCTTTGTCGTTTGAAACAAACTGAATGCCTTTCATGACTTTCTCCAATTTCTCCCGACGATTGTCATTTTTCGCCGACAATCATTCCGTCGCGCATGTGAACCGTTCGGGCGGCCACCGCAGCGGCTTCGGGATTGTGCGTAATCATGACGATTGTCTGATTCAGTTCGCGATTGAGCTTTTGCAACATCTCCAAAACGATTTCGGAATTTTCCGAATCCAGATTCCCTGTCGGCTCGTCGGCCAAAATGATCGCCGGACGAGTAATGATTGCTCTCGCTATGGCGACTCGTTGTTGTTCTCCACCTGAAAGCTCTAAAGGCTTGTGCCGCATTTTATTTTCGAGCCGCAATAACCGCAAGACTTCGCGGCGTACCTCTTCGTCCACAACCTTTTTTCCGTTGCCGTGAATTTGTTCGGCCAATCGCAAATTGCCTTCGGCGGTCAGGGTTGGAAACAGGTTGAACCGCTGGAACACAAATCCAATCTTGCGGCGGCGAGTGTCTGTTCGCTCAGCGTCGGTCATTCCGGCCATGTCTTCATTATCAATGATCACCTTGCCCGAAGTCGGTTTCAGCAAGCCGCCCAAAATGTGCAGCATTGTGGACTTACCGCATCCCGAAGGCCCCATAATTGAGACGAACTCGCCACGTCCGACCGACAAATTGACTCCGCGCAGCGCGTTCACGTCCACTTTGCCGACGCGATAAGTCATCACCAGATTTTCAGTTTTTAGAATTGCGTCCATAAAAGTTCACAGTTCTCAGTTCGCGGTTCACAGCTTTGGCAATTGCTCAGGTTCGTGATTCAACTGCGAACTGTGAACTGCCAACAGCGAACTCTTATTCGTAAGACAAAGCCTGTACCGCGTCCTTGTTCGCCGCTCGAATCGCCGGATAAAGCGCGCCCAAAGCTCCGGCTCCCAAGCCGATCAATCCGGCTCGAAGAATCCACGACCAGGTGAATTCCAGTTGCAGCGTCGTCGCGCGCTCCAACGCCCAAGCCGCAATCATCGAAATTATCAATCCGACCAAAACTCCAATCAGGCTGATGGTCAAAGCTTCTTTTTCGATGACGCCTATGATGAAACCTTTCGACGCTCCCAGCGATTTCAAAATGCCAATTTCGCGTGTGCGCTCGGTAATCGTCGTGTACATCGCCAGCAAAATCACCAGCGCACTGACAATCACCGACAACACCAGCACTGCGCGAACAAAGCCTTTGATACCAGGAATTTCGCGCCCAACACCGACGCCCAGGTCGCGCGTCAGCAGAATTTCATTACCCGGCAATTCATCCAGAATGCGCTGGCGAACATCATCCTGCTTTTCCGGGTCTTTTACTTTGACCAGAATTTCAAAGCACTTGCCTTCGGCGGAAAGCGCATTTTGTAACGCGCTGAGCGGCATCTTTATCCTTGATCCAACTTGCGGCGAATAAATTCCAGATACTTTCTTGGTTTCGCCGAACACCTGAATATCGCTGCCGACCTTTAACTTATTGTGAAGCGCCTTGAATTCGTCAATCATCACTTCCTGATCGGTTTTCGGCGCATTGCCTTCAACGACTTTCGCGCCCGTGATCGCCGAATACGACTCGAACTCCACGCCTTCTACAATTTCCATTCCCAAACCGCTGTTGCCGCTTTGAATGTAATACCCGACAGGGCTGACCTGTCCGACGCCTTCGATTTTCATCAGCCGATCGGCGTATCGAACGTCAACCGGATTGCTGGACGACGGCGAAAGCATCGCGCCGCTGCGTCCAAAGCGAATTTCTGCGCCAACACCTCGTTCGCGTTTGATGCGGTCGTTGAGCATTCCTTCGACCAGCCCGGTATTCAAAACAATCAGCACCACACCCAAAGCTACGCCGGCCACACTGAGCAGAGTGCGCGTCGGTCGCTGGCGAATGTTGGAAGCTACCAGATTGTCCATAAAGTTTTGCGCTCTGAATTACGGCGCAGGCGGTTTGTCCAGATCAACTTCTTTCAGTTTTTCGGTGTTTTCCAGCATAAACGCAGTGGCAGGCAGTTCGGGATCAATTTCAAAATTCATTTCGTTGAACAACAACCGAGCCGAGTACCCATCGTGCGGACGGCTGACCAGAATCATGCTCGGCCAAAGATCGGCGCTGTTTTCGTTCAGTTTTTTATAGTCGGAATAATAGACTTCGGTGGTCAGCGTGCCTTTAACATCAAAAAGCTGCTGGCGGGCGAACCTTAATCCGTTGGTTCGATCAAACCAGAGTCGGCGAACGATTTTTGAAATCCCCGTCCCCATTCCCGGCACACCAAGTTCGATTTCGGAAATCACATAAAAACTGCGAACAACACGCGAACCTTTCGGCGCTTTCGGCGTCGTATCTGCTTCTTCGACCAACGCTTCTTCCATCAAATAAGTGTAGCGCGAATCATTTACCATCAGCGGTCGCATCATCAGAGCTTCAGTAAAGTGAAACGGACGCGCCGCGACCAATCCGCTGTTTGCTTTTTCACCGAGCTTTTCACGCCACATGGTGTAATCGGCGTCATTGGTTCCGATCAAAAAGCTTGGCGATTGTTGGTAAAGAGCGACTTTGAACTTGCTGGATTCCGAAACCATCTCGGCAATTTTGATCTTGCCGATAGGAGCGTTAATAATCAGACGAATCTTGTCCGGTCTCATCAACACCAGATTGGAATCCGTTTCCGGCCAACGTTCGGCAAGCCCAGTATCCTGAAAAACTATGCCGACACGTGTCCTGAGTGATTGAAGACCGGCAAACGGTTTCACCTGTTTAACCAGGTCTTCAAAACCGGCATCCGCCAACGGAGTAATAAGTTTAGGAATTGAACGGTCTTTGGTGACGATCAAACTTTTACAGGAAGCGCCTAACAAAGACAGCCCGATGACTGCCATCAACACGCCTGCATGCAGAAATTGACGCCTGATTTCCCACCGCAATCTGTCTACTTGAACCATAATTCGTATGATGCCTACTAACCGCTAAAAACAAGGGCGCGAAGCTAACAGATGGTTTTTTGGATGTCAAATTTTCAGGCGAAAGCCTTTTTCGCCTGACTAAAGTCGAGAAAAAGCACGGCCCGCCTTGCGGACGGCGTTGATTGACAAATCGGCAGGCAGATCGAAGTTGAAAACCAACGGCTGGCTCACGGCGAGCCGGTGGCGGATTTTCTGATTCGTTCATCAAAACTCAGCGGCGATTTGGAATTGTCAGGAGCGGTGATTGCCAACCTGATTGATGAAATTCCGATTCTGGCCGTCGCGGCAACTCAACTGGAAGGCACACTGACGATTCGTGACGCGCGCGAGCTTCGCGTCAAAGAGAGCGACCGAATTCGCTCCATTGTGGATAACTTGCGGTTGATGGGAATTCAGGTTGAAGAGTTTGACGACGGTTTGCGACTGACAGGTAAACAAACCTTGAAAGGCGCTCGTGTGGAATCCTACAGCGACCACCGCATTGCCATGGCCTTTGCGGTTGCCGGGTTGATTGCCACTGGCGAAACCGAAATCGCTGGAGCCGAAGCAGCTTCAGTTTCTCTGCCGGAGTTTTACAACCTGCTGGCGCGATGCGGAGCGTCGGTAAGCTGATTCAACCGCATCAGTCATTTAGCTTCTTTAGAACTCGCACCCTGCATTCCGACTTCGTTTACTGTCGCACTGCACGGTGTCTTCTCCCCGCACGAATAGGCCAATGTTTTCCAGGCGCATCCCTTTTGGCACTCCATCTCAAGGCCCTTGTCCGTCTGTGTAACCACAATGGAAAAAGGGACGGGCTTAGCTTCCGGACGAGACTTCGCTTCCCAAGCTATGAGGAGCGTCGCCAAAATGACCAACACGACTACAGTAAACTTTCTCTTCATGGTGTTTTCCTTCTGATTCTGTGCTGCTGTTTTTTGATTTACCTCGCATTTCGAGGGCGCGCATAATAACCTTGCCTTGTCAGTATGGTAACCCTACCTTCACGCTTTTCGATTTCAGGAGTAACTTTCAAATTGATCTTTCGAAATTTGCCATCCATTTGTGAATTGGTTGGGACATAGCCAAAGCTATATTGCTGTCGCAACAAGCTGATTATTCGGGTGAGGTTTTCTGCCGCTTTATTACCCCGGCCATTTAGCGCTACTCCTCCGGTTTTATTTGCATACGTAGTAGCATTGCCACCGTTTTTGCCAAACGACATCGGAATGATGTACCTATCAAAGATATGCCGCCCGCCAATAATCAAACCATAAACAGTAACACCAGATTCAAACAATTGGTTGGTAACTTCTTCTTCAGAGTAAATCGTATCGTTTGCCCAGTCATCCGTTATGACAATTATGCTTCGTCGGCCTGGCGGATTGGTTGCCTTATCAAAATGTTTTGCTGCTAAGTAAATACTGTCGGCTATGTGTGTGCCGCTTCCTGAAAAATCGATATTGTCCACGCCGATAAGCGGAAACAGTTTTTCTGGGGCTATCCTCTCAATAATCTCTTTTTTACTTAGAGTGAAATCCCAAACTAGCCAAGCAGTGGAACTGAAGGCCATCAAAGCAATTTCGTCTTCCGGCTTCAAGTTTCGCAAAGTCTGCCGTCCTTCATCATGAATTTCGTCGAGAATACTCCTAACGCTGCCGCTATCATCAATTAGAATAATTACCGATAATGGGTGTTCATCGTTGGTGAAATGGGTTATTTCTTGTCTAACGCCTTCGTCGAACAGTATAAAATCCTCTTTTCTAAGGCCAGTAATAATCTTACCGGTCTTTTTACTTAGCACTGTGGCATTGAATGACACTAAGTTTGTGTTCAGTTTTATAACGCCGGCATTATCTCGCTCCTGTTTTTGTTGAGCATAGCCAACAAATGCTAGTAGTAACAGCCAAATTAAAAACCAGGTTCTATTAGCCTTCCTATCAGTAATGAGTAACATGCAAAACATAAATTTACCGAAAGCCACTCCGGCCATCTTGTGTTTGGACACGTGATGGCCGGGTGGTTGATTGAAGTATGCTCAACAAACATTTACAAGCATTTACAAGTTGTGTTGTTTGGGCGTTTCTTAGATGCACATTTACCGTTAATGTCTGAACGGCAATTAAAGTAGTTGAGCGTGCAACCAGCCATGGCAGCGGCAAACACAACCCAAAAGGCTTGTTTGCAGTTGTTACACTTTTCAGGATCGTAGGCTGGCTTGTCTTGACGGCAATAATCGTTATTGCCGCAGACGTTATTCAATCCAGCAAACAAAGCTCCACCTGCAATCGCTGAGCAGCCAATGTAAGTGCGAGTGCATTTGTTCGACTCATTGTCGCAACAATCTTTGCACTCATCTCCACTACCTCCACCGCCACCTCCAGTAGGACAATCGGTGGGATACCTGCCTTCGCATTCATCGTGCCCCGGACAAGCGCAGCAGGGGTCAATAGCCAAACCGGAAGGGTCGGTCAAAGTCATTGGGTCGTTCCCGACGTAACTGTAACGGTTATGGCTCTGTGGGAATCTGGGTTTGGCCGCGCCCATTGGATTGGGCTTTTGGCCGCGATAGCCTGCTCCCATCGGATCGGATTGCATATATCGCCCCCAGCCTGACGTGTAAGTCCTTGCCTGGGCGTAATCCAGCCCCGTTGCGTCGCGTTCAAAGCCGGTGAATTTGCGGCTGTTCAAATTGCTGTTGCCCGAAGCCGACCATTCGTACGTCAGTTGTCCGAACGGATCGAAGTCTGCGCGATAAACCATGCTGCCCGCCGTGCTGGTCAGCATGCGACCGCTGTTCAAATGATCGGCATGCGCCCAGTAAAAGTTGCCGTCGGTGCTTTGCAACGCGATCAGTTTGTTGTTCAGATAAACGTAAGCGCGTTGCACATTGGCGTTGGCGTCCACTTCCATTGCCACTTTGTCGAGCACAGTGGATTGAACGTAATACAGACCGGGTTGGCGGACTCGTTTGCCGTCGCCGTCGTAACCGTATTGGTTCGACGCTCCGCCAGTCGCTTTCAACCGGTTGGCTGCGTCGTAACTATACGTCTGGCTGCCCATAGCAGTCATGTTGCCCGCCGCATCGTAACTGACACTGTTGCCGCCCGCCGTAGCCAATCGGTTGGTCGGCGCTCCGGTCGAGTTGGTTTGATAAGTCAGCGTGCCTCCGCCACCCGCAGCGGAATTGATCGTGCGGATGTTGCCCCATTCGTCGTAAGTGTACCCGGCGTGCCAGTTGGAACTGTTGGAATTCAGCACGGTCTGCAACCGGTTGTAAGGATCGTACTGGTAGAGTTTGTAGACGGCGAAATTCGGATCGTCTGAAACCCGCCGGATGCGGCTGTTGTTCTGTCCTCCGTTGTAATAATCGTAATGCTGTTGCCACAACGTCGAAGAACCGTTTTGCGTGTCAATCACATAGTCAGTCAGTTGCATGCGGTTGTTATGCGTGTTGGTCACGCGCAATCCGTTGCCGAAATTCATGCTGCGGTAAGCGTTCCAGGCTCGGTACGCAATTGCCGACGCGACATTGGTCGTCGCGTTGGGATCGCTGCCAAGCAGATTTGTGCCAATGCCGGAAACTACACCAGTGTTGTTGCGAGCGTAATTGATGGTCTTGTTAAAGCTGGCGGGTGGCGGACAGCCTTGTGTGGTGGTGGCGACTGTGACAGTGGCCAGCGTGTATTCCGAAGTCAGCGGTAAACCGCCCGTGACGTTTTGCAGATAAAAGACCGTGCCGTTGGTCACCCATTTTCCGGTTGTGACATTGCCGCTGGTCCCACCACTGGCGACCAATGTTCCGTTGGGAGCGCCCGCTCGCAATTGAACAGAGCTTGCGCCAGCGCCGGTAACACTCCAGGTCAAGGTGGTAATGCCCTGTCCCGTGCCATCGCAAACCTGAATTGGATTAGGGCTGGCCGTCAATGTTGCGCTTGGGATAGAGCCGGTAAAATTGACTTGTTTATCGCCGTCCATTTCTACGGTGACGGATGACGGCGCAAAGTTATAACCCGCCTTGCTGGCAGTCACGTTAAAGGTCAGGCCCTCTTCCAGACCTTCAATAACATACTGCCCACTGGCATTGGTCTGAACAGGATATGGCGATAGAGGAGGATCGTCCTGTCGAATTGCCGTCACGGTTACTCCCTGTAACGGTTGATTAGTATCGGCTCGCAGAACCGTTCCTGAAATCGAATAGCTCGACAACGCCAGTCTGGGAGTCTTTTTGGCTGGGCGGGGGTTTGAAGACGGCGCTTTCACCTGCGTCTGATCCGGTAAATCCGGCGCAAAACCTCCACTGGATTGCACGGCATAATTCACCGATTTGATTTGATCGGCCAGATTGTAGGTATACGTCAGCGGGAAAGTTTTTCCTGCGATACCGCTGAAAGTGCGAGTTTCGCTTTGCAACTGGCGATAAGCGTTATAAGCATAGGTCGTCGTGCCTTCGCCATCGCCCATCGAGGTGCGTGAACCGAAATCGTCATAGCTAAACGTTGAAGTCGGCGTTGCTCCGCCGTCGTTGTAAGCCACCTGCGTCACCAGATTGCGCGTGTTGTAACTGTATAAAGTCGTCATACCGCGTTGGTTCGATACGCTTTCAACCAGATCGTTCGGTTTGTAGGTATAAGTGATCGTGCCACTTTCGGGATTGGTTTCGCTGATCAGTCGCCCGTAGCCGTCGTAAATGAAGCTGCGGGTTTGGTACTGTGCGCCGCCCGCTTTGGCTTGGACTATGGCAACGATCCGGTCAAGCGCGTCATAACCGTAATTCACTTGGTCGTAAACCGGATTGCCAGGAGCAGTATCCAATTCGCTAACAGATTCCGTGCGGCCAAAAATGTCTGTCACAGTGCGAATCTTGCAGCCGATTTCGTCGGTGACGGTTCGAGTTTCGCTGCCCATGCAACTGCATCCGTTGTAAGTGTATTGAATGGTGTTGCCGTCAGGTCTGGTCATCACGGTTGTTCGATCGAACTGATCGTGAGTTGTAGTAGTTGTTTGCCAGGCTGAATCTTCCCAACTGGGAATCCAATTGGCATTGACCGCAATGGCGCTGGCCGAACTGTGACGATGCCCCAGTTCGTCGAAACCGAAATTTTGTGCAGCATATTTGCCTGCAATTCCATCGGGATGGTCGCTGGCCTTGCGCCAGATACGGCCCGCGCCGTCAAACAGTTGGAAGTTGGCGCGAACCTGATCTGACCCGCCGGAAACATCCAGCTTTTGTAAGGTCACTTCAGCCAGCAGGTTGTCCCAATGCTTGACCTGAGTCCAGCCTCCATCCGGGCGAGTTCTTTGCAGCAAGCGGTCTGCGAAATCGTAGGTGGATTCAGTTACCTGTTCTTCCGTGCTTGAACCTGGCCTTAGATTGAAACTGCGAACGGTGTTGCCGTTGTAATAATCGTGCTTGGCCCCAGTCTTAAATCCGTACGGGTTGGCCGCAGTGTTCAGGTATACGTGCGTTTGCCCCACGCCACCCGGTTTGTTCGAATAATAATCCGAGTAATCGAATTCCTGCCGATTAGACGCGCCATCGGCTTCGGTGCGGCGATTGCCGTTTGTGTCGTAGCTTGTCCGGCGAATGACGCGGGAGCCAGGGCCAGACGCCGAGTGTTGAGTCACGCTGGTCAGATTTCCGCGCTGAGTCATCCCCAATCCGTAATTTGTGTTGTCGTGCTGAATTACGCCTGTGGCAGTGGCATCAATCAAGTATTGATTGGATTGATTGTTTGAATCGGTGTACGCGCCGGATTGGTCGTAAGCATTGGTAAACCGCGACATCAGCGTCGTGCCCGGCCCGGCGTAAACTGAAACCTGCAACGGCAAGCCAAAGATATTTCGAGTTGGGTAACTGGTGTAAGTCGTCGTAGTGCGACGATAAATGTTGGTTTCGTTGGAGTATTCGTCTTTCGTCGTTTCCAGCCAAATCCCATTCGATTGCGTGTAAGAGTATCGTGTCTTTCTTGCCAAACTCTGTTGTTGGTATTGAGTGAAAAACGATTTTCGTTCAATGATGCGAGGGTTCGAGCGGTAAGCAAGCCCCGCATCTTGTTCGTAAGTCGTGACATCAATTTTCCCCTCGCCGCTAAAGGGAATCATCTCCAGCTTATGTTCCAGCCCATTAATTGTGACCTTGAAGCTTCTGCCCGATGGGTCAGAAACCGTTGGCGTGCTGGCGCTGTACCCGTATGAACTTAATGCCCAATCCTGCCAGTTTTCTGCTCCTTCAGAGCGAGCGAGAAAGCTCGGACAATCGAAATCAAACAGACCCAAATGATGTGCCGGGAAAACAAACCTTGTCAGGGCAATTTGCCGTTCGGCCCCTTGTCCGTTGACCCCAGGGGCATATTTGCTGATTTCGTACATTTGCCCATAGCTGTTGTACAGGAATCGGAGATTGGTTCCATTCGGATAGGTCACACGGCTGGGCATCCAAACTTGTGTCCCGTTAATTGCGGGAGGATCAGTTGTCAATGAAGAATCAAACCAAGTCTGCAAGTAGATCGGCTGGTAATCAATGCGCACGAAGTAATACCAGGTTCCGCCGCGATTCTGGCCGATGGAAATCAGACGGTTTCCTTGATAGGCGAAATCCACTCGACGCCCGGCAGTGTCAATGAAGTAATCAATCACAACTTTTTCGTTGTCGAGCGTCTTGTAGAAGATGTCAATGTAATTGCCATTGCGATCTTTGATCTGTATGGGCAGCGCCTGAAAATCACGATTATTGGCCGAATACGAATAAGCGCCGAATTTCATCTGCGTGCCATTCGGGAAGTACATGATCTGAGCTGTCGCATCAAATTTCATATAGGATGAATCGTAGCTTTCGTACAATCCGGTCGAGGAGTTCAGCGCCATGTCTCGGCGCGTCCCGTTCGGTTCCAGGTAGATGATGCTGTATTTGCCAGTAGTCGAATTGAAGTAGGGGCCGGTTGCGTTCGTATGTATTTGGATTGCTCCAAATCCTGTACGCCAGCCCGGAGCCGGAAAACCGCGATCAGCGTTGAAGACCATAGTGTTTGTCGCTGTGTCTTTGACCCAGACTTTGCTGCTATAACTCAGTCCAAGTGAAACATTCAGTCCGGCTCGACCGGCCAGTGACAAAACAGGTGCAGTAAACCCGAACTGCCTGGAATCAAGAAAAGCACTAATTCCGCCGACAACAGAGCTTGACGCGATTGGGTCGGCAGCTTGCAATGGCAAAGCTCCGGCTGGGCCGCTTGGGTTATGGGATTGAATCATTTGGGTCAGATAGCTGTTGTAGTTCGCCGTATTCACTGGCTTGGGGTCTTCGTAGCCAGCGCCTGGGGTTCCTGACGGCACATAGGGATTTGGAAGTTGCGGCGCTGTATTCCGTATTGTGTCGAGATTGGTTCCGCCTTGAAGATATGCAAGAAATTTTAAGTAGAGTAGTCTTACCGTTGCCAAGCTATGGCTTAACACTTGCTGGGGGGGGGGGCAGTATTGGGCTTTACAGGGTTGGCGTAAACGCTTGCCATTCGCAATGAGAAGCTAAGATTGAGTGTCAGGCTAAGCAAGGCGGTGGTGATAACAGCAGTTCTGAGCAGCGAAGATTTGAACAGACGCATAACGGTTCCTCCGTGACGAAAAAACTTCTGGAAAAGGATGTCAGGCTGACTGAATCGGGGTGGCAGAATCCAGTCACGGATTTGGCGCTGTGTGTGTAATTTCTTCTGAGATGATTCTGTTACTACTGAATTGTTACCGATTTTTTTATGCTGCTTCAGGCTGAAGCAGCGGGCACAATATGCTCCGGTAAATTGTACGGGTCAAGGAAAATTTCGCTAAATTGTTGCTATTGAAAAAAAAAAGAAATGCAACGATGTAAAAATTTGCTCGCAGTCCAAGATTCCTGTTTGCGAACAATTATGCCTGCCTTTGACTGCAAAAATTCGCTTAGACAGGGACGCCAGCACAAACTCATTGCTGTCCCCAACTCACTTTAACAACAATTACCGATGACCGGTTGACGGAAAAAGGATGGTTGGCTAATATGCCCGCGCCTTCGACGAAGGCGCGTTCTCAGACATTAGGTATTCCATTGTGGGGCTATAGCTCAGCTTGGAAGAGCGCTTGACTGGCAGTCAAGAGGTCAGGGGTTCGAGCCCCCTTAGCTCCACTTACTCTTCCTTCAAACTTCAAATCTTACATTCCAGTTTTGAAATACGGGTTGTAAACATACGCGGTTGAAAACGCTTCGCCCAGGTTGAAGTGTCGGGCGGTAACGGCTGCCGGGTCAAAGAACCATTCGCCACGCGGACGGTCGCGTTCATTGGCGTCGAACCATCCCCAAGGCGGACGCGATTTATTCTTGAAACCTACCGTGCCGCGCAACGCCACGCCTAAAACACCCAGTTTCTGCTCTGATTTTTCCGGCGGTTTCCCAGCCAGGATTCGGAAAAAAGATCGAGTTTCGTAATCCAGCGATTCGCCGTAGGTTTCGTTCTCGCCTTTCTGAGCTTGTTGCCAGAACGTGTCGTAAATCGGAATCAGGTCGTAGCCAATTTCTTTTCCCGGAGTTTCGTCGTGGTTTTCGGCTCGACCGGTGTAACGGTAAATCATCACGCCATTGATCGAATTTTTCAGTTGATTGCGGTCACCAAGATACCGTTCGGGACCATGGCCTTTTGGTTCGATGAAAATTCGTGCCCGTTCGCCATCCATTTCGATCGCTTCGCAGGCTGAATTGCTCGCTTCGCGCGGGCAGTATTTCAGGTATTTGTTGTGTGCCATTGCTTCGACAAACTGCACGACGGCTTGATTCGGATCGCCGCCGTGTTTTTCCGCAACGACCAGACAGCCTTCCAGATCGTTTTCGTGCGACAGCGCCACGTCGTTGGCCAATCCGCCGGTCGGGTCTTTACCGGCTCGGCGCAATCCTTCACCCATTAACGTGTCCAGCAAAGCGGTTTTTGCCAACCCGCCTTTGTAATCGCGCGGATGGAAAAAGGCGTAATGCACGAAGTAATGCGAAGCGGTTTCAATGACCGAATAATAAATGTAAGCCTTCAGCGGAAACGATTTGTTGTCCAGATTCCACCAGTTGTTATCGCCTTTCCAGTCTCCGTCAAAATCGAAGTTGGTGATGAAATCCGAACGCGGATTGTCGCCGAGTCCTTGATAAAAGATCGGAGCGAATCGCGCGGCGATTTGTTTATTTAGCGTTTGGCGATTGGACGTGGATGCTTCGCGCGGACGACGAAGCCGGTCTTGAGCCATGACTGTGGCTGCCAACAGGACAACGATCAAAGCAACTCGCATAGCTTTTCTCCAAAAGGGGTTTGGGTGTAGTTTCGAGTTCATACTTACCACAGCTACGTGACATTTTCACGTTTAGCCAAGCCCGCATTGGCAAAAAGCGGTTGGCTAATGCAGAATGCCGCATTGATTTTGACCGCGAATTTTCAATCTTGAGACGGCAAACAATGGAAAAAGACGTTATGAGCAATTCAATTGGTTCTCAGGTCGGCCAGCTTGCGCCGGAAATCGAATTGCCGGATGGCAATGGCGAAACCTGGCGACTTGGCGAGCAACGAGAAAAAACCGTCGTGCTGTTGTTTTATCCGGGAGATGAAACTCCGGTTTGCACCAAACAGCTTTGCAGCGTACGCGACAACTGGCAGCGGTATCTGGAAACAGGAGCCGAAGTCGTCGGTATCAACACCGATTCGATTGAAAAGCACAGAGCCTTTGCCGCTAATCACCAACTGCCGATGAGATTGTTATCTGATAGCGGAGGCAAAACCGTGCGCGCTTATGACATGAAAAACCTGCTCGGCACGCGGCGCGGAGTCGTCATTATCGGCAAAGACGGAGTAGTTCGATTTCGCAAAGTCGTCGTTCCGATTTTCCGTCCCGGCGATGACGAAGTGCTGGCTGCAATTCGTGAAGTCCAGGCCTCTGCGTAACGACGTTTTCTGATATTGATGAATTCCACACCCGAAACAACTTTGACCGCGCCACAATCCGCCGGACGATTGCAGCAACTGATTAACGAATTGAGCGTCGAGTTCATTTCGATTCTCGATCTGGATCAATTGGTGGAACGTGTGGCGCAGCGCGTCCGCGAAGTGATTGACTACAAATTTTTCAATCTTTTTCTGGTGGACGAAGTGCGCGGAGGTTTGTTGTGGAAAAAGGCGGTCGGTTATCACCCTGAAGACGTCGCCGCCAACGAATTGATTCCGTTTGACGCCAGCATTGCTTCCGCCGCCTGGCGCGAAGGCCAGACGATCAACGTCGGTGATGTCAGCCAGGATTCGCGCTATTTGCCTATAGCTCCGGCGGGAAGCCTTTCGCCGCGTTCCGAAATAGCCGTGCCGTTGACGTTGGTGCGTGAAAATCGAATCGTCGGCGTTTTGACGATTGAAAGTTGCGAGCCGAATTACTTCACTTACGAACACGAAAAAGTTCTGGGCGTGTTGGGCAGCCAGCTTGCCATCGCGTTGGAGCACGCGCGCGTGTATGACGAACTTCGCCAGCGGGCGAAAGAGATGCGTACGTTGATCGAAATCGGCCATGAGATCACGGCGATTCTCGACTTGGATCGGTTGCTGGATCACATCGCACCTATGCTGGATCGCATTATCAATTACGAATTTCTGCTGGTTGGATTGATTGATGAAACACGACAGGAGTTGGTCTGGCATGTCGAAGAAGGATATGCCGCTCGAAAGCTGGAACGAGCCAGTCGGACTCCATTGTCGCACGGAGTAGTTGGCCGTGCGGTGCGCGAACGGCGAACTCAGATTGTTGGCGATGTGCGACGCGACCCGGATTATTTCGTCACAGACATCTGGCGCGAGCAAGGTCAGCGATCCGAAATCGCCGTGCCTTTGATTTACGAAGACAAAGTCATTGGAGTGCTGGCGCTGGAAAGCAATCGCCAAAATGCGTTCAACGAATATCACGGACGATTGCTGGAAAACATTGCCAATCCATTGTCCATCGCCATCGTCAACGCCCGGTTGCATCATCAGCATGTCGAACGTGAACAGCGACTGGAACACGAAATGTTGATGGCGCGCGATGTGCAGCGAGCGATGTTGCCAGACCAGCCTCCGCTGAAAGGCTTTGAACTGGCGGCACGATTGGAACCGGCCTTGAATTTGAGCGGCGATTTTTACGATTACATGATGCTGTCGCCGAACCGGTTGGGTTTGATGATCGGCGACGTGGCGGGCAAAGGCGTTCGCGCGGCGATGGGCATGGCGGCTTCGCGCAGCATCTTGCGTTCTGTGGCCAGGCGAGGCGGCGGCCCTGCGAAAGTTTTGCGCGATGCCAATTTGCGTTTGCACCGCGATCTGGGAAAGCAATTGTTGCTGACGCTGGTTTACGCCGTGCTCGATGCCGACACGAAAACGCTGAATTACTGCAATGCCGGTCACAATCCGCCGTTACTTGTCAAAGCTTCGGGCAAGTGGCGCGCGTTGAAAACCGGCGGATTGTTGTTGGGCGTGTTCGACAAACAACAATACAAAACTGAGACCTTGAACCTGGAAAAAGGCGATCTGTTGTTGTTTTACACCGACGGACTGGTCGAAGCCCACACGCCGCAACCGAACCGCGTGGAATTCGGCGAAGCTCGCATCGTGGAGTTTTTAATCGCGCATCGTCATTTGAAATCCGGCGCGCTGATTGACGCGCTGATTGCTTACGTCAACGAATTCACCGCAGGCGCTCATCGGCATGACGACATGACTCTGGTGGCGTTAAAGGTTCTTTGAACCGGGAGCGCGGACGTCCACGTCCGCCGTCATTGAAAGCCTGCAGCAACATCATCTTTTTCTCTTTTTGCTTAAGGCCATTCGCTTTGTTATTTTCATGGCCTGACATCCGAATCATTTTTCTTCATAACAATTCGAGAGGTACCAATGGAAATCGTTACGTCTGGCGGGGACGCGGCTGCTCGTTCGCCTGTTGGAGGGGCGGCAACCGACGCCAACCCTGTGAGCTTTGGCGAGCGGGTTGCGGCGTATTACGACCTGACCAAGCCGCGAATCACGTTTTTGGTCGTGTTGTCGTCATTGGCGGGATTCGCCGTTGCTTCGGCGTCGCCGATCAACTGGCTGTTGTTTCTTCACACCGCGCTCGGCGTGGCTTTGCTGTCGAGCGGCATTTCTTCGCTGAATCAATACTGGGAGCGGCATCTGGATTCGTTGATGGAGCGAACCAGGTTGCGTCCGCTGCCAATGGGCAAACTTTCCGACCGTGGAGCTTTGGCATTTGGCGTCGCCATCTCGGTTGTCGCTGAAATTTATCTGGCTGTGCTGGTCAATCCGTTGACAGCGGCTTGGGGATTTGTGGCGCTGGCCAGTTATCTGTTTTTGTACACGCCGCTGAAAACGCGGACTCACTGGTGTACGTTCATCGGAGCTTTTCCCGGAGCTTTGCCGGTGGTGTTGGGCTGGACGGCGGCTCGCAATGAAATCGGTCTGGAAGCGGCAGTTTTATTCGGCATCATGTTTTTCTGGCAATTCCCGCACTTCCACGCCATTGCGACCATGTACCGCGAAGATTACGGGCGAGCAGGCATTCGCATGCTGCCGGTGATCGAACCGGACGGCAAATCCACTGCTCGACAAATCGTTGCTTATACCATTGGCTTGGTGGCGCTGAGCGTTCTGCCGACGCTACTGGGTTTTTCCGGCTGGCTTTATCTGGCCGGAGCCGTCGTGCTCGGCGCGTGGTTTCTGCAAACCAGTTTGGTTACTGCAAAGCAAATGTCGCGCGAACACGCCGTGCGGCTGCTGAAAGTTTCTGTGATGTATTTGCCGCTGCTGCTTGGGTTGATGGTGTTCAATAGCTAAATGGTGCAAGAACTTCGTCTATGACTATTGTAGAAAATCTTCTTGATACAGCAGTGAGGGACAACCGCCTCTTGATGACGATGCAAGAGAATGGAGATGTGCCTGGCAAGCTGCGTAATCTGGAATTTTTCCTTTACGCCCAAGCTGAGGAACGGGCGATTCTTGTAGCAGATTTCATCACTGATAACCGCTACGGTCGCCCATCAGTACAATTCAGCAGCGGAGATAAGCCTTGGCTGCTCAAAGTTGCAGTTAATGCTCCTGCTACTGAAAATGTTGTTCACACTCTTTCGGCTTTCTTTGCCTGCCTCTCTGAAATTTACGAACTTGAGTACGATGGTTGGGAAACCAGTATTGAGAGATAAATTGTCGCCGAAAGGAAATGCTATTTTGAATCCTATTCTTGAGCCGCCCGCCGGATTCGATCCATCAACGCCAATCCTAGCCCGCCTTCGCTGACTGCCTGACAATAAATTGTCTTGATTCCTGTGTCGTCGCATTCCCGGAAAAACTGAAACAGGGAATGGGCATACTCGGCGATGTCTTTGCAGAGCAGAGTTTTTTGAAAAGCTTCGATGGGCGAGGGCGGGTCAATGCCGATAAAGGCGGCTTCGTTGCCGGGAACGATGTGCTGCGGAAAGTTGGCGACAAACACTTGGGCGTGCGGTGAATAGTGGCGATACTTTGTGCCGGGACTTTTGGGCGCATTGCTATCGTCGGAAGCAGCAAGTTCGGTTTCAGGAATGACGGCACGCAGTTGTTCCAGAGTGATTCCGCCGGCTCGCAAAATCCTGGGCTTGTCGCCCGTGCAATCCACCACCGTAGATTCCAGCCCGACTTTGGTTTGATCGCCTTTCAGAATGCAGGCGATGCGACCGCTCAAATCTTCGTAAACGGCTTGCCACGTGGTAGGGCTGGGGCGACCGGACAAATTCGCCGAAGGCGCGACCAGTGGAACTCCGCAGGCGCGCAGCAGTTGTTGGGCAATCGGATGGCTGGGCATGCGAACGCCGATAGTGTTCAAACCGGCAGTGGCAATGGCAGGAACTGTTTTGTGTTTGGGCAGCACCAACGTCAGCGGGCCGGGAAAAAATGCCTCGATCAATCGTTGAGCGATGGGCGGAATTTCGCTGGTGATGGAGTTCAGTTGCGATAAATCGGCAATGTGAGCAATCAGCGGATTGTCCGAAGGACGGCCTTTGGCTTCGAAGATTTTTTTGATCGCTTCTTCGTTGAAGATGTTTGCGCCAAGCCCGTAAACGGTTTCGGTTGGGAAAGCGACGAGTTCACCGTTGGCGATATAACGAGCGGCAAGTGTTGGCGACTGAGTGGTTTTGGTTTTCATCGGTACTCGGTTGTCGGTCATCGGTGGCCGGTATTTTCGCGCCGACCACCGATAACTGACAACCGCAAATTACCTGGAAATGGCGCGCCCGACGCTGGTGAAATCCAACGCCGAATTCGCAGCATTGAACTCTATCGAAGCCGGTGAGAAGGACGAGCGAATCTTGCTGGCTGTCACGCGATAAGTCGTTCCCGGTTCAAATCCTGACTGGCTCCAATTGCCGTCGGCGTCCGTCAGTGCTTCGCCTGGAATTTCTCCGCCGCCCGATACGCGCGAAAAACTCAGCCGCACACCCGGAATTGCAAAGCCCGCCGAACTGGCAACCTTGCCGGAAACCGTGAACAGCGGAGCCAAACCCGGCTGCGAAATCTTCACCGTGCGACCGGCGATCAGCAAGGTGCCGGTTCTTGGATTCGGACTGGAATTGGCCGCGACTGAGAAAAACACCGCGCTCAATCCGGTTCCGGTTTGACCGGCGGTGACAGTGATCCAGTCGGAATCGCTGACTGCTCGCCAAGTCACGTTGGGCAGGGCATTGACGATTATTTCATCCGCGCCGCCTTTGACTCCGAACATGAATTCCGTCTGGTTGAGCGTCGTCGCGGCCAGATCAACCGCCGCTTTGATGTCCAGCCGTCCGTAACCGTACACCGCGTTTGGAATGCTGGTATTGGTTCCGCCGCAATCGGTGGTCATCACGCGCACGGCAGATTCGTTCAGGATATTTTCGATCTGTTCGACTTTGCCGCGCAGTTCCGGGCGAGCTGACAACAGCAGCGCGACGGCTCCGGCGACATGCGGCGTTGCCATCGAAGTCCCACTCAGCATTGAATAACTGCCACCGCGCACTGCCGAGCGAACCAGAACTCCGGGAGCGGTGATGTCCGGTTTGGAGCGATTGCTGCCGTCAATTGTCACCGGGCCGCGTCCGCTGAACCCAGCAATTAAATTATTGCTGGCAGTGTAGGCTCCGACGGTGTAGGCCGCGTCGTAAATTCCCGGCGAGTCTTTGACCGAAGAGCAACCGGCGGCTCCGCTGTTGCCAGCGGCGGCGACTGTCACGATGCCGGCGGCTCGTTGAGCTTCGATGGCGGCTTTCAGCGTGTTCGGTTCGCAGCCTTCCGATGGCGGACAAGTCCACGAATTCACCGTCACGTCAGGAGCTTTCGTCGGATCGCCTTGCGCCGGAGTTGCGCCATTGGGATACGGCGCCAGCATCCATTCCAAACATTCCAGATAAGTTGCCGGTGTGCCGTTGCCCAAATTCATGTTGCGGCAGCCGATAAATTTGGCTCCGGGAGCAACGCCGATTTGGTTCGCGGCTCCGTCGGTTCCGACCGCCGAACCAATCGTGTGAGTGCCATGACTGTCGTCGTCACAAGGCGCAGGAGAATCTTTTCCGCAATTGCGATTATCTGCGTGAATGCTGTCGTGCCAGTTGAAATCGTGATTGGCGTTGGTTCCGTCCCAACCGCGATAGCGGTTTTTCAGCGCCGGATGATTCCAGTCAATGCCTGTGTCCTGACCGCCGATGGTGATGCCCTGCCCGGTAAAGCCCATCGCCCAGACTTCAGTTGCGCCAATGTTGCTGATTCCTTGTTCGGCATCCTCTGGCGCACTGGTTTCGGAACTTAGGGAAGCTTTTTCCACTTCGCTCAAGTCAGCCAGTTCGACCGGACGGACGCCCTGAATTTCAGGGTTGCCCACGATGCTGGCGACTTCAGGGCGAGCCGCGATTTCCAGCGCCAGTTCTTCAGAACCTGTCACCAGGACGGCATTGACGATGTAAAACGATTGATGAGGAACTTTGCGTTCGTCCAGCAAGTTCAGCAGCGCGGCTTGGGAGCTTTCGGCTTTGGCGTGTAGCGCGTTGAAAACGAAGCGGCCTTTTTCTGCTTTGGTCGGCAGTGCATTGGCGGCGCTCAGATCGGCGCGGTCGCCAAGCAACACTAGAAATTCGGCTGCTTGGCCGTCAGAGGTTTTGGCCATCACCCACGGCGCAATTTTTCTGGCAGCCGCCTGTCGCAGTTCTTGGGAACCTGCATTCGATGATTTGGCACGGGCGATCAATCCGCCTGCCAACAATCCTGTTGCTGTGAGGAGCAACAGCAAAACAACAAAACGTGATCTTTTCATTGCGACACCACTCCTTTTGCTCGGAAAAACCTGAGCTTATGAATTTCTACTGGGGCAGCATTCAATTGCCAGTCAATTTTTAATAAGAAGACAATTGCAAGTTCGCCCGCCCGTTAAAGGCGGTGGGGATCGGAGTGTATGATGAAGATTTCCGGCTTTGCGCCGGTTGGGAACGAAAAAAATTAATAGCGCATTGCTTGAACCGCCGCATCCGACCAGGCTTCGAGTGGGGCGAAGGCATCGGTCAGAATTACTGCTTTGTCTCGCGGCAGGTCAATTCGTGAGGGAAACACCGAATCAATGTAATTCATTTGGCGAATTCCTTCCGAAACTTTCATCGTGAACGGAGCGGGAGTTTCGGGTAATTCTCCACAAACGGGGAACATTGTCGAAACAAAAGTCGCCGTGTTCAGATTCGAGTCGCGTTTTTTTGCCAAATAAAGGTTGGGCGAAAAAACCTGTGTTTTGCCAAAGACACTTTCCAGCGTCATTACCACTGACGAAACCAATCGGGCGGCTTCGCCGGAAATTCCGCCAACGATGTTTGCCACAATCAGGCCGTTCGGCGCAAGCTTTTCTTTCAAATCGGCAAAAGCTTCGCGCGTCAGCAGGTGAAACGGCGGCGAATCTCCGCTGAAAGCGTCCAAAACGATCACGTCGTATTTGTCAGTCAGGCGTTTGGTTTCGGTTCGGGCGTCGCCGACGATCACCTTGACCGAAGGCGGCAATCCGAAATGTTCGCGCGAAACTTTTTCCGACATCGGATCAATTTCAATGACCGTGACTTCGGAACCGGCTTCGGCCATTGCTCGCGCATAAACTCCCGCGCCTAAACCCCAGATCATTACTTTTTTCGGAATGCCTTTGGCCGTTGCCAGCCTCATCAAACCGTAGGCGTACGGCGCATAAGAAACATCGCCAATCAATGAACCCTGCTGAACGCCATTCAAAAACAGGTATTTGACGCCGCCTTCGTCACTGACCACCAAGTCGCCATACGAAGACGGCACGCGGGCGGTTACGCGATGCGACTTGTTTTTATAGAGAACTTCCTTGTCCGATTCCTGGCCGGCGATGGCTGTGCCGACCGAAGCGACGGCCAAGCCGATCAGCAACAGCGCCGCCTGCTGCATGCGTTTGCGCGTCAGCAAATACCAAAGCGGGACAATGGCCAGCAAAACAGCCGTTCCGATGATCGCTGTGTGAACGCTCATGTTGGGAATGATGAGCAGCGAAACCGCCAGACTGCCGATGACCGAACCGATGGTCGAAATGGCGTACAAATTGCCGACGCTGGTTCCGAGGTTCAGTTGATCTGCCGCCGCGCGCACCGCCATCGGCGAAACCATTCCCAGCAGCAAGAGCGTCGGCAAAAACAGCAAAATTGCCGCGACAAAGGTTCCGCCGACCATTCCGGCTGCATAAGCAGTGCTGAGCACGGGTTTGGTAATCAGGTCGGCAATCAACAATGCGCCTGCCGCAATCGCCATGACGGTCATCAATGTGCCGAGTCCCGGACGTTTGTCGGCAATGCGTCCGCCCCAGGCGTAACCAATCGCCAACGACGCCAGTGTGACGGTGATCAATGCGCTCCAGACGTGAAGCGTCGTGCCGAACACCGGAGCCAGAACGCGGGAACCTAGAATTTCAACGATCATCACCGATGCGCCGCCAATGATGACGGCGGCTCGCAGCATCAACGCCGCCAAACCGGACAAACCGGATTCGGCTTCGGCTTTCGCGCTGGCTTTCGCCTTTGCACCGGACTGCACAGAAGATTGCACTGGGATATTTCCTCCGAAAGTATGAATTCGACTTATGTGAAGAAGTTCGAGCGGGACATCGAAGCCGCGAAAGCATAAGCCAAACGACGCGGTTTTTCCATCAACACCAAACACTCCGGCTTTCTCAGGCGGCGTGTTCCAGATCGCTGAGGTTCAGGGAGCCGACCAGGAATCCATCCTGGTCAATGACGGCCAGAAAGCCCAATTGATTGGATTTCAATTTGCGCTGGGCGTGTTCGATGGAGGCGCGAACGGGAACGAACAGGTCTTCGCTGATGGGCAGCATCACATCGCGTATGATGGTTTGTTCCCACAGTTCGCTGGGAAGTTCGCGCAGCTTCACCAGCGACAAAATTCCATGCAAACGGCCTTCGTGAGCGACGGCAAACATTACCAGCCGATTTTTCGGCAAGACGTTGTCCACGAATTCACTGACGCGAAGTTCCGGCGCGATGCTCACCGCCGGAGCGATCATCACTTCGCCGACGGTTCCCGGAGCGATGACCAGTTCGCGCTGACCGTTCGAGGTGGATTCGGCGGCCAGACGCTGGCGATTGCGGTAATCGCTTTCGGCGGCGTTTTTCAAAAATGCGCCCAGCACCATCATCCAGACGGCGACGACGAAATCCTGCCAGAACGTGCCGCGAATCATTCCGTATCCGACCAAAAAGATTCCGTATGACATCAGCATGTACGCGATGCCGACGCCCATGCGGCTCATCGTTCGTGTTGCCGACAGAATGTCTCCGCGTTTGTGCCACAAGTAAGCCCGCATGGCTCGTCCGCCATCCAGAGGCAAACCCGGCAAAAGATTGAACATCGCCAAAAACAGATTTGCCGCCGCCAGATAAAGAAAGCCTGCTGCCAGCGCACGTTCTATCTGAGTCTTGCTGGTGAATTCCTGCACCGTGTACAGGCAAAGCCAGAAAAAAATCGCCAACAAAAACGAAGCCGCCGGGCCGGCCACGGCGACTCGAAATTCGGCCATCGCCGTGCTCGGTTCGCCAACCAGCCGCGCCCATCCACCGAAGATGTGCAGTTGAATGTCGTAAATCTTGATGCCTTCCAACCGTGCGACAAACGCATGCGCCAGTTCGTGTCCCAGCACCGACGCGAAAAACAGCGCCGTGATGCCAGCGCCGAACAACAGGTTTTGCCACAACGGCAATGGCGGGCTGGCTTTCATCGGCAGCCAGAATTGCGCTACCAGCCAGACGTGCAATGCCGCCATCGGCAACCAACTGTAATCAATCATCAGCGGGATGCCGAACAGTCGAGCGACTTGGAATGGTTTGAAGCGCATGAAAGGTTCTCAAGTTATTGGACGATAAAATCGCCAACAAAATCTTTGATCGTTTGCATCAACTCGCTGGCCTGGTCGTCGAAAAAATGACCTGCTCCAGCAATGCTCACCAGCCGATGATTGCTGTTCGCGGGCAGCTTGGCCAGAAATTCTTCCAGCGGAGCCAGCGGTGCAATGTCGTCTTCCGCGCCGTGAACGAACAGCTTCGGTTTCGGGCAATCGAGCAGGCAATCCAGCTTGCCGAATCGCGCTGGAGCGCCAATGGCGATCAACCGATGAACTCGCGCATCAGCGCAACCGACGTTCAAACCGACAATCGAGCCAAACGAAAATCCGGCGACGACGACTTCGCGCGCGTTTGGTTGATCGGCAATCAGAAAGTCCAGCGCCACGCGCGCGTCGTCGCATTCGCCGCGACCTTCGTCGTATTGGCCTGTGCTTGCGCCGACGCCGCGAAAGTTGAATCGCAAGGTTTCAAAACCGGATTCGCCCAGTGCTTTGGCCGCGCGAAAAACGACTTTGTTGTGCATCGTGCCGCCGTGCAGCGGATGCGGATGCAGCACCAGCGCCACGCGCTCGGTGTCGTTGGTTCGCGGACGATAAATCGCTTCGAGTTGGCCGTGAGGCGCGGGAATGAATAAGTTGCCAGCAGGATACATTTCTTTGAGTAGACAGTAGTCAGTAGTAAGTAGTCAGTAGACAGTAGTCAGTAGAGTTTTCAACGTGCCGGGTTTTGCGGCAGAAGCCATCGCGTTGACGGCTTCGGTTAAAGGGAATTCGGCGGCGATCAATGGTTCGACGTTGATCTGGCCGGATTCCAAAAGTTTCAAGGCAGCTTCAAATCGTCCGCAGCGCGAGCCAACCAGCGAGATTTCATCTACAACGATGCGCGTGGTGTCCACTGGAACCGCTCCGCCGTGAAAAGTGGATTTCAAAATGATCGTGCCGCGCGCTTTCACCAGATCGAGCGCCGTCTGCAATCCGCCGGCGGAGCCGCTGGCTTCGACGACAAAATCAAAACTTCGGTACGGACCGGGAAGCGGTAGCGCCCCGGTTATTTCTTTCGGGTGCTGAACGGGAAGCGGTAGCGCCCCGGATATTTTGCCAGAACGAATCCAGTCGCCCCCGGTTCCGTATCCGCTGACTCCGTACTTGAATGTTTTGATTCCGGCTTTGGCCGCAAGTTCCAGCTTGTCGGCGTGTTTGCCGATCAAAATCAATTCGCAGCCGGTCGTCGCCAACACGCGAGCGATCAATTGACCGAGCTTGCCGTCGCCAATGACTGCGACTTTGTGCGAAGAATTGATCGTGACTTGATCCAGAATTTCGCAGGCGGCAGCCAACGGTTCGGTGAAAACAGCCTGGTGGTCGCTGACGTTGTCAGGAACGACAAACAGGTTTTGCGGCGGCAAGGTCAGAAATTCGGCAAACGCTCCGTCGCGGTGATGAATGCCGAGCGCCGTTCGCGTCGTGCAATGCCGGGCATCGCCAGCTTGGCAGCAGTTGCAATTGCCGCAGCCGATATTGATTTCGCCGACGACGCGGCGACCGATTTGCGATGCGTCGGGTGAAGTTTCGACGACGCCGACGAATTCGTGACCGAGCGTGCCGTTGAACCCGGCGTAACCACGAACGATTTCCAGATCGGTATTACAAATTCCAGCCAGCGTCACGCGCACCAACGCTTCGCCTTCGCGGTTGGGCTTGGCGATTTCAGCCAGATGCAATTCGCCTTGTTCAAAACGTAATGCCTTCACGCGCGCGAAGCTACGGTAAGCGTCCGGCATTTTCAAGCAACATCGTTACTGGCTTTTTACAAACCCGTGTGCGAAGCTGCCGATGGTCATAAATCTTGCTTCATTTCGAAGCTCCAACTCTGAAAGGAACAATTACATGTCTACAGTAAAAAACGGCGACGCCGTGAAGGTGCATTACACAGGTAAGTTCGATGACGGTCAGGTCTTCGATTCTTCAGAAGGTGGCGACCCGTTGGGATTCACGGTCGGAGCCGGACAGGTCATTCCGGGTTTTGACGCTGCGTTGGTGGGAATGCAAATCGGCGAAACCAAGAATGTCGTCATTCCCGCCGATCAAGCTTACGGCCAGCGAATGGAAGAACTAATGCAAACCATCAGCCGCGAACAATTCAACATCGGCGACGTTGAACCGGAACTCGGAATGGCGATTGAAATGCAAACTCCGCAAGGAGCCATCCCGTTGGTCATCACCGAACTGACCGAAACCACTGTAACGCTGGACGCCAATCATCCGCTGGCTGGCGAAGAACTGCATTTCGATTTGAAGTTGGTCGAGATTGCTTGAAGCAGGATTCAGGAATTAGGCGTTAGGATTTAGGGCGCAGGTTTTCAAAAACCCTAAATCCCAAATCCTGATCCCCAAATCCTTCCCGACAATCATGAAATTTCCACTGACCAGTTGGAATCTGACGCCGAAAGAAGCCATCGAAGCCCAGAAAGAATGGCGCTCGCTGGTTCGCATCGAACCGCCCAACCGTCCCATCAACACCATTGCCGGAGCAGACATTTCCTTCAACCGATTTTCGGACGTGATCTACTCCGGCATTGTTGTGCTCAGCCTGCCTGATTTGCAGATTGTCGAAACCTCCAGCGTTCGCAGCACGGCCAGATTTCCGTATGTGCCGGGCTTGCTCAGCTTTCGGGAAACACCTTCGTTTTTGGAATGCTGGGAAAAGCTGACGATTAAGCCGGATGCCTTGATGCTGGACGGGCAAGGACAGGCGCATCCGCGACGGTTTGGCATCGCCTGTCACATCGGATTGATTCTGGATTTGCCAACGCTTGGCTGTGCAAAAAGCATTCTGGTTGGGCGGTATGACGAGCTTGATTTGGACGCCGGAAGCAGTTCGCCATTGATAGACAAGCAGGAAATTGTCGGCGTTGCGCTCAGGACGAAAAAAAAAGTTGCGCCGGTGTACATCTCCGCCGGACATTTGATGGATTTGAACTCGGCGGTTGATCTGGCGATGAGATCAGTGACGAAATATCGCCAACCGGAACCGACTCGGCAGGCGCATTTGCTGGTCAATCAGTTGCGACGAGATGACAGCGGGATTTGAGAGACCGAGAGACGGAGAGAAAACACTCCATCTCTCGGTCTCTCAGTCCTTCCATCATTTTGCGGGTTCAGCCTTCACCACAGACGCCTTGCCGCCGGGAATGAACAGCCGCTGTTCCCAAGCAGAATAACCATCCGCCATCACCAAAATCGAATGCACTCCGGCGCGAAGTCGGATTGTGCGCGGGGCGTATCCGCTGTAGGCGCTGTCAATATACACGCGCGCGTATTTGCCAGGACATTCAACCGTCAATTCCGCCAAACGAGCTTCTGATTTCGGCAGATCGCCGATGATTTCCGGCGTAGGCAATCCGGCAGCGTTTTCGGAAGAGGTTTTGGCGACAACCGGCTGTGGAGCCGCTTCTTTTGGCGGAGCGACCGGCGGCGCAATCGAAGCCTCCTGAGTGCTGGCCAATGCCGTCACATCCAAAGCCGGAGCCAGCCAACGATTGATGGTTTCGATGGTCATGTCTTTGGCCGTCAGTTCGCGCGAAAACCGCAGCTTGATGCGCGGTTTTTTCGGAAAGAACCAGCCTTTGGGTTTTTCGCCGTTTTTATTCAGCAACAGTTCGATGTCGGTGTCACGAACGATGAAGTTTTGAATGGTTACGTCGTCGCCGGATTGCGCCAGTGTTTCGGTGGAGACCGGAACCGCCGCGCGATCAAACGAACCATCCACCATTTCCAGTCCGCGTCTGGTTGCCGGAATCGCCATTCTCAGTTTGACGGTTTTGCCGGTGTAATGATCGGCCAGCGTCTTTTTCACGTCGCCATACCAGTTTTCGTAAGTCAGCCGCCTGTCCTGCCCGTATGCGGCCAGCGCCGGCAACATCAGGCAAAGTGTGACGATGAAAGTCAAAATTTGAATTGTGCGTTTGCTCATTATGGAACCTCTTGAAGCTAAGTGAGGGGCGAAATCGGAAACTTTGGGGGCTGACGTGCTGCGGGAGGGAGAAAAAAAAAGAATTGTGGATGTTGGATTTTAGATTTTGAATCGCACTCAAAGCGCCAGTTTTTCAAAATCCAAAACCCAACATCCGGAATAGAATAGAAAAGTTACTTCACCTGGAAGTTATCTTTGTCGGTTTTCACCATCACACCGGCGACATTGTCTTTCACTTCGACATGAACGTCGTAAAAGCCGGGTTTGAACTGCTTGAGCGGGAACGAGCGCGCCAGCGTAATTTGTTGGCTGTTGATCGAACTCATGCCGTTTTTGCCGTCTTCCTTGAAGCGCAAAATTTCTTTGTCGCGTTGCGTGATGACGTATTCGATGTCCACGCTGGGGCGCAGCGTCGCCTGGTCAATGGCGATGTTGTACACCTGCATATAAACACCGACTTGCTGATCCTGTTTGAATTCGCCGGTCGCGTTCGGAATCACTTTCAGCGAACCGAGTACGAATTGACCTGTGGACAAACGGCCAGCCA
This sequence comes from Acidobacteriota bacterium, assembly GCA_033763255.1. Lineage (GTDB taxonomy): Bacteria > Acidobacteriota > Blastocatellia > RBC074 > RBC074 > RBC074. The sequence continues at coordinate 4,047 of JANRKX010000031.1, read as the reverse complement.
TCGGTTCAATGCGCGAAGCCAGGATCATGGTCGAAGTCGAAAGCCTGCCTTCTTCGTAACGCGGAACGACAAAGCCTTGTTTGATGACGCCGGTTTTGCCGCTGTTCACGTCGCGGACAACCAGATCAATCTTGTAATTGCCCGGCGGCAGCACGACGTTTTTCTGGTATGCCGAACGTTGCTGCATTCCTGCTTCCAAAGCTTCCGGCGTGTAGCTGGAAGTCACCACGTCTTCAAACTGTCCGGCGCGACGCCCGGCGACGTTGGTGATTTTGGCGTAAACGTTGATTGCGGCTTGCGGCAATCCGCCAATGTCCTTGTACACCAGATCGGAGTTTTCCAGTTGCACGGTGAACGAAGACAACACGGCGTTTTCGGTCACGCGCAGCAGATTGATGTTTAATCCGGCGGCCAGCACGTCGAAGCTGGCTTTCGGCAGATCGGATTCGGCGGCCAATGCAGCCAGATCGTTGAATTTGACCTTCGGCGGTTTTTGCAACCGAGCGAGCAAGTCCAGACGTTCAAACGGTTGATCTTTGGCGCGTGTGCCGAACAACTGTCCGCCACCAGCGCCGCCGCCACTCGGTCCGAACATGCCGTAAGCGATGCGGTCGGCTTTGCTCGACAGTCCAAGCTGTTCAGCCAGCGTCAAACCGGCGTTCGGCGTGTACAACAGAGCGTCTTTTTCGTTGGGATTGCGGGCGATGCGATATTCGCCGGAACCAGTCGGGTCAACGAATTCGATTTCCACGTCGGAACCGACGCCTTCAATGTAGCGATACCACCAGATTTCAAACGGATAAGTCGAGGTCGAACCGCCGCCTTCCCAAATTGGTCGGTCGTAACTGCCGCCGGAAGGATGGGATTCTTTTTGGTGCGGCGCTCCGAACATGATGTAAATGCGCCCGCGGTCGGTTTTCCAGCCTGGAATACCGCTGGTGAATTGTTCGTTGGCGTAAGCGATTCGCTGGTAATACTCTTCGCGGTATTCGTTGGCGTCTGTGTCGGGGTCTGGATCGCGGCGCAGCCAGAACTGTTCAATGAAATTTTCGCGCTCGTCGTCGGTTTTCAGTGAGTTGAATGTCTTACGCTCTTCGTCGGTGATGATCCACAACACATCTTCGTTCACCCAACGTTTGTAAACGCTTTTCAGCTTTTCCTGAGCGGCGCGTTTTTCTTTGTCTTTATCCTGTTTTTTCTTTGTATCCTGGGCAAAGACGGACAGCGACGATACGAGCATCGTAACAATCAACAGCAGCGCGGTACGGCGCGCGGCATTTCTTGAGAACAATCTGTGTAACATAACAACTTTTCTCCTCTCGAAGGTGGCCTACTTGTTTGCTTCTTTATGTTTGAGCTAAATCCGCAGAGTTGGCAAATCCAGAACGAACAAAGCCAAAGTCTTTGCCGTGAATGTTTGCCATCTTCAACTCTGAGTCAAAGAAACATCGGATCAAGCTCCAAAATGTCACCCGAGTTGGAAGGTTAAAGAGACAGCCGGAGTGTACGCGAGGCGCGTAAATTGCGTCAAGTTGCAGAAGAATTGGAAGATAGCGGAAAATGCTTGCAAGCTGCTTTCAGGGCTGGATTGCTTGCCGTCTGAGGACAACCGCGCTGGAAGACGGCTGCGAAATCCGCTTTGGTCGCGCTCATTCAAACACGGTGCATTCGCCCAAGCTGCTGAAAGAGCGGTTATTTGATTCTGGCTTTGACCGTGTTGGAGGTTTTGCCGTCCACCGTCAGCGCTACGGCTGATTTCGCCGCTCCCGGCCAGCGAAGGCGCCAGCCGAACATTGCATTGATCCAAGCCGACAAAATCGCCTTGCGCTCCGGCAAACAGGACTTCGGCATCCGCGCCGTTGATCGTCACTTTGACGTTATTCAATCCGATGTGATGGCGAAAACCAGTTCCGTAACTTATTAGGGACTGGCCGAACTGTCCGCTTTTTGATTGTGAGCTTGTTGGTAGTCGGAAGCCAGCCTCAATGGGTTTAGATGATATGGCTTGCTCTAGGCGACGAAACCTTTGTTACTTGCATTTTAATTTTTCATCTTTTTTACTTGGCGTGTATAAAATTGCCGAAACCTGTTCATTTGTTACTTCTATTATAACCCCGTCTTCGATGTTGTCATACGTAACAATATTTTGTAGTCTAGTGTTTTGCTTAATAAAAGTCGACAAGTCAAAACCTAGCTCAGTCACGGTTAAGCTATATTTAGGTATGACTATTAGTCTAAGCACGGTTCCTTCAGGGACATTCCATTCTTCCAGTCCTTCCTTTTTACAGCCACCACGAGAGTAAGATACCGTAACAGACTCACTCGTAGCTTCATAAGTGCAAATGAATGGGTCGTTAGGCCCTTTCGCAGCAGCACCAAGAATCCGTTCAACATCTTCACGTTTAGAATGTAGTGGAGAAATGCCCTTCCATTCTTTGAAAACGAGCAATCCTGATATTGCCGTCAGTATTAGAAGCGCGAGAATACTCTTCATGGTTACACCTCTAGTATCATCTTATTTTTCTTTGGCAAGCGTCCATTAAACACGAGTTTGGACAAATAAAGGGAGGCCGCTCGGCCTCCCCATGAGGCATTTGCCAGCGGTAAGCTGGTGATGTGAAAAAAGAAAACGCCTCGACGAAAAGTGTACAGGAATTTCGAGATGCTGTCGTTGTCAGTTTGAAAGTCGGCAGTTCTGTTTTGCTCAATACGATTGATGCGCTGGCGGCAGGGCCGCGTCTGAGTTCTCCGGTCGAACTGACGCTCAGCGGATTGTTCGCTTATGACTGGAACAGTTTGTATCAGGCGCTGCGGCGCGCCGAAGGCCAACTGGCCGCGACGATTGAAGAAGACGATTGGTTGCGCGACTTGCGCGCCGCGCGATTGAACTGGCTCAAGGATCATCCGCCGAATGCTCTGCGCGACGAGCTTGGGCAGTGGCGGGTGCGAATTCTCGACGCGAGCAATTACAATCGCCCGAAAACGCGCACCGTCGAAGTCGGCTATGTTCACGGCGCGGACGGCATGAAACCCGGCCACGGCTTGTCGTTGCTGAGCGAAAGAGTTGGCGCGGGCAGTTGGACCTTGCCGCTGGAGATCGCCTGGTTCAGCCCACAATCCGACCCGCTCAATTTCGGCGCGGAGCAAATCGAGCAGTTCGTCAAACAGCACGGCTGGTTGCCGGAGCAAGTGCTGACCGTAGATGCGCAATACACGGTCGCGCCGTTTCTCAAACCTGTTCACGAATGCGGCGTTTCTGTGCTGGGGCGTGTGCGGAACAATCGCTGCTTTTATCTGCCGCCGCCGGATTACAGCGGCTTCGGACGCCCGGCGGTGCGCGGACGCAAGCTCAAGCTCAACGATGCGCGGACGCTGCCGCCGGTTGACGAACAAGAAGACTGGCAGCTTGAAGGCGGCGCATCGGTCGAAGTCAGTCGCTGGAACGATGTGCGAATGAAGCAATGGCCTGAGCAAAAGCTGCTGCTGTATCGGGTGATCGAATACAAAGCGGATGGCAAGATGCGTTACAAACGTCCGCTCTGGCTGATCTTCGTCCCGGCTGCGGGGCAAGTCGAAGCGCCAACGCCGCGTCAGGCCGAAGCGATTTACGACGAACGCTTCAGCATCGAACACAGCATCCGCTTTTTGAAAGGCGAGTTGGGAATGACGGCGGGGCAATTCAACGGCGAGGCTGCCGAAGGCCGGGTTCAAGTCTGGGTCGAATTGGCAGCAACCGCCTTTTGGCACTTGTGGGTTTTGCGCGAGATGGCTGGGGCCAACACCGAGCAGCTTCCCCCTTGGTGGCGTAACGGCAAATTGACGCCCGGCGCAGTCAAAAAAGTGGCCGCCGGACTTTTGATGGGTTTTGGCTGGAGCAAGCCTCAACCCAAACCCCGCGGAAAGTCGCCCGGACGAATGGCTGGAACGAAAATCGCGCCTCGAAAGCGATTCAAGGTCTACCGAAAAACCGCCTGAGCGCCGATTTCGAGACTCAAACCGCCAAATTGACCGATGATGTTGAGTAACAGAAGGCATCATCACAAACTA
>JANRKX010000030.1:0-13067 GCA_033763255.1 Acidobacteriota bacterium | reverse complement strand
TTCAAACGTGCAGTACGCAAGGAAATGAGCGCGATGATTCCGGTCAGTGAATGCGCGATTCGTGGTCTTGCGTTGGTCGAACCGAAACTCAGCTTTCAGTTCGACAGGGTTCCTGAATCAATCATTCAGCAGATTCTTGACGCTGCCCGTGAAGCGGCACGGCAGGAGTTGGAGATTCTTTTTCACCTCAGCCTTGCAGATGGGAAGTGGCGGCTCGATGTTCCGCCGCAGATTCAGCGTTACGCTTCAGTCGAGCCAATGGAGAAAGGCACAGGCTCATCTTATGAACAGGCCATCATTGAAATTCATTCACACCACCGAATGCCTGCCGAGTTTTCGCCGGATGATGATCAGGACGAAGCCGGTTTCCGCATTTACGGCGTGATCGGCAATCTGAATCCACGCTCCACCCATTGGCCCAAAATCAATTTCTGCGTGGGCGTTTACGGTGACTGGCGGCGCGGTGCGCAACTCCTACATCACGCCTGAAAAGATCGAATCCTTCCTTCCTGCCAAAGCAAAAGCTGCGGCTTAGCGGGTGATGGCAGTTCGCAACGAACTGAGGGGCTTGCAATGAATGATGGTTGCTGGTTCCGAGGTTGTTTCTTTGCGGTTCCGGTGAATCAATCCGGAGGACGGTTTTATTCCACGCCGGAGGCCATTGCTGCGATTTCTTCAGGGCGTCAATCTTCCAGCGCCGCGCGCACGCGTTTCTGCAAGAGCGGCAACACTTCGTCGGCGAACCACGGATTGCGTTTGAACCAGAGGCGATTGCGCGGGCTGGGATGAGGCAAAGGCAAAAATTGCGGCAGATAGACGACATAATTCGCCACCGTTTCGGTCAGCGTTGGTTGAATGTCTTCTTTCAGGTAATACGCTTGGGCGTAGCCGCCAATGAGCAACGTCAGTTTGATTTTGGGCATGGCCGCCAGCAACGGCGCGTGCCACAGCGGCGCGCATTCGGGGCGGGGCGGCAGGTCGCCGCTCTTGCCCGTGCCGGGGTAGCAAAAGCCGGAAGGCACAATGGCAACGAAGCGTTCGTCATAAAACTGTTCGCGTGACAGTTGCAGCCATTCGCGCAGCGTGTCCCCCGAAGGATCATTCCATGGGATGCCGGTTTCGTTTACGCGGCGTCCGGGCGCCTGACCGATGAGCAGCAGCCGCGCGTTGGCATGCGCGCGGACAATCGGATTGGGCGCGTGCGGCAGATGCGCGGAGCAAACCTGACAGGCGCGAATTTCCGTCAGCAGCTTTTTTAGGTTGGGTTTGGGCATGGTTGTTTTCCTGTTTGATTCAGCGCCTGCGATAGGCATTTGGCGTGTGTCCGAAGCTGCGTTTGAATGCGGTGATGAAAGCAGTCTCTGATTGATAGCCGATTGCGCGGCAACGAAGCCAGCAGCGGATGTAATACGCCTTCGTCAAAACTGAAATAGCCTCAGACCAATGCCGTCGCCGCGCCTGTGCCGCCGTAGCGCAACAAGCCTTCTTCACTCACGGGTTGTTCGGCCAGGATTTCCGCCAACGGACGGCAGGGCGTATCGGGCGCGTCAAAAATCCGATGCCCGCTGCCGTGCGGCACAATCGCCAGATCGCCTTCTTCCAGCCAAAGCGCCTCTCTGTCATCTGCTACCTGCAACCAACACGCGCCGCGTATAAAGAGCTGCTCCTTCAAGACCGGCAGATCGTGGCGCGAAGCTTCGGTCAAACAGAGGCTCAGCGGCACGGGCATTTGACGATACTGTTTTGCGCCGAGCAAATGCAGCTTGACGCCGTGGTACCAAAACTTTTTGGACTCACAAAAAGTTTGATCGGCTAAGTCGCAGGCAACTTTTGCGTGATACGAACGGTTGCGAACAGCCAGCATAATCGGCAACGAATCCAGCAATTGGTCTACGCCGTTGGCAACACCAGGAAGTTCCAGTTCGCCCCATAATTCACCGAGCAAAACAGGCCAGACTTCGTTGAGCAGGTTGAGGCGATGATTGAACGCCTGATAGCTCGGCAATTGTGGAAACCACGCGCCCCAATGCTCTTGCACATAACGGTGAAACGCCGCAAACCCACAGAAAGAGTTGTATGAGTTGAATTTCTGGTTTCACAACCCAACTTTACAACCCTCTGCTGGGTTTGCGCTCTTACCCTTGATTCGCATTTCAAGGTTGCTGGAGACATTGCTACAACCAGTCAGCAGGATAAAGAGTCACGCATCGGCACGCTTGCCTGCGCGCTCAGAAAACTGGACAACCAAAACGTGCTGTTCAAATCAATGCGTGACAACCGCACCGTCGGCCTCGATCAGGGCGCGCGCCCTTGCCAGGTCGTTGTGTTCGACTGCTGCAATCAAATTCGTCAACTCACTCATTGCATACCTTCCTCATGGAATCACTCCGTGCGCAAAGCAATCATCGGATCAACCTTCGTCGCGCGCCGCGCCGGAATCCAGCAGGCCAGCCAAGCGACAGCCAGGAGCAAAACCGCTATCACACCAAAGGTCAGCGGGTCGCTCGCCGTGACTCCGAACAGCAAATTCGACAGTAAGCGGGTCAATCCGAAAGCTCCGACCAACCCGATAGCAACGCCCAGCAGCGCGAGTTTGAGGCCTTGCCCGACGATCAATCGCAGCACATCGCTCGCCTGCGCGCCGAGCGCCACGCGGATGCCGATTTCAGGCGTGCGCTGCGTGACGCTGTACGCCATCACGCCGTAAATCCCCACCGCCGACAGCAACAAAGCCACTGCCGCGAACAACCCCAACAGCAAAGCGCGAAACCGCGAATCGGTGATGGATGCGGCGACGATCTGTTCCATTGTCTGCACTTTGGCAATGGGTTGATATGCGTCAACACCGTGAATCTCACGGCGCGCGGCGGAAGCCAGAGTGGCCAAATCGCCTTGGGCGCGAATGACGATGTTTTTCCAACCTTCTTCCAGAGAAGGCAAATACATCGTCTGAAACAACTCGTCATTCAACGCACGATGCCGCACGTCGCCGACGATGCCGATGATTTCGTATCGTTCGCCGACGAATTCCGGGATCAAGCCTTTGCCGATCGGGTCTTCGTGCGAGAAATAACGCCGGGCGAGTTCCGCGCTGACTATGACGACTTTGGAATTCCGCCGGACTTCGGCGGCGGTGAAATGGCGACCGCGCAACAACGGAATTTGCAGGGCGCGAAAAAAATCGTGATTGACGCGGCGAAAATCCGCCCAGACTTCTTCGCGCGCGGCCAATGGCGGTCGGCCTTCGATGGTGAACGGCATATCGTTCGGCTGCCCGCTCAAAGGGAGTTCCGTCGTCATCCCGACGGCTTCGACACCTGGCAAGGCGGCCAGCCGTTGCTGAACCTGTTCGTAAAAATTCGTCGTCGAACCGGGCGTGTCCGCTTTGTCACGCGCCACATCAACGCGCATGGTCAACAGGTTCTTCGCCGCAAAACCGGGCTGAACTTGCAGCAGTTGCCAGAAACTGCGCAACAGCAAACCGGCTCCGGCCAGCAACACCACCGCGACCGCGCATTCCGCCACCACCAATGCGCCGCGCGCGCGATTGCGCTGCAAGCTTTCCGTACCGCCGCGCCCGCCGTCTTTGAGCGCGTCGTACAACTTTTGCTGCGAGGCTTGATAAGCAGGAGCCAACCCGAACGACACGCCTGTCAGCGTTGCCAGCAGCAAGGTGAAAACCAACACGTTGAAATCAATGCTGACTTGCGCGGCCAGCGGCAAATTGTCGGCGGCCAGCTTCACCAGCGATTCCACGCCCCACAAAGCCAGCAGCACACCCAAGATTGCGCCCAGCAAGGACAGCAGCAAACTTTCCGTCAGCATTTGCCGCACGATGCGCCAGCGGCCCGCGCCCAACGCCAACCGGACGGCAATTTCTTTTTGTCGGGAAGCGGCGCGCGCCAACAGCAAATTGGCCACATTGGCGCAGGCAATCAGCAACACAAACCCGACTGCGCCAAACAGAACCCATAACGTCAGCCGCATATTGCCGACCATCTGTTCGCGCAGCGCGATCATTCGCGCGCTCCAGCCGGTGTTGGATTCGGGATATTGCGCCTCCAGACGCCGCGCAATCGTTTGTAAATCCGCCTGCGCTTGCGCCAACGTGACGCCGTCTTTGAGTTTGCCGATAACCCGCAGAAAATGCCCTTTGCGCTGCCGCATTTCAGGAAAAGCGTTGAAGCTCATCGGAACCCACAAATCAGCCTCCGCCGTCAGCCGAAAATGCGGCGGCAGGACGCCGATCACGGTGTAGCTTTTGCCATCCAGCGTCACCGCGCGATTGATGACGGAAGCTTCGCCACCAAAACGCCGTTGCCACAAACCGTGACTCAACAACGCCACGTGCATGTTGCCCGGCTCTTCTTCAGTCGGCAGAAACGCGCGCCCAAGCGCCGGCTTGACGCCCAGTGTGTCGAAGTAATCGGTGGTCACCACTTGCCCGGCCAGGCGTTCCGGCTCGCCGCTCCCGGTCAGGTTGTAAGAAACCGGCATGGCAATGTAAGCCGCCAAATGATCCAGGCTGCTGTTTTGTTGACGGTAGTCCAAAAAATCCAACGGCGACAAAGGTGTCGAGTTGCTGCCTGCGCTGTTCGTGCCCATCACCCAAACCAGCTTGTTGGGTTCGCTAAACGGCAACGGCTTGAGCAACGCGGCATTCACGACACTGAAAATCGCCGTACTCGCGCCGATGCCCAACGCCAGTGTCAGCACGGCAATCAACGTGAAGCCGGGTTGCTTCATTAACATTCGCGCGCCGTAGCGCAGGTCTTGCCAGAGTGTTTGCATAGCTCCTCCGAAAAAACGACCAGCCAATGAACTGCCAATGCAATTGATGAATTGCAGACGCACCAAGAACACCTTCCCTCATCTTTCAAGCGGCGTGCCAACCATGCGCGGGGCTGAACTGCCGTAAGGTGAGAAGTTGGCACGAAGGCAAGCCTGTCGGGGGGGCGGTGTTGCCCGTTTGTGGGATGGCGCGTTCCCGCAATTGGGACGACGGGAAGAGTGATAAAGCCGACCTGCTTCATGGAATGACGGGGCTGGTAAATCGCGCCTCGTTGATTTCCGGGTTGTGGTTGTTGCAGCCGCATTTTCTGTTCAATACTTTGCACGCGATTGGCGTGTTGATGATGCGCGATGCCGCGACGGCGCGAATGACTTTTGTTTTTGCCCATCCGTCCCGAACTTCAAGCCGCATATCCCAAAACCGTAGCCGGGCATTCCCATTGCCCCTAAGCTGCGCGCCGTAATTTCACATCATCAATTCCAACAGGAGGAAACCAAGGCGTGTCCGTCTTTGAATTCGCGGGCGCGAAATTCAAATGGCAAACCGATTATTACGATGCGCTGACGTTGCGAAAACAACTCGGCGCGCAGGAAAGGAGCTAATCGCATGCTGACCATTTCACGCCTTGTTTCGCGCCGGTCGTTCATGGCGCAATCCGGCCAATGGCTGGGCGCTTTGGCGCTCGCTTCGTCATTCCCGGCAACGGGCGAAGCGAAAATTCTCAAACAACTCGTCGGCGCGTATTACGCCGCTTATGAAAGCCTCGATCCGGAAAGGCTGCTGGCGTTTTACACCGAAGATTGCGTGCTGGAAGACCCGACTTTTCATTTCAAGGTCGAAGGCAAAACCAAATTGCGCGAATTGTTCGCCGGCCAGCGACCATTGTTTCTGGAAGCGAAGTTTACGGTGAAAAACCTGCTCATCAGCGGCCGGCACGCGATCTCGCAATACGTCCAGGCAGCCACGATGAAAGACACGCGCAACCCGAACGCCACGCCTTTCAAATATGCCGTCAAAGGCATTTCGCTGTTTGAGTTTGAGCAGGAGAAGGTTAAACGGCAAACAAACTATTACGAAGTATTGACGTTCCCAAAGCAAAGTGGTTGGCGAGTTTGAATGTATGTTATCGCCTGTGAATATATGCCGCGAGATGCGGCATATTGACGATGAGCGGTTTGTTACGGCCATAACTGACCAATCCTAGTTCACGGAGCCTTCCCATTGTCACCGTGACGTGCGCTCGACTCATCGCTGCCGTTTGCGCCAATTCGTCGTGGCTGATGTGCAACATCACAGGGCCGGGAGAAGCTTTATGCGGATGACCGCGCATTTCCGCCAATTGCAGGAGCAAACGACTCAGGCGTTCATCCGCGCCACGATACATCAGAATTTCGGCTCGCCGCTCCGCTTCGGCCAGGCGCGTGCAAAACGTAATCAACAACGATTGCAAGGCAAGGTTATCGTCTTGCAGATGATTGACGAACTCGCTGTATTTGACTTCCAACGCCTGTGTTTCCAGATTGGCGCGGGCGAAGGTTTCGCGCAGACTGTGTTCCGGCACACAAAAACAGAGTTCGCCAAGCAACTGCCCGGCGCCGACCTTGCGCAAAATGACTTCATGTCCCTGAGCGTCTCCAAACAAAATCGCAACCTCGCCACGTTGGACAAAATACACGCGGTCGGATTGATCTTCCGGTCGCCAGATGTCGCTGCCTTTGCAGTAATTTCTCAATCGCCCCAGGTTTTTTGTTCCCGGAAGATGATGCAAGGTCATTTCAGTCAAGGTCTGACAAGTGCGGTGATCTTCAGCGCAGAACTGATTCGCGGTAACCATTGGCCATCGTCTCCTTCGATTTTGCTTCGTAACGCTTGCAGAATAATGAAACAAGCCATCATTCGGATGTTAGCGGACTAACACCCGAATGATGGCCGCAAATAATGGCATTGCCTGATCTTGGTTTACAAATAATGGGGACAACAAAAATCCGGGTCACCCAAAAATCATGCTGCCGCCCAGATTGCCTTCATAAACCAACGCCGCCACTACCGCCGAAGCCAACAGGAAATACAACACGCCAGGACTTTCATCTCGCTGATGAATGACGCCTCGCCAGATCGCCAATCCGATGAAAACAGCCGCCAATGAAATTCCCAACCATTGATGTTTCCAGATTGTTTCAGCAGACAATCCCGCTTCAACCTGTCGTTTCCAAAACCACCCTGCCGTCGCAGTCAGCGGAGTGACGATTGCCGCATATAAAAGCGTCCACCAAGCCGCGTGGCTCAATGACATTCGTTTTGTGATTTTTCCTAGCAGGTCGCTGCCGACTGACGCCGGGACCAACGCCGCCGTGAAATTGACCATGATCGGATGCAAGTGATGCCAGGAAATTTCGGACAAAATGGAAAAAAACATTTGCGTCACATTCTCCTTTCTTTGTCTTTTTGTTTTGGTTGTTTCATCGCTTACTTCGCGCTGGCCATCCGCGCGCGAAGAACCGGGTAGTATTGCGAAAAAACCATGCTGCCTTCCGGCGCGGTCAGGTGGCATTGAGCGCAATTCGCTTGAGCCTGCGCTTTGGATTTTTTCTCCAAAGGATAAGCGTGGCCGAAGCTGAAATATGCCCAGCCGTTGGCTTCTTTCGGAAAGCGTTTGGAATCTTTGACTGCGGCTTCGAGACCGACAAACTCGCCCATAAAATATCCCTTGCCGCTCGAAGCCGCCTTGCTGCCGACCGAAACCAATTCCTTGACGATAACCGCGCCATCCGGGAATTCGCCTGATTTTTTGTATTCGCTCCAACTTGCCGGGTCTACGTAAACATTGTGGAATTCCGGGAAAGCCGCGTTGCCGCCGTTCATATCGTTGGGGGTCAACGGCGCGCCGATGTAAACCCATTCGCGGTAACCTTCGGGACGCATCAATGCGCCATCGGCGTCGTATCGGGCAAATGCCTGATTTGCCATTCGAGTTTCGTTCATGGCCAAAACTGCGCTGCCTGAATTCGGCTGTTTATCTTCTTTGTTTGCCAACGAATCGGTCGCGCAAGATGAAAGCCCTAGTCCGACGGCAACGGTAAACAAAACCGCGCCCAATTGAATTTTTTGTTTCAGCTTCAATGCCTGCATAGTTTTTCCTCCTTTTGGGCAGACCGGTGGCCGCCCGGATTGAAACCGGTGTTAATGGTTGAAATGCGTTGATGGTTGAATTTTCCGCTCTGCGGCGGCCAAAGGCCTGTTCGCCAGAGCGGTTCGGGGAACGAAGGTCAGACTGCGACGCTCACTGCACAATCAGCTTTGCCTTCATCGTTGGATGGTAGGCGCAGATGTAAGGATAAGTTCCCGGTTTGTTCGGCGCATACTTCCAGGAAGCTTTTGCCGCGATGTTTTTTGAATCAAATCTTTTGCCGTCGGCTGTCACCGTGTGCGGAACGATGTCTTCGTTTTTCCAGATTATCGTGTCGCCCAATTTGATGGTCAGCGATTCCGGCGCGTACTTGAAATCTTTTATGAGAATCGTATGCGTTTGCCCTTCCGCTTTTGAGTTTGCGAAGGTTTCAGGCCAGCGGATGCCGCGCAACGCGAAAGTCTGCGCCGCAAAAAGCGCGACAAAGAGCGCAGCCAACGACAAGGCGCGAATCAGGAGCGGCCTGGCCGCTCCTGATTGTTTGAGAAAATGAAATCCGAACATCAATCTTTCATCTCCATTTTGTGATCGCCCATCGCGCCTTTTTGTCCGTAAGTGGATTGCACCTGTCGCGCGTGTTCCAGATGTTTTTGGAACAGCGGCAACACGCTGACCAACGTTGATTTCAACTCGGCGTTTTGCGCGCTTGGAATCAACATCTTCTCCGTCGCGTTGACGACCAATTCGTGGTAAGCGACTTCGTTGTCAATGTAATACTTGTCGAACTCTTTGCCTTTGAGCTTGTTCAACCGTTCCTTCACCTTGACTCCGTTGGCAGCCAACCCTTTGCTTGTTTCGTTTTCTTCCGGCGTGACGCCGAGTTTGGTCAACAATTCTCCGGCGGCTTTTTGCACGGCGGTGTGATCTGTGACCATTCGTTTGGCGAATTCCTTGACCTGTTTGTCCTTCGCTTTTGACATGGCGATCTTTCCATAAGCGATGTCCAAACCGCCGGCGACAGAAACGATGGCGGCGATATTGGCGTCGTTAATGGAATTTGATTGCTGTTGAGAAGCCGACGTGACGAATGTTCGCGTTTGCGAGAAAAGGCCAAAAGCCGTCAACAAACCAATCGCCATAACAACCACGTTCATGCGAGATTTACAAAGCATTGTTTTCTCCTTGATTCAAAATCATCGGACGTGTCGGCACGCCCTTTTGGTTCAAAGCGGGCGGATTGGAAAAACTCCAATCCGCGTCTGACAATCGAAATCGGCGTCGAAACCGGCGAAAAGCTTTCCGAAGCCACCTGACGCTTTCCGGCGACGACGACGCCGATTGCGTCCCGGCTATCTTGCGGCTGCCAGAGCAACTTTTGGAAAATCAACTTCGGTCTGAGCGACGTGATTGAAGTAATTGGTGAAGATGTTCAGCCCGACGTGAGCGACGATTTCGACCACTTCGCCTTCGCTGTAACCTGCGGCTTTTAAGGTTTGCAGGTCGCCGTTGGTCACATTGCCTTTGGCGTCCACGACGACGCGCGCGAATGTCAACGCGGCTTTGGCTTTCGGATCGCCGGAAATTGCGTTGCGCGCATTGACCAATTCGTCATTGCTCAACCCGGCGCCTTTGCCAATGGCGGTGTGCGCCGAAACGCAGTATTCGCATTGATTGGCCGCGCCGACCGTCAACGCGATTTGCTCCCGCAATGCGGGATCGAGTTCGCCCCCTGCCAGCGCGCCTGAAAAATCCAGATACGCTTTCAATGCCGCAGGTGAATTCGCCATTCCTTTCATCAAATTCGGTGTCATTCCGATTTTGGCTTGAACGCCGTCAAGCAACTCCTTCGCCTTGCCTGTAGCTTGTTTGGGATCAATTGCAGTCAATCTGCTCATGAAAAAATCTCCTAAAATTGTTCATTAATGCGTTTCGCCTGAACCGGGACGCGGCTCTTTCCGCGCTCCCGACAGGCCGAAGCGATGTCTTTTCATCGCCAGCGCAGCTTAGCAACGCGAGCAGCCCGGCGGATGTTCGCCGGTCAACGTCAATTTTCGAGTGTCGTTTTTTTGCTGAGCCAGGTTCAAGGCTTGTTCGCTTAAGAACGAACCTGATTGCGGAAAGGCAAAGTGTGTGGGAGCCAATGTTTTTTCTGGCTATTGGCGGGCGCTCAAATAAACGCTCAAATAAACGATGACGCTTCAACCGTTTTTCAACGACGAAGCGTCATTCGCAATCAAATTGCCAATCAAAAATGGCGCGTCATTTTGCTTGAGACGGCAATTGGTCAATCAGGATTGAATTGCCGTCCGGGTCTTTGAGCGTGGCAAAAGCCGGGCTGGTTTCTGTCAAAGGGCCGAACATATTTTGCAGTTCCAATTTGACGCCGTGTTTTTCCGCTTCGGATTTGATGACGCGAATGTCTTTGGGATTGAATGTGATAACGTTTCCTTCGAACATCCCTTGAAACAAACCGATCTTGGCGTGGCCGTTTTTCAAGATGGCCCAATCCTGTCCGGCGGGCATCGGCGAACCTTCTTTGTTGCCGTCAATGCGTTGGAACCCCAATTTTTCATAAAACGCCTGCGACGTTTTCAGATTTTTCACTGCCAGACTGATTGAAAATTCTCCCAATTCCATTTTGCTCTCCTTGGTTGATTTGGTTTGAGTTTCTCCGGCATTCGATTCCGTTCTGGCCGGATAAAGACCGACTGTGGCAATTGCGGTCAAAATTACGATTGATATTTGCCGCCCAAAATTTTTCATAAAGTTGCTCCGGTTAAGCCAGTTTTCAATTGAAAGGAGGGCTGGCTCCATACGCCAAGCCCTTTCTTACGCGCGGGGCTACCGACACCTTAAACGCAATTGAAAACCGGTCTAGGCGACGCAATTTCGCAACCGCGCCGCCGGAAAGTTTTATTTTTGACGCAACGATCAAATCGCGCGCCCCTACAGTTTCAAAGCTCAGTTACAGGAATGCAGGCGTTGAAATCGAACTCCGACCAACCGATTTCCGCCGGAGTTTTTATGTAAACTTCCATCGCCGGATCGTGCGTAGGTTGGTATTGACTGTTTGGCAACCATAACTTGAACAGGTAATCCCAACCTTCGACCATCGCCTGAAAATCGCCTTGAATTCGCAAACAAGCGTATCGGTTGGCTGGCAACCGACGAACTCCTATGTCGCCTTCAGGCGCGGTGTTTTCAGGAACCGTGTAACAAACGTCGTAACGATATTTTTCAAGCGGGGTGATGTCGGGATCGTCCTGGCTCATTCCGATCAATGCGCCTGCGCGATCAAATCCGCGCTGTTTGGCCCAACCCATCATGCGGTCAAACCCGGCCACAACCCTGCCTTCGGCGTAAGCGTTGACTATTCGCAGATAAGCCACGTTCAACGCTGGCATTTTGATGATTTCAACTTGATGTTCGACGTGTCGCGCATCCGGCGAACCGAAGGAATAATACCGATCCGCGTCTTCATCCGCTTTACAAATCTTGCGTTTCTGGCTGATGTTTTCCGGGTCGAATTTGCTCGGAGCCTGGCCGTAAAACGCTTTGAACGCTCGCTAAAAATCAGTCGAAGAATTGAAACCGCAACGAAACGCGATGTCAGTCAAAGTCAGTCGCTTGGAATACTTCTTCAGGAAGACGGCTTTTTCCAGGCGCAATCGCTTGGTCGCTTCAGCCAATGTTTCGCCCGTCACCGATTTGAAAATGCGATGAAAATAAAACGGCGAAAAACCGCTCACTTCCGCCAATAGTTCCAGAGTCAATGATTCATCAAGATGGTCGGCGATGTAATCCATGACGCGATTGACGCGCGACTGATATTCGTTTTGCCCATTGGACGATTTGTCTTGCTCGTCTTTCATATTTTCCTGTGGCCTTTGCTTTGGAATTTGCTTTGGAACAGGGCTTACGCAAAACAGGATTTTCAACGCAAAGGCGCGAAGACCCAAAGGCGTAATGATTAGTTCGGCGCTGAATTCCTTTCAGCGGCGAAAGTTCTCTTACAGTAAAAACTACTTTGCGTCTTTGCTGCTTTGCGTCTTTGCGTTAAACGAATGATTTTGCGTAAGTCCTGTGGAATTGATTGCCGCCGCCGATCGTGTCAGCCGGCGATGGATTCAGTGGAGATTTCAGTGACAAACTTTCCACCAACTTGGAAACAGGGAGTTTGAACTGTTCTGTAAAGTTCGTTGGCGCTATCAAAATGCCAAAAGTGGCTATATGCAAAAATCCGCGCTCATTTATCATTCTTTCGTTTTCAGACCAACGATCACATTTTAACCGACGCCGACCACGCCAAGCCTTTTCAAAGGGAAAAGAGTTTGTGTGTATGCGTTTATTTCAAAACAACGCCAACCTCGCCAGGCAACGGCGACGAACAGGAGAAAACGTGACCAATGAATGGCAGCGCGGAAATTACACCATCAGCACAGACGCAAGCAGATTGAACCGCGAATTGATTCATCGTTATTTAAGCTCTTCGACATATTGGGCGACGGGAAGGCCTTATGAAGTGGTATGCCGCTCAATGGAAAATTCGCTTTGCTTCGGTCTTTATCGCGGCGCGGAACAAATCGGTTTCGCCCGTGTCATCACGGATTACGCAACCTTTGCCTGGCTCGCCGATGTATTTGTTCTGGAAGAGCATAGAGGGATGGGATTGGGCGTCTGGTTGACCGAAGTCATCATTTCGCACCCACAGTTGCAAGGTTTTCGCCGATGGGCGCTGGCCACCAAAGACGCTCAGACCTTGTACGCAAAATTCGGTTTCACCGAATTGAAACTGCCAGAACGCTGGATGGAACGACACGATCCGTCAACGCAGGAAAAACCTGATTACTGGGCGACGCCGACCGATCAAAATTGAAACGGTCGTCGCCCGCCAACTAACTCTCGGAGGAGAACATGCATTTTCAAATCAAACCGCTCACAAAACTATCGCTGTTTGGAGCATTGCTGTTATTGACCGCGCCGGTTCTGGCGCAGTCGCAATTCGGTTGGGTGATGCCGCTCGACAGCCCCGCCGCCACTGTCGCGCAAACCATCGGCGTCACCGACATCACGGTCAAATATCATCGCCCGCTGGCCAAAGGTCGCAAGGTGTTTGGCGGGTTGGAGCCATACGGCAAAGTCTGGCGC
>JANRKX010000029.1:0-60466 GCA_033763255.1 Acidobacteriota bacterium | reverse complement strand
TCGAACTGCGAGGAGTGTAGACGTGAAACGGAAACCGAAACTCGCCGTCTGGAAATTCGCTTCGTGCGATGGTTGCCAGTTGAGCCTGCTGGATTGCGAAGACGAATTGCTGGCCGTTGCCGGTGAAATCGAGATTGCATACTTCGTCGAAGCTTCGCGCGCAGTGGTCAAAGGCCCGTATGACCTGTCGCTGGTCGAAGGTTCGATCACCACGCCGCACGACGCCGAGCGTATTCAGCAGGTGCGCCAATCGTCGAAACACCTTGTCACCATCGGCGCGTGTGCGACCGCCGGAGGCATTCAGGCGCTGAGGAATTTCAGCGACGTGAAAGAGTTTGCCCGGATCGTTTACGCGCGGCCTGAATACATCAGCACGCTGGCGCGCTCCACGCCGATTGCCGAACACGTTCGCGTGGATTTCGAGTTGCGCGGCTGTCCGATCAACAAACATCAACTGCTCGAAGTCATCAACGCTTTCCTGCACGGGCGTAAACCGAATACGCCCGCGCACAGCGTCTGTGTCGAATGCAAGCTGCGCGGCAATGTTTGCCTGATGGTCGCGCACGGCACGCCGTGTCTGGGGCCGGTGACGCACGCGGGTTGCGGCGCGCTTTGTCCGACGTATGATCGCGGCTGTTATGGATGTTTCGGGCCGATGGAAACGCCGAACACAGGCGCACTGAACCAACAACTGGTTCAGCTTGGCATGACGCCGCCGGAGGTTATGCGCGTCTATCGCAGCTTCAATGCCGAAGCGTTCCGCAAAGAGAGTGAGTCGCATGGCGAGTAAGACAATCAAAGTGGATTATCTGGCGCGCGTCGAAGGCGAAGGCGCGTTGCTCATCAAACTCAAAGGCGAGCGCGTCACGGATGTGCAATTGAAAATTTTTGAGCCGCCGCGTTTTTTTGAAGCCTTTCTGCGCGGGCGTGGTTACAGCGAAGTGCCCGACATTGTGGCGCGCATCTGCGGCATCTGTCCCGTCGCGTATCAGATGAGCGCCGTTCACGCGCTGGAAAGCGCGTTCGGCGTAACAGTCGAAGGACAGTTACGCGCATTGCGGCGATTGCTCTATTGCGGCGAATGGATCGAAAGCCACGCGCTGCACATTTTCATGCTGCACGCGCCGGACTTTCTGGGTTATCCCGACGTGATTCAGATGGCGAAAGATCACCGTGAGATCGTCGAACGCGGCTTGCGCCTGAAGAAAACCGGCAACGAAATTATGACGCTGCTTGGCGGCAGAGAGATTCATCCGATCAACGTGAGTGTCGGCGGTTTTTACAAAGTTCCAGCGCGGCGCGATTTCAACGAACTGCGCGAACGATTGTTACGCGCGCGTGACGAAGCCCGCGAAACTGTGGGCTGGGCGGCGCGCCTCCGGTTTCCTGAGTTCGAGCAGGATTACGAATTCGTTGCGCTACGCCATCCGCATGAATACCCGTTCAACGAAGGGCGGCTGGTTTCCAACAAAGGGCTGGACATCGCCGTGCAGGAATTTGACGAGCATTTCAGCGAACAGCACGTCGCGCATTCCAACGCGTTGCATTGCACGCTGAACGAACGCGGGTCATATCTGGTTGGGCCAATGGCGCGCTACAACCTGAACTTCGACAAGCTCTCGCCGCTCGCGCAGCAAACCGCGCGCGACGCCGGACTCAAGGAAACCTGCCACAATCCATTCCAGAGCATCATCGTCCGCTGCGTCGAAGTGCTTTACGCTTTTGACGAAGCCATCAGAATCATTGACGAATACGAAATGCCGGATCAGCCTGCGGTTGAGATCACACCGCGCGCAGCCACTGGCGCGGCCTGCACCGAAGCGCCGCGCGGAGCAATCTGGCATCGTTATCACACGAATGAAGAGGGATTGATTCTCGATGCGCGAATTGTCCCGCCGACTTCGCAAAATCAGAAAACCATCGAAAACGATTTGCGCGCGTTCTTGCCCGCGCGAGTACAACTGCCAAAAGATGAACTGACGTGGCAGTGCGAACAGGCCGTGCGCAATTACGACCCGTGCATTTCGTGCGCGACGCACTTTCTCAAACTCACCATCGAACAGGAATGAGATGAAGGCAACAATCGTCATTGGCGTCGGCAACGAATATCGTGGCGATGACGCCATCGGTCTGCTCGTCGCGCGCCGATTGAAGGAATTGCCAGTGCCGCACACGCAAATCATCGAAGCCGGCGGCGAGGGCGCGGCCTTGATGGAAGCGTGGAAAGAAGCGGAGACGGTGATTCTGATAGACGCCGTTCAGTCAGGCGCGAGTGCGGGAACGATTCATCGTCTCGACGCGCAAGCACAGCAGATACCGCAAAGGTTCTTTCGTTACTCGACGCACGCTTTCAGTGTTGCTGAGGCGATTGAACTGGCGCGGGCGCTAAACCAGCTTCCGGCTCGCTTGCTGCTGTATGGAATCGAAGGAAAGGATTTTGCGGCGGGCGCAGAATTATCAACGGAAGTCAGGTACGCCGCAGAGGAAGTGATACGTCGGGTTCTGATCGAACTTCAAATGATCTGCTAAATCAAAGCAAAAAACTTTGAAACAGGACAAACACGATTCAGGATCGGCTGGATCGCTTCAAACGTTGACGGTCTTGTAAATCTTGTCGAAAACCTTGTTCACCCCTGATGTCTGGACACATTTTGTTTGAGACGTTTGAAAACCAATGATGGCAAAAACCAATTGGGTCATCAGACAGGAAAATGCGGGAAAGGAAGATAAAAATTCTGATTTTCCTCTCCTACATTTTCCCGTCTGATGATTGATAACGAAAAGTGTCCTGACATCAGTGTTCATCCTGTTTTGGTAATTGTATCTAAAT
Organism: Acidobacteriota bacterium; assembly: GCA_033763255.1. GTDB lineage: Bacteria > Acidobacteriota > Blastocatellia > RBC074 > RBC074 > RBC074. The sequence continues at coordinate 57,636 of JANRKX010000029.1, read as the reverse complement.
GCAGCTTGTCCTGATTTAGTTACAGCGATTTTGACATTTCAGCAAATCTTCTCTTCAGGCTCCAATTGAAGCGCCGCATTTGCTACAAAACCGCGCCGCGCGAACGATCTGCGTTCCGCAATTCGGACAAATCGAAGCCGTCGCTTCCTGCTGCGAGGGCGTTTCAAACAAGGACTGTGGCGGCGGAAAAGCTTGCGGCGCGTAATTGGTCGGATATTGCGGTTGGTTATTCAAGAAACTGCGCGCGCCCGCGACTCCGAAAACGTCGCGGTAAGCGATGGCAGTTACGGTGAAATGTAGCGGATAAGTCGCCAGCAACCCTACGTAGCAAGCGAAACTTCCCACGCTGGCCAAAATTCCCAACACAAAAACAAAGAGTGTGAACATAAACCAGTTGCTTTTGACAGTGTTGTAGCTGGTACTCAAGGCTTCGCCGATGCTTAGATCGCGTTCAACAATCAATGGCACAGTAAAGAACAACAATCCCATGGCAACGTAAGAAGGCAATATGCACAGCAGGAACCCAAGAATAACAAAAAAGCCCATAGCGAAAAACGAACCCAACACTCGCAAAAAAATGTCGCCGCCGGAAAACAAATCTCCAACCGAAATAGGTTCGCCGCGCAATTGCTTGAACGCTGTTTTATACAACCCGCTTATCAAAAACGGCCCCGCCAAAAGAGCCAGAAGCCCCATTCCGCCAAACATCGGGAAAAACATCGGCGGAAATTCCGGCGGTTGACCCGGCTCAGCCGTTGACGGCATCGCCAGCATCGTCAGGTATAAAGGGATACTCGGAACCGCAAAAACCAGAAACACAATCAGCATTTGCAGCACCCAGACTTGCCATTTGTCCGCGAACATTTGCCAGCCTTCGCTGATCCATTCGCCCCAGCGCACATTCGCCACAGGTTGTTCTTGCATGAAATTCTCCTACAGGGGTCGTAGCTTTCATCGTTAGGCTTTGAAGCCAGCTTCAGCCAGATATTCGCGCATCACTTTGGCGTAATGCGGAAAGGCGATTTCCGGTTCTTCGATTCCGGGATGCCAACGTTTTTCCCATTCGAAACAGTAATAACCGCGATACCCGTTTTTGACCAAAATCCTGACGGTCTCTTTCACCGGAACTTCTCCCGTTCCGACCAACACGTAACGGCGACCATTGCCTTCCGGTCTGGAATCTTTCAGGTGCGTATGGCGCGCGTATTTGCCGAGTTGTTTGAAGGTGTCGGCAGGTTGTTCCTTGCCACTGACGAAAGTGTGGTGCGCGTCCCACAGCAAAGCCGTCGTCGGACGATTGACGCCTTTCAAAATGCCCAGCAACGACGGCGAAGTCGTAAATTCATCGTGCGATTCGATCAACAAAGTCACGCCGCTGCCTTTGGCGTGTTCGTGCAATTCTTGAAAACCGACGACGATGCGTTTGGTGGCGTCTTCCATCGTTTGGCCTTTCAACAATTGGCCGCCGAACACGCGCACGTACGGCGAATTCAGTTTATGCGCCAGGTCAATAAACCGTTTGGCTTCGTCCAATTGGACGGGGCGTTTTTCCGGGTCAGCTTCACCAAGCCGCGCCGAAGCTCCGAGGTCGGAAATTTTCAGCCCCAACGCCGACAGGTCTTTCAAACTCTCGGCTAGCTTCGCGCCGGTGAATTGCGGCGATTTCGGCAAATCCATTTCGTTCAAAATGCCGCGCAGCTCCAACGCCGAATAACCGTCCCGAGCGGCATAATCCAGAATCTGTTTCCATTCCCATTTCGGACAGCCGAGCGTCGAAAACGCCAGTGGCAGTCGTTTGGTTTTGTCGGCGGCACGGCTGGCCACGCGCAGAATTGCCGGAGCCGCAATTGCTCCCGCCAACGAATGTGCAAATTGTCGTCGAGTGATTTTGTTCATAAATTGTCCGGTGAAGTGAAAATTGAAAGCAGCGATTTCGATTCAATCGCCCTTGAAGCCGCGCGCATACTAGCTTGACCGTGTATGCCCCGCAAGCAATTGACTGCTTACGACATCAACAAATTCGCATCTTTGAAATCCGGTTTTTCGCGTGGTAGGATGCGCCCGCTTTTGTGTCAGGTTTTTACCAGAAAACGTTCCTTCCCAAATTGCGGAGAGCTGGCAGAATGGCTATTGCACCGGTCTTGAAAACCGGCGTCCGAAAGGGCATGGGGGTTCGAATCCCTCGCTCTCCGTCATCAAAACTTCCAACACTTTCCCATCCAAATCCGATCTCGTCGCTGAGTCCGACTGACCTCGTCCGGTAAAAATTTATCTTTTCTCGAAAAAAAACTTGAGGGGAGAAGCCGTTTGTTTACGGTTACTAAATTGGAAACGGAATAACCAGCAATCACAACCATTAACCGCAACCACGCCCAAGAGGTTCTAGGGAATTGGTGTGCCCGGAGCTTTCGGCCATTCGAGCCAAAAAGGAGAAAAGACCATGTCGGATCACAGCAGACGAAACAGACGATTGAGAATCGGCTTGCTGATCGCGCTGATTGTTATGGTCAGCGTCTCGGTTGCCACAACCCAAAACCCTGTCTTCACGTTCAACGTTGACCAGACGAAACTGCTCAACGGCGGATACGATCTGGCGTGTGTGCTGGAAGCAGGCGGCCAGTTTTGGACTACGCCGTTCACTCGCTACAACGCGGCAACCGGGCAAGGCGACGGTTACGGCGAAGGCGCAACCAACGGTCCGCGCGCCCAGCAACGGAAAATCTTCAATCCGACGGGCTTTCCGCAATATCCGTTTTTGCGGCTGAACGGATTGGATTCGCAAAGCTGTTACGAATGCCATAACTCCATCGGCAGCGATCCGGGCTACGGCGCGGGCAGCCCGCTGATTCGCAAACAGCCAAGTTCCGTAGCCGGTTCCGCCGGATCGAACAGCAATGCGTTTATCAATCCGTGTTATCCCAAACCGCAAACATTTCTGATTCGTCAACCGCCGCATGTGTTCGGCAGCGGATACGTTCAGGCGCTTTCGGATGAAATCACCGCCCAGCTTTATGCGCTCCGTTGTCAGGCCAGAAACGCCGCACTGAAACAGCCCGGCATCCCACAAACCGTCAATCTGGCAGACACCAAACACAATCTGAACTTCGGCGTGTTCAAAACCACCTATGTCAAAGGCAGCAAATGGAGCGTCAAAGGCAGCAACAATTCCTGCGGCGGTCAGCCGTGCAATTTGCCTTCTGCGCCAGCGCCGACTGCCGACAGCAATTCTTGTTCGCCGGTCGTTGACGGATTTACAGACGATGTCACGGCGGTCAAAGGCGTGGCTTACGATTTGATCGTGCGCCCGTTTCAATGGAAAGGCATCGCGTCCAGTTTGCGGCATTTCGTTCGGGACGCGCTGGATTTTCATTTCAGCATGCAGGCGGTGGAAAAAGTCGGTTCCTTCGATTGCGATATGGACGGCAAAGCCAATGAAGTTCAGGTTGGCAACGTTTCGGCCATCACGGCGTTTGTCGGCATGACGCGACCGCCTCAGCAAGTGATTCAGCCCGGAACCGAAGCCACCGTCGCGCGCGGATTCCAAATCTTCACCGGCACGTTGACCAATCCTAGTTCGCCGTTGTCCGGCAAAATGTGCGCCACGTGTCACGTTCCAGCGATGCCGCTGGTGTCGCCGAACCCTCAATTCGTCATCGCCAACCCGGACATTCCCACAGTGACCAGTGCCAGCCAGTGTCCGACCGAAGCGACACAAGGTTATGCCAGTCTGGTCAGCCAGGAAAAAGCTCCGGCAAAATTGGCCGTCGTGAAACAGGCTATGGCCGCCGCGGGATTGGCCGCCGTGCCGCAAAGTTACAACATTCCGCTCAACAGCATGAACGTGCCGGGATTCGCTCTGCCCAGATTGACGCAAACCGCTCCGTTCTTTGTTTCGATTCCCAAACCGGCGGGAGGTTTTTTCATCCCGCTGTTCAGCGATCTGCAAAGCCACGACATGGGAACCGGCCTGATGGACATTGGGCCGCAAGGAGCGGACGTTGCCGGAATCTGCATAGCTCCGCGAATTTTTATGACGCGGCCTTTGTGGGGAGTCGCCGACACTGGCCCCTGGCTGCACGATGGGCGAGCGACAACATTGCTGGAAGCCATCATGCTGCACGGCGGTTCCAGCACAGGCAGCGAAGCAGGCGCAATCATTGACGCCTTTTCCAAACTCAACGCCGCCGATCAACAAACCGTGGTCACGTTCCTGCTAACGTTGCGGCTGCCAACCGAACCAGGTTCACCATCGTTGCCCGCCTGCCGATTCTGAAACAGCAAACCATTCACATCCCAACGCGCCGGCCAAAGGCGCGTTGGGTTTCATCCAAAAACCGATAAGGAGCAATTCAATGGACAAGAGAACGTATTCCCCAAACAACAAGATTGTTGAGTTAATGCAGGTTCCCGCCGAACAGTACGACCTGGCCTGGTTGCAGGAAAGTCTTCAAGCAGCCGTTGATCTGGAACTGGCGACGCTGCCGGTTTATCTGTGCGGGCAGTGGTCAATTCAAAGCGGCAGCGGGCCGGTTTACGATCAGATGAACAACATCATTTTGGAAGAAATGCTGCATCTGGGATTGGCCTGCAACATGTTGACGGCGATTGGCGGAACTCCGCAGATCAGCAGCAACATTCCGACGTATCCGGGTCCGTTGCCCGGCGGCGTGAATCCGAATCTGACGGTGACGTTGGCCGGGCTGACGCTGGATCAGGTTTATGACGTGTATATGGCCATCGAATATCCTGAAAACGGCCCGGTCGTCCCGAACACCAACCCCGCGCCAAAACAAGCACCTGCTCCATCGCACCCAACCATCGGCGAGTTTTACGACGCAATTTTGTCAGCGTTCCAGCAAGTCAATCCGACATTTACCGGCCAACACCAGCTTACGGTGACGTTCAATTCGCTCAACCAGACTCACAACGAAGTCTTCCCGATCAACAGCCTGACCGATGTTCAAAATGCCATTGAAGTCATCAAGGAACAGGGCGAGGGCACATCCACTTCTCCGTTGGATGAAGATGCAGACTTCGCGCATTACTACCGGTTTGCCGAAATTTGGAATGGCAAAATGCTGGTTCAGGTCAACGGACAATGGCAATACGCGGGGGACGCCATCACGATTCCCGATGTATTTCCGATGGCTCCGATCCCGGCGGGCGGATACACCAACGTTCCGTCAAACGTGCAATCGGCGCTGGACGCTTTCAATCAAGCCTTTGCCGCCATGCTCGATGGCTTGCAAGCCGCTTGGAACGGAACCGGCAGCATAGACAGCGCCATCGGCAAGATGTTTTCGCTGCCAGGTTTGGCTCAGACGATCCTGCAAATCCCGCTCGACAGCAACAATCCGTCGTTGGGCAATTATGGCCCGAACTTCGTGCTGCCCGGCTAACGAACTCGAACCAATTTGGAGACAAAATTATGCCCAAAGAAATTTACGACGTAGCCATTGTCGGCGGAGGCGTTTCGGGAGTTTATTCCGCGTGGCGTTTGCTGACCGACGGCGGTAAAAAACGAGTCGTCGTGTTGGAATCCAGCGATCACATCGGAGGCCGGTTGCTGTCGGTTTCGCCACCGCAGATTCCATACATGAAAGCTGAACTCGGCGGCATGCGAATTCTGCCCGCCGTCCAACCGCTGATTACCAACCTGATTGCAGAGTTGAACAAAACCGCCACGCCGAACGATTACATCGAAACGTATGCGTTTCCGGTAGATCAGCCAGACAACATTTCTTATCTGCGCGGAACGCATTTGCGATTGTCAGACTTTTCCAAAAAACCGGCGAAAGTGCCTTATCGGTTGACGTTTCAGGAGTTCGGCCAAACCGCCAGCCAGTTGGTCGTCAATGCCATCGAACAAATCGTGCCAGGAATTACGGCTGCCGGTTTGACCGATGAACAACGAAGAGCAATGGCGCAGGCGGCGAGTTTCAACGGCCAGCCGCTGTACAAACAGGGATTCTGGCAAGTGCTGCTGTGTGTGATGAGCGACGAAGCGTATCAACTCGCCGTCGTCGCCGGAGGATACGAAACCGTACTCAGCAACTGGAACGCGGCAGACGCCATTCCATGGTATTTGTCCGATTTCGGAGTTGCACCGGAATACAAAGGCTTCAAAAAAGGATTCCAGCAGGTTCCGCTGACGGTCGCCGAACGATTGAAAAAAGCCGGCGGTGAAATTCGCTTCAATGCCAAAGTGTCGGGCTTCGACCAAACGGCGGATGGCGCCGAAATCCGGTTGCAAGACGGCAGTACGATCAAAGCCAAAGCCTTGATTCTGGCTATGCCGCGTCGCGCATTGGATTTGATCGCGCCTGGCAGTCAGTTGCTGCAACAACCCCAGGTCGCTACGTTGATTGGCAGCGTCACGCCGCGCCCGTTGTTCAAACTCTTCACGACATACGCTTATCCATGGTGGCTGTCCGCCGGAGTTCAAAAAGGCCGCACAACCACCGACCTGCCGGTTCGGCAAACGTATTACTGGCCTGATGACAATGGCCAGCCTGCGACCGCTGGCCGCGCCATGTTGATGGCCAGTTACGATGACGGATTGAACATCGGGTTTTGGGATGGATTCCGTCCCAAACGCCGTCGCAGCAATCAGCCGGGTCAATTTTCTGAACCGGAATGGTTCGTCGGTGCTTCGGAACAATCCGCCAACGCCGATCCCGAATGGCTCAGGAATCGCGCTCCGGCGGCGATGGTTGCCGAAGTTCAGCGGCAATTGGGTGTCGTTCACGGATTGCAATTTCTGCCGCCGGTCGCTGACGCCAGCTTCAAAGACTGGGGGGACGATCCGTTCGGCGGAGGCTGGAATTCCTGGAATATCGGTGTGAAAAGCAGCGAGGTGAAGGAAAAAATTCTGAATCCTGCGCCCGGCGCTCCGGTGTACATTTGCGGCGAAGCCTATTCCGACGCACAAGGCTGGGTCGAAGGCGCGCTGCAAACAGCCGACCTGATGCTCGGCAAATACTTCGGCGTAAAACCGCTGGGGTAATGGTGGCAAGCTGTAGAAACATACAAACTGATAGAACCATACAAGAGGACAGGCAGAAGCAGGCATGCTATTCTGACTGTCCTTTTTGCATTCAACTCCAATCACGTTTCTGAAACACATGGCACAGCTAAAGACTCTCTACGACGCAATCATCGTTGGTTCCGGCGCAGCGGGCGGTATCGCCGCGCACGTGCTGGTCAACAAAGGTTTGAATGTGTTGCTGTTGGAAATCGGGCCGAAATGGGATCGCAACCAAATCTTCCATACCGAACATTCCTATCCTTACGACATGCCGTTTCGCGGCTTGGGCAGACCGGGCCAGTACGACGGGTTATGGAAAGTGTCGGCTTACACCGAACATCTGTACGTTCATCCGTACAAAGACCGTTACGCCACCGCGCCCGGAACTGATTTCCATTGGACTCGGATTCACGCCGTCGGAGGCCGCACCAACACCTGGGCGCGAGTCAGTTTGCGAATGTCCGAATGGGATATGAAACCCAAGTCTTTGCAGGATGGAGCGGGCGAAGACTGGCCGATTTCTTACGACGAACTCGCGCCGTATTACGACAAGGCGGAAGACTTGATGGGCGTGTTCGGCACACGTGAAGGTTTGGCGGTCACGCCCGACGGGAACTATCACGCGCCAACGCCTGCGCCGCGTTGCGGCGAAGCGCAACTGGTTCGCGGCGGAAAGAAAATCGGCATTCCGATCATTCCCATTCGCAAAGCCATAATCCTGAAAAACCGCGACAATCGAGCCGCCTGTCATTATTGCGGCAACTGCGATTACGGCTGTTCAACGGCTTCGCGCTTTTCCACGCTGGACACGATCATTCCCCAGCTTGTCGGAAAGAAGAACTTCACCTTGCGCACCGGAGCCGCCGTACACCGTGTGCTGATTGATCCAAAAACCGGCAAGGCGCGTGGTGTCGAATTTATAGACACAAAAAATCGGCTGACGTACGAAGCGCGCGCCAAAGTCGTGGTCATCGGCGCGGGAGCAATGGCTTCAACGCGCATCCTGCTCAATTCCAAAACTCGCCATCACGAAAACGGACTGGCCAACGCTTCGGGCGTGCTGGGACATTACCTGATGGACAATTTCAAAGCCGGAATGATTTCCGGTTACGTGCCAGCGATGAAAGGTTCTGAAGTCGTCAGCGACGACGGTTCCGGCGGAGGCCACGTTTATATCCCTCGCCACACGAACATTACCGGCGGGCGCAAAGTTTCCGCGTTGCGCGGCTGGCAATTCCAACCCAACAGCGGATCGAACATTTTTCCCGGCCACGCCAAACGCTTTGCAGGTTTCGGCGGGGAATTCAAAAAGACCGTCCGCGATGTTGCGCCGGCGCGAATTTCAATGGCGGGGTTCGGCGAATGCCTGCCGTATTTCGACAACTACTGCGAGATTGATCCTTCTGGCTTGAAAGATCGCTACGGCATTCCGCAACTGCGGTTTCACGCCAGGTGGGGCGACAACGAGTTGAAAATGGCCGGGTTGATTTATGACAACGCCGAAGAATTGCTGCGCGCCGCCGGAGCCGAAATTATTCCTTACACGCGCACCTTGCCGCCTCCGCCGGGCGATGCCACGCACGAAGTCGGCACGGCCCGGATGGGCAACGATCCGAAAACTTCCGTGCTGAACAAATTCAATCAGGCGCACGAAGTCAAAAACCTATTCGTGGTGGATGGCGCTTCGTTTGTGTCTTGCCCGGAAAAAAACTGCACGCTTTCCATCGCAGCGGTTTCGTGGCGGGCGAGCGAGTTTTTGGCTGAAGAGTTACGACAGGGAAATTTGTGATTGATGGTTTGCTGCTTGTTGGCAACTACCGAATTCGGTTGATCGGCGCTCGCAAATCGGAATACACGCGGACGTAATCCACCATCATCGTTTGCGGAAACACAGTCGTAGCATCGGGGTTGCCCGGCCATTGGCCTCCGACCGCGACGTTCAGCAACAGGTAAAACGGATGATCGAACACCCATTGCCGATTGCCTGTGAATTCAGGCGATTTGCGCGTGTGGTAATGCAGCCCATCCACGTAAAAACTGATGTCGCGCGGATTCCATTCCACTTCAAAGATGTGAAAGTCATCAGAGAATTTTTTGCCATCGAGCAAGGTCAATGAATCACTCAGCCCTTGCGCGCCGGAAAACCCTGGCCCGTGCAGAGTGCCATACACAGTCGAGGGTTCTCGCCCGATGTGTTCCATCACGTCAATTTCGCCGCAGGCAGGCCAGCCAACCGAATTGATATTGCTGCCCAACATCCAAAATGCAGGCCATATCCCTTGTCCGAAAGGAACTTTGATTCTGGCTTCGATTCGCCCGTAAGTCGGCTCGAATTTGCCGCGCGTTACCAACCGGGCCGAAGTATAAGCGCGCCCAAAGCCATCCACTCCGGTGAAGTTTTCCCGATTAGCCTTGATGACCAGATGGCCTTCGCCGTCCAAAGAAGCGTTCGCGGTTCGGTTGGTGTACGTCTGAAGTTCCTGATTGCCCCAACCGTCTCTGCCGGGGCCGATTCCCAAATCGTAACCCCATTTTGCTGGGTCAGGAGCAGTTCCGGTTGCCCCGTCGAATTCATCTGACCAAACCAGTGTGGGCTTTTGCGGCTTGGAGTTGGCGGTTTGTGATGAAGCGGCAATCAGAGAAGCCGAAATCGCTACGCAAACAAAAATCAGTTTCTTTCGCATCTCAGCCTCACAATGTAGAAGGGAATTGGCTGGCAGAAAATGTGGGCAGAAAAAAGAAGAATTTAGGATTTTTCTGCCCCAATCTTTTTGCCAATGGTAGTTGTGCTTACTGTTTTTTCAGTTTCGGCAAAAACTGTTTGCGGAATTTGATGACTTTCGGTTCGATCACCATTCGACAATACGCCTGATCAGGATTCAGCGCGTAATAGTTCTGGTGATAATCTTCCGCTTTATAAAACACGTCGAACTTCGCCACTTCGGTGACGATTTTGTTTTTCCAGATTCCAGCCGTTGTCAGATCGGCGATGACTTTTTCGGCTGTGCTTTTCTGTTCCGGCGAGTGGTAGTAAATCGCCGAACGATACTGCGTACCAATGTCAGCGCCTTGCCGATTGAGCGAAGTCGGATCGTGAATCGTGAAAAACACTTCCAGCAATTCTTTGTAAGAAATGATTTGCGGATCGAAGGTGATCTGCACGACCTCAGCATGTCCGGTTGTGCCTGAAGTGACTTGCTTATAAGTCGGATTGGCAACTGTGCCGCCGGAATAACCCGACGCAACTTTATCAACGCCTTTCAATTCGACATAAACGGCTTCCAGACACCAGAAACACCCTCCAGCCAACGTCGCCACTTCTTTCTTGGCCGATTTCTTTTCGGTTTTCTGTGCCTTAGTTTCAACCGGCGAACCGGCCAACAACAAAATTGCTGCACACGCAGCCATCAAAAACGATTTCATAAAACACCTCTGTTTATAAACGCGGATCACAATCCGAGCTTTTTCCATTTTGCATCCACCAGCCGTTTTACTTCTTCGCTGGTGTTATTTTCTTTCGGCCACAGGCGGTCGAAGCCTTCGTTTTTCCACTTGCGGGTTGCGTCCACACCCATCTTCGACCCGTAGCCCTGGAACCGCGACGCATGATCCAGCACGTCAATCGGCCCCATCGTGAACTGTATATCGCGTTCGGGGTCTATATTATTCAAAACTTTCCACGCGACTTCAGAAGGGTCTTGAACGTTGACGTCTTCGTCCACGACGATGATGCATTTGGTGAACATCGCCTGTCCCATTCCCCAAATGGCGTTCATGATTTTGCGCGCGTGACCGGGATACTGTTTGCGAATCGAAACCAGCATCAAGTTGTGAAAGACGCCTTCAAATGGAAGATTCATATCCACGATTTCCGGCATTTGGCGCTTGAGCACAGGCATCGTCACGCGAATGATCGCTCGTCCCATCCAGCAATCTTCCATCGGAGGCCGCCCGACAATCGTCGTTTGATAAATCGGGTTTTTGCGATGCGTAACTGTCGTCACGTGAAAAACCGGGTACGGTTCTTCCAAAGTGTAAAAGCCCGTGTGATCGCCAAACGGCCCTTCGATGCGGCGTTCTGCCGGTTCAACATAACCTTCAAGCACGATTTCGGCGGTTGCCGGAACTTCTAAATCCACCGAAACGCATTTGACCATCTCAATCGGTTTTTCGCGCAAAAAGCTGGCGAAAATCATTTCGTCCAGATCGTCCGGTAAAGGCAAAGTCGCGGCAAAATTCGTGATAGGTTCAGCTCCGACGGCAACGGCAACTTCCATGCGCTGTGCGCCGCGTTTTTCCAGATCACGATGATGCGCCGCTCCGTGTTTGTGCAATTGCCAGTGCATGCCGGTGGTTGTTTCGTCGTAAACCTGCATGCGGTACATCCCGCAATTGCGTTTGCCCGAACGCGGATTTTTGGTGAAGACCATCGGAAAAGTGATGAAGCGTCCGCCGTCCAGTTCCCAGCATTTCAGGATCGGAAAATCCAGCAGCGAAAATTCGCCTTCGCGTTTGATGACTTCCTGACAAGGGCCGGCTTTCACATCACGAGGAAAGTATTTCCCAAGCTCGGCCAGTTTCGGCAGCATCTTCACTTTTTCCAGCAAGCCTTCGGGCGATTTGAAATCCAGCCAGTCGGTCAGTCGTTGCGCCACATCGTCAATGCGGTTGACCTCCAACGCCAATTCCATGCGCCGTTCGCTGCCCAGCGCATTAATCAGCACGGGGATTTTGCCGCCGTCTACGTTTTCAAACAGCAGAGCTTTGTTGTTGTCTTTGGATTTGGAAACGCGGTCTGTGATTTCAGTAATTTCCTGATCGCTGGAAACAGGAATTTTGATTCGTTTCAGTTCGTTGTGCTTGTCTAAAGCTCGGATGAATTCGCGTAAGTCTGCGTAAGGCATGGTTCCTCATTCTGACCAAGTAAAGTTATTTGGCGGCATTGGTATTTTTTGTACCCGCCAGGCCGATTTATCTTTTAGGCGGTCAAAGCTCAAGCGAACGCGAAACTCTTCTCCTAATGAGGGAGCATTTCGTCCGGCAAGCCATATTGTATCGGTCGAAGATGGATTGTATTTTTCCTGCAAAAGGCCATTCGGCAATGCTGCTACGGTAATGCTCCTTAAGCTGATGGCAGATTCTGATTCTTCGTAGTTGTACTTCACGAATAAAGTTGTAGTGATGTACGGCTCGCCGCGCAACACAAGGATTTGCGGAAGTTTGCCGTTAATGTTGATTTCCTGGGCGGATCGAATTTGTTTCACCGTCATAGATAGCTGGGAAATCTGAAGAGTGGCTGTGCTTTGACCAGAAATTTTCTCCGCTTTTGAATCAACGAACAACGCTTGCTTGACCGCATATTCAGGGTGGAAAAGGTAGCGGGCGCGCTTGTAATCTACTTTGCCAAAAAGCCGTTGATCCACTTTAGACATGCCAAGCCGATCCAATGCTTCTCTTGTAATGTCTTCTCCGATATCGGCGACTTGATCGCTTTCCTCTCGGAAAACTTCTTGGGCCGTGGTGCGATAATCACAAAGCGCCTGAACGACAAGACGTAAAGAGGATTTCTCGATTTCTTCCAAGCGCTCAGAGTCGTTTTTTAGACCATAGGGGTTGATTAACATTTTGGGCCTGCTTGCAATCTAAAAAAGCCGGTTCTTTTTGAGTTCCGCCGATATCTTTTTTCTGGCAAGAGAGACATATTTTGATTCAAGTTCAATCCCAATGTAGTGGCGATTCTCTCTAATAGCAGCAATTGCGGTTGTACCGCTTCCCATAAAACAATCAAGCACTGTTTCTCCCGGTTCAGTCAAGAGACGAATGGCTCGCATAGGAAGCTCAATGGGAAATTTTGCTTCATGGTCATCATTGGCTTTTACGGAAGGAAATTGCCAAACGCCCCTTGATCCCCAATTGCTCCACTCTGTTGGTGTTAATCGGTTACGATCAAATTTAGTTATGCCAGGCTTCCAGAAAAAATATAGATACTCGAATTCATCCACTGAACGATAAGAAAGACTTGCCCATCTCGAATTTTCCCACGCAGCGTCTTTGACCCAGACACGGCGATCATAGAGGTAAAGCCCTGCTTCAATCGCCCATTCTTCGAGCAATCCACCGACAATTTTGACGCGAGTCTGAGGCTCATACTTACCACCTCGAATGTTATTTCCATTAAGTCGCCGATCAACGGTTTGTTCGCTGCACCCAAGTAATTTAGCAATCCCCTGACGATTCACCCCTGGATTCTCAGCCAAGGCTTTCAAGACATCTTCACGTGTAACAGGAGATCGTTTCCGCGTGACGACATCTGCTTGGACACGGGGCATGTCCTCGTCTTTGAAACAAAGAATGTCGGCAATGTTAATAACCAAAAATCCACCAGGTTTCAGAATAGAGAAGTGATTTCTGATTGTTGAAGAGAGCAAGTTTTGCCAATCCTCGAAACTCAAGGCAGATTCATATTCTTTGCCCACAAAATAAGGTGGTGACCAGACGCTTAAAGAGATACTGTTAGGCTCAATCAATTTCAAAAGATCACAGGCATCTCCTTGGTAAACGGCGTCAGGCTTTAGAAAAGAAACTGATTTTTCGGATGAGGAATATAAATCCGAAAAACGCCCTTGAAGATGTTTCGGCAGCCGATCAATCCGAAACTCAGGAACGGCGCGCTGCAATAAATTCATGACCACTCTCCTTGAAAAACCTCTTTAACCATGAATGCGGAACTCACCTTAAGGATGCCAGTTGTGATATTCGTACAACGGCGCCGCCTGCCGGCTCAGCCGTTGGTATTGTTCTGGCACGTCAATGTCTTCGATGACGGCGGAAGTTTCGACCGGAACTTCCAGCCAATCGTTTTTGTGAGCGTTGATGAACGCGCCCAAACCTTCGGGAGTTGCTTCATCAAGCTGCATCATTTCGTCGAAGTAACTGTAACTGACGATGATCGGATGGCCGTGATTGCCTTGATAGGTGGGAATGATGATTCCTTTGCTGCCGTCGCCGTAAGCGTCAATCAATTTGTTGATGACATCGGATTTGACCATCGGTTGATCTACCAACGCGATCAATACAGCGTCAGTGTTCGGGCCGATCATCGCCAATCCTGTTTTGATCGAAGACAACATGCCGTTGGCGTAATCTTCGTTGACGGCGTATTGCACGCCGGTTCCGGCCAGCCGCGTGCGAACGTCAGATTCGCGGTAACCCAGCACGACGAAGATGTCAGCCAGTTGAGAATTTCGCAGTTGGTAAACGCATTCGCCAATGACTGTGCGTTTGCCCCATTTGAGTAGCGGTTTGAAATTGGGCTGCATTCGCTTTGATTCTCCGGCAGCCAGAAGAATTCCTGAAATCATGACGTGATTTCGCCTCCTGATAATCGCTTGTTTTGAATTGGGTGATTCTTGACGGAAGAAATTTGCACGAAGCGCGGCAAAGGATCAAGTTTCGTCGTCGAACGGTTATTCTGGTTTCACCAGATCGGCCAACGCTTCAAACGGCGTGTTGAAACTGTTGGATCGAACATTGGGTTTGCGCGGCGGAGCGGCGAAATTTTCCGGTCGTGCATTGGCAGCAGCAACAGAAGCCTGGGCAGAAACGGAAGTTGATTCAGCCAGTTCAGCCGTCGGTTGATCTGTCGCTGGAGCTTCGTTGGTGCGGACGCGATAAATCGGACGTTCGAACATCGGCGAAATGCGCGTCCAATCGGCGGTCGAATGCGGTTCGGCCATCAGCCGCTGCATCGCTTCGACTTTGGAATCCAGATCATCCAGATACGACAACATCAATGCTTCGGGCGTACTGGGGAGTTTCGGCGAACCGTATTCCAGCTTGCCGTGATGCGTCAGCAACAGATGCAGCAAATGGCGACGCAATTCATCAGGAAAGCCGTCAATCTTTTTGATGTGATCGGACACCATGATCGTTTCCATCACCAGATGGCCGATCATCTGACCTTCATTGGTGTACCCAAAGGCACGGTCGTAACTCAGTTCGTCAATTTTGCCGAAATCGTGGAGCACGGCTCCGGTTTGCAACAGATCCAGATCAATGCCTTCGTAATGCCCGCCGACTTTTTTCGCCAGTTTGACCAGCGACAAGGTGTGTTCCAGCAATCCGCCCAGATAAGGATGATGCATGGTTTTGGCCGCCGGAGCGCGTTTGAATTTTTGCGCGGTTTCGTCGTCAGCGAAAATGTTTTCCAGCAGTTGCCGCAGGTGTGGATTTTGAAAGTCGCGGATGATACCCAGCAGTTCGGCAAACATCTCTTCGACATCGAATTTGGTCGTCGGGAAATAATGCGTCAGGTCAACTTCGTGCGGTTGGCAGGGCCGCATACGGTGAATCTGGATTTGCAGATGATTGCGGTACAGATTGACTAGTCCGCGCACAAACACGATGTCGTCTTTGTCGAACGTGTCAATCGAACCTTCAAACCCATCCCACCACTGCCCGGAAATGTCGCCGGTTCGGTCGCCAAAGGTAATCATCGCAAACTGGCCGCCGGTTTTTTTGGCGCGCAGTTCTTTGGATTTGACCAGAAATGTGGTGCTGATGTTTTGATTGGGTGTGAAATCGCGGACGAAGATTTTTTCCATAAATCACCTGGCGGCGCGTTGTCAGGATTTAGGAATTGGGATTTAGGAGTTAGACAGTTGGCAAATTTCTAAATCCTGAATTCCACATCCTAAATCCGAATTGCTCAAGGTTTGGCGGGGTCTTTAGCCGTAGCCGCCGCAGCCTTTTTCGCTTCTTCAGCTTTCTTCTTTTCTTCCTTTTCTCGTTTCTTGCGGGTCTTTTCGTTTTCTTCCGAATAAGCGACTCGTTTGATCTGAGCCGATTTCACCGCGCTGCCTTCAAACTGGAACTCCGGCGAAATTTCAATGAAAGCGTCGTCGCGCAATTTGGCCAGATAAGCTTCGATCTGTTTTTCGGATTGTTGGTTGACCAGATACCCGGCAATGCGCTGCTGGACGTTCTCGTCTTCAAATGGCAACGCTTGGGGTTCTTTGCGTTCGTCAACACGGAAAATGTAATAGCCATTTTCCAGCTTGACCGGATCGGTGACAGTTCCAGCGGCGGCGTTTTCGACAGCGGCCTTCACTTCCGGCGCAAGCTCCGACACCTTGATGGCCGGGCCGAGTTTGCATTTCTGCTTTTTGCAAAGCTCGTCCTCGGAAACACGCTCGCCGAGCGCGGAAAATTCAATTGCGCCGCCGCGAGCCTGCATCACGATGTCTTTGGCGCGCAGCAACGACTGATTCGGGTCTTTGCCAAGCGCGACGAAAATACGGCTGAGCGTCACTTCGCCCGGAATGGTGAAAAACTCTTTGTTCTTGTCGTAAGCCTCGCGTTTTTCTTTCTCGGTCAGATTGCGATAAATCTTTTGCTGGATTTCCGTGTACATCACGGCTTCGCGGGAAAAGTTTTCGGTCAACAGTTTGGTCACTTCTTCGATGTCGAATCCGGCTTCGCGCATTTTCTGCTCCAAGCACTGTTTCGATTCGCAGTTGTTTTCCTTCATCATTCGCAAAAACTGCTGGTTGACCTGCGGTTCGACGTTGATCGAAAGGTCTTTGGCGCGCTGAGCCAGCAATTGCGTGTGGATCAATTCGTCCAGAATGCGCGGTTTGATTTCGTTGAATTTCTTTTCCAGTTCAGCGCCTTTCAACCCGGCGTTTTTCATCTGTTCGAGTTGTTCTTTCTGCGCGGCTTCAAACGTCGAGCGCATAATCACGCCGGAATTGACGCGCGCGATTACTTCATCAACCGGACGGTCGTCGCTTTGCGCGAAGGAAGTCACGGCCAGACCTGCCATCATTCCCAGCAAACACGCTTTTGCAATTAACTTCATAAAACTCTCCTTGTGACGATTCATCTTCTTGTTGATGGCCGGCTGGCCATCAACATTGTTGATGGCCAGCCGGCCATCAACCCAAAAACTGCTTTTGATCTTCGTTTGTGGATTTCACCCAAGCTTGAACGCGCTGTGAAATTCCGCTTGCGCGCTTACGACCCGAAGCCGCCCGTGTAATTGAATCCCAGTTTTTCGCGGAAAACCTTGATCTTGGCTCCGGTCAGAGCGCGCTTGTTGTATTCGTTAATAACTGACTGGCGTTTTTCGCTCAGCAGCAGGTCTTCGATTTCCTTGCTCACTTTTTCCAACGGCAATGGCGTCGCTCGCTGCTCCAGTTTGAAAATGTGGAAACCGTAATTGGATTTGACGACTTTGCTGATTGAACCGACTTTGAGCGGCGTCACCGCTTGAGCCAGAACCGGCGGCAATTGCTGCGCTTCTTCGTAAAGCATCAACCCGCCATTGGCTGCCAGCGGAGAATCGGAATGTTCGCGCGCCAGCACGGCGAAATCCTGCGGCTTGGCCAAAGCCTGGCGGTACAGTTTCTGAGCTTCGGCTTCACCCTGCACACGAATTTCGCGGACATAAAACCCATTCTGGCTTTGATACCGATCGGTGTTTTTGCCGTAATACTCCTGCACCTCCTGCGGTGTGACTTTGATGTCGTTAAACAGCCCGGCTTTTTCGTGATATTTGCTGATGACCAGATCGTTGAAAATTTCGATTCGTCGCTCGCCGCTTTCCAACGTGGTCGAATTTTGATCCGCGCCTTCGCCTTTGGTTTGTCTGTGTTGCGATTCCAATGCCGCGCGAATTTCGTCGTCGGTCGGTTCGATTTCTTTTTTCCTGGCCTCTTGCAACAGCACCTGGCGCTGAACGAATTCATCAAACAAACCGCTCATGCGTTTGTCGTTGTCGGCCTGGTTTTGCAAATCCGACGACAAATCCGAAAGACGCGCTTTGACAAACCGTCCGAAAGCCGTTTGCCGCTCTTCTTCGCCGTTGATTTCAACAATGATCGGCGAATTGTCATTCGCCGAATCGGAGTTTGACGCCGAGCGACAGCCTGTCAGCCAGCCGCAAATCAACAAGACGGCAAGCGCAAAAAATGTAATTCGCATAAATGCAGTTGTCTTTAGAGAAGTTTGAAGCACTATTAAACGATGGCGAATTGTACGACGCGCACTGTTGCGGCTGCAAGAAGAGCAACTTGCCTGTTGCCGAAGCTCCACGTGCGACTTATTGCCCGTCCGTGCGGTAAAATCCAGCGTGAATCCGCCGACGAAAGATTCAAGGCAAAAGGAATTTTCCTTTCGCCTCATCAATCAGAGGAACCATGCCAAAAGAAAAAATACTGATCGTTGATGACGAACCCAACATTCGGCTGACTCTGGTCGAAGCGTTGCAAGGATGGGGTTACGATCCAATCGAAGCCGGAACCATCGCCGCCGGTCGGGAATTATTCGATGCCGAACAGCCGCTGGCCGTGTTGCAAGACATCAATCTACCTGACGGTTCGGGCATTGATGCGTTGCGGGAATACAAAAATCGCCAACCGCAAGCCGTGGTCATTATGATTACCGGCAATGTGCAACTGGAAGACACCATCGCGGCATTGCGCGGCGGCGCTTATGATTTCATCAGCAAGCCGGTCAGGTTGAATGAACTGCAAGTCACCATTCGCAATGGTTTGGAGGCCAGCAAATTGCGCCGCGAAGTCGTCACGTTGCGCCGCGAACGCGCTCAGGAATTCAACTTCAGTCAGATCATCGGCCAATCCACAGCAATGTCCGAAATGTTGCGCCTGGCCAAAAAAGTCGCCGCCAGCGAAGCTTCGTCGGTGTTATTGCAAGGCGCCAGCGGAACCGGCAAAGACCTGGTTGCCAAAGCGATTCATTACGGTTCGTCGCGCACCGATCATCCGTTTATCGCCATCAACTGCGCCGCCATTCCGGGCACGCTGCTGGAAAGCGAATTGTTCGGCCACGAAAGAGGAGCGTTCACCGACGCCAAAGTTCGCAAAGAAGGATTGTTCGAACAGGCTCAGGGCGGCACGTTGTTTCTGGATGAAATCGGCGAGCTTGAATTGGGATTACAGGCGAAATTGTTGCGCGTGTTGGAAGAAGGAAAGTTTCGGCGCGTGGGCGGGCTGAAAGATTTGCCGCTGAATGTGCGTGTGATTGCAGCGTCAAATCGTGATCTGAAATCCGAAAGCGAAGACGGACGCTTTCGGCTGGATTTGTATTACCGTCTTTCGGTGATTCAGATTGACCTGCCGCCACTCAGC
Source organism: Acidobacteriota bacterium (assembly GCA_033763255.1). Lineage (GTDB taxonomy): Bacteria > Acidobacteriota > Blastocatellia > RBC074 > RBC074 > RBC074. The sequence goes on along the minus strand of JANRKX010000029.1, from coordinate 38,460 downwards.
CAACGTGGCGACGACGTGTTGCTGCTGGCAAATTATTACATCGCCCATTTCAACGAACGTTTGCGAAAACGTGTACGCGGTTTGCAGCCCGAAGTCACGGAAATTTTCCGGCGTTATCAGTGGCCGGGAAATGTGCGCGAGCTTCGCAATGTTATTGAGCGGGTTATGATCCTGGAAGATTCCGATTCGATCACATCGTCATGGTTACCGCGCGACTTGGTCAAAGATGAACAGGCCAAGACTAAAGAAGCCGTTGTTTACCCAACGACGGCTGCCGTTCCAGTCGCGCCGGTGATTCAGGTTCAACACGGTTTTGTATTGCCGGAAGGCGGAATCGAACTTGAAGAGGTCGAGTTGTCCTTTGTCCGCCAAGCCATGGAACGGAGCGGCGGCAACCAAACTCGCGCGGCGGAGTTGCTGGGAATTTCGCGCGACCAGCTTCGATACCGGTTGAAAAAGATTGAAGACTTTCACTCGACGGATTGAATTTCAGGCAAGTGCTTTCAGAAAAGCTCGAACGCGACCGGCAATATCCGGCTTGGTGAAAAAATCGTTGATGTCGCCGAATGGATACAATGCCGAAATCACCGCCACGCTGTCGGCTCCGGCGGCAATTACTGCCGGAGCATGTTCATCCGTAATCCCGCCAATCGCTACCAACGGACGATCCGACAGCTTTTTCGCTTCAGTTACAAATTCCAAGCCAACCACCGGATCAGGATTTTCTTTGGTTGTTGTTGTAAACACCGGCCCAACGGCAATGTAATTGGCGGACGTTTCCAGCGCGGCCATGAATTGATCCAGCGTGTGAGTTGAAACGCCGATGATTTTGTCGTCGCCCAAAATTTCGCGGGCTTCTTCGACAGACAAATCTTCCTGTCCCAGATGAACACCGTCCGCGCCAGAGGTCAGCGCCACATCCACGCGGTCGTTGATGATTAAGGTCGCTCCGGCTTCGCGCGTCAGTCTGACGCAAGCACGCGCGGCATCCAGCAATTCTTTGGCGCTGGCGTCTTTGTCGCGCAATTGAATCAACTGCGCTCCGGCGCTGAGCATCAGTTGCACGATTTCTTCGTGCGTGCAGTTGGATAATTGGCAATCGGTAATCGGATACAGTTTTGGGATTTCGAACATGGCCGGATTATGTCCGATCAAACTAATCAGGACAATTTGGCTAATCAGGGCTATTTGGAAAATTGCGCTACCCAATCAGACTGCAATATGTATAATGCGCGCCGTTCAAACCCTGCCGATGCGAGACCAAAAAACAACGTTGTTTTTTGGCGGCGACCAACCTGAACAAACAATCCCCTTTTGCGACAACTTACTGATTTTGAAATCACCTGTCACCGGGTGAGAAGGAGGATTATGAAAACTCGATTGTTTGCGTCTTTGATGTTGCTGGCCGCCGCGCTGTTCCTGATGGGCTGTCCCGAACAAACCACCATCGGCAGAATCAATGCCGACCCCGCGCGGTATCGCGGCAAAGAAGTGCTGATTATCGGAAACGTCACCAACAGTTATGGTGCGCTGGGGCAAGGCGCTTATGAATTGAGCGATGAAACCGGCAAATTGTGGGTGATGACTCAGCGCGGAGTGCCAAGCAAAGGCGCTCGTGTTGGCGCGGTGGGCAAATACATTCACGGCGTCACCTGGGCAGGGCGAAATCTCGGCAGCGGCCTGGAAGAAACAGATCGAAAGGTAAGATAAGCCCGCGACCAAGCCGCCGAAAACAGCAAAGGCAGCAAGCAGTGAATTGAATCATTGTTTGCTGCCTTTTTGATTTTCTCGCTTATGCGGCAGTTGCTACGGCGGATTTCGGGCGACCGTGGATTTTGATCGTGTCGTAATCTTCGGCTTCGACAGTGAATTCATAACCGCGCGCCGGTTTGTATTTGCCGATCATCTCGTTGAATCGGACGACCATCGGTTCGATGAAATCGTGCATCAACGCGCTCTCTTCGACGACTTTATGTTGGACGTGAGCAATGTCGTCTTTGCTGATGCCGACGTGATGCAACAATCTGAGCGGCAAATTCTTCGCCTCTGAAATGCCAGTATCAATACAGTAATTTTCGTTGCGGGATTCCGCTTCCAGAAGTTGGGTGTAAAAAGCTTCGGTGTCGGTAAAAGTCAGATTCTTATCCGTCATTTGTCCTCCGTAACTCCGGCAGCGCCGGGACATTGAAAGCGTCTTTTTTAACCGAGACGCGAGTTGGTGAAACTAATCAACTACGAAAGAACTGAAAGGAAAAAGCTGGATTAATGCCTTTTTTTATAACGTCTGACTTTTGCGCTGTTCCAAATGAAAAGTAGTTCAGGCAGGTGTAAATGTCAATTTTTGTTTCGGCAGAGTCGAGAAATAAGTCAGACTGGCTATGGTTTCTTCCGCACGCAGTGGATGGAGAGTCTGGGCACGCTGGTCGGCGGCATTGCGCACGATTTGAACAAAGTGCTTTCGCCGATTGCGATGGGCGTGCAGATGTTGCAACTGAAGCATACAGACGAATTCAGCCGGAGCTTGTGCGCGTCTGGTGGTAAAGGGATTGGGTTGAATGTGTGAATAAAGCCTGTCGCCAAATCTTAATCGGCGACAGGCTTTATTCGTGATGATTAGCGACTGAATGGTGTTCAATTTTCTTCAAACGATATCGAAACTGGTCGCGGGAAATGTGCAGCAGTTCGGCGGCCTTGGTTTGGTTGCCTTCGGTCAGTTCGATGGCTTGTAACAGCAACGATTTTTCGACAGCGTCCAGGCTGACTCCGGTCATAGGCAACGGGAACAAATGCTTGATGTTTGTGGCTTCGATAACGGCAGTGCTGGGTTGTGTTGATTGGCAGCCAGAGACAGAACATTCCGGTTTCTGTTTGTAATCCGCCAAAGAGTGCGGCAGCCAGGCAGTGGTAATCAGGTCGCTGTCTTCCAAAATCATCACACGTTCGATGACGTTTCGCAGTTCTCGCACATTGCCCGGCCAGGGGTAACGGCAAAAGATTTCGGCGACTTCGGGCGACAATCCTGTGATGTGTTTTCTCAGATGCTGGTTGAAATGTTCGATGAAATATCCTGCCAGCGCCAGCGTATCGCCGCCTCGTTCGCGCAAAGGCGGCAGTTCGATTTGAATGACCGACAGGCGGTAAAATAAATCGCTTCGGAATCGCCCGGCTTTCAGATCGCGGTTGGAAGCAGCGATGATGCGCGCGTCGTAAGGCACGTCTTTCAACCCGCCGACACGACGAAAATTTCCGTCTTCCAAAACTCGCAACAGCTTGGCTTGTAAACCCTGTTCCAATTCTCCGATTTCATCCAGAAACAGCGTGCCGCCTTCGGCCTGTTCAAACAATCCTTCCTTCAAGGTTTTGGCGTCGGTGAACGAACCTTTTTCGTGGCCGAACAATTCGCTTTCGATCAACGTGTCGGGAATGGCCGCGCAGTTGATTGGCACGAATGGCCCATCGGCGCGTGACGAACCGTAATGAATGGCGCGGGCAACCAGTTCCTTGCCGGTTCCGCTTTCACCCTGCAACAGCACTGCCGAAGCTTCGCTTTTGGCGACTTTGCTTGCCAACAAGATCATCTCTTTCATCGCGGGCGACTGTCCTATGAACTGATCGAAATTGAATTGGTGCGTTTGTTGGCGGCGAAGCGAATTGATCTTTTTTCGCAGCTTGCGCGTTTCTAGCCCGTTGCGCAGCGTGACCTGCAATTCAGACAGATTGATCGGCTTGCTGATGAAATCGAATGCGCCACCGCGCAACGCCTCGACAGCCGTGTCAAAAAAACCTTTTGCCGAAACCATAATCACAATGGCTTCCGGCTGGTGGCGTATGATTTCCCGCAAGGCTTCCAGCCCCGACCCGTCGGGCAAATCAATGTCCAACAGTACTGCCGCTGGCGATTCCGTTTCGTGAACAAACAGCGCCGCCTGACAGGTCGAAGCTTCAGTCGGTTCGTAGCCCCACTCCTTGAGAGCTTCGATCAGCATCCATCTGATTGAAGAGTCGTCATCAACAACCAAAATTTTATTCGTTGCCATAGCTCGCTCCCGGTCATCGGAACAGGTACGAATCTTATGCCCCATTGCCATTTAATTTACGTCTCAATTAACGAACCACCTCTACCGAACAATGCGCCCGCGCAGCGACCGCGGTTGACACACTGCCAAGCCGCAACCGTTCGAATAGCCCCAAACCTCTGGCTCCAACAAAAACGCAGTCCGCTTGCCAACTTTCGGCTTCGCTTATCAACAATTGTTTCGGATTTTCAGCTTTGACGACGGCTGTCGTGTTTAACCCGGCGGCATTTAGGTCATTGACCACGGAATCAATCTTATTTTTGATCTTCAAGTCTTCATCTGCAACCCAGTCGGCGATCTTGCCGGCCAATGGCTGCGAAGTGAATTCCAGGCTCGGCCAGGCAGCGTATACGATGCGAGCTTCACAATCATCAGGCCAGTTGCGCGCAGTAATCACGCGCAAGGTTTCTTTCGCTCCCGGCGACCCGTCGAAACCGATCAGCAAGTGCAAAGGACGTTCGAGCTTTTCCTTTGGCTCCCGCGCCACACGAACCGGGCAATTGGCTTCGTGCAGCACTTTTTGCGACACGCTGCCGAAAAAAAATCGTCCGAGTGATGATCGTCCATGAGCGCCGACCACGATCAAATCAGGTTTCCATTCGTCGGCTTTTTCCAAAATGACGGAAGCGGGCGAACCAAATTCAACTTCAGATTCGGCTTGCCATCCCGGCGCGGATTCCTGAATGCAATTAGCTGCTCGCATCGCCAGCGTCAGATATTCCTGATCTCGGTCAATGTGTTCGACGATTTCCAACCCGGAAGGCGGAGGCAGCCAGTTTTCGATAACCGATAAAACTTTGAACTCTACATTGTCCGGCAGACCTGCCTGTCGCAAATCATCCAGCGCGGCATTGGCACAATCCGACCCATCATAAGCGACAAGAACTTTCATTCGATCTGGCATAAAACCCCCTTGTTGGCTTGTTCGCAGTTCGTTCTTACACAATCCGACTTCGCCCTATTGAGCAATCAATGTGCCGTCAGAAATTGGCCATAGCTTTACGCCCTCAGCCGATTGAAGCGCGATGTTCGTAACAAGGTTGGCGATCTTACGCAGCTTGGTGCGGATTCTTCCGCTTCGCGGCTCAACGCGGCGGTTTTCAAACTGCGCCGCGCTGAAGCTGGATCAGGACACGCAACATCGAGACATTCTTTTTTTGACAGGAGTGAAAGATTTCCAGGCGGGTTAAAAGTCCCAAAAAGAGCCGGATTAATTTGTAATGGGGCGCGCCAGATTTTGATGAAGACAATTCACAGACGCTTTCGATTTCGGCGCAGCGGTCTGGCAGCGTAGAGCAAGGCCACTCCATTGTTCGTGGAGAGGCCTTGCCGCAGTGCGTTTCAGAAATGGTCTTTCGCGGCAAATTCGGAGCTTGCGCTTCGACGCCTTGCCCGATTCGACGCTAAGGTTGCCGTAATCGGCTGGCTGCTTTGATCTCTCCCGTCAGTTTGTAAATCGGATACGTCCTGCCTTTTTCCAAATACGCATCCAGGAAGTTCCAGCGAACAAATCCATCGTCACTTTCGGCTTCCAGCAGGTAAAAAATCAGCGATGCCAACGGCTGAGTCGTGCGAACCAGAATCGAACCGGTTGGAAAGGTGACGGTTTCGTTTTGCGCGCGACCTTTCAGTTTTACCTCGGCGTGGCCTTGAAAGGCGCGAGCGGCTTTGTTGACCGAATCAATGACAAAGGCTTCAGTTTCGGTGGTCAACGGTTCGGTCAACTCTTCGATGGCGATGCCGTGCGCTTGCAACTTGGCGATGATGGTTTTTAAGCCCGCTTCGTTTTTGAACAGGTACGCGCGCGGAACAGGATTGCTTTTGGTGGCAGCAAACAAACCGTAATCCGGCATCGGCGTTGGCGTGAATTTGTCTTCCACCATTGCGGTCATGTCTTTGCCGTTGCGTGGATTTTTCAGCTTCTTCACTTCGCCAACCAGTATGCTGACGGGCCTGTCCAAAGCTTTGATTTCAAACGCGACACCTTTGGCGGGAAGCTTTCCGCGCACTGCGTCGGCGTCCACACGGTTAATCAGCGCAGTGATTTCGGCGGCGTGCAGTGCCGAGTATTTGAAAATTTCTTCGACAAACGCTTCGGTGACAGCGATGCGGCCTTTGAAATCCAGATAACTGTAGGCTTCAGAAAGAATCGTCAGCCGGTTTCGCAACCCGACGTAGTTATTGCCGAACATCGGTTTGTGATCGAAGGTGCGCCAGATTCTGGTTTCCGGCTTGTCGGCGGGTTGAGCAGCACGGCCTTCGCGCTGCATTTCGAAGGTGTTCACTTCGCGGTTCATACGCTCTTTTGTGGCGTAGTTGCCATAAAAGTATGTGCGGAATTTGTGCTTTGTTTGCAGCGTGCGCGTGATGGCCGGAAGCATTTTGTTGCGGCCAAACGCGATCAATCGCACGTCGGCATTTGGGTTCAGCGTCGGCGAATAAGTCAGGTGATAACCGTGATATGAACCGTTGGTGGTGTGCAGGTCAACGGTCAGGTGCGGGTCCCAGCGATTCATCAATCCGACCAGAGCGTTGGCTTCGGGCGATTCCAGCTTCATGTAATCGCGGTTCAAGTCCATGCCTTTGGCGTTTTCGCGCGTGCCGACTCCGCCGATGGGGCCGTTCTGAGCCGTGCGGTTCGTGCCGTTAATTCGTTCATTGCCGTCGGCGTTGTAAATCGGAGCGACCAGAATGACCAGTTTATCCAGCAGGGTTTTCAAATCACCGGCGACGATGCGGCGAGAAAGATGCAGCATCGCTTCCTTCCCTTCCACTTCGCCAGCATGAATATTTGCCTGAATGAAAATGACAGGTTTGCCAGAAACGCGAGCTTCGCGCGGTTGGGAAATCGGCGGATTGGCAAAAATCATCAACGGCATGTCGCGGCCTTCTTCGGTTTTGCCGAAGGATTCCACGCGCAGTTTGTCTGTCAGTTTTTGCAGGTCAGCGATGAATCGCAGCACGTCTTCGTAACGACTGGTTTCTTCGTAATTGGAAAGTTCAGCGCGCGATTTGGGCAGATTGTCTTGAGTTTTTGGCATAACAGTTGTGGTCAACAGCAACACGCAAAACAGCAGGGCAGCCGTTTTCATAAGTTTGAATCTCCGAGTTTTGAGCGATTGAGTAGTGCCGGTTTCGGCGAGCGCGGATTGTAGAAGACAGCGAGCGAACTTTCTACCATTGGGAGCACCGTCGTCTCGACGGGGTTTGACTACGCTTGCGCTTGATGGCGTGCGGCAAGTTGGCCGCACGCGGCGGAAATGTCTTGCCCGCGCGGGCGGCGAATGAAAGCCGGAACGTCTTTGTCAGTCAGGATTTTTTGAAACGCCAGAATGCGTTCCATCGGCGAAGCCTTGTAAGGCAGTTCGGGCGCGGGGTTGTGCGGAATCAGATTCACTTTGGCGCGAATGCCGTTCAGCAACCGAACCAATCGCCGCGCGTCTTCGTCGCTGTCGTTCACTTCGGCCAGCAGGACGTATTCAAACGTCAGCCGTTCGCGTTCATCGAGCGGATATTCCCGGCAAGCTTTCATCAATTCCGCCAGCGTGTATTTGCGATTGATCGGCATCAAATCGTTGCGCTGCTCTTCGTTGGTTGAAGACAGCGAAATCGCCAAATGAGGTCGGACGGCTTCGTTGGCGAATTCGTAAATGCGCGGCACAATGCCCGAAGTCGAAACCGTCACGCGCTTGGGACTAATTCCCAAACCTTTCTGGTCGGCCATGAGGCGAATGGATTGCATCACTTCCTGGTAATTCAAAAAGCTTTCGCCCATTCCCATAAACACCAGATTCGTGCCGTGCGGAGTCTCGCTGCCTTCGCCGTAAACTTCATTCAAAACGATCACCACCTGAGAAATGATTTCGCCTGCGGTCATGTTTCGTTTCACACCAAGCTGAGCAGTCATGCAGAATTTGCAACCGACAGCGCATCCGACCTGACAACTGATGCAGATGGTGTCGCGGCGATCTTCGGGCATGAAGACGGCTTCGGCTTCGCGGCCATCGCCCAGCCGCAGCAGGTATCGTCGCGTGCCGTCCGCCGAATAAAACACGCGCTCAATGGTGGTTTCAGTAATCGTCGCCGACTGGCTGAGTTTTTCGCGTAGCGGTTTCGATAACTCGGTCATCTGGTCGAAATCCAACGCGCGTCGAGCGTAAATCCATTGGTAGATTTGCCTGCCACGAAAAGCCGCTTCGCCAAGCCCGACGGCAAATTCGATCAGTTCAGCTTCGGTTTTGCCCAACAAAGAAATCATCGCGTCAACACATTCATTCGGGTTTGCGCGCAATGCAAACCACTGACAATCCGAACGGAAATGCCGCGTTCGGATTTCGCAGAAACGCCGCTTCGGCCAACAGGAATTTGGTCAACAACCGGTTCAACCATTCCAGCGAAGGCGGCAACGGTTTCACGTCCGAACCGCCGTCGGCCAATCCCAACCGTTTGAACACCAACCGCCGAAGGGCTACGGCTGGGAAGAGCAAGCTGTTGGCGTAAGTTTTCCGCAGCACTTCAAAGCCGAACGCTTCCATCTTGTCGCACAACTGGCCCAACGTGTATCGGCGAACTGTGTCCAAAGCTTCGTCATGGCCGCTACGCATCCAGCTATACGCCGGGCCGCGAACAAAAGCGATTCCGCCGGGTTTCAACACGCGCCACATTTCCTGAATGGATTGGTCGTCCGTGCCTTCGCCGGGAATTTGCACCAGCACGTCAAAACTGGTCACCAAGTCGAAACTTTCATCCGCGAACGGCAAATCCGTCGCCGAAGCTTGAGACAACATCAAGTGATTTCTTTGCCGACAGAAATCAATCGCCAGCGGAACCGGGTCAATTCCGATAATGCGGCCTTTGCCGGAATAGCGAACCAGCCATTCCAGATTGCCGCCTGTGCCGCAACCTGCGTCCAGAATCGTTCGGACGCGGCTGGGAAGAAGTGGATCAAGCAAGCTGGCGGTGATTTCGCGCATGCCGGCAAACCACCAGAAGCTTTCTTCCAAAGCGTATAGGTATTCGTAGTCTTCGTCTTGCATAGCGGAGTGGGATCAGCAGAACAGAAGGTGAACAATTCAACGAGCGTAAATATCAAAAATCGCGCGGCTCAATAATTCGGGATCATGTCGCACCGCGCGCGATTCTGAAATCAACGGCAGCGCCACGTAACGAGTCTCGCCCGATTCCGACAATTCAGACAGCGGTAGTACAATCGGTCGGGCTTTTTCAGCTTCATATTTTTTCAACATCGCAGCCGAAATCGGCGTGGAATTGAACAGCGCATAATCCAGTTTCAAAGCGGGCGCATACGCCAGCAATTGTCGAACGTGATCTTCGGCGCTGAACCCATCGGTTTCATCGAATTCCGTCATCGCGTTGCAGATATAAATTTTCCGGGCGCGAGATTCCGCCAAGGCTTCGGCAGCGCCTTTGACCAGTAAATTTGCAATCACGCTGGTGAACAGCGAACCAGGGCCGAGCGTGATGAGATCGGCTTCGTAAATGGCAGCAACCGACGCAGGCAAAGCGCGCGCGTCCGGCGGATCAATCGCCAATTCACAAATCGGCGTGTTTTGAGATTTGATCGCCACCTGTCCACGAACAGTTTTGCCGTTGAGGCGAGTTACCAGATCAACTCGATCCAGTGTCGAAGGCAACACTCGCGCTCGAATGCCCAACAACTGCCCGGCTTGTTCAATCGCCGTCAAAAAATTCCCGCCGAGTTGGTGTAACGCCAGAATCAGCAAATTGCCCAACGAATGACCTCCAACCGAACCGTCGCCCGGGAACCGATGGCGAAACAGCGCGGTCAGCGGATTGGCTTCGTCGGCCAGCGCAACCAGACAATTGCGAATGTCTCCGGGCGGCAACACGTCGAATTCCGTTCGCAACCGCCCGGAGCTTTCGCCGTCGTCGGTGACTGTGACAATTGCGGTCAGTTGGATTTCAGGCTCCACGGAATGCGGATGGAGAAATCGTTTCAGCCCACAAAGCAAAGTCGAAAGCCCTGTGCCGCCACCAATGGAAACGATCTTGATTGGATCGCGTGAAGCCATAAAAAAGAAGTTAGCCGGATTGTTTCGGTGATTTGTGAGCGCAACTCGATGTGTTGATACATTTATCTGCCAGCATCAATCGCGCAACAGGAACTTTGTTGATGATGTGCGATTCAACAATTTCCCGAACGTCTTCGGCGGTGACTCCGCCATACCAGACGGCTTCGGGATACACGACCACCGTCGGGCCATGCTCGCACTGATCCAGACATCCGGCACGATTGGCTCTGACGGAAGTTTTCAAACCGCGCGCCGACAACTCCTGCTTGAAAAGCAGTTGCAGGTTTCCCAACCCTTGCGGATCACAGCAGCCGCGTGGGTTTTCCGGCGGACGCTGGTTGGTACAGACAAAAACGTGTTGTTCAAACTTCGGCATAATTTATGAGTAATGAACCTGTGGAAGCGGTCAGTGGGATTATCAGAATTAAAGCAGAGGCAGTGTGCCTTACGGCTTTTGACGCCGTCAAGCTGGCTGGGTGAATCCGAACTTTGGTGGGTTCTGTCTGTGAGAATACGGAAAAATCCTGTAAACCGGGTAGATTTTTTCCATAGAATGACTGGTGATTTCCGGTGTCTGGCTAACGGAAAATTAATCGGTATGACCATAAAAAACAGGAACGGATTATGTGTGTCGGGAGTATATTTTGCGTTCAGAAGACGGCTTAGGAAGGCTTTGCTAAAAGAACCTGACTGGCAAAATTGTCGTAAGACGGTTTGTCAGCCAAGGGAAAAACAAAAGAACAATTAAATTCAGGAAAGGGGGAAGTTAGGGATGATGAAAATAACCAGTGATACTTTGAAGTTGATTAACAAATTGCCGAATGACAAGCGCCAAAAAGTGGATGCGATTGTTCGGCGGCACGTGCGAGCCTGCCAGCAGAACGGGTTCAATCCCGAAAACCTGGAGCGGGTTTACATTGAGGCTGTGGAGATGGTTGATATTGAAGATCGCTTCCCGGAACCCATTGCAGAAGAAAGCAATCGAACCTGGGAACCGTTCCGCCATTACGACCAATACATCAGTCCCAAAGCCGCATGACGGCAGTGAACAAGTCAATATCCGTTCAATAATCTGGCCAAAACGGGAATGCGTCTTTAGACGCATTCCCGTTTTTTTGTTTCGCAAGAGCAGCAGCAACCCGTCGTTCATCGAAACGTCGGGACACGCGGCCAAAGGCGTTGGAATACTTTCGGAGCGCCATGTTCGCTGTTCGACAGCAAGTGGGGCTTTCTGTATAATCCGCCGCTTGAAATCTGACACCAATCTCAACAGACAATACAGCGCATACACAGGCTCGGACAGTTTTTACGACGTAGCTGCTCGCGCGAGCGAGGCGTTTCGATCAAGGAGTTTTTGAGCGTGAAAAGAATTCTTCTGCTTTCATTCATCATTGCCGTTTTTGGCACAGTTGCCGCTCTCAACCGCACCACCGCCCAACAAACCGTAACCGACGAAGTTTCCATTGCCCTGCTGCCGGTTACGCCCAACGTCATCGGCACACAAATTCGCGGTGCCAGCAACGACGGCAAACGAATCGTTTTCGATTCCATCAACGATTACAACGGCAAAAATGTGGACAGCAACCGCGACATCTGGGTTTACGACGTGGATTCGCGCAGCATCGTTCAGATCACCGACACCGCCGATTTGAAAGAAGACCCTGAAGACGTCAACAAAGTCACGACCGTCATTACCAACGAAACTCCGGCAATCAGCGGCGACGGAACCAAGATCGTGTTTGTTTCAAATGCCGATCTGGGCGGAACCAAAAATGAAGACCGCAATTACGAAGTTTTCGTTGCCGATCTGCCTAGAAATTCGACGACGCCAACCATCAAACGCATCACCGACACCGGCAAAGACACAGACACCGAATTCGTCAAGGAAATTTTCAGCAATTACACGCCGACGATTAACGACGATGGTTCGGTGATAGCGTTCGTTTCAACGCGCCAAAATTTCAAAGCGGTTGATGGAGGCGCTCAGGCATTCACGGCGCTGAAAGAAGGCCCAACCAACGACAACCCTGACGGCAACGGCGAAATTTTTGTTTACAACTCAAACACCAAACGTTTTTCGCAAGCCACTGCCACACGCGACGTTGACGCCACGGTCAATTTTGTCGTCAGAGGTTTCAATATCAATCCTTATCTAAGTGGCAACGGCCAGACGCTGGCGTTTGTGTCGGGATTCAATTTCACCAACACCGCTGCCAACAAAAACACCGATTTCAATGGCGAAATTTTCACGTACAAAATCGGCGATCCGGCCAATACGATGCGACAGGTGACAGACACGACGGGGACTCCGGCTTTTCCCGCCAACGGCGTCATGAACGTTATGCTGGCTTTCACACATCCAATCAATTCCGACGGCACGAAGCTGGTGTTTGAATCGGCTGGTGATTTTGCCGGAAAGAACACGGAAAAACTCCGCGAAGTTTTTCTGGCCGACCTGAGCACGGCGACAACCAAGTTCACCCAGATTACAGATCAAACGACGGTTGACGCGACCAAAAACGATTTCAACTATTTTCCCAGCGTCAATTCCACCGGAACGCATGTCGTCTTTACATCGGTGCTGAACTTGACTCCGGCGACAACCAGCGGAATCAAAGCGGACAATGCCGATGGCAGCCGCGAAGTTTTCCGTTATGACATAGCCGGAAACAAAATCCGGCAAGTCACCTTCACGGATTTGTCGCAAACAGTGTTTGATCAGCGAGCCAACAATTTTTCGGTCTTCATTGACACCACCGGCAACACGATGTCGTTCAATTACGAAGCGAACGTCATCGCCACTAATGCTCTGGCGATTCAGGATGTTTTTCAGGCGTACGTTTTGCCAGTAGCCACCAAAAACGCCACCGAAGCCAAGTTTGCCAATGCTGCCAGTTACGACAACACACAGGTGGCTCGTGGTTCGATAGTTGCTGTGTTCGGCACGCAATTGGCGAATGCGACGCTTTCGACTCCCAGTGGCAACCTGCCATTTCAGTTGGGCGGCGTGACCGTTACTGTTAATGGTCTGGCCGGGCGTTTGATTTTCGTTTCACCAAGTCAAATCAACTTCGTCGTGCCGAACGAAATTGCCGTTGGCGACACTGTGGATTTCACCATCAACAACAACGGCGTGCAGTCTGCCGGAAAAGCCAAAATCATTGACGCCGCTCCCGGAGTTTTCAGCGCGACAGGAGACGGCAAAGGAAAATCCACAGCCCAATGTGGACAGGTTTCACCGGACGGGTTGAGCTTTCTGCAAACGCCGCCACCGTGCGCTGTCGGCAACGATTCGCAATTCAATTTGCTGATTATTTACGGGACTGGTTGGCACAATACTCCCAACCTGCAAGTCAAAATCGGCGACGTGACGTTGACGCCGCAATTTGCTGGCTCCCAGCCGGAATTTTTAGGGCTGGATCAAATCAATGTCACATTGACCAAAGACCTGGCCGCAAAGCTGGATCAGGAAATTACGGTCAGCGTTGTCGCCACTACGAACATTGACAGCAACAAAACGACGACTTCGTTTTCAGGATTTGAAGAAGCACTGTCCACATTCAACGCCGCCAGTTTTGATGGGGGCATTGTCGCGCGAGGTTCACTGGCTGTGGCTCAAGGTGACAAACTGGCCAACGACACGATGGAAGCTCCCGCCCCGAATTACCCGACCGAATTGAAAGGCGTGAAAGTCACAGTCGCCGGCGTTCCGGCGCAAATTCAATTCATCTCGCCGACACAGGTCAATTTCATTCTGCCTAACACTACGAAACCCGCCGAACTGGTTGAAGTCGTCATCAACAACAATGGCACAAACGTTCGTGGCAGAGTTCGCGTGTTGGACGCGGCGGCTGGAATCTTTACCAACTCCGGCGACGGCAACGGCACAGCGCGCGCGCAATGCGGCAAGGTAAATGCCGACAGTTCGGTTACGTTCAGCAATCCGCCTTGCGCCGTGGGAACCGAAGCCGCTCCGAACATCATTCGTCTGATTGGCACGGGGTGGCGCTTTGCCGACAAAGTCGTGCTGAAAATTGGTGATGAAACTTTGGAAAATGTTTTTGTGGGCGGCCAGCCGAATGGCTCCGGCGGCACGGTTCCGGCCATTGATATGATTGATGCCAAGCTGAAACCGGCGCTGGCTGGCAAAGCCGATCTGGACGTGATTATCACGACAACGGTGGGAACACTTGAAAGGGCAAGCAAGTCCGGCGTCAAAGTCTCATTCTCGAACTAGGCGCACCGAACTAAGCGCAACTCTGAAGCAGGGCAATCTGAACAATTGCCCTGCTTTCTGTTTTTAGTGACGCATTTCCGCCAACACCGCCATCGTAGCCTCGACCACACGGTCGTGAATCGTTCCATTGGTGGCGATGATCCCGTTCATATTTCGCACGTGAGAAGTATTGTATTGCAGCGGCTGGCCTGAAGTATCCGTGATCTTGCCGCCTGCGGCTTTCAAAATGGCTTCGGGCGCACAGGTGTCCCATTGATTGGTTTTGGCTCCGTTGTGAATGTACAAATGCGCCTGTCCGTCGCAAATTAACCCCAGTTTCAATCCGACGCTGCCCGAACGAACTTCGCCGGTCGAACCCAGCTTTTGGCGAATGGCGTCCACTGTCGTGCTGTGATGCGAACGGCTCATCGCCGCGATCATTTGCGTCGAATCTGCCAGATCGGAAACGCGCAATCGTTTGGTGGTCAATGCTTCTTCGACAAAAGCTCCAATGCCTGGCGCGGCATAAAACATTCGGTCGGTCGCCGGGTTGTAAACCACTCCGACTTTAGGTTCGCCGCCGACAGCCAAGCCAATCATCACGGCAAATTCATCCAGCTTTTCGATGAACTGTTTGGTTCCGTCCATCGGGTCAACCATCCACACGCGCTCGCTGGTCAATCGTGTTTTATCGTCTTCGGCTTCTTCCGAAAGAATGGCGTCGTTCGGAAAAGCCTTTGCCAGTTCGCGCACCAACATGACGTTGGCAGCTTTGTCGGCGGCGGTCACAGGGTCGTCATATCCTTTCCATTCGACTTTGGCGTCGTTTTTATAAAAAACCATCAAAATGCTTCCGGCTTCGCGCGCCAGCCGCCGTGCTACTTCCAGTTCTTTATCCATGTTGTCCTTTTTTGAAATTGGTTTGATCGTTTCAGGCCGACAGCTTACACACCCAACCCTGTTAGAAGCAAAGTTTGACACTGCAAAACGCCATTTCTATACTCGCCGCCGCTTTTGCACTTTCACAGTTACAGCAATCAACAACCATATTTTGGCGGCAGGGTACGATGAACATTTACGACATCACTGTCCCTATCTCGGCAAACTTGCCTGTGTATCCGGGCGATCCCGAAATTCAGCTTGAACGCATCATGTCGCTGGAAAAAGGCGACATAGCCAACGTCACTCGACTGTGTTGCAGCACTCATATCGGAACGCATGTAGACCCTCCGTCGCATTTCATCGCCGGAGCCAGATCGCTGGACGAATTACCGCTGGAAACTTTAATCGGCACAGCCAGAGTCGTGGATGTTGGCGACGTTCCGGCAATCACTGCTGAAGTTTTAAGTCGCTGCGATTTGGACGGAGCGACGCGCGTGCTGTTCAAATCGCGCAACTCTGAGTTTTGGCCTCCGCTTAATGACGCCGAGAAAACCTTCCGCGAAGATTTCACCTGCATCGCGCCGAACGCGGCTCGGCTGCTGGTCGAACGCGGCGTGCAATTGGTTGGCATTGATTATCTGTCGGTCGAACGATTCAACTTTGACGAACCGACGACTCATTTGGTTTTACTGGGCGCAAACGTCGTCATTGTCGAAGGCTTGGCGCTGCGCGATGTTCCGCCCGGAGATTACGAATTGCTCTGTTTGCCGTTGAAAATCAAAGACGGCGATGGCAGCCCGGCTCGTGTCGTGCTGCGGAAATAACTTTCTCGAACAAAACGAGCGTCATCAATCGGCGCTTATTCCACCAACCCAACTCATAACAGGAGTATCAACACAATGAACATGGATTCTTTGGTCAGCAACTGGCGTCGCATTCACAAACAAACCACCAAAATCATGGCCGCCGCGCCAAACGACAAATACGACTGGAAACCGGCGGATTCGGCCATGACTATGGGCGAATTGATGAACCATTTGTGGATCGCCGAAGCCGGATTGGTCGCCGCGGCCAAAACCGGAATCTTTCCGAAAGAAGCTCCGCCGCAAATCAACGACACTGCTGAATTGATCGCGGCGTTCGACAAAACCCACGAAGAAGCGATTGCGACCGCCAAATCTTTCACTGCCGAAGAACTGGCGGAAACCGTTGCGCCGTTTGGCCCGGACAAAGCCATGCCTCGCAGCGTGTTGCTGAATCTGACGCTGGAACATGAAATCCACCATCGCGGGCAGTTGTACACTTACCTGCGAATTGCTGGTTGCGAATGTCCGCCGCTGTTTGGCTAATTCAGAGTCTCGACAAGTCTAAATCAGAGCAAGCAACATTGGGACATTCTCTTTTGACAGGATGAACAAGATTTCTGACAGGATTTACAGAATCATCAATAACAACCAAGTTCCAACTTGGTTTGAATTCTGTTCATCCTGAAAAAAATCATGTCCATCCTGTCTCAAAGTTTTTTGCTTCGATTTAGTGAAGTCTGACTTGCCAAGACTTCTCCAGACTTTCCAAGACTTCCCCAGACTTTTTATGAAGTGGGATACTAATCTTTACGATCAGAAACACTCCTTCGTCACCAAGTACGGCGAAGACTTGCTGTCGTTGCTGGACGCCAGACCCGGCGAGCGAATTTTGGATGTTGGTTGCGGCTCTGGCCATTTGACCAAACAGATTGCCGACACAGGCGCGGAAGTCGTTGGCCTGGACAGTTCGCCGGAAATGATCGCCACGGCGCAAGCAGCGTATCCGACGCTGAAGTTTCTGGTGGCTGATGCTTCGGACTTTTCGTTCGATCAGCCGTTTGACGCCATCTTTTCCAACGCCGCACTGCATTGGGTGGCGCGCGCCGAAGAAGCGGTGATTTGCATGGCTCGCGCGTTGAAACCCGGCGGACGCTTCGTGATCGAAATGGGCGGTAAAGGCAACATCGCCGGAATCGCTACGGCGTTGGAGCAAGCGATTCGCAATCAGCACGGGCGCGAAGTCAAAGCGACGAATTACTTCCCGGCCATCGGCGAATACGCCGCGCTGCTGGAAAAACACGGCATCGAAGTCGTCAGCGCCTTGCTGTTTGATCGCCCGACGAAACTCGAAGGCGGCGAAGACGGCCTGCAAAACTGGATCAAGATGTTTCGCCGTGAACTGGTGATTGGTTACAGCGAAGCCGAACAACAAGCGATCTTTGCCGAAGTCAAAACCGCTTTGCGCAACCGACTGTTCTACGACGGCAACTGGTTCGCCGATTACCGGCGATTGCGAATCACGGCTTACAAAACGAACCGGTAGGAAGCGAGGATTTAGTATGCCAGGCAAACCGGACAAACAACTCATTAGCAACGCCGCGCCGAACCGACCGCGTGACGACGAAAGCTTTCGCAATCGAGCTTACGAATTGGTCATGCGAATTCCCGCCGGTCGAGTGATGAGCTACGGCCTGGTCGCTCGCGTGCTGGGTGCAGGGTACGATGCGCGCGCTATCGGCAATTTGATGTATGCCACGCCGAAAGACGAACGAAACATCCCCTGGCATCGGGTCATCAATTCGCAAGGCGCCTGTTCGACCGCTGGAATGACTACGCCGCCGGATCTGCAGCAGCGATTGCTGGAATCCGAAGGCGTTGTCTTCAACGACAAAGGTCGCTGCAAAATCGAAAACTACCTGTGGACTCCGCCGGAATACGACGCCGAGGCCAAAGACGCTTCACAGGGAAATTTGTTTGGTTGAATTTACAGCCACCAGGAGAGGACGATGAAAGTTTCCGCATTGCTGTTAGCCACTTGCCTTCTATTTACACCTGTTCCGCAACAAACAGCCAAGAATTACTCTGCCCTGACCACAACTCAGTTGATTGACGAATTGACTACGATTGATTCGTCAGGGGCTGGGTACCATCCGACAGCGTGGATTTCTACTTTCGTTGCTGAAGATGCACCGCCTAAATTTGCCGGGGGAATTTTGGGATCAGAGGTGCCAACGATTCATCCTGCATTCAAGGAATTGGTCAAAAGAGGAGCTGCCTCACTACCAGATTTGATAAAAGGCCTTACTGATGAGCGGGAAACGAAACTGAAAGTTGGTGATAAATTTTTTTCGCGCCAATACTTCAGTGATGAATATGAACTCAAACAACGCAAAAAGATGTCGGAGAAGAAAAAGTATGAGTTGCTGAAGGCTCAACAGAAGGCTCAATTTGAGAAAGATGTCGAGCAGATGAGGAAGCAGGGTTTCTCAGGCCAATACACCCTCAAAGTTGGGGATATTTGTTATGCAGCAATCGGACAGATTGTAAATCGTTCCTTAAACCCAGTGCTTATCAACCAAGCGCAATCCTTGTTGTTAATTCTCCAATTGCGGCTCCTGAACTTGTGACAAAGGTTGTTGCAGATTGGGGCAATGCAACTGCGGATACGCTGAGGTTGTCATTGATGTCAGATATAGAAGTTGCGAACAGTCCATTTTGGGCAATACCTGCAATCAAAAGACTCCGCTACTACTTCCCCAATGAGTATCAAAAGTTGAAGAACGGCAAGTTAGGCAAAAAAATCCGACAGGCTGAAACTGAGGAGGCCAAAGAGAAATGAATAACGATCCCCTGACACCACAACCACCGTATCAAGTCGCCGCGCCGCGTTATTCCGTTGCGCATCACATGGTCACAACCGCATTTGAACTGCCCGGCTTTCGCGTGATTCGCAATCTGGGAGTAGTGCGTGGCATCACCGTTCGTTCGCGGTCGGTATTCGGCACGATTGGCGGCGGTTTGCAGACGCTGGTGGGCGGCAACATTTCGCTCTTCACTCAGCTTTGCGAAAAGGCGCGCGAAGAGGCGTTTGAAATCATGATCCAGCACGCTTCGGAAATCGGAGCCAATGCGATCATCGGCGCTCGGTACGACGCCAACGAAGTCATGGGCGGCGTTACGGAAGTGCTGGCTTACGGCACGGCAGTCGTTGTCGAACCGATGGAACCTGCCAGTTATCGCAACTAACCAATCAGGAGGCGAAACATGATCCGCCGATTCTGCAAACCAATTTTGCTGGCCGTGCTGGGAAGTTTGCTGTTCATTGCTTCGCCAGTTTCGGCGCAGCGCCAAAAAGCCAAACCGCAACCGCCGCGCGTGTTCACCTTTGACGCGACGAACAGCGAAATCGCCGTCATCCTGACGCAGGAAGGAATGATCAGCCGCCGTTACCCAACTCATAAAGTTCTGGCCAAAAGTTTCAATGGCAAAGTTGCCTTGCCAAAAGACGAAACCAAAATGACCGTCGAACTCGAAGCCGATCCGAAGCAGTTGACCAACGTGGACGCTGCGATGGGCGATTTCGAGCGCAAGGAATTCCACAACGTTTTACGCAACCAGATTCTGGAAGCCGACAAATTCCCTGCGATCCAATTCACTTCGGTCAGCGTCGGCAACGTGCAAAGTGACGGCGATAAGCGCAGCTTCACTTTGACAGGCGATTTGACCGTTCACGGCACAACCAAGCGCGTTAGTTTTCCGGTCAACGCCACGCTCAGCGAAAAAGAGCTTCGTGCCAGCGGCGAAGAAAAACTCAAGCTGACCGACTTCGGGTTGAAACCATTCGAGAAAGGAATGGGGCTGATTAAAATCGCTGACGATCTGAAAGTGACCTTCACCGTCGTCGCAAAAATTCCATAAGAGCATGGAGTTCAAGCTTTAGCCCAATGGCTCATTACGCAAGGCAAGCAAGGATGAAATTGTTCATTGTCCATTCGCCATTAACCATTATTCGCCGGGTAGGAAATGCTCCCTACCCTGACAGTCAATGGGTAATGGCGAATGGACAATGGCGAATCGCCTTCCGGGCGTTACGAGGACACCAAATGATTCGACGAATGATGGCTCTGATTGCTTGTGTGGCGGCATTGACCGTTGCCGTTACGTCGCAAACCAAATCGCGTACCTACACCATAGTTCCGGGCGAAAGCAGTTTCTGGGTGTTCGTGCCCAAAACCGGATTGCTGAGTGGTTTGGCGCACGATCACGAAATCGGCGTCAAATCGTTCAGCGGCAAAATCGTCGTGCCGGAATCCGGCACTGGCGGCGGCTCGTTGGAACTGAATGTGGATGCGGCTTCGTTGGAGGTGCTCGACAAAAAACCGAGCGAAGCCGACAAGAAGAAAATTTATAACTCCATGCACAACGAAGTGCTGGAATCGGCCAAGCATCCGAAGATCACGTTCAAATCTGTTTCGGTGGATGACTTGAAATCAACTGGGGGCGACAGCTACGGCTTTGCGCTGAGCGGCGATTTGACGTTGCACGGCGTCACCAAACGAATCACCGTGCCAGTGTCGCTGACCATCAATGCAAAAGAGCTTCGCGCTGTTGGCAAATACACGCTGCGCCAAACTGATTTCGGCATCAAGCCGTATTCGGCAGCGGGCGGCACGATCAAGGTCAAAAACGAAATCACCGTCCACTTCAACATCGTGGCCAGAAGTTGAAGGTCATTCAAAACAGGATGCACAGGATTTCCAGACAGGATTTTCAGGATTGGTAGCAAACATGGAAAAAACGCCGGACGACAAAATTACAGAAATCATTATTGGATGCGCATACACAGTTCATAACGAACTTGGTCCGGGCTTTCTGGAAAAAGTGTACGAGAACGCCTTGCGCAAAGAGATAGTGAAGAAAGGTTTGAAAGTTGTTCAGCAAGCGGACATCAAAGTTTGGTATGACGGGGAAGTTGTTGGCGTGTACTCTGCTGACCTTTGGGTCGAAGACAGGATCATCGTCGAATTAAAAGCGGCGCAATCATTGATCAGAGACAACGAGATGCAATTGGTTCATTACTTGACTGCAACAAAGGTTGAGACTGGATTGTTACTCAACTTTGGCTCATCGTCAGTGCAGGTTAAGCGAAAGTATCGAACCTATAAGCCGCCATCCAACGCTCAACCTGATCCTGACAATCCTGCAAAAAATCATGTCAATCCTGTTTTGGAAACTTTGGAGGAACAATGACCCCAAAATTAAGTGTAGTTCCAAATCAATTCATCGAAGTCCACAGCCCGGCAACGCTGAAAAAGATCGGGCAGGTCGCCATCAATTCGCCGTTTGAAGTTCGCAGCTTTGTCGCGCGTGCGCGTGAAGCGTTTCGCGTGTGGTCGGCGCTGGATTTGAAACAGCGAGCAAAAGTCTTACTGTCGGCGCGCGATTTGTTTTTGCAGCATCAGGAAGAATTGATTCAATTGATCTGTCAGGAAAATGGAAAGCCACGTTTGGAGGCCTTGATCGAAATCACTTACGTTTGCGACGTGATTACGTTTTACGCCAAACAGGCGCGGCGATTCCTGAAACCACAGCGCGTCAGCCCGCACCTGCTGAAAAACAAAAAGGTCACGACCATTTACAACCCGCGCGGCGTCATTGGGATGATTACGCCCTGGAACTTCCCGCTGATCCTGACCATCGGCGAAGCGATTCCCGCGTTGATGGCGGGCAATGCCGTGGTCATCAAACCTTCGGAATGGACTCCGCTGATTGCGCAACGCGGATCGGAGTTAATACAGCAAGCCTTTTCCGCTGCCGGATTGCCGCCGGAGATTTTGCAGGTCGTCAACGGCTACGG
This sequence comes from Acidobacteriota bacterium, assembly GCA_033763255.1. Classification (GTDB taxonomy): domain Bacteria; phylum Acidobacteriota; class Blastocatellia; order RBC074; family RBC074; genus RBC074. Next base: position 16,570 of record JANRKX010000029.1, on the reverse strand, counting down.
AGAAACCGGCGTGGCGCTGGTGGACGAAGCCGACATGATTTCTTTCACCGGCAGCATTCGCACCGGCAAAGCCGTTGCCGAACGTGCGGCACGCCGATTGATTCCCGTCAGTCTGGAACTCGGCGGCAAAGACCCGATGATAGTTTTGAAAGACGCCGACATCGAACGCGCCGCCAACGCCGCTGTCTGGGGAGCTTTCACCAACTCCGGGCAAGTTTGCATTTCGGTCGAGCGCGTGTATGTCGAAGACGCCATCGCCGACGAATTCACGCGGCGCGTCGTCGAAAAAACTCGCGTCTTGCGGCAGGGCATTGACGCCAACGAAACCAGCACCAACAACCGCGTAGATGTCGGGGCCATGACCTTTCCCAAACAGGTTGAAACCGTCGAGGCGCACATGGCTGACGCTCGGCAACGCGGCGCTGAAATTCTGACCGGCGGCAAACTGGACGCGAATTTGCCCGGCAGGTTTTATCAGCCAACGGTGCTCAGCAATGTGGATCATTCGATGAAGATCATGACCGAGGAAACTTTTGGCCCGGTGCTGCCGATCATGCGCGTCAAAAACGCCGACGAAGCTCTGCGTCTGGCGAACGACACTGTGTATGGATTGAACGCCAGCGTCTGGACTCGTGATAAAGCCAAAGGCGAACGCATTGCCGCGCAAGTCGAAGCCGGAATAACCTGCGTCAACGACGTGATGGTCGGATTTGGCGTCAGTGATGCGCCTTCGGGCGGGTTGAAAGAAAGCGGCATCGGCAAACGACACGGAGCCGAAGGCATTCGCCGGTTCTGTCATCAACAGGTCATTGTCACGGATCGGTTCGGGCTGAAGCGGGAAATCATGTGGTATCCATACGACGCGGTGACTGAACGCTGGTTTTCGCGCGTGGTCGGCGCAATGTTTTCATCGAAGCTGTCGGCAAAACTGAAATCGCTGTTTGGGAAGTAGCGCGATACCGTGTCAGTACCCCGCGCGTAAGCAAGGGGATGTTTCTGTGAAACTCTAATGCTCAATCAAAAGAAACTCTTCGCCTTTGTTTTCATCTTTGCTCTGACAGTTGCCGGGTTTGTCGTCGCCGCTCGGACGCAAAGCCAAAGCTCGCGCAGCATTTTGATTCGCCCTGCTCCGGTGGCTGACCATCGCCTGTCGTATGGCAGCAACGAATTTCAGTTCGGCGAATTGCGCTTGCCGAAAACCACTGGCAAACATCCTGTCGCCATTGTCATTCACGGCGGATGCTGGATGTCGCAATTCGGTTTGGGTTACATGGGACATTTAAGCGCGGCTCTGACTGAAGCCGGTTTCGCCACCTGGAACATCGAATATCGCCGCGTAGGCAACGCTGGCGGAGGCTGGCCGGGAACCTTTGAAGACGCCGCTCGCGCGACCGATTACCTGCGCGAAATCGCCGACAAACATTCGCTCGATTTGAATCAGGTCATTGCTGTTGGTCATTCTGCCGGAGGGCATCTGGCGTTGTTGCTCGGCGCGCGTGCGAAGTTAAATAAAGGCGATCCGCTGTATTCGGTCAATCCGCTGCGGTTGAAAGGCGTAGTTTCGTTGGCCGGAATCACAGACTTGCGCCGAACCGGCACGGCTTGCGACAAGGAAGTCATTCAATTCACCGGCGGCGAAGCCAAAGACAAAGCGGCGATTTACGATCAGGCTTCGCCGATTGCGCTGGTTCCGCTGGGCGTCAAACAGAAAATCGTTCAGGGCGAAGCCGACACGATCATTCCGCCAGCGATGGCAGCGGATTACCTGGAAGCAGCCAAGCGCAAAAAAGATGGCGATGTCGAATTGATCTCTGTGAAAGACGCCGATCATTTCCACATCGTTGATCCGAAGTCGGCAGCTTGGCCATCGGTGCAACAAGCGGCGATGTCGCTGGTGAAACTCGGCCAGAAATCCGCGACCAAATGAATGATTCGGCGCTCAAGCTACGCAACAATTGACAGCGGCAGTCGGGCAGCTACCATGCTGGCCTGCCTGCCGCTTTTGGCAGGCATTCTTGATAAACAACCTTACTTTTTTGGATTCATAAAACCATGAACTTACTTTCGATTTTTCTGCTGCAAGCTGATCCGCCGGAAAGCGTGGACACCCTGCTTGATCCGATCCTGCGACACGGGCGAGACAACATCAGCTACATTTCTTCGATGGATGGTTTTGATTGGACCATCGTCATCATGTATTTCACCATTCTGGCGCTGCTGGCCATACTTGGCGCATATCGCATCAGAATGGTTTATCAGTTCTGGCGTTACCGCGACATCAAACCGCAACCTCGCCGCAAATTTGCCGAAGACGAATTGCCGCACATCACCGTGCAGTTGCCGCTGTTCAACGAACTTTATGTTGTCGAGCGCCTGGTCGAATCTGTCGTCAAGCTGGATTACCCGCGCCATTTGCTGGAAATTCAGGTGCTGGACGATTCCACAGACGAAACTGTTCAGATTGCCGCTGACGTTGTCGAAAGGTTCAAACAACAGGGCTTCGACATCGCTCACATTCACCGCACAGACCGAACCGGGTTCAAAGCCGGCGCGTTGGACAAAGGCATGGCCGTTGCCAAAGGGCAGTTGATGGCAATTTTCGACGCCGACTTCACGCCGAAACCAGATACGCTGCGAAAGATGGTGGATTTTTTCAGCGACGAAAAAATTGGCATGGTGCAAATGCGCTGGGGACACATCAACGCAAATTACTCGTTGCTGACGCGCATTCAGGAAGTTTTGCTGGACGGGCATTTCGTCGTTGAACAAATGTCGCGCAATCGAACCGGAGCGTTTTTCAATTTCAATGGCACCGCTGGCATGTGGCGGCGCGAAGCCATTGATTACAGCGGCGGATGGCAACACGACACCCTGACCGAAGACACGGACTTAAGTTTCCGCGCGCAGTTGATGGGCTGGAAGTTCGTTTATCTGCTCGACGAAGAAGTCCCGGCGGAATTGCCTGTGGAAATGAACGCCTTCAAAACCCAGCAACGCCGCTGGGCGAAAGGTCTGGTGCAAGTCGGGTTGAAACTGATGCCCAGAATTTGGCATCACCCGACGCTGACACGTCAGCAAAAAGTGGAATTGTTTTTCCGTTTGTTCGGCAACTGCGCGGCCATGTTAATGATCGTGCTGAGCATTTTGCACATTCCAGTGCTGATCGTTCGCTTCAACCAGGGAATGTTCCAGATGTTGCTGTTCGATGCTCCGCTGATGATCTTTGCCACGTTTTCGGTCGTCAGTTTTTACGGCACGGCGATTTTGTACCGCTACCCCAAAGAAAAATGGCGGCTGTGGTTGATTCCGATGGCAATGGCAATGGGCATTGGACTGGTGTTTTCCAACACTCGTGCTGTGCTGGAAGCCCTGTTCGGCGTCGAATCCAGCTTTGTCCGCACGCCGAAATACAACGTCGAAAACAAGAAAGACAACTGGCTGCAGGTCGCCAAAAAATACAAACGCAAAGGCGGCTGGTTGCCGTTCATTGAACTGGCCTTTGCGCTGTATTTCGTCGGAGCGGTGTATTACGCAATTCGCTCGAACATTTACGCGACGATTCCGTTTCTTATGATCTTCCTGTTGGGTTACGGATATATGGCAATGATGTCGCTGTTTCAGGGGCGCGTGCGAAAACTGCTCAATGTTTTTCGCCGCAGCTAAGCGCATAACAAAGGGGTAAGTGATGTTCTGTCCGAAATGCGGATCGAATCAAGGAGACGGCAAAAAATTCTGCACCGGTTGCGGAACCAATCTGCTTATCGTTTCGCAGGCGCTGACCGGACAACTTACCCCGCCTCAACCTGTCGTTCATCCGTTGCCGCCAGTCATTCATCAACCTGAATACGACCGCCATCATGAAATCCGAAAAGGAATCACGATGGCCATGCTTGGCGGCGGGTTTTTGGTTTACAAAATCGTCAGCTTTCTCTTTTTTGCGCCATTTAACGGCTGGCGTTCGCCTTTCGGATTCGGCAGTTTTATTGCTTTCATCGTTTTGGCCGTTGGTATTTCCAAGATCGTCAGTTCACGGGTGATTCCTGAAGTCCAATCGGCGACATCAAATTACATCTCACCTGTGGCGTTTTCTGCGACTCAACCAAAAATACAGCCGGCACAACGCAACCGGTTTCCGATTTCAGTATTGCCGAACCGACGACAGCTCGATTGCGCGAACCAATTCCGGTGATTTCGTCACGCGACACCAACTGAAACCACTGACTGATTTTTCCCAATTCTCCCAGGAGGACACCGTTAATGTTTTGCACCCGATGTGGTACTCAAAACCCCGATGACGCAGGTTTTTGCCGCAACTGTTCCAGTCCGCTGACGCGCCCTGTTAGTCAGCCACAACCCGGCGCTTATGCCAATCCGTCGCCTTATTCCACTCCCAGCCAGCCGCAACAAACACCGCCGCCACCTTATCCCGGTTATCAGGGAGCGCCTGTGTATCAAAGCTCTTTCGCGGGGCAACCGGCTGTTCAGGGCAGCGCCAGCGGACGCGCGATTGCGTCAATGGTGTTGAGCATTCTTGGGTTGGTGATGTGCGCTTTTTTCACCAGCATTCCAGGAATGATTTTGGGCAAAATGGAAATGAACGCGATTGCTGCCGGACAGGCTCCGCGCGCAGGCGAAACGCTGGCTAAAGTCGGTTATTACCTTGGGATTGCCGGAACTGTGATTTATTGCCTGGCTGGCGCAGCAATGGGATTCTTGGGAATGATCGGCTCTACAATTGATTGAAGACAGTGATTACCGAACAACAATCACGTAACTTACCGTTCGCTGCTGTTCCGTCCACAGACGGCGCTCAATCTGTGGCGTTTTCCTTTGGCGACCGGATTATTTATGTGGTGCTGCTTATTCTTGCCAGCTTCACGCTGATCGTGGCCAGAATTCTTAAACCATCTCCCGCAGGCGTTGGCACGCACGAACAACTTGGCTTGCCGCCATGTTTCTTTTTGCAATTCACTGGGATTCCATGTCCGGGGTGCGGACTGACCACCAGCTTCGCGCATTCCGCCCGGCTGCATTTTTACGAAGCTTTCACGACGCAGCCATTCGGCGGGATTTTGTTTGTCCTGACCGTCGTCAGTATCCCGCTGTTTCTGGTTTTATTGTGGCGGCGTATTCCGTGGTCAGCTTTGATTTACGCCAAAGGCGTTGATTATGGAATGTATCTGCTGATCGCAGCCTGTCTGTTGGGCTGGCTGTACAAAATCGCAACTATCAAAAGCTGGTAAATGGCTTTTAGTAAAAGGGGCAAGAAAAGGAGCGCCATCGTTTCGACGGCGCTCTCAAGCGATCAAAAGTTATTTGGTTTTCAGCGACCGCGCTATTGCATCTGTATGGCTGCGCAGCGTGGAAAGAATATTTTTTCTGCCAGTGAATTGCAGCCGGTAAATCGTGTTTTCGTCGGTCTTCAAATAATAAACCCGCCCGGTGAAAGGCTGGCCACTGGTGGAAAAATAATCGTATGACAACAGCGCGCCGGACTTGCCGGCTCCGATGACAAATTTTTCCAGAGAGATTTTGTCGTATTTCGGATTGAAACGAATGCGTTCGGATTCGTCTTTGTTGGCGTATTCCATCACGTCCATTTTGCCTTCGGCTTCTTCGACGCGAGTGACTTTCAACGCGCCATTTTCGCGGACTTTGTACACGATGTTCACTTCGTTGCGGCCAAGCCCGTCTTTGTTGACGATGCCCAGCCAACCAGCAGGCAATGAAATAGAGTATTTGCCGTCCGGGTCTTCAAAAACTTCCTGAGCCGAAGCGTTGACGGCGAAGGCCGTCGTCAAAATCAAAAGCGAAAAAGCAAAAACAAAATTGCGTTTCATCAAGATGCGCTCTCCTTCCAGTTGATCCGGGCGCGCGAAGCGGGGTCAATTATCACGCGCAATTCTTTGCGGCCAAGTTCCTGAACGAGGGTTTCGGTTTGAATTGCAATTAAACCATCAACACCGATTTCAGCGGCGGCAATCATTTCATTCATTTGTTCACGATTAAACGGTTCGGTTTCCGCCGTGCCCTGAATTTCGACAAAACGTCCGTCGCCTGTGCGCACGACGTTCATATCCACTTCGGCGGCGGAATCTTCGACGTAATCCAGATCGAGCAACGCGCGTTCGCCAACGATGCCTACGCTGACAGCGGCAATGAAATCGCGCAACACAGGGCGGGTGATTCTGCCTTCGTCGAACAGTTTTTCCAACGCCAACACCAGTGCGACAAATCCTCCGGTGATCGAAGCCGTGCGCGTGCCGCCGTCGGCCTGAATCACATCGCAATCAATCGTCAACGTTCGTTCGCCCAGTGCAGCCATATCCACCACCGACCGCAAACTGCGACCGATCAACCTCTGAATTTCGTGTGTTCTCCCTGACGGGCCGCCGCGACCAATTTCGCGCGAAGTTCGATTCTGAGTCGCGCGCGGCAACATGGAGTATTCTGCTGTCACCCAGCCAACGCCTTTGCCTTTCAAGAACGGCGGCACTTTATCTTCAATCGAAGCCGTGCAAAGCACTCGCGTCTGACCGGCTTCGATCAACACCGAACCTTCGGCGTATTTCGTGAACCCGCAAATGATGTTGACCGGTCGCAGATCATTCGGTTGTCGCCCGTCGTTTCGAGTTTTGTTTTCAGTTGAGTTTGTCATGTCCAAAGACTTCTACCGCTTCCAGATGTTCGAGCGGCGCGCCCAGTATCCTTTCGGCAATTTTGTGAAATCGCTGCGCGGCGTCGGTGACGTAAAACCGGCTTTGTTGCGGTTGCTTGTCGGCAGCTTGTTGGTCGTGTTGTTCCAGCAACTGAGCTGTTTCTTCCGCCACTGCTTCGGCGGAATCAATCAGCGTCACGCCCTCGCCCATCGTTTCGGCGATGACCGTTTTCAGCAGCGGGTAATGCGTGCAGCCCAGCACCAGCGTATCAATCTGTTGTTCGCGCAGAGGGGCAAGATACTGTTCGGCAAGAAGTCGCGCAACCTGAGAATCGGTTTCGCCTTCTTCCACCAACGGCACAAACAGCGTACACGCGCGCGAAAAGACTTCCACCGAACGTTCGCCGCAAGCTTCGTGAATGGCGCGTTCGTAAGCTCCGCTGCCAATGGTCGCTTCTGTGGCGATCACTCCGACGCGCCCGGTTCGCGTAGCTCTTGCCGCAGCACGAGCGCCTGGTCCCAGCACAGTCAAAAACGGAACATCGAATTCGCGGCGCAAACTTTCGCGCGCCATGGCCGATGCCGTATTGCACGCGACGACAATCATCTTGACGCCTTTTTCGACGAGGAAAGCCGCATCTTCGATGGCGTACCGCTCGATGGTCGCGCGCGATTTTGTTCCATACGGCACACGCGCCGTGTCGCCCAGGTAAACGACGCTTTCGCGTGGCAATCGCTGGCGAACGGCTCTGAGCACGGTCAACCCGCCTACGCCGGAATCAAAAATGCCAATGGGAAGAGAATTCATCTTCAGGAAAATCAAAAGTCAAAAGGCAAAAATCAAATGGCAAAAGGTCGGAAGTTTTCTTTCCATTTTTGACTTTTGCCTTTCGACTTTTGCCTTTTGATCTCACGATGGAGGTGGCCGGAATCGAACCGGCGTCTGGCAGCCGTCTTCGAAGGAATCTACATACTTAGCCGCTTCGCTTAAAGTTTTGCTCGCGCCCAGTAGCGAAGCAGCCCGAAAGCTGCAGAAGCGGCGAAGAACTGGGCGCAAACTATGTCAGAAGAGTTTCGCTTTTTAACTCTGACCTGCGTCAAATCGCTAGCCTGCAAAGTCGGCGCTCGACTTCCGGCACACAGGCGATGCCGGAGCGAACGGGCAGTGAACTAGGGTTAACTAGGCTGCCATTGCGAGTTCAGTATTCGCAATTAAGGTTTTGCCTGCAGTTTACGGGTTACAGACTTCCCGGTATGCATCCGTCGCCTCAGGTCTCCCATCGAAACCAATGCACCCCCAATAGAGTTTACAGTTATCAGCGAACGGTCTGGAGTGTACGCGGGCGATTTGAGCAGTGTCAAGAAATGGCTTTTACGCCAACAAGCTTCTCGACAAGTTCCGGCAATTTGGCTATCGTTACTGCGCCCAAAATACAATTGGAAGAAAAGATCGTTAGCGCGGCACTGTCCGCGCTTTCGTCCATTTAAGGATCAAACATGTACTGATTGTTTGACCAAATTGCAGTAAGCACCACAAGGAGAGTCATGAGTAAAAACACCGGTTGGAATCCGAGTTCGTTCGGATTGGAAAATCACGGCCTTAAAAATATCAATCATTCGTACTGGAACCTGACGACCGCTGAACTCTACGAACATTCAGTTAAACGTGACGAAGCCACAGTTGCACATCTTGGTCCACTGGTGGTCAACACCGGTCAACACACAGGGCGTTCCCCGAACGACAAGTTCGTTGTCCGCGAAACTTCGTCGGAAAAACATGTCTGGTGGGGCAAGGTCAATCGCCCATTCGATCAGGCGAACTTCAACCGGCTGCGCGACAAAGTCCTGAAGCATCTGGAAGGCAAAGACGTTTATGTTCAGGATTGTTTCGCCGGAGCCGACCCGGCATATCGAATCCCAATTCGCGTTGTTACCGAATACGCCTGGCACAGTTTGTTTGCACGCAATATGTTCGTCAGGCCAGATTGGAATACACAATCCGCCAATCACGTGCCCGAATTCACCGTTATCAACGCACCCACCTTTCAAGCCAATCCCGAAACCGATGGAACCAATTCCGGCACTTTTATTCTGATGGATTTTGGCCAGCGATTGATTTTGATCGGTGGAACCAGTTACGCGGGCGAAACCAAAAAATCCATCTTCACGCTGTTGAATTATCTGTTGCCGCTCAAAGGAGTGCTTTCGATGCACTGTTCGGCCAACATCGGCCAGGACGGTGATGCAGCGATCTTTTTTGGTTTGTCAGGAACCGGCAAAACGACGTTGTCCGCCGATCCCGAACGGCAATTGATCGGTGATGACGAACACGGTTGGTCTGATCGCGGCGTGTTCAATTTTGAAGGCGGTTGTTACGCCAAAGTCATCAACTTGTCTGCCGAAGCCGAGCCGGACATTTACGCCTGCACACGCCGCTTCGGAACGGTGCTGGAAAACGTGGTGATGGATCCATTGACGCGGCGGCTGGATTTGAATGACGGCAGCTTAACCGAAAACACTCGCGCGGCTTATCCGCTGTCGCACATTGCCAATTACGAACCGTCGGGAACCGGCGGCCATCCGAAAAACATCATCATGCTGACAGCGGATGCTTATGGAATTTTGCCGCCGATTTCCAAACTGACGCCGGAACAGGCGATGTACCATTTCATTTCCGGGTATACGGCCAAAGTCGCCGGAACGGAAAAAGGGCTCGGCAAAGAGCCGCAAGCGACTTTTTCTGCCTGTTTCGGAGCGCCATTTATGGTTCACCATCCGGGCGTATATGCCGAACTGCTCCGCGAACGAATTGCCAAACACAATGCGACTTGCTGGCTGGTGAATACCGGCTGGTCAGGTGGCCCGTATGGCGAAGGCCAGCGCATGAAGATTGCCTACACGCGTGCGATGGTGCGCGCAGCGTTATCTGGCCACCTGGCCAATGTTGCCACCGAACCCGATCCAGTTTTCGGAGTTCATGTGCCCATTGGTTGTCCGGACGTTCCCAGCGAAGTCCTGAAACCGCGCAACACCTGGAAAAATCCTGCGGCTTACGATGAAAAAGCACGGCATTTAGCCAAGCTCTTCCGCGATAATTTCGAGCAATTCGCAGCCGGAGTTTCTGACGAAGTGAAGGCCGCCGGCCCGAAAGCCGATTGAGCGAAAGAGCCAAACGCGGCTGTTGACAGCCTAAGGAGCAGATGGCAGAATCCGCCTTCTTCAAAAGCGCCCGTAGCTCAGTTGGATAGAGCGTTTGGCTACGAACCAAAAGGTCGCACGTTCGAGTCGTGCCGGGCGCATCAATGGAATAAAAAAGTTAAAGGCTGCTTGATTGCAGCCTTTCTTTTTTACCGCCACCTTTACTTCCACTAACCTCATCTGAAATTCACGTCATTAGGTGCGCGATCAGTCCGTAGGATGACGAACTTGATTCGGCCTGAAGTGTGCGGCGAGCCTGCTAGCCAGTGGCGAAGCCTCGACCGCCGAAAGCGCAAAGCAGTCGCGCTGATGGGTAGCTTGTTAAAGCGATGATTGCGCCACGTCAGGTGTTTGGAGACGGAATGATTGTGAAGGCACTGCGCGTGAATCAGGGAGACCTGTTTCGGAGTATGACAGGCCAAGCTCATCGGCATCTGCCGCGACGAGCCTGCCGAGCAGGAGTCCGCAGTGCCCATAGTAGTGATGAGGCTCCGTAACGGTAGCGGAGCGAAGGAACACAGGAAGGTGGATTCGTGATGGCCAAACCGACGACAACTCAACCGTTGCCAGTGCCCGAAGCGGCAGCTTGACCCGACGCACCAACGGCGAAGGTCTCGCGCGAATAATAGAGCGAGTGAACCGAACGTTGCGAGGTTGGTATGAATACTTCAAACATAGCAATCGTTGGACGTTCAAACCGTTGATGAGTTGGATCAGAATGCGCTTGCGGAGCATTCTGCGGTGAGCGGGTAAATGCGGAGGCGGACATGGAAGCTATCATCAACGCTGGCCAAACGCTTACTTTGACGCGCTTGGGCTGTTTAATCCGGAAGCGGCCTAAGAACCGCCCGTCCGGTTCGGAGAGGGATTGAAACCAATCAGCCCTTCCTACCTCTATGTCTAAGCTCGAATCAAAAGGTCAATGATTTTTCTGCAACTGACAGCAGGCACGTTGGGCTGATTCGTCGCTTGCTGCCAGTTGCGGATTTGGTTGGGTTAGACCGTCAAATGCAAACCGCAACGGCTCAACACATCAGCGGAGATGATGGTTTCGTTGCGTTCGGCTCCGGTAGAGATGAACGCGAAAGGAGCGCCGGAAACTTCCGACAGTCGCGCCAGGTATTGTTTGGCGCGTTCGGGCAGGTCGTCGAAGTTCGATATGCCTACGGTGTTGGATTGCCAGCCCGGCATGGTTTCGTACACCGGTTCGGCGGCGTTCATCTGGTCGGCGTCGTAAGGAACTTGCTCCGTGACTTGGCCGTTGATTTTGTATGCCACGCAGATTTTCAGTTCGTCCAGATCGTCCAGCACATCCAGTTTGGTCAGCGCCAGCGCATCCAATCCGTTGACCATCACCGCATACCGAGCGACGACGGCATCGAACCATCCGGTGCGGCGCGGGCGTCCGGTCGAAGCGCCGTATTCACCGCCTTTGGCGCGGATGGCTTCGCCCAAGGCGTCGTTCAGTTCCGTCGGGAATGGGCCGCCGCCAACGCGCGTGGTGTAAGCTTTGATAACTCCGATGGTGGCGTTGATGGCAGATGGCGGAATGCCTGCTCCGGTGCAGGCTCCGCCAACCGAAGAGTTGGATGAAGTGACAAACGGATACGTGCCGTGGTCAATGTCCAGCATGGTGGCTTGCGCGCCTTCCAGCAGCAGCGATTTGCCGTCGCGCGTGGCGTGGTTCAAAAAGTAAGTTGTGTCAGTAACGTGCGGAGCAAGCAATTCGCTCCAACGCAAACCGTCCGCGATCAACTGTTTTTCGTCAATCAAATCGCTGCCGAACATGGCCAGCAAACGGTTGGCTTGTTTGGCATTGTGAGCCAGCTTTTCGACCAATCCGGCAGCGTCAGTCAGGTCGCCCGCGCGAATGCCTCGCCGAGCCATTTTTTCTTCGTAAGCCGGGCCGATGCCTCGCATGGTTGTGCCGACGGCGCTGTTGCCGCGACTGGCTTCGATGGCGCGATCCAGCGCAATGTGGTGCGGCAGGATCAAATGCGCGCGGTTGCTGATGAGCAGGTTGGCGGCGCTGACTTCAATACCTTTGGCGCGAAGCTCGTCAATTTCTGTCAGCAGCGCGCCGGGGTGAACGACGACTCCGTTGCCGATGACGCAGGTTTTGCCGGGATGCGTAATGCCGGAAGGAATCAGATGCAGGACGAATTTCTGGTCTTCGCCATTGCGACGAATGATGACGGTGTGGCCTGCGTTGTGACCGCCCTGATAACGGGCAACGATGTCGAAATGCGGCGCAATCAGGTCAACGATCTTGCCTTTGCCTTCGTCTCCCCACTGCGCGCCGATGATTGCTAAGTTCATGCGTTTCTTTTTCCTCCACGAAGAAACACGAAGGAGCACGAAAACCAACCAAGCCTTCGTGATCCTTCGTGTACTTTGTGGATCATTTCTGCGATCAAGCGAATCGTTAAGCTTAGGCCAAAGCCTTTTCGACCAAGTCCGAAATCGCCGCCTGCGGCAAAGCCCCGACGTAGCCGTTGGCGACTTGACCGCCCGAAAATACGAGCAACGTGGGAATGCCTTTGACGCCGTATTTCGACGGCACGTCCAGGTTTTCGTCCACGTTCATTTTCATGACTTTGACTTTGCCCTGGAATTTTTCGGCGACGGCCTCAACCGAAGGCGCAATCTGGCGGCAAGGGCCGCACCATGGCGCCCAAAAATCCACCAGCACGGGTTTGTCCGATTCCAACACTTCAGCAGCAAAGTTAGCGTCGCTCACTTCAGAAACAAATTGACTCATTGCTTACTCCTTGAAAAAGTTATGCAAACTCAGGGTTTGCTTTGGTTTCAAATTCGGTTCGTTTACCGGCAGGCATTATACCAAACGCCCTTCGTCAGCCAGCAAACAGACCAGCTTTTCCCACAAGGATTTTCAAAACAGGATGAACAAGATTTTTTCAGGGTGGGCAGGATCAGCCGTCCGTCCTGTCAATCCTGTTTTGGTTTTTCTTCGAGGGAAAACATTTCTTTACCAGCCGCGAGCCAGTCTGGCTCCGACGATTTTGTGATAGGCGTTCAGGTAATTGTGCGCCGCACGTTCCCAAGAAAAATCTTCGCGCATGCCGTTGCGTTGCAATTTTCGCCACATATCGCGGTCGTAATACACCATCAAGGATTCATAGAACTTTTCCACCAGCCGATCCGCCGAGTAATCGTAAAACTTATACCCGTTGCCGCGTTCCGTCGTGCGTTCGAAATTGGTGATGGTGTCGTCCAAACCGCCTACGCCGCGAACGATGGGCACGGTTCCGTACTTCAAACTGTACATCTGGTTCAACCCGCAGGGTTCGTACGACGAAGGCATCAAAAACAAATCGGCTCCGGCTTCGACCTGATGCGAAAGCGCGGTGTTGAATCCGAAGTAAACGCCGACCTGTTTCGGCACGGTTTCGCGTACGTGCTGGAAATAGTTTTCGTAACTTTCGGCTCCCGAACCCAGCAGGATGAAATACGCGCCGGTTTCCAGAATTCGCCAGATGGCTTCGCGTGTCAGGTCAATTCCTTTTTGCGAAGTCAGCCGCGTGACAATCGCCACAACAGGTTTATCCAGGTCAATCGGCAAGTGGTACTTTTCCAGCAGGTCGCGTTTGCAGGCGAGTTTTCCTTCCAGATTATCCGCCGAATAATGCGCCGCCAAATGTTTGTCCGTCGCCGGGTTCCATTCGTTGTAATCCACGCCGTTCAGAATGCCCAGCAAATCGCCTCGCCGCCAGCGCAACAGCGGATCGAGTTTGTTGCCGAATTCCGCTGTTTGAATTTCTTCGGCGTATTTCGGGCTGACGGTGGAAAGCGCCGTCGAAAAATGCAGCCCGGCTTTCATCGAACTGACGGCGTTGTGAAACTCCATGCCGTCGTAAACCTGCCAGTCAAATCCGAATTTCGGCAACAGGTCTTTTTCAAAGAAGCCTTGATAAGCCAGATTGTGAATCGTAAACAGCGTCGCCGTGCGCGCAAAAAACGGATCGTTCCAGTAAACATTCCGCAAATAAGCCGGAATGAACCCCGTCTGCCAGTCGTTGCAATGAATCACGTCAGGCGAGCCGCCAATGCGTTTGGCCAGTTCCAGCACGGCTCGGCTGAAAAAAGCGAAGCGTTCGGCGTCGAAATTTCCGCTGCCGTAAATGTAGCCGTGCCCGAAGTATTCGGCGTTATCAATGAAATAAACCGGCGCGCCATCGGCGTAATCTCGCCAGACGGCGGCATATTTTATCGTCCCGGCAAACGGCACGCGCAAATCGTCAAAGATCATTTCGCCGGTTTCGTGACTGACAACATCGCCGCTGCGTTTACCGTAGCCGGTGTAACGCGGCGTAATGACCACAACGTCGCAGCCGATGCGAGACAGGGCCTGCGGTAAAGCTCCGGCCACATCGCCAAGCCCGCCGGTTTTCGAGTAAGGCACAACTTCGGAAGAAGCCAGAATGATTCGCATCGTTTGTTTTAGGGAAATGAAGCGTTCGTTGTTGGTCTGTCGAATTGGACGCGGAGTCTAAAGTTGCGCTTGAAAGCTTGTCAAGCAACGCGAAAAAGCGACAATAGCCGCCGATAAAGACAAAATTTTTCGACAGGATTTACACGATTTCACAGGATGAACGCGCTTTTAGCCGGGTTTAGGATTTGGGAATTAGGATTTAGGCTGGCCAGCAATTGCCATTAACTCCTAAACCCCAACTCCTAAATCCTGTTGAATCCTGTAAATCCTGTCTATTTAACCCGCATCCCAACAAGGAGAACTCTATGCTGCGAAAATTCAGAGTTATGCTGCTCTGTTTAACCCTGCTGGCCAGCCCGTTGTCGGCGCTGGCTCAGACCCCTTTGGCCGGAGCCGACGCTGACATCCAGGCCAAAATCCGCAAAGAAGGAATGGACAGCACTCAAATTATGCGTGTGCTGCATTACTTCACGGATGTGTACGGCCCGCGTTTGACCGGTTCACCAAATCACGAAAATGCCGCCAAGTGGGCGATCAAGGAAATGGAGCGGTGGGGCTTCACCAACGCCCATCTGGAATCGTGGGATTTCGGTCACGCCGGTTGGTTGAACGAACGAGCGACGGCTCATGTGTTGTCGCCGTTCAAAGAGCCTTTGATGATCGAAATTCTTGGCTGGACGCCGAGCACCAACGGAACGGTGACGGCTCAGATTTACCAACTGATTCCGCCCTCCAATCCGACTGAAGATGAATTCAAGGCTTTTCTGGACGCCGAACGTCCGAAGATCAAAGGCAAAGTCGTCATGGTTGGCAAACACGCCGTGCTGCCGGTCATCATCAATCCGCCCGCCAAACGCATGGACGAAGCTCAAGCCAAAGCTCGCTTTTCCGGCAGCCCGACTGCTGGCGGCGGCGGCAATCGTCCGGGCGGACCCGGCGGCCCTCCGCAACAGCAAGCTCAACCCGGCCAACCCAAAAAGCTCAACGCCCGCGAAGTCGCCGAACGGCTTGATGACTTTTTGCTGACCGGCGGCGCGCTGGTTCGATTCAACGACAGCGGAATGGAACAGCGCCGCATTCGCGCGTTTAACAATCGCACATTCGATCCGTCGAAAAACGTTCCGACGGCCATCATCAGCAACGAAGATTACGGTCGCATCAGCCGTGTGCTGGCTGACGGCACTACGGTCGAAGTCGAAGTCAACATCGTCAATCGCAACTATCCCGAAGGCAAAACTTCGTACAACGCCGTTGCCGAAGTTCCCGGCACGGACAAAAAAGACGAAGTCATCATGCTGGGCGGCCATTTGGATTCGTGGCACGCCGCGACCGGAGCGACCGACAACGCCATCGGCTGCGCGACGATGATGGAAGCCGCGCGCATCATCAACGCGCTGGTCAAAGCGGGCGCGATCAAGGCTCCGCGCCGAACGATCCGCGTCGCGCTGTGGAGCGGCGAAGAACAGGGACTGCTCGGTTCGCAAGCCTACGTCAAAGAACATTTCGGTTCAGCGGAAAATCCCAAACCGGAATTCGCCAAGTTCGGCGGTTATTTCAACATTGATTCTGGAACCGGAAAGGCTCGCGGTATGAGCGTGTTCGGCCCCGAAGAAGCCTCCGCCGGATTGCGCGCCGCGTTGGCCGCGTTTGAAGATTTGGGCTTTTACGGCGTTCTGCCTTCGCGCAGCCGTGGGCTGGGCGGTTCGGATCACACTTCTTTCAACCAGGCCGGTTTGCCGGGCATCGGCGTCGCTCAAGACCCGATTGAATACTTCAACATCACCTGGCACACGAACCTGGATACTTACGAACGCATCATCGAAGACGACGCCAAAAAATCGGCCATCGTCATCGCCGCTGCGATTTATCATCTGGCAATGAGCGACAACCTGCTGCCGCGTTTTGCCGCAGGACAGATGCCTGCTCTGCCGCCAGCGCGTCCGTAAACTGAAAATCAAAAGGCAAAAGGCAAATATCAAAGATCAAAAGTCAGAAGCTCTCTCGCTTCTCATTTTTGATCTTTGATATTTGCCTTTTGCTTTTTGCCACCTCGCCGCTCTTTCCTCCCAATTACTAACTGATGTTACGCGGCAGCCAATTGCTCTTTGAGTTTGACAAGCTCTGAGTAGGCGGACTTCACCGCCGAAAGGTAGAGTTTGGACTTCAAAGCAAAGTGGCTCAGTTTGGTTTTGATCTTGAGTCGCTCCAGTTTGACGTAGGCGCACAAGCTGGCGAACAAGTGGTTGCGTTGAGTGGTTTCG
>JANRKX010000028.1:0-59583 GCA_033763255.1 Acidobacteriota bacterium | reverse complement strand
AACAACTCGCGCGCAGCCAATTGATGATCCAGCCAATCAACCGTGCGGTTTTGCAGGTAAGCCAGCGGATCGTGTTTGGCCGTGCCGGGCAATTCGTGTTCGCACAGGACGACCTGTTTGGCCCAGGCGTTCAAATGATCCGCGACGTTTGGCGAAGGCTTGCCGTTAATCATATCGCCGCGTTCGACGGTCTGTCCGCCGTAACCCCAAGCCGACACGCCCTTGGAATCAACAACCTGGCCTTTGACGTGGAACCCGCCAATCAGGAAATTGTAGCCGGTGTCTTTCAGGTACTGGAACAGCGAGCGCGTGTCCTGGCCCATCAAGATGGCGTGCGACGGATCGTAGTGAATGCGGAACTGATCGCCCACGCCATGCTTTTCGCAAATTCGGTGCAGCGCGATCCAAGTGCCCGGCGTGTAGGCGATGTTGTTGTGCCAGTTGTCGCCCGGAACCCAGCCCGGCATTGGGCATTGTTCGATGCGATACGTCAGCCCGCGTTCTTTGGCGGCTTTGAGCAGCGGGATGAACCATTCTTCAAAATCCAGCAGGTTCTGGTCCATGTTTGTCGCTTGATTGCGACCGACGAATCCGCACACGGCAGACACGTTCAATTCCACTGCCGCATCCATCGCGCGCAGCATGAAATCGTGCTTCTTTTTCCGCAGCGCCGGATCGTGATGGAGCATGTTGTCGAAATAACCGACTTCGGAAATGCCGACTTTGTTGGCTTCCAAACTGGCGCGAACTCGTTTGGCTCGGTCTTTGGAAAACGGCTGGCGCAAATCCAGATGGTTGGCCGTTGGATCGAGCATCGCTTCGGCGGGAATGTCTGCTTCTGACGGATGCAGCGCCGAACCGAGTTGAATGTAATTCACACCGAGTTCAGCAGCGAACTGAACCCACTCTTCGATGGCAAGATCAGGATCGGGATCACGTTTTTCGCGCGGAGTCAGTTCTTGTAAAGCGGCGGTCAACACGCCGACTTTCATAAACTTCGGCTCAAAGGCTTTGACGGACATGGATAGTTCTCCTTAGTTCGATGGGAATTGGCGCGCAAACCTTCAGGCCTGATGAACCTGACGAAGGCTGCGCCCATAAAATTGATTCGTGACGATGAATAATGATTGCCGATGGCACTGCGGAACTCTGAATTTGCCACCGAAACGGGAGTCTGCCCGACGTGTTTGGGGGTGTCAAGCAATTGGTCTATCCAAAACGGAATCAAGGAGTTGATGCCGTAAAACCGGCTTAGCTGAATTTTCTTCCGATACATGCATTTGCAATTTGATCTAAAAACAGACGGGCAGGCCGTTGCCAGCCTGCCCGTCTGTTTTGGTTGTCTGTGAACAAAATTCTTCCGCAGCAATTTTGCTCACAGGGCGTTTAGTTCTATTGGCGAACGATAGGAAGCTCGCCCGGTCGTCCCTGGTTGCGCGTGATTGTCGCGGCGTCCTGACTGCCTTGAGCGTACAAGCGACCTTCCCGCACGCGCCAAACAGCCGCGTCCGCTTTGCCGTCGCCGTCGTAATCGCCAATCGCGGGAACATCCCCCAGCGAAGAAACGCCCAGCGAAATTGACCGTTCCAAACCATCCGAACTGTGCAGGATGTACCAGACGCCTTCCGCTTCGCGCCAGACAGCGATGTCGGATTTGCCGTCGCCATCGTAATCCTCTGTGACCGGCACATCACCGTTCATCCCCCAAACCTTGTCCAGCACCGAACCGTCGGAACTGAGTTTGATGTACCAGTGACCATTCGTCTGGCGGAACACCGCGAAATCCGCCTTGCCGTCGCCGTCGTAATCCGCCGGAACCGGCACATCGAAATACGGCGCACGGCCATTGCCCCACACCATCGTTTGGACTTTCCCGTTTGAA
Organism: Acidobacteriota bacterium; assembly: GCA_033763255.1. GTDB lineage: Bacteria > Acidobacteriota > Blastocatellia > RBC074 > RBC074 > RBC074. The sequence continues at coordinate 57,701 of JANRKX010000028.1, read as the reverse complement.
CTTTGAAGGACGTACCAGGTGCCTTCCAACCCGCGCCAGACAGCGATGTCGGTTTTGCCATCTGCGTCGTAATCCGCAGCAACCGGCGTGTCCACGCTCAATCCCCACTGTTTGTCCACCATCGCGCCGTCCGAACTTTGGCGGATGAACCAACGAGCGTCCGCGCGTTTGAACACAGCCAGGTCGGCTTTACTGTCGCCGTCGAAATCGCCGTTGACGATTACATCCAGGTTCGGTTCGTAACCCGCTTCCCATTTCACGGCTTCGGTCTGGTCGTCGCTGCTGCGTGTAATGAGCCATTCGTTCGTTTCTCCGCGCCAGTTCACCAGGTCGGATTTGCCGTCGCCATCGAAATCATTGGTTATGGCCTTGCCGGATTTTTCGCCTGTCGCGTCTTCGTTATTAGCACGCAGAGAAGTGTTGTTGGTCACTGTCAGTTGATAATCGCGCCAACCGGCGCACGTATTGCTGCCCCAATTTGAGTTCACCCTGACGCGGAAGTTGAACGTACCGGTCTGCGTAGGCGTGCCGCTCAAGCTGCCCGAAGCGCTAAGCGCCAAGCCTGTTGGCAGCGTGCCGCTGGCCACGGAGTACGTGTTGTTCGCTCCCGCCGGAGTCGCGCTGAATTGCTGGTTGTAAGCAACGCCGACGAGCGGGCTGGGCAAGCTCGCGGGAGTGACCGTTGAACCGGCGCAAGTGACAAACAACGTGAAGCTGCGGCTGGCCGTGCAACCGTTTTGATCGGTCGCCGTGACAGTGAAGAAGAAAAAGCCCGTTTTCACTGGCGTGCCGGAAAGGACGCCATTGGTGAACTGCATTCCTTCAGGCAACGCCCCGGTCAGCGAAAGCGTGCGATTGCCGGTTCCGCCGATGGAATTGAAAGTAACAGCTTGATAGTTATTCCCAGCCGTGGCGGAAGGAACGCTGACCGCTCCAACCACAACCGCATTCGGCTGTGTCAGCGTGGCCGTGCCGGTTTTGGTTGTCCCATTGGCGTCTTTGACGACCAGGTTATAAGTGCCTGCCGCCAGTCCTGAGAAAAGATGGCTGGGTTGGAAGCTCTGGCCGCCATTGACCGAAAACTGCCGGGCACCCACGCCGCCGGTAGCATTGAATATGATCGCGCCGTTGCTTGCGCCATTGCAGGTCGGATTGGTGGTTGATGTGGTAAACGCCAGGGCTGTCGGTTGCACCAGCGTCACGAGCTTGGGCAGTTGGGCGGAGCAATTCGCGGAGTCTTTGACCGTGACGATGTAATTGCCAGCGGCCAGTCCGCTGAAAACGTTCGAAGTCTGAAAGGTTGTGCCGCCGTTGATGGAATATCTCATTGCGCCGTATCCGCCGCTGGCATTGACGGTAATCTGTCCGTTGGTTGCGCCGGTATAGGTCGGGTTGACGGTTGAAGTCGTGAAGTTGATAGCGGAACAACTGACACGAAGCGTGAACATTGCGGAAGTGATCTGACCGCAGGAATCCGTGAGCGAAGTCGCCACATAGTAGTCTCCCACCGGTCCGGCATTCTGCACTGTGATGCGTGCGTCAGACGGCGAAACCTGGATCGTTCCGGCGAAAGCGGGCGCGCCGGAATTCACAGGCGCGACGTACACCGGGCCGACGCTCAAGGCGGGGTTGCCGTTAAAAAGAACCTGACCGAGCGCGCCGCCATCATCGCTGGGACCGGCAGCGGGATAGACGACCAGCGCGCCGCCTGCCGCCACATTCATCAACGACGGGTAACCGAGCACCGGCAGCGCATTGACATTGACCGTGACGTTGACCGTCGCGGTGGCGGTTTGAGCCATGCTGTCGCGGACTTCCAACGTGAAAGGAGTGTTGCCGACCACCGCATTGCACGAAGGTTGCACGCGAGCAAAAACCTTGCCATTAGCATCCACGCGCAGTTCGGACAGCGTGATTCCGTTGGACGGGTTGGCGCTGGTGACGGCCACGGACAGTGAACCCGCGGCGTCTTCCAGGTCGCTGACCGTGGCGATTTGCGAAACGTTGGCGTTCGGAAAAGCCGTCAGGTACTGGCTCGGCACTGGCGGTTCCTGGCGGCGCGTCACGGACAGCGGGGAAATCGTCGGAGCCGCGTTATCAATCAACGCCGTTTTCTGCGCGTTGTTGGAATCCAGGTACTTCAGTTCCAGACTTTTGTACGGTTGTTCGTCGTTGCCTTCTCCGGGAGCGTGCCAGAATTCAGCGCCTCGGCGCGTGGCCGACCAGCGTTTGCCCGCCCAATCTTTGTACTCGATACCCAAGGTCAGCCGCTCCGCTTCGGTTCCCTTGCGATCCACAAACCAGCCGCTGTTCAATCGCACGGCGTGGTCGTTGTTTTCCCAATCCTTGTATTGCAGTGTCGGGATTATGGAGTTGTTCGTCGTCACATGAAATTTCTGATCGGTCGGTTGGGCCGCCGGAGCGCTGCCACTGGCAGGGAATTCCGGGAAAGTGGCCTGCATCAATTCGCCGAAAACTTCGCGTCGCCCGATGTCGGTCGTGATGAGTTGCGCCAGGTCGGGGGTTTCATTCATTGCCCGATTTTTCGCATCTTGCAGCTTGCCGGGGACTTCTTCTGCTTCAAAGACTTCGATGCCTACAAGGACGCCAGTGACGATTGCGAAAAGGAACATAGCGACGGGAGCGGCGATTGTTGCAGCGCCAACCGCCGCCGGGAATGCGCCGACCGTGCCTGTAGTTGTGACTGCGGCGTAAGGGAAGACTGCCGCAACAATGGGGGCAGTGATGATCGTGGTCGAAGTGACGGTACCAACGGTGACAGAAGTAACCGTGACCAACGTCAGGCCAATCGCGGCGGCGATACCGCTGACGGCGGCAATACCCGCATAAGCAGCCAATGTGCCCACTTGTTTTGCCGTCTGCTGCATTGCCGCCTGTTGAGCCAGACTGCTCTGCAATTCGCTGTTTGCACGCGCGGCGCCATAAGCCTGAAACGCCTCGAACGGAGGTGGCAGGCGAATGAACGGGGCAGATTCGCACGTGCCGTTGTTATAGACGAAACCTGGCGGCGGCGTGTACGGGCAAGTCGTCGCCCACTTGTTGTATTCGCTGATTGCTTCGGTGGCGGATGCCACACGCCGCGCTTTGACCAGGCTGGTCATTGCGGTCACGTAACCCTGTTCGTTCGCCGTTCGCTGCGCCGGGTTCTTTTGAATGGAGATCGAGAGTTTTTCGAACAGCGCGGCGCGAATCTTGTTTCGCTCCCAATTGACCAAACGGCTTCGGTCGCTAGCCGGCAGATTGTGCAGACTGAGCAGACCGTTGATCGCTTCGGTTTCGAGCGCACCTTCAATGCCGTTGCTAATGGCACACTTCTGAAAAATCTGGTTGGCGGCGCCGGGCTGGCTGGGGTCGCAAATGCGTTGGGTGATTTGTGCCTGGGATGTCTGGGTACGGCCTCCAAAAAGCGGCAGCGACGTTAGAAAGAGCGCAACGCTCAACATCATCACGACCGCCTGGCGTATACGCAGCCAGGGTTGAGCGCGTCGCCAGCTACGAGCCAGCATCACGCCATATTGATTCGGGGTGGAATTTGAATCTGGTGTTTTCATTTTCTGTTCTCCTTTGGTTGACGATAAAAATGTTTACGATTCCGTTTGCTACTTGCTTTCGCAGTCGAACTAATTTGCTCTCACTTGGGTAAACGGGATGGGGAAAGGAAACGGGTAATGTGGCTGAAAAAAATTTTGGGACGGGTTTCCGCTGAATGAAACTGTTCCCGAAGTGTTGTGTTTATGAGGGATTAGCTGTGGTCAGTTTTTTGCCAAACTGGTAAGATGCAGTTCGCCTTACACTGGAAACGCCAACATAGCGAATAACTTAAGAACCACGAGAAACGCGCATGACTGATTCTCCCCAGGAAGTCACTCGATTGCTCGCCGCGATGAATCATGGCGATGCAGAGGCGCTCGACGCGCTGTTGCCGCTCATTTACGACGAACTGCGACGGCTGGCGCGTCATTACATGCGCGGTCAGCCGGACAATCACACGCTGCAAACCACCGCGCTCATCCACGAAGCCTATCTGAAGCTGGCCGCCCAGCCCGACAAACAATGGCAAAACCGCACGCACTTTTTTGCAGTTGCCGCGCAGGCCATGCGGCACGTGCTGGTGGATTACGCCCGCTCGAAAGGCGCGCTCAAACACGGCGGCGAGGTGCAAAAAGTCGAATTGGAAGAAGCAGCGTTCGTTTCGGCAGGACAGGCTTCCGAAGTGCTGGCGCTGGATGAGGCGCTGACAGCGCTTGCCGCCTTCGATCCGCGCAAAAGCCAGGTGGTCGAATTACGCTATTTCGGTGGATTGAGCATTGAGGAAACGGCGGAGGTTTTGCAGGTTTCGCCTGAAACCGTCAAACGCGACTGGCGGCTGGCCAAACTCTGGCTGGCGCGTGAACTCAAGCAGGAGGCAGCGAACGATGGAAGCTGAACGCTGGGCCTTGATCGAACGAATTTGTCAGGAAGCGCTCGACCGCGCGCCAAACGAGCGCGCGAAGTACCTGGATGAAGCCTGTGCTGGCGATGAGCAATTGCGGCAGGAAGTCGCGTCGTTACTCGCTTTCGATTCCGAAGCAAAAAGCTTCATCGAAGCGCCTCCGGGCAATCTGGCGGCGGAAATGCTCCAACAACAACCGTCCCAGCCGCTGACGCACCAGCAAATTGGTCATTATCGTATTCTTTCACTTCTTGGCGCGGGCGGGATGGGCGAAGTGTATTTGGCGCTGGATTCACGGCTGAAGCGCAAGGTCGCGCTCAAGCTGTTGCCCGCCAGATTCCACCTGAGCGAAGAACGCGTTCACCGTTTCGAGCGTGAGGCCCTGGCGGCTTCCGCCCTCAATCATCCCAACATTCTGACCATTTATGAGATCGGTGAAAGCCGGGGAGCGCACTTCATTGCCACTGAGTACGTCGAAGGCGAAACGTTGCGCCAATGGGTTAAGGCTCGAAAACCGGCGCTGACTGAAATCCTCAAGCTAACCGAACAGATCGCCGGGGCTTTGGCCGTGGCTCATGCCGCCGGTGTGATTCATCGGGACATCAAGCCGGAAAATGTAATGGTGCGAACCGACGGGCTGGTCAAAATTCTGGATTTCGGACTCGCCAAGCTGGTGCAGCAGGAAACGCGCGACGCATCCGAATCCGGGATTACGTCCGCCTCCGAAACGGCTTCGGGAATGGTAATGGGAACGCTGCGGTATATGTCGCCCGAACAAGCGCGTGGGCAAAAGGTGGATGGGAGAAGCGATCTGTTCAGTCTGGGCGTCATGCTTTACGAACTGAGCGCAGGGCAAGCGCCGTTTGCGGGCGCGTCAAACGCCGATTTGATCGCCGCTATTCTTACGAAGGAACCGGCATCACTACACCAGGCCAACCCCGAAGCGCCAGCGGAATTGGAGCGCATCCTTGCCACGGCGCTTCGCAAAGACCGCGAGGAACGTTATCCCACGGCGCAGGCAATGCTCGCCGAACTGGTCAGCTTACGGCAGGAAATGGAACTGGCGGAGCGACTCGGACAGCCGCTTGCGCCGGTTGCTGATCTTCAGTCAACGCAAACCGGTGTAGTGGCGACCAGGCAAGTTGAAATGGCGGACACCGGGAAGACAGCGGTAGCGCTCACTGACCGTAGTTGGTTCGGCAAAGTCAAACGCCAATGGTCGGTAGCAGTTCTGGTCTTACTGGTCATGGCGCTGGCTGGCACCGGAATCATTTATTTTTTCAATCGCGCTCCGGCGTTGACCGAAAAAGACGTGATTCTGCTGGCCGAATTCAGCAACCTGACCGGCGAGCAGGCCTTCGATCTGACGCTCAAACAGGCACTGGCCGTGCAGTTGGAACAGTCTCCATTTTTGAACATCTTCCCGGAAGAGCGCACACAAGAAACGTTGCGATTTATGAACCGCGCGCCGGACACGCCGGTAACCGTCGCGTTGGGGCGGGAAATCTGCCAGCGGCAGGGACTCAAAGCCATGCTCACCGGCACGATTGCCGCAGTCGGAAGCCATTACCTGATCACCTTGCAAGCCTTCAACGGTCAAACCGGCAATTCGGTAGCGCGCGTACAAGTCGAAGCGGAGAGCAAAGTGCAGGTCCTGAATAAACTGGGCGAAGCTGCGACCGAATTGCGCGAAGACCTGGGCGAATCCCTGCGTTCGGTTCAACAGTTCAATGCCCCGGTCGAACAAGGGACAACGTCCTCGCTCGAAGCGTTCAAGGCTTTCTCGCAGGGAGTGGAACAACAGCGGGGCGGCAAAAACGTGGAGGCCCAGGCTTTTTATCAACGAGCAGTTGACCTGGACCCGCAATTCGCGCTCGCCCACGCCCGGCTGTCAGCCATCTATAGCAGCCGCAGCGACCTTACGCCCGCGAAGAGCGAGGCTACGCGAGCATTTGAGCTTCGCAGTAACGTCAGCCAGCGCGAGCAGTTTGAAATTTCGGCGCGTTATTACAGTCTGGTGACGGGGGAACGCCACAAGACGGTCGAAGTGGCTCAGCTTTTTGCGCTCACTTATCCTAACCAGGTAACGGCGCACATCCTGCTTAGCACGGCATATATTTCCCTTGGACAAAGCGAATCGGCCATCGAGGCTGCGCGCGCAGCCCTCCGCCTGGATCCGCGTTCCGTCGTTCCTTACATCCAATTGGCGGAAGGGTTGCTGCAGGCTGGGCGCCTTGTCGAGGCGCGGGAGACGCTTGAGCAGGCGCTGGCACAAAAGTTCGACTCGCCGGTGCTGCGTCGCAGGATGATCCAGGTGACTTTTTCCCAAAACGACCTGACGGCGTGTCAACAACAACTGGATTGGCTGGCGCAAAAATCGCTGGGCCGGCTGGCGCTTAACTGGCAATGCGAGGCGGAAGCTTTTGCGGGGCGTTTGCGGAAATCCGGGGAACTCTGCCGCCGTGCGGCGGAGTTGAGCGCACGCGATGCTCGTGCGGATCAATCCACGCTGAGAATCGGCCAGGATGCGTTTAACCATGCCGTGTGCGGCGTCTGCCGTGAAGTGCCTGACATTCGATTAGACGTGACGATATTTTTGCGAGGGATGGCCGGCGCGTCCGGCCTGGCCCTCGCCCAGGCGTTATGCGGCCAGGCCGACAAGGCGCAAGCGACCCTTGACGAACTTGTCAACGCACACCCCAAACACACGATCATCAACGCCATCTGGGTGCCCGCTATTCAGGCCGCCATAGAAATCAAGCGCGGCAATTCCGCCCGCGCCGTCGAATTGTTGCAACCGGTGCGCACGTACGACGCCGCAGCCTTTTTCGCAACCGGTTATTTGCGCGGTCAGGCTTATTTGGGTCAGGGCGCGGGGGTGGCGGCCAGCGAAGAGTTCCAACGCATTCTTGATCATCGCGGACAAGACTCTCATTCCGTTTTGTACTCCCTGGCGCGTCTCGGTCTGGCGCGCGCCACCGCGCTGATGGGAGACAAAGTTCGCAGCCGCCAGGCGTACACCGATTTTCTAACGCATTGGAAAGACGCCGACGCTGATCTGCCAATCCTGATCGAAGCAAAACGCGAGTTTGAGAAATTGAACTGAATCGGAGGCTCCATCAACAATGAAAAAGTTACTGTTTGGATTGTTCATTCTGCTGGCTGTCGCAGCTATCGTCATCTTCGGTTTTGTGCCGTCGTACGTTGGCAAAGACATGAATCGAACAATCAACCCGCCACCTTACGCGGCTTCGGACGCAGCGAAGGAATTGCACGCGCGATTGCTGGTTGCCGATTTGCACGCCGACACTTTGATGTGGAACCGCGACCTGCTGAAAAAAGGAAGTTGGGGACACGTGGATTTGCCGCGATTGCAAGCCGGCAACGTCGCCGTCCAAGCCTTCACCGTCGTCACCAAAACTCCGCGCAACATGAACATCGAAGCCAACACGGGTGACACCGACAACATTACGCTGCTCGCCTTTGCCGAACGCTGGCCGCTGGCTGCGTGGACGAATCTGACTGAACGCGCTCTGTATCAAGCCAGCCGATTGCACGAAGCTTCATCCCGATCAAACGGCAAACTGGTCGTTCTGAAAACCAAAGACGATGTAACGAAATTCCTGCAACGCCGCCAATCGGAAAAAGACCTGGTTGCCAGTTGGTTGGGCATCGAAGGAGCGCACGCGCTGAGCGGCAAAGTGGAAAATCTGGATCAGTTGTATGACGCGGGCTTTCGCATGATCGGAATGGCTCACTTTTTTGACAACGAAATGGCTGGCTCGGCTCACGGAGCGGCAAAAGGCGGCCTGACCGAAGCTGGCAAAAAACTGGTCGAACGAATGCAGGAGCGCGGGGTTTTCATTGATCTGGCGCACGCTTCAGCCAAAACGATTGACGATGTGCTAGATATGGCGCGCAAACCTGTTTTCGTTTCACACACCGGAGTCAAAGGAACCTGCGACAACAATCGAAACCTAAGCGACGATCAGTTGAAGCGCATTGCCTTGACCGGCGGAGTCGTCGGCATAGGTTTTTGGGACACGGCGACCTGCGGAACCGACGCCAAAGCCATTGCCAAAGCGATTCGCTACACCGTCAATCTGATTGGCGCTGACCACGTCGCGCTCGGTTCGGATTACGACGGAGCCATCACCGCGCCGTTCGACACGACGGGCGTCGTGCAAATCACCGACGCGTTGTTGCAGGAAGGCTTCAGCGAAGCCGAGATCAAAAAAATCATGGGCGAAAACATCATCCGCACTCTGCAATTCTTTTTGCCGTGATCTATTTGGAGTGCTGCGACTTGTCGTAGCTTTCCATTTGTTGAGCACGTTTACTGTGGCTCGGTATCGTCTTCTGTCGAAAGCAAAGCTGCGACGAGTCGCAGCACTCCAGAAAGTTATTTGCCTTTTCCGCGTTTGAATGTCGCCGCCACCGAAGCGACACGCTCGCCCAAGCGGCGTGCTTCGTCCAGTTCTTTTTCGGTCACAGGCGTTTTGCCGTCGCCGGTCGTCGCCGCTGCGCCCAGAGCTTGCCCTTCGCTGAGGACGATCATCCGATTGCCCAACATCGCGGCGACAATGGTCATCAACGCGATTTCCTTGCCGCTGGAAGTTTCTCCGCCGGTGACAAACGCCGCGCCAACTTTGTCGTGCATCTGAAAGGCCGGAGGCAACACGCCGCATTCCATCGAAAACCGATCAAAGAACGTTTTCACTTCGCCAGCCATGTTCGACCAGTAAACGGGCGAACCGACGACCAGCGCATCCGTCGCCAACAATTCCTGGCATTTCACATCGCCGACTTTTTTGAGCGTCACTTCGACTTGCGGAATTTTCTTCGCGCCCTCGGCGACGGCTTTGGCCATCGCTTCGGTGTGGCCGCCGGGCGAGTGATAGACGATCAGGATTTTGATTTTCTCCGGCGACTGATTGGGCTGAGCCAAAGCCATTGAAGCCAGCCCGGTTGCCAGTGTCGCCAGCACAAACACTGTGAGTAAATTCAATCTGGGTTTTGTTGCCATTATCGTGGTCCAAGAAAACGATCACCGTTGAAGTGAATCAAATGCTTCGGGATTTCGGCAATCCAAACTTCCGTTTCCCAGGCAATCTGTTTTAGATGTTTGCGAAACTCGGCTAGATCAGGAAAGGCGCTGACATAAACACGACCGGCGTTACTGACTGCAAACATCGCTTCCAATTCAACAACACGCTTCGGAGTCATTGGCCCGTGCGAAGTTACGGCTTCAATCAAAAACAGCCAGTTTCGCTTTTGGTCATAAAGCACTACGTCAGGCAATTTGGCGTGTTCGCTGAGCGGGACACCGAGTTTTGCCAATCGCGTTGAATCAACGTGCAGGTTTTTCTTTGCCGTGTCGCCCAGATAAAGCAGACGAGCGCCGGGTGCATAACGCGGAGCGAAATTTTCAATGACGTCGGCCTGCAACTGGTTATGCGCTCCCGGCGACAGTTTGAGCGTTGTTCCGTCAGGCAATCTAACTGGGACCAGTTTCGCCGCTCGGTTCTTTTGGTAGACATCCAACAAACTTCCTTGTTGGGCGATGAATTTGTTGACGGCGGATTTCCAGCCTTTCGCGCCATAAGTTCTCACCGCAACGATGGCAGCTTCGGAAATTGCGTAATGCGCTCGCGGACTGTTTGTTGGAAGTTGTGGTGCGTCGGGGTTGTAATCCGCGATTCCCGCCTGAACAAATTGATGTAACACCTGGCGCCGGAAAGTTTCGCGCGTGTTCGGCGCGTACTGTTTGCCGTACTCACGCACCACAAAAGCCATGATGTCTTTGGTAATGGTGACGCTGTGGCGATGAGCCTGTTTCCAGGAATCGTTAGGCTTCAAATCGCAAAGAGCCAGCAGTGTCAGCGCGGACATTTCGTTTTGCTGCGCGGGCGGCAACCCCAGAGTTTTCAGAATGCTTTGTGCTTCTTCGATTTTGGGCATCTGTTTTCTTCCGGCTTAAAGAGCAAAAAGCTCATTGACCAGCAGGTCAATGGTTTCCAAATCTGCATCAGCACCAATTACTCGCTCTCCAAGTTTTTCAATTAAAGCCAGCGGCGGCAACGGCAGCGCGCGCAGTTCGGTCGCGCTGATTTGAGTGTTGCCGTTGAACGTGCGGAAGTAACTGTCAATCAGCTCGCTGTTTAACAACGCCGCCAACCCGAAAGCTTCTTGCTGACACAATTCGCCTTTGCGGCGATAGATGTAATTCAAATGGTTTTCCAGGCCAACAAAAGGCGCGGCCAAACTGTCGGCAAGCAATGGAGCAGCGACCAAACGCCGAGCGGCTTCCTTTGCGCTGAATCGTCGCAGCAGAACGTAATTGCGATTTTTCACCAGCAGGTAGCGGGATTGTTCGTTGTCGGCAATATGCTGAGCTTTGTTTCTGGTTGTGACCGGCCATTCAATCCGCATTGGGCTGACGTTTTGCATCCACAGCAATGGCGCGTGATTTTGCGAATTGGCCGCATCCCGGCTGATAAATTCCGTAGCGCGAAATGGAACGACAGGGCCGGTCGAAATTTCCAAGCCATAGCCTTGCAAACTGCCCGGCCATTGGCGAACCAGATTCAAAACCCGTTCGTCTTTGTCAGCCAGCAGCAGTCGCAACACTTTGTCTTTTCCAGCCCAATCCAGAAGCTCGCTGACTGGCGCTCGGCGGATTTTACGTTTAGCCATATCATGCCAACCTGCGCTGCGCGAAATTTCGACAATCGTCTGCATCGTTTGTGTATTTGTCGCCGTCCAGCCATCGGCTCTTTTTGCTCTCAAGATCAAATTTTCTTGCAAGACATCGTCTCTGCCGAAAGTTTCAGTTCGTGAATCAAAAAGGTGAATGGCCTGCGGCTGCATTCGAGCAAAGAATTTTTCGCGGAACAGTCGGAAGTACGGACCTGCCGTGTAGCTGCGAGGTGTTATGCAGATCAACTCTCCACCGGTTTTGAGCAACGCCGCCGACACAGCCATGAAAATCGCGTAAATGTTCGGCTGGCCGCAAACAATCGCTTCAGCCGCCTGCGCGCGCGCGTCTGATTTGGGCAGTTTGAAGTAGGGCGGATTGACGATAATCAGGTCGTAACTGCTTTCAGGCTTGGTGACGAACAAGGATGCTTTTTCGGCCAATGCTTCTGCATTCGCCAGCACGAAATCTTCACGGATGATTCTGAAATTCAGGGTGACGGATTTTTGCAGCAGCCAGTTTTTCAAATGCGACAAACTCTTTTCCAGGCAGTCGGCCAAATCAACGTCGGATTCGTAAGCATCAAGAATGATTTCCCTAGCTCTCCCGCTGGAGGCCAGGTGTTCGCACAACGCACAACTGAGAACGCCCGCTCCCGCTCCCGGATCAAGAACGCGAAGCTGCTGGGTTTCAGCAGGTATCGAAAAAAGCTGCGCCATAAAGTCCGCGACTTCGACAGGCGTAAAAAACTGGCCGTGCAATCGTCTGTCTTCGGTGGAAGCCTGACGCAGATATTCCTGCCCGACGCGATCAGCATAGCTGGTCGGACGGATGCGAGTTTGCGGAACAGCCAGTTGGATATTAGCTTCGGCAACCATCGAAGTTATTTTAACTCCCAGCGTTCGCCGAAAAAGCCTGCCGCGGCGATTCGCCCTGGAGCATAAGCCGAAGGCGGCACACTTAAATCTACGATTGCCCAATCCGGCAGCTTCGGCGTTTGTTGCGCGTTGGTCAGGTGATGGGCTTCGCGGAAAGTGAAGCCGCTGTTGATGACAACGTAACGGTTCGGGTTCAGCGGATTCGGAAAGATCATCACCGGCACGTGATTGGCGGCAACAAAACTTTGCTCGCCGATTTTGACCGTTTGCGAATTCCATCCGATGGGCAGGCGGTCAATGAGTTTCCCCAATACTGCGTTGCTGGCCGGATCGCCCCACAACACCAGATTGCTGTCAGCAATGTCGGCGTCGGTGATTTCCGCATCAGTTTTGACGCGAGCTTCGCCGCGAAAATGGTTGCGCCATTGCACTATGGCTCGATCCAGTTCGGCGGCGCTCCACGCGGCGACGTTGTCGTTCAGAGCTTTGCCGGTCGGGCGAACAAAGACAAAACTGCTCATAAACGCATCGTCAATCGGCCCCTGCAAGCCGTGAATTTTTCTCAAACCATCTTCCGGCTGTTCGACCAGCGACCATTTGCCGCCGACTTTGCGAAAACGCGAAATCCACGAACGGTCAGACAGCACTGGCGCGGCGGCGACTTCTTGTTTGTCCAGCATCACGGTTGGGCGACGGGAATTATCCAGCGGGCATTCGCCGGGTTTCATTTCCAGAGTCAGCGCCGTCACGTTCTCCGTCGTGATTTGAATCGGCGCGTTATTGCGAATCTCTGCTTCGACGCGAGCGCGTTGCCAGTGTTCGCCCAGCGCGTCCACAGTCACCCAGTTCATTTGGTTGTAACGCAAAGTCCAGGTCGTGAATTTGACTCGGCGCGGCACTGGATTGCGACCAGCGGCGACAATCGAATCAATGCGGCGGCTGATTTCCTTAATCGAATCGGGGTGATACTTGTGTTCAGTTTGCGGGCCTATGATGTGAACCAGTTCGATGCCTTCGGTTTTCAATTCACGAGCCATGACTTGGGCGGCTTGAATCTGCCGATCCAGTTCGCCGCTGTACGCGACGGTTGGGCAGTTGAACAAATTCGCCGCGTAATCCGTCGCGTTGTACCAATGCCAGAGCTTCTGTTCATACCACTGGACTTCATCGAGTTTGGCTTTGACGTATTCCGCAGTTTCGGCAAAGCCAGCGCCCGGCGCAGCCGATGCCCACAATCCTGCGTGATGAGTGGCGATGTGCCAGGTTGCCGCTCCGCCCATTGAAAAGCCGCGCACGCTGACGCGGTTTTCATCAATCGGATACTGCCGTTTGACGGCGGCCAGAGCTTCAAACAAATCCATTTCGCCGGCGAATTTGTTGGCGCAGTTATAGCGGCCATACGGATGCAGCACTATGGTGTTCGGCGGAGTGAATTGCCCGGCGTTCTTTTGGCGGTCAGCGATGAAGTTCAGTTCGGTCAGGTTTTCTCCGCGTCCGTGAAACCAAACGTCCAGCCGATATTCGTGCGGCAGTTTGGACTGATAAGTTTCGGGAATGACCAAGCCGTAAGGCTGCACCGAACCGTCAATCGCCGAAATATACCCGCGCACCACCAATCCGGTTTGCGTTGTCCATGGAGCTTTGCCTTCGCGCAAAGCCTGGGCGCGTTCCATCCCTTGTTTCAGCAATCGCCGAGCGGTGGCGATTTCTTCGGGTTTGTAAAACTCGTTGTGGTTGAGCGCCGCGCGCACCGCCAGTTTGAAAATATGCACGTCGGGAATCAGCGCCAGCAACGCTGGTTTGGTTTTGAACAGTTCGCGCAACTCGGCGATTTCTTTGCCCAGCGCGGCGACTCCGGCAGTGAGTTCGTCGCGGTCAGCGGCGGAAATTTCTATGCCCGGCGGCGGAATCTGCCGAACCTTGTTCGGATCGGGTTGTTGAGCGGTGATGGCGTCACCACTTGAAGCTGCTGAAACGATTGCGACAAACACGATGACCAGCCAGAGCAAACGAACACGCATCGGAATCTCCTTGTCAGTCAAACATTGGGTTGGAATTGAAAGCGGCGAGAGTGTAGGCAAGGCTCGAAAAAAGCACAAAGGCGCGAGTTGAAATAACCGGACTCGCGCCTTCGTCAAAGTGTAGTTTGTGTTTTTTCGCTTAACTGCCGATCAATCCGCCGTCACCTTTTCGAACAGCGATTACAGATGGGCGCGGCTTGCCGCCATCCGGGAATGTGCTGGTCGGGCTGTCATAAGTCGAGCCTTCGCCGGGATGTTGAATCGAAGCGAACAGTGTTCGATTGTCAGGCGATAGCGCCAAGCTGGCGACTTCGCCGCCTGGAACGCCACTCATAAACTGACGCAAGTTTCCGCGCTGAGTGCCCTGCACCGGAACCACGTAAATGCCGTCGTTTTTGCGGAACGTGTTGATCTGGCCGTCCGTTGCAATCCACAGATTGCCGCTTATGTCGAACGTGATGTTGTCCGGCGAAGAAATCGGGCTGACGCCGCTCTGCCATCCTGCCCAGTAAGTTCCTTCAGCCGCCACGCTGGGGTCTCCGCACAGCATGAAGATTTCCCATTTGAACGTTGTGGCAGTTGCATTGTTTCCGGCTTCGGTGATTTCGATGATGTGGCCGTGGCGATTGTTCGCACGCGGATTTGGCGCATCGGTCGCGGGGTTCGTGCCAGTGCCGCGCCGCGTGTTGTTGGTGAAAACGGCATAAACCTTGCCGTTGACCGGATTGGTTTCAATGTCTTCGGGGCGATCCATCTTGGTTGCGCCGACCAGATCGGCTGCGACGCGAGTGTTGATACAAACTTCGGCTTGCGTCCAATTGGCCAACGCGCCCTGTCCGCCAACCAACGGCAACCATTCGCCAGTTCCATCGCCGTTGAACTTGGCCACGTACAGCGTGCCTTTGTCGAGCAAATCTCCGTTGGCAATGCCGCGCGTCGGATCAAGCTTTCCTTCGGTGACAAATTTGTACATATACTCGAATCGTTCGTCATCGCCCGTGTACGCAACGACTCGGCCATCCGCGGCGGTGACAAACGTAGCGGCTTCGTGTTTCAACCGACCGAGCGCCGTGCGTTTTTTGATGGGAGCCGAAGGGTTAAACAAGTCAATTTCCACAGCGTAGCCGAATCGAAACGCTTCGTTCGGTTCTTTGGCCACGTCAAACCGGTCGTAAAAATTTTCCCAACGGCGTTCGCTGGCGCCGGATGTCAGACCGTAGCGCGAGTGAATCGCGCGGCGAGCATCGCTGGTTGGCAGGTTGGTCAGGTTGCCGAAATACTGGTTGAAGTTTTCTTCGCAGGTGACAATGGTTCCCCACGGAGTGATGCCGCCTCCGCAATTGTTCAACATGCCGCGAACGCGAGTTCCGGTCGGATCGGCAGCAGTTTTCACCAAATCGCTGCCCGCCGCCGGCCCGGTGAGCAAGATTTCGGTTTCAGCAGTAATGCGGCGATTGAGCGGCGAAAACAAATCCACAGCCCATTTTTCTCCGCCCAAAAACAATCCGCGTCGTCGCAATTCGATGGCCACAACCGTTCCGCCGTGAGCCGCCAGTTCGATATCAACCTGTTCTTTGGTCGGGCTGCTGGCGTTGTATCCGGCAAACATCAATTCCGGGTTGGTGTATTCGTGGTTGACCCACAACACGTAACTTTCGGCGGCGCGTCGCAACGAAGCCAATGTGTTGCGACGATACGGAACCGCGAACAGAAAATCGCAGTTGTAGCCAAATTGTTGCGATTGAGCCGCCGCCGTTTGCTGAGCAATGTTAAACGACGGCGCTCCCGCGCGAATCGGGTCGCCCCAGCGAATCACCACGTCGGACGAATAACCGGGCGGCACGATGATCTTGTCTTCGCTGCTGAGCTGAACCGGAGTGAAGCCCAGATTCACCGAAGCGTCTGCCTGACCGGTCATCGCTTCTGTGCTGACAACCAGCAATCCGGCGGTGACGGCAGCACCTTTCAAAAAGTGGCGTCGTTCGATTCGACGAGCCATCACCTGCGCAAAGCTTTCGTTCAAGCTCTGATTGCTGATTTGCTCATCATCACCATCTTCTTCTTCGGGGTCTTCAAAATCGTCTTCGGTGTCTTCATCCGGTTCTGCGAACAATACTTCGTTTGGGTTGACAATGTCTTCGTCGCTGATTCGTTCGTAGCGGTCAAATTCCTGATCCAGGTTCATAAAAACTCCTTGTGTGGTTATTGGGAAAAAGTTGGTGAAGGTTTTTGTGGCGTCTGGCAGTGAACACACTGACACAAACACCCACGTCAATCGGGGCAGACACTAATTCGTTTGTTAGGAAAGAAGGAATTTAGGCGACCGAACTTAAGTGCGTTTAAGCGGCGATTAAAGATTCGGTTAAATTTACGAGGGTGAAGGGCAACTTTCTGAACTTTTCAATTTTGAGCGGCTGATGACAAGGGTTTAACACCAGTCTGTTAGATACACGGCGCAATCAAACAACCTAGAGGAAAATCCCTATGTCACTTCAGAAATCAGCTAAGCTGGTCTGCGTCGTGGTGTGTTTTGTAGCGTTCGTTGCAATGAGCCTGACGCATTCGCGTGCTTTTTCCAGCGGCCCTGATCCCGGACGCACCGGAGCGCCAAGCGAACTGACCTGTGCCACAGGAGAATGTCATGGAACAGTTCGCATCACTGATTTGCAGCGATTCAGCATTCTCGCGCCGGCGAGTTATGAACCCGGCAGGACATACAAAATCCTGGTGCGGCATCTTTCCAATGATCCGACTCGGCAGCGTTGGGGGTTTCAGGTGACGGCGTTGGCTGCGGGCGGGGGGCGAGCAGGAACGTGGCAAAGCCTGGGCGAGGATACGCAGATTGTCGAAGACACATTTCTCAACCGCGAATATGCCCAACACTCTCTGGCGGGAAGTTTTGCCGGGCAAACCGGCGGCGCAAGCTGGACGATCAACTGGACGGCTCCTGCAAACAATGTTGGGCGCATCACGTTTTATGCCGCAGGCAATCAAGCCGATAACAATAACAACAGTTCCGGCGACCAAATTCTGATTGCTCAGACTGCCAGCAACCCTGGCCAGACGCCGCCGCCGATTGCGGCCACGCCTGGTTCGTTGTTGGTCTTCAATTTGTTTACGTCGCTGGCAAGTAACCGCATTCGTCAGGATTCGCGCATCAACCTGACAAACACACACGAAACCAGTGCCGTCACCATTCGCCTGCTGTTCATTGATGCCAATGATGGAGCGATTACGAATTCCTTTGTTCGGCTGTCACCATTGCAAACCACAAGCTTGATGGCATCTGACATTGATCCGGGAGTTGGGGGATATGTGTTGGCGATGGCTTGTGACCCGATGACCGGTTGTCCGATCAGCTTCAACCACTTGCTGGGCGATGAATACGTCAAATTGGCTTCCGGCCATTCAGCAAATCTCAAAGCGGAATCGTTTTCGTTGTCGCCGACAGCATCGCCGTGTTTGAACGCTTCTACGGCAGAGTTGCGTTTTGACGGATTCGATTACAGCCGAGCGCCTCGTGTGCTGGCCGTGTCGAATCTGGCCAGCCGGGCCGATGGCAATGACACGTTATTGGTCGTCAACCGGTTGAGTGGAAATTGGCGGACAGGCGTGCCGCCATTGAATGGTTTGGCAGGGATGTTAATTGACGATGCCGAACAATCAATCTCCTTTTCATTGATTGCCGATCGCAGCCAGTTTTCCGCGTTGCTTACCGATCAAACATTACGAACGACGCCTCGATTCAGCGATTTCATCAAAGCTTCGCGCAGCGGTTGGTTGAAACTGTGGGCTTCCGACGAAACGGCTCTGCTGGGAGCTGTCATCAACTTCAACCCGCAAACCAGAGCAAGCGCCAACGCATTCAATCAAGGCCACAACCTTCATCATCTGACATCTGTTTCCTCGCAACTGACTCTGCCGGTTTTGCCGCCAACACTTTGAAAAATAAAAAAACATCCACGGAATTCCGTGACAAGCTGCGAAGATTTCGCAGCTTGTCACGGAACTCCGTGGATGAAGTGCCAGTACCAAGAAAGCTGCTAGAAAGAAAGTTTCAAGGCGAACTGAATTTGTCGCGCCGGATTGGCGCTGCGAATCGTCCCGAATCCGCCAGCCGTGCGCAGCGTACCATCAGTATTGAACACAATGCCGGAAGCATTGGGATTCGGTGTGCCGAAATTGGTTTTGTTCAGCAGATTGAAAAACTCCGCGCGGAATTCCAGTCGGGAGCTTTCATTGATGACCGGCAGCGCAAAGTGTTTCTGCAATCCCAAATCAAATTGGTAAAACGACGGGCCGCGTCCGATGTTGCGCCCGGCGTTGCCGAACGGCTGATCCTGAGTCGGCAATCGAACGGCTTCGGTGTTAAACCAGCGATCAATCGTTCGCCCGTCAGACAGAATCGGATTGCCAACCAAATTCGGACGCAACGCCACACCGCCGATAAACGACGGCAGGTTGGCCGTCACCGGCGAAGGCGCGTAACGAAAATTGACCGCTTGTCCGCTGGCCATGGTGTTGATGCCGGTCAAAGCCCATCCGCCCAACACAGCGTCCACAGCGTAAGGCAAATCACCCATCCAGGCGCGGCCTTTGCCAAACGGCAATTCCCAAACAAAGCTGGTCGTGTTGTTGAACGGTTGATCGTAAGCGCCAATGCCGCGATCCGCCGCGATGTTGTAAACATTCTGCGGAGTGCCGGTGTTACCGCCCGGTTCTTCCAGCACCTGCGAAGCGTTATCAATCGCCTTCGACCAGGTAAATGAATTCAGGATGTACACGCCTTTGGAAAAGCGCCGCTCGAATTTCACTTGCAGCGCGTGGTAGTTGGAATACGCCGCGGGCAAGGTCGCCGAAATCGAACGGAAACCGGAAATCGGGCGACGCGCATCCAGCGAAGGACGTTGCGCCGCGGGCAGAGCCAGTTCAGCCGTCGTCAGCGGACGCGCCTGATTGTAATCGGCCAGCAGAATCATCTTCAGCGCATGGTTTCCGACGTAAGCAACATCAAGCAGCATGTTGCCCGGCAGTTCGCGCTGCACCGACAATTGCCAGTTTTGAATGTACGCCGTGCGGATTTCGCGCGGGGTAAACAGCACGACATTGTTCGGCAGATTGGTGGGATACCCGGCTTGCGTCGGGCGGAAACAACCTTCGGCAAACGCATTGCCTGTGCAAAGCGCCAACGCAGCGTTTTGCGTGACATTGGCGCGGGTGATTTGCGGGAAATTCGTCGCCAGCAAATCGGCGCTGCCTATGCGGTTGAAGTGCGAATAACCAATGCCGTAACCACCGCGCACAACCGTTTTGTCCATCACGTTGTACGCAAAGCCGAGTCGCGGTGCCCAATTGTTGTAATCGGGATCAACCAGCGAACGGTCGTACAACGAACCATCTCTAGCCTGAATAATCGTTTTCGTCGCCGGATCGAAGTTCGACAAACGGTTTTGGGCTTCGGTGTATGGCGAAGCGAATTCGTAACGCACGCCCAGATTCAGCGTCAGTTTCTGGCTGACTTTGAAATCGTCCTGCAAGTACGCGTAATGCAAACGACGCTGCATTTCCACTACCAGCAAGTTGGCAAATTCGTATTGCGACCGAGCGCCAAAGAAAAAGTCCGTCAGGTTGTAAATCGTGTTGGCTCCAACGCCGGTCGGTCGGCTGAACTGACTGGCATAAGTATCCAATCCCATCAGCGGGTTGGTGTCCTGAACGTCAGTGTTGACGGTCAGATACTCGTAACCGGTTTTCAAACTGTGACGGCCAATCGTCGTCGTGTAATTGAATCGCGGATTGACGGTAAACGGGTTTTGAAATTGCGGGTTGGTCGCCTGTCGTCCGAGTTGCGAAAAACCATTGATGGTTTGCGTCGTCAATCCACCGGTGATCGAACGGTCTTCGGGCAAACCGGTGATTCCGTAAAGTTCCCGCACACTTGGGCCACCTGAAAGCGGAGGACGTTTGCCGCCTTCGATTTTGGAAATGCCCAAACGAGCTTCAAACGCCGAGCCGTTCGACAAGATGTAAGTTCCACCGAAAACCAATTGCTGGTTCAGCACGTTGATGAATCCATTGCCGCCGCTGCCCGAAGGACCGGGAATCGTTGGACCATTGAACTCATTCACTTTGCGGTGGCTGACCCGAACAAATCCACTCAGCTTTTCGCTGAAATGGTGATCCAGTTTGACGTTGAATTTGTCGTTGAAATTTCGGTTGGTAACCAATTCGCTGTAATTGTTGGCGAAATTGGTTTCGGTCTTACCCGCCGTGATGTTCGGCGCTGGCAGTTCGGTCAAAACTTTTCGCGCAAAAGCCGTCATTGGTACTCGCTGGCCGGCGGTGAAGACAGTTCCGGCGCGAACTGTCGCTCCGGTCGAATCCACAAAGTCATACGGCACGCGCACGTCGCCAGTCAGAATGCCTTGCCGTTGTTGCAAGGTCGGCAAAGTCGAAAACGAAACGTTCTTTTCCACTTGGCGGAAGCCTTCGTAATCCAGAAAGAAAAACGTGCGGTCGCGGACAATCGGCCCGCCCAGCGTAGCTCCGAACTGATTGCGAATCAGCGGAGGTTTGACGCCGCTGACGGGTTTGAAAAAGCCCACGGCGTTCAACACCGTGTTGCGATGAAATTCCCAAACACTGCCGTGAAACTGGTTAGTGCCGCTGCGATAAGCTGCGTTGATGACCGCTCCGCCGCTGCGCCCGAATTCCGCGCTATAGGTGTTGGTCTGGACTTTGAACTCGTCCACGGCGTCAGGTGAAACCTGCACGACCTGCGAAGAAAATCCCTGATTGCTGGTTCCGTAAGCGTTGTTGTCCACGCCGTCCAGCAGGAAGTTGTTCATCGTGTTGCGAAGCCCATTGACGTTGAACGCGGCTTCGCGGCCTCCGCCTGTGGCGGCGTTCTGGCTGGATTCGCGCACTCCGGGAGCCAGCAGCACCAGATTGGCATACGAACGACCATTCAAAGGCAGGCTGACGATTTGCTGTTTCTGCACCACCTGGCCGCGCACGCTGGAATCGGATTCCAACAACTGAGCCGCGTCCGTGATGACTACGGTTTCGGTTACTGCGCCGGGCTGCATGGTCAAATCCACTCGCTGCCGGGCATTGACTGTGATGTTCACTCGCTCAGCCACAGCGGTTGAAAAACCCTGCTTTTCGGCGCTGACGCGGTAATCGCCGATTCGGACATTGGCAAACTGATAATTACCGTCGGAATCCGTTTGAGCATTGATGGAAATCGCCGTGCTGATGTTTTTCAGCGTCACGGTCACACCGGGCAAAACGGCTCCGTTGGAATCGCGCACGGTGCCAAGCAATGTCGCGCTGTCGAATTGAGCCAATCCGATGGTGGCCGTAAATAACAACATCAAGCCGAACGCGCCAAAACGCGCCAAAGCCTGAACAAAATGCTTTTTGCTTTTCAAAACTCCTCCTTCTGAAAAAGACGATTATTTAATGGAAGTGGCTCCGGCGCGCGACCGCAGAAGATTTCGCGCCGGAGTCATTTGGCTATGCTTTGCTTGTTTGATGGAAGAATCTACAAGCCTGACCTTAAGTGCGACTCAATGAACTGTAAGACCTGAGTTAAATATGGCGAAGACGATTTTCAGACTCGTTCACGATGAACAAAGAAAGAAAGCGTGGAGCCTGTCACGCTGCTGCGCCCGGTAATCAAAAATACAATCAGCCACAACGCCTGGCAAAAAAGAATCGCCGCCGGATTCCACAGCACTTGCAACCCCTCGGCGATTGCAGCCGTTGGCGCCAACATCCCTGAAAAAACAAATGGAATGATGGCTGAATACACCACCATCAATAAGGCCATAACCTGATACGCCGAAATCTTTTCCGCCTTGCCACGCACATCCGCGCGAAGCGTTTCCGACAAAAACCGCCAAAGTTGCGTTGACAGCAAAGTCAGCAACATCGCGGTTTTGAAATTTGATTGAAGAAAAAGATAAGTTCCTGCCAGTCCGATGAATACAAAAATGACAGAAGTGATGGCCTGCACTGGAACCAACCGCACGCCTTCCAGTCGGCCTTCGTAGGCAGCTTTTTTGGTTGCGCCCGAAAAGGTAAAGCTCCGCGCATCAGCTTGCCGGCGGCGGAATGTTCTTGCGGAGCATCCAACCGGGCTTGTAAATCCCGGATCGTGTTCTCAATCCCGAACAGTTCGATCAAATCCGCGGCGTCTTCGCGCAGAGTTTGCAAAAGCGCGCGACAGTAATCGTCATTGCGAACTCGTAAAAAGCCTTGATACCGGCGGCTTCGCCGTGTGCGCTTTGTCCGCGCCAAAATCGCATTCAACAATTGATTGCTCGTATCCTGGCGAACATAAAAAGTCGGAATGCCAATCGCCGCCCCGAAAAAGACCTGTCGCCGTTCGCTTTCGATAAACGGCGTGTCGGGAATCGAACCGTGCGCCACCTGCCCCGTTGCCTGATATTTGAAACCCAGTGCGGTAATCAATATTCTTCATCAAACTTTCAAGCCGGAATTTGTTCGATTTGTTCGGCGGGTTTTCGCGTCTTCGCGGCAAAGTAAATCCAGCACCCGATTAACAGCGCGGCTGAAACGACGGCAACCAGCAACGACAGCGTCAAGAAAAACTCCAGAAAGTTTCCATTGGATTGTGTTGCGCCGCGCGCCAGCATCACGGCGACATAGCCCAGATATCCGAACGAATCGGCCAGATACATCAAAAAACCTATGTTGCCTTTGTCGCCGGTCATCGCCAGCAAGCGTTCGAAAATCGTGGTGTGAACCGCAACGTACGGCAGGTACAGCCCTAACCCGATCAACACCATAAACTGGAATCCGTTGACCCATGTCTGGCTGAATCCGACAAGCGCCAAACCAACCAGGGCAAATCCAGTAACCGACGCCCACATCGCAGCAGCAAAGGCTCGACGGTTGTCACGTATGAACACCGCCAGCCCGTTGATGGCAACGACGCCGAACATCACATAAATTTCCGAACGAGTGAAAACCGAAGGCGGCACAGTCTGTCCCAGGCCTTTCCAAATTTCCGGCGCGAAATCGGCGCGCACGCTTCGCAAAATCGTCAGCAGCAAATACGCACCGACCAGCAACGATAAGCCTGTAGCGTATTTCAAAAACAACCGGCGGCGATCTTCATACGTCATCGGCGCGCGTTCGTTGCGATGTTGAATATCAGCGGCATTCGGCGGAGGAATCATCGCCAGCATCCACGTACACAGCAGCAACGGAATGGCGAACACAGCGCCTGCCGCAAATGGCATCCAAAACTGATTGACGCCCAACGCCAGCAAATACGCGCCGACGGATTTCGTCACGCCGTCGGCCAGAATAAAGCTGGCGCACAACCCGGCGGTCAACGCTTCGGTCGCGCGACGACCTTCCAGAAAACCAAGCACCAAGCCAAACACCATTCCCAATGGCAATCCGTTGACGAACAAGCACAGGAAATTCCAGGGAGCAGGAACGACTGCAAACAGCAACAACGCCGCTTGCGCGATGGCAACAAACAGCAACAGTGTCTGCGCTCGGCGCGCTGGCGGCATTTCGGATACCACGCGAATGCCCAAAAACTTCGAGAGCATGTAACCGAGCACTTGCGCCGTCACCAAAACGGATTTGTAGCTCAACCCCATCAAAGTGAACTCTTCGTATCCGGCAGCGGTGAACGGTTTGCGAAAGCCATACATGCAAAAATAACTGCCAAATGCCGCAACAATGCACCAGACGGATAAACCCAATTGGCTGGCAGGTGGCCGCAGTAACGAATGCTGTTCGGTTTGGTTCATTTGGGGTGTTCTGAGGAAAAGAGGTTTAGGAATCACTGCGAACAAACTGTTTCAGCAACGCGCGGTAAGATTCCAAGTCGGGCGTTTCCAGGTCTTTGATTTTGCCTGCGTCGTCATACCGGCGCAGCCGCGCAGCCGCTTCGCCGTGTGGATTTTGCTCAAAAGCCGCCGCTTCTTCGTCAGTCATAACGCCGCCCTGCAATTGCAAACTGCGCTGCGACGCCTCCGACAAGCCGTCAAAATAATTCGGCACTTTCCAGCATAAATATCGCTTGGCCGCGACGTGCAATCGAATCGGTTCGACGATTTCAGCGGGAAACCAAACCGCCAGACGATTGGCCCCGAGTTCTTCGTGCCGGGCATCCAAGCCGCGTTCGGCGATGTCTTCGCCCAAGTCGTGAACCAGATGGCCGTAATCGTGCAGCAAACAAGCCGCGACAATGTGCGGAGCTTCGTTGTTGCGCGCGGCAAAGGCAGCACATTGCAGCGCGTGTTGCAGTTCTGTCACGTCTTCGCCGTATTGCCGATGCCCGCGTTCGTTATACAGAGCGAAAATGTCATTGATGATTTCCGTTGCCTGCATGGTTACTCCATAAAATCCACGATCATTTCAGCGATGCCGAACGACATGGTCATTCCGCGTCCGCTGGGACTGCCGACGATGGTTGCGCCGGGCGCGGGTTTGGCGGTGTAAGCAACTTCAGTCGGATGTTTAGCGTAAACGCCCTGCCAACGCGAAGCGATGTGCAGATTCGGCAGGATCAAAAACTTCCGCAGGTAATCCAGAATCAACCGGTCAATTTCGTCTTTGTCGAACGGCGTGATGTCGTCGCCGTATTCATGCGAATCACCAAGCGTGATTTCGCCGCTGCCGTGTTGCGAAGCCATGACGTGAATGCCGTATCGCACATACTCCGGCAATTCGCGCTCGAACCGTTCGCGCAAGGCTGACAGCGAAGGGCAATCGTTGAAACACGGGTAATGACACAGCGTCAATCCGGCAGCCAGCATTGGCCCCAGCTTTACGTCCTCGCCGTAAGCTTGCGAACGCATCATCTGCAATTTGACGCGAATCATTCCGCTGAAGGCAAAGGTTTCCGGGTACAGCGTTTGAAAATCTTCGCCGGAACAGACGATCAAACGGTCAGCGCGCCATTCGCGCCCACCCGCCGTGACTTTCGGCTGATCGTACGCCGTAACAGCGCAATTGAATTCAAACTGAACGCCGTATGTTTTGCTGAGCCAGCCGGGCAATGCGGCAATCACCTGACGCGGATCAACGCAAACTTCCGTCGGACTCCACATTCCGCCAATCAGGTTTTCGGGATTCACCAGCGGCGATTGCGCCAGAATTTGCCGGGCATCGCGCCATTCGCAATCGTAACCAGCTTGCGGCCCTGCTTCAATAAATTCGAGCAAGACGGCGGCTTCGTCTTCGCGATACGCCAGATGCAGCGAACCAGTGCGTTCGTGCCAGATGCCGCTTTGCTCTAAAACTTCCACCCAGATGTCGCGGCTGCGAAGCGCGCGGCGATGCCATTCGCCCGCCCACAATCCAACCGGCCACAACATCCCGAAATTACGCACCGAAGCGCTCATCGCGCGTGGGTTGCGTTCAAAAACGATCACACGCTTGCCGCGTTTGGCCAGCGTGTATGCGTGCGCCAACCCCATAATTCCCGCGCCGACAACAGCGACATCCCATTGAGTTTGATTGCTCATTCGACTGTTCCTGTTAAGGTTTTTCTCCGCGCGATAACCGCTGATTGATTTCGGTAACGGCGTGCGGCAAATCGGCGACGCTGTCAATCACCAGATGCGCGCCCGCGTTCGACAATCGCAGGTAAGCCTGCTCCAGCCGCAACTGCAATTCTTCAGCAGGTAGCGCAAGGATTTCGCGCTCGCTCAAACCTAATTCATTTCCGGTTTTGGCCACACCGACCGCCCACATTCCGGCGTTCAATCCTTCTTCGATGTCAACGATGGTGTCGCCGACTTTGACCGCAGCGGATGGCGGATACACGTTTAATCGCGCCAACGCCTGCCAACACATAAACGGAGCCGGACGCCCGACCGAAACTTGCGACGGTACAATCACACAATCTGTTTCGTATCCTTGACGATGAGCTTCAGCAGTCAGAATTTCCATCATCTCCGCAGTGTACCCTGTCGTCGAACCGATCTTCATGCCCAGTTGCCGACAGGCCGCGACAGCTTCGATCACGCCGGGAATCACATCGGCATAATCTTTCAAACAGGCTGTTTGCAACGGAATGAATTCCGCATATAGCGATTCGACATCGGCTTCGTTCGGTTGACGCCCATGAACCTGTTGCCAACGCTCGGCGACTGATTCCATTTCCAGAATTGCTTGCAGATGATCTTTTTTCGGCAACCCCATCGGCTGGCGCGCCTGTTCCATGGTGATTTCCACGCCGTGCCGAAACAGCACATCCAGAAACACCGCCGCCGGAGCGCACGAACCGTAATCCACCGCCGTCCCCGCCCAATCCAAAATAACTGCTTTCAGCATTGATTCCCCAAACTTGAAGATTGAAATGTATGACTTGATGAAGTTCTTAGCTCACCGCTTCGGTTTCCGGCAAGGCGACCGTGTAGGTTGGTTCGATTTCCGTCCTGACCGGATACAATTTAACCAACGCCATTTCCACAATCCAGACCATCAATCCTGAAACCGCTGCGCCGACAGGCCAGAATTGCCAGTAACTGCTGAACCAGGTTTTGCAGGATTCATAAGGCGTATGTGCGATGTTGACGTTCAGTTCCGGCGCAGTGGTGTATCGCGTCACCAATTGCCAGAACAAAAACCAAACGAGCGCAGCCAACCAGCTTTTGCCGGTCGCGCCAATTTTGCGAATGGCGTAAATCGCCAGCAAAAAACCACCGAGATGCGACACCACCGAAGCGATCCAGAGCACTTGAAAAACCCAGGCGTCAATCAACCACATCGGCAATCCAATGACCAGCCAGATGGCGGCAACACGAATGCCCAAGCGCCATCCGGCAAACATCGCCACCGCCAATAGCAAGGTCGAAAGGTGGCAGTTGTACATGATCCAATCAGGCGTGCCTACGCTGATGTATTGCGCCAGCCGATAAATGAAAATCAGCAACGGCACGATGCCAACCAACCGGAATTTTTTGTCTAACAATCCTTGTGAATCCATACCTGCACCTCAGTGGAATGAATTTACGACTTGTGAGAATACGTTTGAGTAGCGGCGCATTCAGGATGGCGTTCCAAAAACGAAGGCAAAGCGACCGCTGCTTTGCAAATGGCCACGCATAGATTTTCTTCCCGCGCCAGCACAGAAGTCATTTGCCGCCAGTTGACCCGCACTTCATTGAGCAATGAATGCTCACCGACTTGTTGGAAAAAAAGCGCGACATTGTCACCCAATCGTTCTTCGATTCGTTGCAACAAAACGGCAGCGGCTTTCTCATTGCTGACCGGGTCGCTGGATTCCTGGTCGCTCCAGAATCCCGTTTTGATGAGTGCGTGTCTTAATCCCAACTTATCGCCTGCTCGCATAAACTCTCCGCACAGCCTGGTTCAGATTTGTAATGCTTTTTCAGGGTTTGCAGCGCCTTCGGCTGAAGTGGAAGCAATTTGCTGAACCTGTTCCGTCGTCGTATCAGGCAGCAGAATTTCCAAACCACGCGCAATCATCGGCAAAAATCCAACCACCAACACCACGCTGACTACATTGAACAATAACTGAGCGTTGGCAATCTGGCGACCGATGCCTCCGGTTCCCGAAGCCAATATCGCCAGCTTGGACAGTTGCGGAGCAAACGCGATGCCGACAATGGCTCCAACCAGATTGAATAAGAAATGAAAAACTCCGGTTCGCAACGCAGGTCTGCCGCGGCCGATGGTTGCCACCAACGTGTCGGCGCAGGTTCCGACTTCGGCTCCAAGCATCAAAGCAATACCAGTTGAAAGCGGCATCATCCCTGCGCTGGCCAACGTAATCACAATCGCCACAGTTGCCGATGAAGATTGAATCAATACTGTAAAAACTGCACCAACCAACGCTCCCAGCACGGCTTGATCGCCAAGTTTCTGCATCCAGGAAAGAAAAACCGGATGCCCGCGAAACGGAACCATTGCGTCTTCGATCACGTCGAGACCGAAAAACAGCAAACCGAATCCGAGCAAAACCAGGCCGAGATGTTTCTGAAATTCCTGTTTGCCCAGAAAGTGAAACAGAATTCCGGCAACCATCAGCAGCGGAGCATACAGATTGATTTCCAGTGCGATGATTTGTGCGCCCAGAGCCGTTCCGATATTTGATCCCAGCACCACGCCCAGCGATTGAACAAACGACAACACTCCGGCGCTGACCATCGCAATTACCATGATGATTGTCACTGAAGAAGATTCCAGCGCCGTCGTCGCCACAGTTCCGGTCAATACTCCGACAAACCGATTGGACGTAAACCGGCTGACCCAATTTCGCATTCGCTCGCCAGCGACATATTCCAACCCCTGAGCCAGTCGCGTTACGCCATAAATGAACAACGTCAACCCAGCCAGCGCGCTCATGCTGACGCGCAGGTAATCAATGCTCTTTACGCCGGCAAGGTTTTGTTGAGCGTGCAATGTGTCCGCGGTTTGCGCAACGACAGGAACAGCCCAACCAATGGCGCCAATAAGCCCTGCTGAAAGAGCGATCGCCGACCATGAACAGACCTTTCGATAATTAGCTCTCACGGGCGAATCCTCACAGAATTTTTGCGTTTGTGGTGGGGAACGAAAACCACCAGAAGCTAACAAAGTTCCCGTTAAGACCGCATCAGCGCCGTCTTAAGCCTTCGTAAAACCTGCGACTTAACGGTGATTTAGCCCTCTTCTGACAAGGATTTAGTTTTGGCTTGAACTCGACGTTACACTCTTCGCCTAGTCTTCAGCTTCTTTTTTGCGCCCACAACACCCAACTCACAAAACTCAGGAGGACAATACATGAACCGCGCTAAAACGCTGACGCACGTTTACGAACGTGCAGGCAAAGGCCTGTTTTCCGCCTTGAAAGGGTATCAAGCTGCCGCGTCGTTGCATTGCCACACCAGCTTTTCCAAAGAGCTGCTCACGTTCATTCCTCATTACGCCGGGATGATTCCGATTGTCGCCAACTTGTTCAAAACCGAAATGGATCGTTACCTGACAATGCACGGTCGAACGGTGGATTTTGGCCAGGCGCATTGGACGCCACCGGTTTCGCCGCGACAGGTGCTGGAAATCGAAACCATTCAGATCGAAGCCCGTTTGGGTTTGCCTGCATTTGTTTCAATCACCGACCACGACGACATCGAAGCCAGTTCGCGGTTGCAGGTGATTGATTCCGGTCGTCGCATTCCTATTTCGTTGGAATGGACTGTGCCGTACCGCGACGGATTCTTTCACGTCGGAGTTCACAACCTGCCGCAGGAATTCGCCAACGAAATTTATCGCCAGTTGATGAATTACAGCGACCAGACAGCCGATGCCATGTCGCTGACCGATTTACTGGTTTTGCTGAAT
Organism: Acidobacteriota bacterium; assembly: GCA_033763255.1. Taxonomy (GTDB): domain Bacteria; phylum Acidobacteriota; class Blastocatellia; order RBC074; family RBC074; genus RBC074. Next base: position 28,310 of record JANRKX010000028.1, on the reverse strand, counting down.
GAAGCGCCGGAAACGTTGGTCGTGCTCAATCATCCGTTGTGGGACATCGAATTCATCGGCGCAGACCGCCATCAAGCCTGCCTGAAAGCTTTCTTGCAAGAACATCGCCAACATATCCACGCCTTTGAAATCAACGGATTCCGTTCGTGGCGAGAAAATCAGGCGACGATGCGGCTGGCTGAAGATTGGGCGATACCTGTAGTCACGGGCGGCGACCGACACGGTTGTCAGGCGAACACGTTGCTGAACCTGACACGCGCGACTTCGTTCGCGGACTTCGTCGCCGAAATCCGCGACGACCAACACAGCGAAGTTTTGTTGATGCCTGAATACAAAGAATCAATGGTGGCAAGAACGATTCAGGTGGCGGCGGACGTGCTGAGAAATTATCCGAATCATCCGCTGGGGCAGGAGCGATGGAGCGACCGTGTTTTCGTGGACATCGGCGACGGGTGCGGAAGCTGTTCACTGAGCAAGCATTGGCCAAACGGCGGCCCTTCGTGGGTTCGCGCCAGCTTGTGGATGCTGCGCATGTTGGGAACTCGTTTGCAGCCCGCTTTGAGAATGGCACTTGCAGGAGAAAAAGTCGCCGTCGAAGTTGCGGCGGAAAGGATGGGTTATGAAAACTGAACCAAGAATCGCTTTTTTTACCGACTCTTACACCGAAGTAAACGGCGTGGCTCACACCAGCCGAATGCTGGCGGCGTTTGCCCGCAAACGCGAATTGCCATTTTTGTGCGTTCACGCTGGCGACAAAGTCGAATACGTTCAAGAAGGCAGTTTGCAGCGATTGGGGCTGCCGCGAACGAAGTTCGGATTTCGGCTGGACGCCGATTTGCGCTTTGATTTGTTGATGATGCGGCACGCGCGACGTGCGCTGAAAACCGTCCGCGAATTCAACCCGGATGTCATTCACGTTACCGGGCCAAGCGACATAGGTTTGCTGGGAGCTTACATCGCTTACAAACTGAAGCTGCCTGTCGTGATGTCGTGGCACACCAATGTTCACGAATACGCCAAACAAAGGTTGGAAAAATTGCTGCCGTTTCTTCCTGACGTTAGACAGTTTTCGCTGGCAGGCAGCGCCGAACAATTGAGCCTGAAATTGACGCTGTTGTTTTACAGGCTGGGAAAAGTTTTCCTGGCGCCAAACGAAGAGCTTGGCGAATTGCTGCACAGAGCAACCAACCGTCCAGTTTTCATGATGCGGCGCGGAGTGGACACGAATTTGTTTTCTCCAGCCAAACGCGAGCGAAAAGACGGGCTTTTCACCATTGGTTACGTTGGACGGCTGACGCCGGAAAAGAATGTGCGGATGTTGGCTGATCTGGAAAAAGGATTGTTGTCAGCCGGCGTCAAAGATTTTCGCTTCGCCATTGTCGGCACTGGAAGCGAGCAGGTTTGGATGGAACAGCAAATGCAAACAGCCAGCTTCGCCGGTGTGTTGAAGGGCGAGGCGTTGGCACGCGCTTACGCAAATCTCGATCTGTTTATCTTCCCTTCGCGCACAGACACTTTCGGCAACGTCGTGCTGGAAGCGCAGGCTTCGGGCGTGCCCGCCATCGTCAGCGATCAGGGTGGCCCGAAATTCATTATTCGTGACGGCAAAACGGGAGCGGTGGCGCGAAACAATGCGGAGTTTTTGAAGGCAATAACACAGTTGATTTCGCAACCGGAGCGTCTGAGCCAGATGCGCGAAGCTGCGCGTGAACTGGCGCGACAGGCTTCGTGGGACAGCGTTTTTGAAACTGTCTGGCAAGCTTATGAGCTTTGCGTTCAACGCGCAGCCGCAGAGCGTGCCGTTCGCCAACCGTTGACGCCGTCAACTGTGAGGCAGGATGCAATCAGTTGATCGTGATTTGAATTCACCGACCGTCGGCGAAGCAGCCTTGAGCCTGTTTCGCCATCCGGTTCAAACGCTAGTTCGCCAATGGAATTGGAAATCGGCAGTGCTGAGCGCACTGACGCGCGGCACGTTGTTTTTCTTTGCCAACCTGGGCGCGGGGGTTTCGGCGGCAATTGGTGCAATGAGCCTGGAAGCGGCTTTTTACATCACTGTCGCAGGGTTTTACGGCTCGGCAACCGAAGCCTTTCGCAAAGCGCGTCCGGCCTGGTTGGCCACAATTGTGATGATGATCGTTATGCCGACGCTCAATCATTCACTGGAATTCGCGCTGCATTGGGCAAGCGGAACCAAAAAATTGACCACCAGCATCATTGCCTCGGTCGTGTTTTCCATGCTCTCGGCGATGTTCAACCTGTTCGCCATGAAACGCGGAGCCTTCATTGTCGGGGCTGAGCGCCAATCTTTGCTGGATGATTTTCGCCAGACGCCACGCATCATTTTCGATTTTCTGACTTTTGTGCCGCGAGCGGTTTGGGTTCGGGTCAGACAGGACTGAAATGCCAATCAAAACTTTACACATCACCAATTCTTACCATCAATCTTCGGGCGGGATCAGCACGTTTTATCGCGCCTTGCTGGACGGCGCGAATCGGCTGGAACGGCAGATGACGTTGGTGGTTCCCGGCGAACAAACCCGCACAGAAACCGTTGGCGAATTCGCCCGCATCCATTTCATCAAAGCGCCTCACGCCCCTTCGTTTGATCGCCGTTACCGCTTGCTGATGCCGACGAAGTATTTGCCAGCTTTTGACGGTGAGTTGAAACGAATTCTGGCGGAAGAAAAACCTGACTTGATAGAAATCTGCGACAAATACTCAGTCAGTTGGCTGGCCGGATTGTTGCGTCGTCGCTGGTTGAACGAATTGCCGCGAACCGTGTTGGTCGGCATGAATTGCGAGCGCATGGATGACAACGTTTCCGCCTTCATCACCAAAAGCAAAGCTGGCAAGACGTGGTCGCAATTTTTTCTGGGGCATTTGTACATTCCGCTGTTCGATTATCACATCGCCAATTCCGATTACACCGCTGCGGAGTTGTTGTCGGCAATGACTGCCAAACATCCGCGCGAAGTTCGCGTGCTGCCGATGGGAGCGCAAATTGCCGAATTTGCGGCTGCCATTCCAAACGAAACCAAGCGGCGACAATTGCTGGCTCAGGTCAATGGAGATCAAAACACCCGGCTGTTGCTGTACGCCGGGCGGTTGTCGCCGGAAAAGAATGTTCCGCTGTTGATTGAAATGTTGGAGCGATTGGCCGACGAAAATTTCCGATTGGTTGTTGCCGGGGCAGGACCTTTGACCGATTGGCTGGAAAGCGAAGCTCATCGCCGAACGCCAGGAAAAGTTCTCTCACTTGGCCACGTGCAAGACCGGCAGGCTCTGATCAACCTGTACGCCAACTGCGATGCGTTCGTGCATCCAAATCCGCGCGAACCGTTCGGCATTGCTCCGCTGGAAGCAATGGCTGCCGGTTTGCCGTTGATCGCGCCGCGTTCCGGCGGAGTGCTTTCTTATGCGGATGACACCAACTCCTGGTTGGCCGCCGCCAATGCCGAAGCGTTTACCGAAGCAGTGAAATCCGTTTTCGCCGATGCCTCAGTTCGCAAAGACAAACTGGCGCGCGCTCGGTGGACTGCCGAACAATTTCGTTGGTCAGAAGTCGCCGACCGATTTTTCGCGTTGTATGACGAACTGCACGCGGCGTTTCCTTCGTCGCGGTTCGCTCACCAACTCAGTCAAAAGCGGTTTTCCAAATCACCGCAGGAAGTCGCTGCCGAAAAAGTTTGATCGAACATCCGCTGCCGCCAGCGCCGCGTTGCTTGAATTCCATCCAACCCGCCTCTACAGTCTGCGCCCGTCACACATCTCACTTTACGGGCGGCAACCATGAACAAACTAAAAACCGGAATCGCATTCGGTTTGGCGCTGACGGCGGCATTGTTCGCCTTCAGTTCTCAGGCTCAAGTCAAAAAGAAATACAGCGGCTGGACTCAATTCGGCGGCGGCGAAGAAAACATCCACTATTCGACGCTGTCGCAAATCACGCGCGACAACGTTCGCCAGCTTCAAATCGCCTGGCAATTTGACAGCGCCGATGAATTCAACGGCTCCGAAATGCAATGCAATCCGATTGTCGTGGGTGGCGTGCTGTATGCGACCACTCCCAAGTTGCGTGTCGTGGCGCTGGACGCCGCAACCGGCAAATTGCTCTGGAGCTTCGATCCGAACGAAGGCAAGCGTGTCACCGGCAAGATGCGAAATCGCGGCGTGACATATTGGTCGGACGGCAAGGAAAGCCGTTTGTATTTTGGCTATCGCAATTCGCTGATTTCGCTGGACGCCAAAACCGGCAAACCAGCGACAGGCTTTGGCGAAAACGGCGCGATAGATTTGCGACAAGAGCTGGGCCGCGATTCGGTTGCTGGACTGTCCGTCACGCTGACGACTCCCGGCGTTGTGTACAAAGACATGCTGGTGTGCGGCAGCATGACCAGCGAAGGGTTGCCAGCGGCTCCGGGCGACATTCGCGCCTTTGATCTGCGAACCGGAAAACAGCGTTGGAGCTTCCGCACGATTCCGGCTGCGGGCGAATTCGGTGCAGACACCTGGCCACCGAACGCGCGCGAGTTTTTGGGCAGCGCCAATAACTGGCCGGGACTCGTCGTGGATCAACAGCGTGGATTGGTGTTTGTGCCGACCGGATCAGCGGCCTTTGATTTTTACGGTGGCAATCGCCCCGGCGACAATTTGTTCGCCAACACCTTGCTCTGCCTGAACGCCGATTCAGGCAAGCGCGTCTGGCATTTTCAGGCCGTCAAACACGACGTGTGGGATCGGGATTTTCCCAGCGCGCCACAACTCGTCACAGTAAAACGTAACGGGCGAAACGTAGACGCCGTCGCGCAAATGACCAAATCCGGCCACGTGTATTTGTTCGAGCGTGCAACCGGCAAATCGCTCTTCCCAATCGAGTACAAAAAATATCCCGCTTCGCCAATCGAAGGCGAAAAGCTGGCCGAGACGCAGCCGTTGCCGGTGCTGCCTCCGCCGTTTGCGCGTCAACGATTGACTGAAGACTTGTTGACCAATCGCACGCCCGAAGCTCGGCAATACGCGCTGGAAAAATTCCGCAAGCTTCGCAGCAATGGCCAGTTCGATCCGCCCAGCCGCGAAGGCACAATCATCTTTCCGGGCTTTGACGGCGCGGGCGAATGGGGCGGCGCGGCCTTCGACCCTGAAACCGGATTGTTTTATGTGAACTCCAACGAGATGGCCTGGGTGTTGCGCATCATCGAAAAGCCAAAACCAAAAGCTTTGCCGAGCGGCAAAACTCTGTACGAAGAAAACTGCGCCAGTTGCCACAAGAGTGATTTCAGCGGTTCGCCGCCGGAATTTCCCGAGATGAAAGAGCTTGGCAAAAAGATGAGCGAATCCGACGCGCGCGGCATCATTCGCAATGGACAAGGCCGCATGCCGGGTTTCAATCGGTTGGGCAACGAAGCCATTCAGGCGTTGGCGTTGTACGCGCTGACCGGCAAAGACACCGTGACCACAGCCAGTTCCGGCGACCCGCGCATAGACCAGAAATACACGATGGACGGGTACAACAAATTCCTGGATCACGAAGGCTATCCAGCCATCGCTCCGCCGTGGGGAACGCTGAACGCGATTGACCTGAACGCGGGGCGCATTGTCTGGCAGATTCCGTTCGGCGAACACCCAGCGCTGGCTGCTCAAGGATTGAAAAACACCGGCAGCGAAAATTACGGCGGAGGCATTGTCACCAAAAATGGTTTGTTCTTTATCGCCGCGACGAACTTCGACAAAAAGTTTCGCGTCTTCGACAAACTGACCGGCAAATTGTTGTGGGAAACCTTGCTGCCTGCGTCGGGCAACGCGACCCCGGCAATGTACGAAGTCGGCGGTCGTCAATTCGTTGTTATCGCCTGCGGCGGCGGCAAAGGCTCAGCGGCGGGCGGCAGTTATGTGGCGTTCGCTTTGCCCAAGAAGTAACTCAAACTGGAAACACAATTGAACAAGAATCTGAACGATCCGCGCACTGAATACACTCAACGACTGACAAGCAGGCAGACTGCGCTTGAAATGGAACAGCAAACCAGTCGCAAGCTCTGGATTGCGCGGCGAATCGTCTTTGGCGTTTTTGCCGTGTTGGGAGTGCTGGCGTTTGATGGGCACGTTACGTGGTGGTGGATCACGTTGCCGGTGTTTGTGTTCATCGCGCTGATGGTCATTCACCAGCGAGTGCTCGGCGCAATTGAACGGCTGATGCGCGCGGTGAAGTTTTACGAACGCGGGTTGGCGCGCGTGGACGACAACTGGGCGGGCACGGGCGAAAACGGCGAACAATTCGCCGACAAGTCGCACGCTTATGCCGAAGACCTGGATTTGTTCGGCAAAGGTTCGTTGTTTGAATTGCTTTCGACCGCGCGCACTCGCGCTGGCGAAGCGAAGCTGGCCGCGTGGCTGAAATCGCCCGCCGATGTCGCCGAAGTTCGCGCGCGTCAGGCCGCCGTCGAAGAATTGCGTTCGCGACTGGATTTGCGCGAAGACCTGGCGTTGCTCGGCGCTGAAATTCGCACAGGCGTTCACACCGAAGAAGTCGCGGCGTGGGGAAAGGCTCCGCCGGTGTTTGCGATGGCGCAGATTCGCGCGCTGTCGGTGTTCACAGCAATTGCTGGATTTCTGACGATTGCGGCGGTTGTTGTGTGGATTGCCTTCGGCGTGCGATTGCCCGCGCTGGCGGCGATTGCCTTCGTTTTGTTTTTTTATGCTCGGTACAGCCGAACGACTGCCACCATCATTTCCGCTGTCGAACGGCCCAGCCGCGATTTGACCTTGCTGGCAGGGATTTTGGAACGGTTGGAACGCGAGCCGTTTGCTTCACCAAAACTGGCGGCTTTGCGCGCACGGCTCGACACAGGAGGGTTGCCGCCGTCGAAACAAATCGCGCGGCTGAGTAAGCTGATTGAAATTCTGGGTTGGGCGAAAAATCAGTTCTTTGCGCCCATTGCGTTTTTGCTGTTGCTGCCCGCGCAAATTGCCGTCGCCATCGAACGCTGGCGGCAAACCACTGGCACACACATTGGCGAATGGCTGGACGCTGTCGCCGAAATCGAAGCATTGAATTCGCTGGCCGGCTTCGCTTATGAACGCCCCGCCAATCCCTTTCCCGAACTGGTCGAAACCGAAGCCTGTTTTGACGGCGAAACTTTGGGGCATCCCCTTCTTCCTGCGGCGCGCTGCATTCGCAACGACGTGCGGCTGAACAGCCGCCATCAACTGCTGATCGTCAGCGGGTCGAACATGTCGGGCAAAAGCACTCTGATGCGAACCGTAGGCATCAACGTCGTGCTGGCTTTGGCCGGAGCGCCAGTGTGCGCTAGCCGTTTGCGAGTTTCGCCACTGAACATCGGCGCTTCGATTCACATTCTGGATTCGCTGCAAACGGGCGCTTCGCGGTTTTACGCAGAAATTACCCGGCTGAAACAAATCGTTGAACTGACGAACGAACAATTGCCGCTGCTATTTTTGCTGGATGAAATTCTGAGCGGCACGAATTCGCACGACCGCCGCATCGGAGCCGAAGCCGTGGTTCGCAGTCTGGTCAAACGCGGAGCCATTGGTTTGGTAACGACGCACGATCTGGCGCTGACGCGCATTGCCGACAGTTTGGACGAACGCGCCAGCAACGTTCACTTTGAAGATCGGCTGGAAAACGGCAAGATGATTTTCGATTACCGAATGCAGCCCGGCGTCGTTCAGCGCAGCAACGCCCTGGAATTGATGCGCGCCGTTGGAATTGAGGTTTAGAGTGTCCACCCAAATTTATGCCACTGCTAATTCCCGTTCGCGCAAATACTTGATCTTGTCGCGCAATTCGGCGGCGCGCTCGAACTCGAAGCGTTTGGCAGCTTCGCGCATGTCGTGATTCAGTTGGGCAATGGTTTCGGCAATCTTTTCCGGGCTGTATTCGTCGTAAGCTTCCAGTTTCAACGGCACTTTGAAGTAATCGGCTTCGTAAGCCGTGACCAACGTGGCTTCAATCGGTTTGACAATGGATTGCGGCGTGATGCCGTTGGCTTCGTTGAAGGCGGTTTGTTTGGCTCGGCGGCGTTCGGTTTCGCCGATGGCGCGACGCATCGAATCGGTGATTTTGTCGGCGTACAAAATGGCTTTGCCGCGCGAATTGCGCGCCGCGCGGCCAATGGTCTGAATCAGCGACGACTCGCTGCGCAAAAAGCCTTCCTTGTCGGCGTCCAGAATCGCCACCATAGAAACTTCGGGCAAATCCAAACCTTCGCGCAGCAGGTTGATGCCGACCAGCACATCGAATTCACCTCGTCGCAAATCGCGCAGGATGCGGATGCGTTCCAGCGTGTCCACTTCGGAATGCATGTACCGCACCTTCACGCCCAGATCGCCGTAATAATCCGTCAAGTCTTCGGCCATTTTCTTGGTCAAGGTCGTTACCAGCACACGCTCGCCGCGTTCGGCGCGTTCGCGGACTTCACCCAGCAAATCATCAATCTGGCCACGCACCGGACGAATTTCGACTTCGGGATCGAGCAAGCCGGTCGGGCGAATCACCTGTTCGATGAAAGCCCCGCTGGATTTTGTCAGTTCATAAGGCCCCGGCGTAGCCGAAACGTAAATCACCTGGCCGACGCGGCGTTCCCACTCTTCAAATTTCAACGGGCGATTGTCGAGCGCCGACGGCAAACGAAATCCGAAATCCACCAGATTCTGTTTGCGCGAACGGTCGCCGGTGTACATCGCGCGGATTTGCGGAACGGATTGGTGGCTTTCGTCAATCACGACCAAGGTGTCTTCGGGCAGGTAATCGTACAGCGTCGGCGGAGGTTCGCCGACTCCGCGACCGGTCAGATGCCGCGAGTAATTTTCGACGCCTCGGCAAAAGCCCAGCTCGTTGAACATTTCCAGATCGTAAGTCACTCGCTGCCGCAGCCGTTGCGCTTCGATCAATTTGTTTTGCGCGATCAACTGCGGCTCCCATTCTTCCAATTCTTCCTTGATGGTTTTGACGGCGCGTTTGGTGGTGGCTCGCGTGGCGACGTAATGCGTCTTGGGATAAATCGGCAATCGGCTGTCGTGTTTTTTCAGGACTTCGCCCAGCAGCGGATCAATCGTCGAAATCGAATCAATTTCGTCACCCCACAATTCAATGCGGTAAGCCTGCTCCTGATAGCTTGGGTAAACTTCGATGACATCGCCGCGCACGCGAAAACTGCCTCGCCCGAATTCGATATCGTTGCGTTCGTACAGCAGTTCCACCAGCCGTTTGATGATTTCGTTGCGACTGATTTTCTGCCCCGGCTCCAAAAACATGACCATGTCGTAATACGCATCCGGGTCGCCGATGCCGTAAATCGCCGACACCGAAGCGACGATGATGACATCGCGCCGCTCGAACAAACTGCGCGTGGCGGACAATCGCAGCCGGTCAATTTCATCGTTCACTGTGGATTCTTTTTCGATGTAAGTGTCAGTCGCCGCAACATAGGCTTCAGGCTGGTAATAATCGTAATAGCTGACGAAATACTCCACGGCGTTTTCGGGGAAGAAGGTTTTGAATTCCTGGTACAACTGCGCAGCCAGCGTTTTGTTGTGCGCCATCACCAGCGTAGGCCGATTCACCCGCGCCACGACCTGGGCAATGGTGAAGGTTTTGCCGCTGCCGGTGATGCCGAGCAGAACTTGATGCTTTTCGCCATCGGCCAGGCCTCTGACCAAGGCCTCGATTGCCTCCGGCTGATCGCCTTGCGGTTGGTAATCCGAAACGAGTTTGAAGTCCATAACTCCTTTTTTCTCATTGGGAAATAGGTAGAACAGGTTAGTAACCTGTTCTACTGTTGAGCAGCTTAGGAATCTCACTGAACATTTTTTCAAAAAATCTTTTGCCGACGTTCGAGCTTTGCCCGATTTTTTCCGCTTATGTAAGTGGAGGGGGCAAGAAGAAGCCAAACGGAGATTGCGACGGTGTCCCGGCACAATCACCGAATTACTTCTGAAGGCCTGCAATCAGTAGCGTCCTTTGAAACTGCAAAGCTTCAAATGCCATTAGGGAAGCCGCCGCCAGCCATTTCAGGCGGCACCGCATTTTTTGATTCGGTAAGTCGTCTTCAGCCAGAAGGGTATTTACCACAGCAACTTTTTTTCAACTCAGCCAAAAACGCGAGCCGGTGATTATTGGGCATTCACCGGCTCGCACTTCTTTATCAAGTTGTTAGGTCGCAGACAAAATTACGACGGGCGAGTAATCGCGCCTTCCGATGCTGACGAAACCAGCGCGCGGTATTTGGCGAACACGCCGGTCGTGTAACGTGGCGCGGGAGGTTTCCATTCGGCCAGACGCAGTTTGATTTCTTCGTCAGTCAAATCAACGTTCAGCAATCGTTTTTCCAGATCAAAGGTCACGATGTCGCCTTCGCGCAAAGCGGCAATCGGACCGCCAGCATCGGCTTCGGGCGCAACGTGGCCGACACACAACCCGCGAGTCGCTCCGCTGAAACGGCCATCTGTCATCAAGGCGACCACTTCGCCAAGTCCCGCGCCGGAAATCGCCGAAGTCACGCCCAGCATTTCGCGCATGCCTGGGCCGCCTTTTGGCCCTTCGTAACGGATGACAACCACGTCGCCGGATTTGATCGCGCCGCTGGTGACGGCGCTCATTGCATCTTCTTCACGTTCGAACACACGAGCCGGGCCGCGATGCAGTTTTCGCTCGAAGCCGGAAAGCTTCACCACCGAACCTTCGGGCGCCAGATTGCCTTTCAGAATGACCAAACCGCCAGTCGGTTTGATCGGGGTTTCGGTCGGATAAACCACGTCCTGTCCCGGAGTTTCGTCGGCAAGCTCTGCTTCCTGGCCGATGTTCAATCCGCTGACGGTCATCTGGCTGCCGTCAATGTAACCGCCTTCGACCAAGCGGCGCGCGACCAAGCCGATGCCGCCAGCTTTGCCAAGTTCGACCGCCGTGTATTTTCCGCCGGGTTTCAGGTCGGCAATCATCGGAGTGCGCGCACTGATTTCGTCGAAATCGTCAATCGTCAGATCAATTCCGGCTTCGCGCGCCATCGCCAGCAAATGCAACACGGCGTTGGTCGAACCGCCCGTCGCGGCAACTCCGGTGATGGCATTTTCAAAAGCTTTCCGCGTCAAAATGTCGCTTGGCTTGGTTCCGCGCCTCAGCAAATCCACGATGTATTTGCCGGATTCAAATGCCGTCTTTTCCTTCAGCGGATCGGTCGCAGAAACACTGCCGGTTCCCATCACCGCCAAGCCGATGAATTCCATGACCATTGCCATCGTGTTGGCCGTGTACTGACCGCCGCAAGCTCCGGCTCCGGGGCAGGCGACGTTTTCGATTTCCAGCAATTGCGCGTCGTTGATTTTTCCGGCGGCGTGCTGGCCGACGGCTTCAAACACGTCCTGCACAGTCAACGCCTTGTTGTTCAAGTATCCCGGAGCAATCGAACCTCCGTACAAAATCAGCCCTGGAATATCCAACCGGATCAAGCCCATTGCCGCGCCGGGAATCGTTTTATCGCAACCGACGATGGCGATTACCGCGTCGAACAGATAGCCGCGCCCGACCAGTTCAATCGAATCGGCGATCAAATCGCGGCTGACCAGCGAAGCCTTCATGCCTTCGGTTCCCATCGTCACGCCGTCGCTGATCGAAACTGTGTTGAATTCCATCGGCGTAGCTCCGGCGGCGCGAATGCCTTCTTTGACCTTCGCGGCCAGATCACGATGGTTGAAGTTGCACGGCATGGTTTCGATCCACATGTGGGCAACGCCGATGATCGGTTTGGCCAGGTCTTCGTCGTCAAAACCTATGGCTTTGAGCATTGAACGCGCTGGTGCGCGGTCGCGTCCGTTGGTAATCAAATGACTTAAATGTTTCGGGTTGAATGCCATAAAAAATCCCAGCAGCAGGCTTTCTCGCCTGTAGATTCCTTTCCTGTTTGAAAATGATTTGTGAGTTTTCCGGTGCGGAAACGGAAATGCATTTTGCGCTCTGCTCAGCCGAACGCGCAAGAAGCACAACCTACATCAGCATCGCTTTGACTTCTAAAAACTCTTCCAGTCCGTATTTGCCGAGTTCGCGGCCATTGCCGGATTGTTTATAGCCGCCAAATGGAACCAGCGGATTGAATTTGCCGCCGTTGATTTCGACCTGCCCGGTTCGCAAACGCCGCGCGACTCGTTTGGCGCGTTCCGGGTCGCCAGACCAAACTCCGCCAGCCAAGCCGTAAATCGTGTCGTTGGCGATGCGGACGGCGTCGTCTTCGTCTTCGTAAGGAATGATCGAAAGCACAGGGCCGAAAATTTCTTCCTGAGCGATGGTCATTTTGTTGTTCACGTTGGCAAAGACCGTCGGGCGCACGAAATAACCTTTCGTCAAACCTTCGGGCATATCGGCTCCGCCGCAAACCAGCGTCGCGCCTTCTTCAATTCCCTTTTTGATGTAGTTGATGACTCGTTCGCGTTGAGTCGCCGAAACCAGCGGACCCAGCTTGGCGGCTCCGCCCAGAGGGTCGCCGACGGTGAAGCCTTCGGCAGTTTTCTTGGCGATGGCGACGGCTTCGTCGTAACGCGAACGCGGAACCAGCATGCGTGTCAACGCCGAACAGGTCTGGCCGGAATTGAAATAACACGCGCCGACGCCGCTCTTCACCGCTTTGTCGAAATCGGCGTCGTCCAAAATCACGTTGGCCGACTTGCCGCCGAGTTCCAGCGAAACTTTCTTGACGGTTTGCGCGGCGAGTTCGCTGACCCGTTTGCCAGCGCGAGTCGAACCGGTGAACGAAACCATGTCTACATCGGGATGCGCGGCAATCGCTTCGCCGACGACCGGGCCATACCCCGTGACCAGATTGAACACTCCGGCGGGTAATCCGATGTCGGCGATGATTTCCGCCAGCACGAACGCGGTCAACGGAGCGACTTCGCTGGGTTTCAATACAACAGTGCAACCGGCGGCCAGCGCCGGAGCGACTTTGCAAATCACCTGATGCAGCGGAAAGTTCCACGGCGTGATGCAACCGACTACGCCGACCGGTTCTTTCACCACCAGAGCTTTGCCGATGGTTTCTTCAAACTGAAAACTGTTTAGCAATTCCGCATACGATCCCATGACCATTGCGGGCATTCCGGCTTGGACGGCGGTCGCCAGCGGCAAAGGCATGCCGACTTCAGCGGCCACCAGCGCGGCGATTTCGTCTTTCTTCGACGCCAGTTTGTCGGCGATCAATTGCAAGTAGCGTCGTCGCGATTCCACTGAAGTCGTTGACCAGCTTTCAAATGCAGTTTTGGCGGCGGCGACCGCGGCATTCACATCGTCGGCAGTGCCTTCGGGAATACTACCCATGACTTCTTCAGTGGTGGAGTTGATGACATTGATCGTTCCGGTTCCAGTGGAGTTGATCCACTGGCCGTTGATGAAAAGTTTATCGTGAGCCTGTTTGGCAGAAGCTTCCATGAATTCTCCCTTTGCAGTGTTATGAGTTCGATGATTGGACAAGGCGCGGAGTTTTAACCAGCGACTGCCAAGCGTCAAGCTTGTGCTATTCGCGATTGATCAGACTGGCCACAAAGCCCGCGCCGAAGCCGTTATCAATGTTGACCACCGTCACGTTCGACGAACAGGAATTGAGCATTCCCAGCAACGCTGCCAGGCCATTGAAGCTGGCTCCGTAGCCGATGCTGGTTGGAACGGCGATGACCGGCACGCTGACCAAACCGCCAACCACGCTGGGCAATGCGCCTTCCATGCCCGCGACGCAGACAACGACTTTGGCCGATTGCAGCGTTTCGCGCTGACTCAACACGCGATGAATTCCGGCGACGCCAACATCGAACAGCCGGGCAATTTGATTGCCCATGATTTCGGCAGTCAATGCGGCTTCGTCGGCAACGGGAATGTCTGAAGTTCCGGCGGTGACGATGGCGATTGTGCCTCGCCCGCGAAGTTGTTTGTCGCGCTGGACTGAAATCGCGTTGCAGCTATCGTGAAACTCAGCGTCGGCGGCAATGCGTTTGACCTGGTCGAAGGCTTCGCGGTTGGTGCGCGTCACCAGCAAGTTCGATGCGCGGTCAAGCAACCGTTCGGCGATGCCCGCGACGTGTTCCGGCGTTTTGCCTTGCCCGAAAATGACTTCGGGAAATCCCTGCCGAATCGCGCGGTGATGATCCACCGTGGCGTAACCCAGACTTTCAAACGGCAAGTGGCGCAAACCATCCAACGCCTGATCCAATTCGATCTCGCCGCCTTTGAATTTTTGCAGTAAATCTTTCAATCGTTCCTGATCCATAACTTCACGATAGCCGCCAAAACCCTTGCTTGACAAGCTTTCCGAGCGACTCCTATAGTTCCCGCCTGGTTGAAAAGTGGCCAGAAACGAGTTCACGCCAATGAAAATCATCACAGTTGGAATCACCGGAGCGAGCGGTTCAATTTACGCGCAAAGCTTGCTCAAACACCTGGATGACAACCCCGAAGTCGCCCGTATTGATCTTGTCATTTCTCAGGCAGGCGTCCGCGTCGTCGGCGAAGAACTAGGGTTGAAAGTCGCTGGAACCGATGCTCGCGTAATCCGCGAACTGCTCGGTAAAGATTCCGAAAAGGTGATTGTTCATTCAACCAACGACATCGGCGCAACTGTCGCCAGCGGCTCTTACCTGAGTGATGCGATGGTGATTGTTCCGTGCAGCATGAGCACTCTGGCGGCGATTGCTTCGGGCGTGACGCGCGACCTGGTTCACCGAGCCGCCGATGTGGTTTTGAAAGAAAATCGCACATTGATTCTGGTTCCGCGCGAAACCCCGTTGAATGCTATTCATCTGGAAAATATGCTGAAACTGGCTCGACTGGGCGTCCGAATCGTTCCGCCAATGCCGAGCTTTTATCACTTCCCGAAAACGATTGATGATCTGATCGAACATTTCACGCATCGGTTGTTGGATCATCTGGGCGTTGGGCATCAACAGAAGACTCGCTGGGAAGGAAGCAAGCCAAAAAATTAAAAGGCAAAAGGCAAATATCAAAAATGGAATTAAGAAGTTCCGCCCTTTTAACCTTTGCCTTTTGATATTTGCCTTTTGATTTTTCGTATGCTGCAAAACCTGAAAACCACGCTGGAAATGATCAAGATCGAACACACGTTGTTCGCGCTGCCGTTCGCTTTTCTGGGAGCCGTGCTGGCGGCAAATGGATTGCCGACGTTGCGGCAGATGTTCTGGATCGTTGTGGCAATGGTCGGAGCGCGTTCGGCGGCGATGGCGTTCAATCGGCTGGTAGATCGTCGCATTGACGCCGCGAACCCTCGCACCAGCATGCGAGCGATTCCAGCCGGGTTGTTGAGTGTGCAGTTTGTCGCCATCTTTACTGTGGCTTCTTCGGCGTTGTTCTTTCTGGCGGCGGCGATGTTGAACCGGCTGACGCTGCTGCTCGCGCCCGTCGCGCTGTTTTCGGTTTTGTTTTATTCGTACACCAAACGCTTTACGTCGTTGTCGCACCTGGTTTTGGGATGGGCGCTTTCGATTGCGCCGACCGGAGCCTGGATTGCCGTGCGCGGCAGCGTTGATTCGCCTGTGCCGTTGCTGCTCAGTTTGGCCGTGATGTTGTGGACTGCCGGGTTCGACATTATCTATTCGTGTCAGGATCGTGACTTCGACGCCGAAGCTGGATTGAACTCCATTCCGCAACGATTCGGCATTGATGCGGCGTTGTGGATTTCGCGCGGGCTGCACGCGGCGATGTTGGCAGCGTTGGTCTGGGTGTACTTTTTAACCGGCTTGCACTGGATTGGCTTGCTGGGCATCATCGCTACGGCTGCGTTGTTGTTTTATCAGCACCGCTTGGTGCGCGCCGACGACTTATCTCGATTGAACGTAGCCTTCTTCAACACCAATGCCTGGGTCAGCGTGATTCTGTTTGTGACGATTGCGGCTGATGTGTTTTTGATGAAGTAATGGTTCGGAACCGGGAGCGGTAGCGACCGGGTTTGAGGTTAGCAAGATGACAAACCTGCTGAAAACATTTTGCCTACTCTTCGTTGTCGTGGTTGCCGCAAGCTCCACCGCTTTCGCTCAAAACGACAAAGGGCATCATTACGTGCCGCTGCGCGACGTGGAGATGGAGATTAAAGACTTCAGCTTTGCTACGCTGGATGGCAAGACCATCAATTTGCGCGAAGCCGTCAAAGGCAAAAAGCTGGTGCTGGTGCATTACTTCGCGGCGTGGTGTCACAACTCCAACTTTGACGTGAAGACGATGAAAGAGCTTTACGACAAGTACAAAGACCAGGGCTTCACGGTCATCGGCGTGTGCGAATACTCAAACGAAACTGAACTGCGCGGCTTCATCGAGCGGCACGAACCGACGTATCCGATCTGCGTCGAAGGCGATGGCAAATTCAAAGACCGCACAGGCACGACGCATTACGCTTATCGCAGCAAGCTGGATGACAATCGTCACTGGGGGACTCCGCTGAATGTGTTGATCGCGGCGGAAGATATTCAGAAGAAAGGCGACGTCATCGCCAAGCGCGTCCGCATCGCCCCCGGCGAAGTCATCAAATCCGAGTTTGAAGAGTTAATCACCCAAATACTTGGTGGCAAAAAATAAAAGGAGAACTATGACCCAAACGGCAGCCATTTTGATTTCAGCAGCGGGTTTCATTCTCGCAATTTTTGGAGCGGGTTGGTTAAACCAGCAAGCGATGAACAAGCGAATTGATGATCTGAAGTTTTACATTGACGCTCGCTTTAATTCGATAGAGCGAGAAATGAAGGCGCATTTTGAAGCTGTAGATGCGCGCTTTGACACGTCGGATCACAAAATTTCAACTCTTGAACAGAGAGTAGGGCGTGTCGAACGGCAGCTTGAAGCGATCTTCAAACCTATTCTTCCTAAGAACTGATGGTGAGTTATGTTGAACAATTTTTTGCTAGATCGAAAACTTGAGCCGATTGCCAAAAAGGTAATGGCCGATGAACGGTTGAGTTTTGAAGACGGAATGACTCTCTTCAACAGCCACGACCTGCACGGCGTAGGCCGTCTGGCCGACATCGTTCGCCGTCGCAAACATGGGTTGAAGACTTATTTCAACGTCAACCGCCATTTGAACCCGACGAATTACTGTTACGCCGATTGCAAATTTTGCGGCTTTTTCGTCAAACACAATCAGGAAGGCGGATACACGCACAGCCTGGACGAAAGCTTGAAAGTCGCGCGCGAAGCCACCGAGCAAGGTGCGACCGAATTGCACATCGTCGGCGGATTGAACACTCGGCTGCCGTTTTCGTATTACACCGATTTGCTTTCGACGCTGAAGCGCGAGTTTCCCAGGCTGCACCTGAAAGCTTTCACGATGGTCGAACTGGATTTCTTCGCCAAGTTTTACAAGATGACTGACGAAGAAGTGATTGAAAAACTCCATCGTGCCGGAATGGATTCCTGCCCCGGCGGTGGCGCAGAAGTCTTTGCCGAAGAAACGCGCGCCAAAATCTGCACGCACAAAACCGACGGCCAGCGCTGGCTGGATGTGGCAGGCAAAGTTCATCGCGCCGGGCTGAAAACCAACGCAACTATGTTGTACGGCCACATCGAAACCATAGAAGACCGCGTGGATCATTTCGTTCGATTGCGCGAACAGCAGGATAAATCCGGTGGGTTCCAGTGCTTCATTCCGCTGGCGTTCTTTCCGGCGGGAACGCAGTTGTCGCACTTGCCCGGCCCGTCAGGCATAGACAGTTTGAAAGTCATCGCCGTGTCGCGGTTGATGCTGGACAACCTGGAACACATCAAAGCTTACTGGGTGATGCTGGGTAAAAAGCTGGCGCAGACGGCTCTGCATTTCGGAGCCAACGATTTGGACGGAACCATCACAGGCGGAGGCGAACTGATGGAGTCTTACCTGGTCGAAGCCAAAAACGACAACGAAGCTTCAAAAGACGAAATCGTCCGGCTGGTCAGCGAAGCCGGTTTCGAAGCCGTCGAACGCGACACGCTTTATCATCCGCTGCGCGCATTTGCCGCAGCATAATTTTTCCTCCTCGAAGTACACGAAGAAACACGAAGAAACACGAAGCTTTCTGAAACTCTTTGTGTTCCTTCGTGCCCTTTGTGGATTTTTATTCCTATGAACAAAAGAGAAATCAAAGTAGCTCACAGCCCCGATTCGGACGACGCATTTATGTTTTACGGTCTGGCCACCGACAAGCTGGACACAGGCGAATTGCAGTTCACGCACGTCCTGAAAGACATTCAATCGCTGAACCAGATTGCAATGACGACGCAGGAATACGACGTGACGGCGGTGTCGTTTCACGCTTACGCCTACATCGCGGAGAACTACGCGCTGTTGCCGCACGGAGCCAGCATCGGCGATGGGTACGGCCCGATTGTCGTAGCGCGTGAACCCGCTTCGGCCAGCGAATTGAAAAACATGCGCATCGCCATTCCCGGCAAACTGACCAGCGCCTTTCTGGCCTTGAAGCTGCACACGCCGGAATTTGAATACGGCGTCGAACCGTTTGACGAAATTATTGACGTCGTCGCGGCTGGAAAATACGACGCTGGCTTGCTGATTCACGAAGGCCAATTGACCTATCACGAACAGGGGTTGGACAAGATCGTGGATTTAGGCGCTTGGTGGAAACAGGAAACAGGGTTGCCGCTGCCGATGGGCGGTAACTGCATCCGGCGCAGCCTGGGGGCGGAGTTACAAAAACAGGTTTCGTATTGGCTGCACCGTTCGATCCAGTTTTCGATGGACAACCGCGAAGACGCGCTGCGTTACGCCATGCAGTTTGCGCGCGACATGCCTACAGAAACGGCGGATCGTTTTGTGGCGATGTGGGTCAACAGTTCAACGCTGGGTTACACGGACCGCGACCGCGAAGGCGTTCGACTGTTGTTGGATGAAGGTTTCCGCAAAGGCGTGATTCCCAATCAGGTCAATGTCGAGTTCGTAGAATAAGAGCAGCAAATCAAGCCAGGAAAAATGACGCCAATGAGTTGTGGTAATCCCCTCAATTCATTGGCGTCTTGGTTTCTGAGTTGATTGGATTACCAGTCCCAAAGCATGGCCATCAAATCTTCTGAATCAGCGGGCAAGCGGTGGTAAAGCTCTATCTTTTCTCCTGCCAATTCGCGCAACTCATACATTGCTTCTGCAAATGCGGCGCTGCGAATGACATTCGACGCCACCAGAAAACGGTAGTAATCGCGCAAGCTCGATGCCATTTGTTTGACGTGGTTGGCCGTCGAATTTATGACTTTGCGCGGGTACCAGTCGAAAAAGAACGTTTCCAATTCGTCGAAAGAGGCGAATTCAAGCGTCATCGTTTCATAATTCCCCAGGTAATTGGCAAACCAAGCCACATCGCTGCATCTTTTGCCAGCGTCTGATTCCTTTTTTCCTCGCTGTTTCTGTGCTTCGAAAAAGTTTTGGATGAGTTGGTTGTTGTCATCGAAAGTGCTCTCAGCCGTCGGAACTCTCTGCAATTTGGAAATGACATTTTCTCGCCCGCCCTGCTCAAAAGGCTTTGAAAAATTGGTAGCTTGAGTGATGGCTTCATCAAATCGGTTCAAAAAGTCGTGTATTTCCGATTCCAGCGACGAGCGGCGCTTTTTCAACTTTCGTTGGGTTGTTTCATCCAGGACGAAATCAAAAAACATTTGGTAATCAATTGAAGCGATTTCTTGGTAATGGCCAAAATTTAATAACCGTAGTTCGTCGTCTTTTTCGACAACTTCAAGCCAATGGCTTCCCGGATAATCTTTGGTCCAATTCAAATTGGCGTAGGTAGGGAAAATGATTTCCCGGGCATATTCGCGTTGTTTTTTGCTGATTCCTTTATGGATTAACTGGCGCAACTCACTGTCGTGCTGTTCGACAAGCTCGGCGCGGCATTCAGCCGCGGGTTCAGGTTCGAAGAGATAGGTTTTATCCTGCGGCTTCAACGTCACAAGTAGCGAATCTCCCGGTTGAAAGTTCCATCTGGCGAAGGTTGGCGTTAGGTCATGCATTTCCAGATTTTGCGGCGGCATGTCTTTTAATTGTTCACGGATTCGAGCAAATGTCGCTCCTTCGTCAATTTCTTCTTCCTCTTCTTCCTCTTCGTCCTGTTCGTCGTCTTCATCCCAGTCGTCGTCGAAATCATCGCCGATGAGTTGGTCGGCTGGTATGTTCAGCAAAGATAGGGGGTCTTGACCCAGTGACTCTAAAACCGAAGCCATAAGGAATTTGAGTTCTTCATTGTTCAACTCGGAATAAATAAGCGTTTTGGTCGTTACCGGGATCGTTTCGCCGTCGCTGGTGCTGAATGTGGTTTTGATTGGAACGTAGAATTCGTCGAAGGGCTTGAACCATTTTCCATTCAATAAACCAAGCGAGATTTCTGCTGCCGTTGGCCGAATTCGAAATTTAGCCCCATCCAAAACCTGGTCGGCACGACCATACCTTGCATTGCCCAAAAGAACGACATTCCTGCGATAACGCAGGTCATTCATGATGGACGACGCGGGATTTTTGGCTTTTGACGAAAACCGTTTTGATACTGCGGCAACGATTTCCTGCCGGGTCATCACGCCAGTCATTTGGGCGACGACTTTATCAATAGCTTTTTTCAACGAGGCTTCTTGTTTCATTGTTGTTTCCTTTTGAATTAACCAGCCTGTGTTGGCAATGGTTCGACGTGGATTGTGGCAGTCACCTTGCCGAACTCTTCGGCCAGTCGTTGTTCGACGGCTTCGGTGATGGCGTGCGAAGCAACGTGGTCGGCTTCGACTTCTGCGGCGACGTGCAGGTGCATTTCGATGAAGATTTCTCCGCCGTGTGAACGCGAGCGCACGTCGTGAACGGAATGCACTCCCGGCACGGTTTCCGCAATTTCGGCGATCCGAACTGCGGGCACGGGGGCGGCATCCACCAATACCGGAACGGTCGCTTTGAAAATCTGATAGCCGTTCCAGGCGATGAAGGCCGCCACAGCCAGCGACACCACAGGATCAAGCCAGACATATCCCAACCGAATCAACAGCAATCCAACCAACACTGAGCAACTGACCAGAATATCGCTGCGCGTGTGAATGGCGTCGGCAATCAGGAATTCGCTTTGTAACCGGCGGCCTTCGCGCTGTTCGTACACGGCGACGAACACATTGACCGCAATCGTCACCAGCATTACGCCAAAGGTCAGCGTCGTAACTTCGATGGTCGCTGGTTCAGGGCTGAACAGTTTTTTGAAGGCGCTCAATCCAATCTGGTAACAGGTGACGAACAAAAAACCTGCGATGGCGAACGCCGCCAGAGTTTCAAACTTGGCGTGGCCGTACGGGTGTTCGTCGTCGGGTTCGGCTGTGGCATATCGCATCACGACCAAACCGACCACGTTGTTCAGCGAATCCACCGACGAATGAATCGCGTCGCTGATGACGCTCAAACTGCCGGCCAGAATTCCGGCAATCAGCTTGCCGATGACGACGGCCAGATTCAGCGCAAGCGTCAGCATCAACACACGACGCACGCCGCGTTGATATTCGTTGGTGGTTGGAATTGAGTTCGTTTGGGCATTCATCGTTTTGACCCAGCTTCTGACAACAGTTGCTGCAACATTTCGATTTGTCTTTGCTGCATTTCGATCAACGCCATCCAATCGTGTTCGCGCAATTGAGTCAACTTTTCCTGCAATTGCAAAATTTCCAGTTCGGCTTTGATGTTTACTTCGTAATCGTGGGCAGCCTGTTCGCGGTCTTTGGCAGCCATGCGGTTCTGGCTCATCATAATCACCGGAGCTTGCAACGCAGCCACGCAGGACAAAATCAGGTTCAGCAAAATGTACGGATAAGGATCGTAAGCTTTGGCGACAAGCACGAAAGTATTGAACAGCATCCAGGCAATCAAAAACGACAGAAACAATCCGATGAATTTCCAACTGCCGCCGAATTCGGCAACTCTGTCAGCGACGCGCTCGCCGAAGGTCAGTTGTTCGTCGAATTCGCTGATGACGTCGCGCGCAATGTGGCGACGATTGATGAACCGTTCGACGATTTCACGCTCTTTCAGCGGCAATTTTTCCAATTCGATTCTCAACAGTTTGCGCGCCGTTTCCTGACGATTGATTTTCAGGGTTTGGTGATTCATCCGACCTCCGAGTTTATGGTTTCGGCATCGAAATCATGATTTCGTCCGGCAGCGAAGGTTCAAACAACGCCAACTTTTCGTCTTCGACCAACGGCCCCGTAATTTCAAAGATGGCTTTCAATCGCGGATCGGCCATCAATCGCCGCCATGCTTCGTCAAATTCAGCCAGCGAATCGAACTCCCACAATTCCAGATACTCCTGAGCGTCGCCAATCACGCTTCGCCAGATGCCCCAGAATCGGAATCCGTGTTCGCGGATCAGCGGCAAGGTTTGTTCGGCGAATGTTTGATCGTATAGCGCCACGTGATGCGCGCGCAGCTTATAAGAAATTTTCAGCAGAACCATGTCTGTTCCTTTTCAAAATGGGTTTGGATGAATTTGAGAAGGTAGGCATTCTCCAATGAAGCAGGCTGGCTGACAATTGTGGCAGGAAGGAACGGCACACAGCGCGGCTTGGGCTGTGTACCGTTTGAAAGGAAAAAAAGATTCAGTTCATTCGTAACGTAAGGCTTCGACCGGGTCGAGCCGCGAAGCTCTGACCGCCGGGTACAAGCCGAAGATCAAACCCACCGCCGCCGACACGCCGAACGACATCGCAATCGAAGTTCCCGTCACAACAGTGTTCCATTCGGCGTAAAGCGCCACCACACGCGAAGCCGCAAAGCCAAACGCCACGCCAATCAATCCTCCGACAAAACTGATCGTCAAGGCTTCGATCAAAAACTGTTGCCAGATGTCCCGCCGCCGAGCGCCGATGGCGCGACGCACTCCGATTTCGCGTGTTCGTTCCAGGATGTTGGCCAGCATGATGTTCATGATTCCAATGCCGCCGACCAGCAGAGAAATGCTGGCGATGCAACTCATGACGATGTTGAAAATCCGCTGAGTGCGTTGGTTCTGTTCCAGCAATTCGCGCGGAACGACGATGGAATAATCGTCGGCGTTGCCGTGCGTGTTGGCCAAAACCTGACTGATTAACACTGCGCTGGATTTCAGGGCGTCTGTGTTTTTCAAACTGACGACGATTTCATCCAGTTCGGATTCAAAGCGCTTCAACTCGAACTTCTTCAACGCTGTCGCCAGCGGGATGTAAATATCGTTGCTGAAATCCTGAAGCTTGACGCCTTCAAATTCGTCTTTGCTCAGATTGTTGTCGGCCAGCACTCCGACGACCGTGAACCACATCTTGTCAATTTTTATCGTCTGGCCGAGCGGCGATTGCGTGCCAAACAGCTTCTGTTTAACGCGCGAACCGATGACGCAAAACTGTTCAAAATCTTTTTGATCGCTTTCGGAAAGAAAACTGCCTTCGGCCAGATCGTAGCGGGCAAGTCGGAAATAGCTGGGCGTGACACCGACAACATTGGAATCGTCGCTTTTGCCTTTGAATGAAAACACCTGAAAAGTCTTGACCCGTTTGCGCGCCGAGTAAGTTTCCAGATCGGGCGTGACATCGCTGATGGCTTTGACATCGCGCAGGCTGAGGCCGATGGAATTTTCCCGAATCTTTTTCAGGTCTTCGTCTTTCATCTCGCGGTCTTTGACGATGACGTTTCGCAAACCCATCGTGTCAATGATTCGCAAACTTTCCTTTTCGGCTCCCGCGCCGATTGAAAGCATGGCGATGACTGCGCCGACGCCGAAGATCATGCCCAGCATCGTCAAAAAAGTTCGCAGCTTGTGACCGGTCAAATTGCCAACGGCCAAACCAATTTCGTTTAGGTGTCTCATAGCTACTCATTCGATATGTGGAGTGCTGCGGCTTGACGCAGCTTTGATATTCTCAGCTAAACGATTTCTGTAACCGGAAGCTTTTAGCTGCGAAAGAAAAGCGGTGTCGAGCCACCGCACTCCAAAGTTTTTTATTTGTCTTTTTTCGCCTCGTCTTTGGTTTCGCGTTTCACGTCCGGCGGATTCAGCGCCAAAGTTTGTCCGGCTTGCAGCCCTTCGGTGACGACGACCTGGATCATGTCGCCGGTTCCCAGCTTCACTTTGATTGGTTCAAACTGGCCAGCGCCTTTGACGACGTAAACGAAATAATCGGATTCCTTTTTCACTACGGCGCTGCGCGGAACGACGATCACAGACCGCAACGAAGTCGCGCTGATTTCAGCTTTCAGTTTGACGCCGGGCTTCATCAGGATCACGTCGTTTTTGTCCAGCGAAACCACCGTCTGGAAATATTTGACCGGAGAATCCCGGTCAATCGGACGCGCCAGGTTGTCTATGCTTTTGACCTTGCCGGTGAAGGTGACGCCGGGAAACGGGTCGAGCGAAACGATGACGGTCTGGTCTTTCTTCAATTCTCCCGCGTCTTTTTCCAGCACGTAACATTTGGCTTCCATCTTGTCCGGGTTGACCAGATTGAACAGCGTCTGGCCGATGAAAACTGTCCGACCGGGTTGAATCGAAAACCCTCCGAAAAAGAAATCCGGGTTGGCGTAAACGATGATTCCCGAAGCAGGCGAAATCAGTTTCAACGAAGTCAGCGCGCGTTCCACCTGACCGATTTTGCTGTTGGCTTGCTGGCGTTCCAGCAACAAGATCGCTTCGTCCAACGTGTAAACCTTGCCTTTCAAACTCAGCCGCGCGTCGGCAAAGACCAGTTTTTGTTCGGTGAATTCTTTGTCCAGTTGGCCTTCGATAATTTGGCGGCGGGAATAAATCTTTTCGTCTTTGGGCAAAAACTCGTTGATCTTTTGCAGTTCCAGTTCGGCGATGCGTTTGTCTTTGCTGATGTCGGTTTTCTCTGTTCCCGAAGCCAGTTCGCCTTTGGTAATTTTCTGGTTGGCGGCGTTCAGGCTGGAGCGGTGTTCCAGCATTTCCAAATCCAGGTCGGTCGGATCGAATTCGGCCAGCACGTCGCCTTTGTTGACGTGGCGACCATCGGCAACGACTTCGGCAATTCTCAAACGTTGCACCGGCACGAACGGCACGGCGATGGTCATTGATTCCGAAGACTGCAATTCTCCGTTGGCGGAAATGCGAATGGTGAAATCGCGCGGCTGAATCGTCATCGTCAACGGCAAGACTTCTGACGAAGCCGACGGCCACGCTCGGCGAGCGGCGTAAATGACCGCTGAAACTGCCGCCGTCAGCAAAACTGCGATCAACACTGTGCGAATGAATTTTGGTAATCGCTTCATAAGTTGGACTCACTCCATCCAAGCAAAACGTTTTCGATGGATTGTTGTGGAGGCAACGGAACAAACGGAAATAACTGAAAAAACGGAAAAGAGTTTGGGGTGGTTTCCGTCTATTCCGTTATTTCCGTTTGTTCCGTTATCTCTTTTCAACGCCTTGAACCGTTACTTTGCTTTTGCGAAGTCGCTGGCGATTTTGTCGCCTGCTTTCAAACCTTCGGTGATGATGATGTCTGTGCCGTTTGAATCGCCCAGCTTGACGGTGCGCTCTTGCCAGCCTTGTTCGGTTTTCAATTTGACGCGCGAACCTTCGGAAGTTGAGCGAACAGCTTTCAGCGGAACGGCTAAACAATTTTCGACAGCGCCGGTTTCGATTTTGGTTTTGTTGCTCATGCCCGGACGCATCGTAGCCACGTCCAGTTGATCGAGTTCGATTTGCACATCAATGATTTTGTTTTGAATGTCCCAGGCTTTGGGGCGAATCAATGTGCCGATTTTTTTAATCGTGCCCGCGTAGGATTTGCCCTGAAAAGCATCAATCGTGATTTCGGCGCGTTGACCTTCTTTGATTTTGCCCAGATCAACTTCGGGGACAAAGGCTTCGGCGATGATCGTAGTCAGGTTGGGAATTTCCAGAATTGATTGGCCAGACCAGACGTTTTCGCCAACCTGAAAGCGTTCGCCGTTCCATTTGGTTTTGTAAATCACCACGCCATCGCGGTCGGCTTTGGCCTGGAAGTTTTTCATGCCGTCGTTGATTTGCGTGACTTTGTTTTCGGCGCGCGACTTTTTGCTCTGGATAATTTGGTAAGTGGCTTCGCTGGATTTTTTGTGCCATTCGATGCGCTCTTTCAAGGCTTCGACTTCGCGCCGAGCTTGTTCAAACGCCAGTTTGTCTTCTTCGACTTTGTTGGGCACGTCGAATTTCGGGTCGCTGGTTTGTTTCAGCCGCAGCTTTTCGTAATTGTTTTCTGCCGCAGCCAGCCGCGATTTCAGTTCCTGCCGTTCCAGGTCAATTTGCACCTGAGTCTTTTCCAGTTCCTTGTTGGCCTGATCCAGTTCGTTTTGAAACCGCTGCAAATCGTCGCGGACTTTTTGCGCGTCAAAGCCAATGAGCGGGTCGCCGGTTTTGACCTGTTTGCCCTCCGCAGCCATGTTGACGATCTGGAATTGCCAGTAATTGCCGAACTCCGGCGGAGCGCCGAAATCCTGCGTCGAAGTGGCTTTCAAAACTCCGACGGCGTCCACGCTGAATTTCAAGTTGCGCTCAGTGACGGTGAATTCTTCGCCGGTGGCTGTGACTTTAGGAAACAGGGATTGCCATTTCGATTGGCCGCCCGGCGAAAACAAGAAGTATCCGGCGGCGGCCAGCGCGGCGATGACGACAAAACTGATGGCGAATTTACGAGTTTGTTTCGGCATGGCTTTTTGAAGAGAGTCAGGAAAACAGGATGAGCAGGATTTTTTTCAGGATTAACACGATTGGTTTGGGTTGTTTCTGATCCTGTTCATCCTGAAGACAAATCTTGTGAATCCTGTTTCCAGGATTTATCTGTTTACGATTCTATCGCCTTCTTTCAACGCGCCGTTGCTGGCAACGACGTAATGCAGCGCGTCGGCTCCCAAAATGGTGACGGCGATTTGGCGTTGTTCGTTTGGTTTGCTGCCGGATTCCAATCGAACGACGTTGGCGGCTTCGTTTTCAAACCTGACCGCCGAGCGCGGAACCAGCAATTGCGCTTCGGTTTCACTGACAATCACCGCGACTTGAGCCGACATTCCCGGCTTCATGATTTCGGTCGCGGTTCGATCCAGCGAAAGTGTGACGCGAAAGATTTTGGCTTTGGACATCCAACCGGCTTTGACTGCGGTTTGAGAAATCTCTTTGACCGCGCCGGTAATCATCGTATCCGGGTAACTGTCCAGACGGATTTCGCAACGACTGCCGATGGAAAGTTTCGGCCCGTCAACTTCGTTGACCATCGCCAGCACTTCCATTTCGGTCAGGTCAGGCAAACGAACAATCGGCCAACCGCTCCAGACGACATCGCCAACCTGCATCTTGCGGCGACCTTCCCAGTGTTCGGCGTACAGCACCATGCCGTCCGCAGGGGCTTTGATGCGCATGCCGTCCAGATTGGATTTGGCGCGGTCAAGCTGAACTTGCAGCTTTTGCTTATCAATCGTTTTGACCTGCAATTCGGCGGCGAATTCTTTTTTGCGTTGTTCGATCTTGGCCAGATGGTTGTCGTATTCAGTTTTGGCTTTTTCCAGCGTCAGTTGAGCTTCCTGAAATTCGCGCCGAGCTAAAACTTCGGCAGGGACTTTGGCCTTCAGCTTGGCCTGTTCCTGAGCCAGCCACAGTTTGCTCAGTTCGACTTCCAAATCCCTGAGCTGCGCTTCGTGCTGAGATTGAGTGCGGACGATTTCGTTGTCGGCGGCGACGATGCGGTCTTCGGTGTCTTTGATTCGCGTCAGAAAAGTGCTGCTGTCCAATTCCACCACTCGTTCCCCGGCTTTGATGACTGTGCCTTCGGGCGGCATGAAGACGATTTTGGCGTCGTCCGACGCGCCTGAGTAAATCGTCCGCGAACGTACCGCGCGCAATTCGCCATCCAGCAACAGAGTTTTCTTGATGGAACCTTTGCGAACTTCGACGGTTGGCAAATTGGAGCCAGGCGAATCCGCAGAAGCAAGCGCGTTCGTTATCGGATTGGTGCGAAAACGAGGAAAGAAAATCAGCGCCAGCAGCGACAACAGCAAAACGCAGCCTGTGCCAATTACAAAAATTTGGCGCAGATGCTCGCGCGGTTTGAAAGCGTGGGTGGTCATAGCTTTCTCCTACAATTGATTGATGGATAACAAGATTTCTACCGAGACAGTCGGCCAAACGTTGAACGGAGAATTGAAGTTTCAATTCTTTAGTAACTGATGTTACGCGATGAAAGGTTTTCAGGCAGACTTGACAGATGAATGCTGAACATTTCGACCTTTACACCGATTATTTGATTAGCTCGTTTGGCCCAACAACGGCGACGGGTTTGTCAGCGTTGCTGGACGGGC
>JANRKX010000027.1:0-34890 GCA_033763255.1 Acidobacteriota bacterium | reverse complement strand
GTTGGCGAAGTTCAAAAAGTAAAATCGTTTGCAGTCAGCGTTCCGATTGATAGGGTAATGAAATAAAGAGAGGGTGTGGGACAGGTTTTTAACCTTGTCATTACCCACATCTTTCTTCTTTGCGCCGGAGGCGCAGCGGAGATTAGCCGGTGATGAGCGCAGCGTACCCACCGGAAATAATGGCAAAAGACCTCCAAGCCCTGAAAGGGCGTCGGACGAGGCTTGGTCTGTCGCCCTTTCAGGGCTGGAAACTAAATCTCGCGCCGTTCCGGTGGTTCCGCAAAGCCTTCACCACCGGCTAATATCCACAGCCCTTTCAGGGCAAAAGGCAAAAATCGCTAAATGCGAAAAATGTGGGTAATGACAAGGTTTTTAACCTGTCCCATTGTGCCGGTACAGTTTTATTTCGGGACAGGTTGAGAACCTATCCCACTCTGCAAGGATTTGAGCAATGACTAAAGAACAAATCACTCGACGTGAAATGTTACGAAACAGCGCGACGGCTATGGCTGGCGCGCTGTTTTGTTTGGCGGACACAAATGTTTTGGCGCAAGCGCCACGCGAATTCCGCTACGGCCATTTGTTGCAGGAATACTTTGTCGCCCGCAGCCGCGAGATGATGGCCAAACGCGCGCAAGCTCGCGCAGCGATCAAAACTCCGGCGCAAATAATGAAGCTGCGCGATGAAGTCCGGCAAAAGCTGCGTGCTTGTTTTGGAGCTTTGCCAGAACGCACGCCGCTCAACGCGCGCATCACAGGCAAAATCGAACGCGACAGCTACACCATCGAAAAGCTGATTTACGAAAGCCGCCCGAACTATCCGGTCACGGCCAACCTGTACGTTCCCAAAAACAAAACCGGCAAGCTGCCGGCGGTGCTGGCTCCGTGCGGACACACGCGCAACGGCAAAGCCGAACCGAAGTATCAGGAATACGCGCGCAATCTGGCCCGGCAAGGTTACGTCGTGCTGATGTTCGATCCGCCCGCGCAAGGCGAGCGCTTCGAATATGACAACAAGCCCGGCGAGCCTGCGGTGCAATGGGGCGTGCATTCGCACATCGTTGCTGGCAATCAGATGAATTTGCTGGGCCGGAACTTCGCGCTGTGGGAAGCCTGGGACGGCATTCGCGGGTTGGATTATTTGTTGTCGCGCGCGGAGGTGGATGCCAAGCGCGTCGGCCTGACGGGCAATTCCGGCGGCGGCACGCAAACCACCTGGCTGAACGTGTTGGACGACCGCTTCACGATGGTTGCGCCGAACTGCTTCGCCACGCGCTACCTGAACAATCTGGAAAACGAAGAAGCGCAGGATGCCGAACAGATTGTCCCCGGCATGCTGGCCGCCGGATGCGATATGGCCGATTTTTACATCGCGCAATTGCCTCGACCGACGCATTTCGGCGGAGAGCAAAACGACTTTTTCGACGTGCGCGGAGTTCGCGCCGTTTATGAAGAAGTGAAGCGGCTTTATTCGATTGTCGGCAAAGGCGATGCCGTGGATTTGTACATCGGCCAGGAAACGCACGGTTACAACAAAGGCGCGCGCGAAGCGATGTACAAGTTTTTTAACCGGCACGCGGGCATCGCGGCTGAAACCGTCGAACCGAACGTGCCGCCTGAAACAGACGAAACGCTTCAAGTCACGGACAGCGGCCAAATCGCCGCGCTTGGCGCAAAGCGAACCTTTGATTTCACCGGCGAAGACGCCCGACAGCTTGCGGCGAAACGACAAAAAGTTTCCGGCAAAGCTTTGAGCGATGAACTGACGAAAGTGTTGAAGCTGCCCGCGCGAACCGCCGCGCCGAATTACCGCATAGTGCGCGACCGCCGCATCAGTCCGACGATGCGCGAATACGGCTACTTGATCGAAACCGAGCAGCACAACGGCGCGAACGTCTTTGCGATGCTGCACGTGATTCCGAAACCTGGGCCGCAATACTTTTTCCCGAACCGCAAAACCGCGACGCTCTACGTGCCGCATCTGTCCGTGCTGGAAGAAATTGTCGCGGGCAAAGCTCCGACTGTTGCCGATGGCGAACCGCTGTTGGCGCTGGACGTGCGCGGAATCGGCGAAATGACCGCGCGGTTGCACAAAGAAACCGGCGACGATTTCTTTTTGCCTTACGGCACGGATTACTTTTATTCGACGCTGGCGATGATGTGGAACGAATCGTATTGCGGTCGCCGAGTTCACGATTTGCTGGCGACTCTGGATTTGTTTGCGGCGAACGGCTGTCAGGAACTGCACCTGGTTGGACGCAGCATCGGAGCCGTCACCGCTGCGTTTGCCGCCGTGCTGCATCCGCTGGTCAAACAGGTGACACTGCACAATGCGCTGCTGTCTTATCACGAACTGACTCAGGACGAACGTTATCAATGGCCGCTTTCGACTTTGCCTTATGGCATTTTGCAGCGGCTGGATTTGCCGGATTGCCTGCGCGAACTGGCGGCGAACAAACGCCTGAGCGTGGTTGATCCGTG
The DNA here is from genome assembly GCA_033763255.1 of Acidobacteriota bacterium. Taxonomy (GTDB): domain Bacteria; phylum Acidobacteriota; class Blastocatellia; order RBC074; family RBC074; genus RBC074. The sequence continues at coordinate 32,409 of JANRKX010000027.1, read as the reverse complement.
GAATGCGCGAATGCAGGTGTGGCCGCGCGAAAAGCTGGCGGCGCATTTGCAGTCGCTGGGTTTGGAAAAGCTGGAAGTTCGCTGGTCGTAATTGATCACTAATGCATTCAGAGAGGATAAGAAAGAATACGGAACAAACGGAATGAACGGAACTAACGGAAGTCGGCCAAATCAACTTCCGTCTTTTCCGTTATTTCTGTCTGTTCCGTTATCTTTCCTGACTGTCCTTCATTCGTAATTTTCTGGAGAGTTTTATGCCAATCAAGTTTCTTCGTCAGCTTGTCGTGTCGTTGTTTGTCGCGGCGTTGCTTTCGACTTTTGCCGTTGCGCAGGCGTTGAAGTTTGAAGTCACCGTTTCATCTCAACTCAGCCCGCAGCCGGTGGACGGGCGATTGTTCGTCATTCTCGGCAAGTCCGAACGGCCAGAGCCGAGACAAGGCGCAGGACGCACAGGCATGACTTCGCCGCCGATTTTCGCCCGCGACGTGACCGGTTTGACGGCGCAAACGGCGGGAACGATTGATGCGACCTGCGTGGCGTTTCCATTGAACAGCTTGAACGACGTGAAGCCGGGCGAATACTTCGTCCAAGCGGTGCTCGACACCAACCTCGACATCAAGAATTTGAACGCGCCCGGCAACCTTTACAGCAAGCCCGTCAAGCTGAACCTCGATCCGGCGAAAAGTGGCGCGGTCAAATTGCTGTTGACCGAACAACTTCCAGCCGATGCGCTGCCACCGGAAACCGAACTGGTCAAGTTCGTCAAACTGAAATCCGAATTGCTGTCGAAGTTTTGGGGAAGGCCGATTTACCTGCGCGCAGGAGTTATCTTGCCGCGCGATTTTGCCAAAGAGCCGGAGAAGCGTTACCCGGTGCGCGTTCACATCGGCGGCTATGGTTCGCGGTACACGGGCGTGCAGCGGATGATGACGAGCGGATCGAACTTTCAGAAAGCCTGGATGGCGGACGATGCGCCGCGAATGTTGCTGATTCATCTGGACGGCGCGGGGCCGTTGGGCGATCCCTATCAAGTCAACTCCGCCAATCACGGGCCGTATGGCGACGCCGTGACGCAAGAACTGATTCCGCACATCGAGAAAACCTATCGCGGCATTGGCGAAGGCTGGTCGCGGGTGCTGGATGGCGGTTCGACCGGCGGCTGGGTGTCGCTGGCCTTGCAGATTTTCTACCCGGACTTTTTCAACGGCGCTTGGTCGGCGTGCGCGGACGGCGTGGATTTTCGCGGCTTTCAGTTGGTCAACATTTACAGCGACGCGAATGCATTTGTGAACGCCAAAGGCTTTGAACGTCCCGGCGCGCGCGAACTCAGCGGCGACGTGATGTACACGATGCGCCATGAAGTTCAGGCGGAAAACGTGCTCGGAAGCGGAGATTCGTGGGCGATGTCCGGCGGGCAGTGGGGCGCTTGGAACGCGACTTACGGGCCGCGCGGGGCAGATGGCAGGCCTGTTCCGCTATGGGATCCGAAAACCGGCGAACTGAATCGCGCCGTGGTCGAGCATTGGAAAAAGTACGATCTGCGGCTGCACCTGGAACAAAATTGGGAGACGCTGGCGCCAAAGCTGAAAGGCAAACTGCGGGCGTGGATGGGTGATGCCGACAATTATTTTTTGAACAATGCAATGCGCATGCTGGACGAATCGTTGAAGAAAGCTTCGCCGCTTTTTGAAGGCAAGATCGAATTCAGCCCCGGCAAAGGCCATTGCTGGATGGGATTGACCGAACAACAAATGATGGCCGAAATGGCTCAAGCGATGAAGAAGCCTTGAAAATGTTAGTTCGTAGTTCCGCCTTTAGGCGGCAAACGCGCGCCGCAGGCGCGCATACACGCGCTGGAAGCGCCGCTGACCGCCTAAGGGCGGAACTACAAACGCTGATTTGGAGGAAACTATGCGCGCTAAAACTGTAGCTTTGTTGTTCTGTTTGTTGCTGGCCACGCCAACGTTTGGCCAACCGCCAAAGCCGTTGCCTTCGATGCGCAAGCAGGCGGAGATTCAGCAGGGTTGGTTGAAACTGCGGCTGGAAAAAGTCCTGCCCACGTTGATGCGCAAGCACGGCGTGGCGATGTGGCTGGTGATCTGTCGCGAATACAACGAAGACCCTGTCTATCGTTCGCTGACTTCGCCGACGGTCTTTGCCGCGCGACGGCGAACGATTTTTGTGTTCACGGACAAAGGCGAGCAGGGAATTGAACGCTTGGCGCTCGGCGGCGGATCGAACGGCGGGTTGTATCAAGTTTACCGCGACCCCGAAGTCGAAAACCGCGAACTCTGGGGCGAAGGGCAATGGGCGCTGCTGCGCAAACTGATTGCTCAGCGCGACCCGAAAAACATCGCCGTCAACATTTCTCAAACGCATGCTTTTTCCGATGGGCTGTCGGCGGGCGAATACGAAAAGCTGCAACAGGCGCTGGGCGCGGAGTATTCCAAACGGCTGATCCGCGCGGAAAACCTGCCGCTGGAATACATCTCCGTGCGCGTGCCGGAAATGCTGCCGACTTACAAACACTTGATGGAGATCGTGCATTCGATCATCGAACGCGCCTTTTCCGCCGAAGTCATCAAACCCGGCAAGACGACGAATCAGGACGTGGTTTGGTTTATGCGGCAACAGGTCAACAACCTCGGCTGCGGCACCTGGTTTCAGCCGACGGTCAGAGTGCAGCGCAAAGGTTCCGGCATTCCCAGCAATCTGGCTGAAGACGCTCCGGTGGTGATCGAACGCGGCGACGTGCTGCATTGCGATTTCGGTTTGACGGCTTTGGGCTTGGCGACGGACACGCAGCACATGGCTTATGTGCTGCGCGCGGGCGAAAGCGACGCGCCCGCCGGCATCAAAAAGGCGCTGGCCAATACCAACCGCATGCAAGACATTCTGATGGAAAAGATGAAACCGGGTCGCACCGGCAACGAAGTCCTGGCCGATGCGATTGCCGTGATGAAAGCCGAAAAAATCAACGGCACGTTTTACACGCATCCAATCGGCGATCACGGCCACGGAGCCGGCCCGCTGATCGGTTTGTGGGATCGGCAGGAAGGCGTTCCCGGACGAGGCGACGTGAAGTTGTTGCCGAACACCTGGTTTTCCATTGAACTCGGCGCGCGCACTCCCGTGCCGGAATGGGACGGCGCGGAGCTATTCGTCGGGCAGGAAGAAGACGCCGTGCTGAATGCCGCTGGCAAAATGGAATGGGTGCTGCGGCGGCAGACGAAATATCATTTGGTGCGGTAAATCAAAAGGCAGAAAGCAAATATCAAAAAGCAAAAATTCAGCATCCCGGTAAGGCGGTTTCGTGAAGTTGATGAAACTATGGTTGACATTAGTTGGATTAGGCGTGTTGTGGGCGAATAGCGCACAAGCGCAAGTTTCCCGGCTGGAACCAGCGCAGCCGCGTTGGGGGCAGACGCTGACAATCGTTTATGACTCGGCGGTGGCAAGCGCGAGGTTTTCCGCCGCCGATGAAGTATACGTTTGTGCCAAACTGACTTTCCCCGATCACGCCGAGAACCTGACGCTGCGAATGGCGAAAGCTGGTGGCAAACAACATCGCGCCGAATTGAAGCTGAAAGAAGGCGTGGCCGAAATCAGCGTTCACTTTATCAGCTTGACCGAAGGCTGGGATGAGTGGGCGTACACGACTGCGGCGGTGTATCGCAGTGACGGCCAATCAGCACGCGGAGCTTTTGTCAGCAAAATTTCTTCTGGCCGGTATCTGGAATTTTTCAAACAGGAAACGGCGCTTTACCCTGACAACTATTCGGCGTATCGAAAGAAGTGGGAAACGGCGGCGTTGATTGACGCCAAAAAAGCTGCGAGCGAAATCAACGCCGATATTCGATCTTTGATCCGAAAACCCGACAGCGCCGAATTGCTGTACGCGCTTTCGTTCGGGTATTTGCTGACAGGGCGCGAAGCCGAAAGCCGCAATGCGATTCGGCGATTGGCTGCGGAGTTTGCCGCTTCGCCGTTTGCAGGACTGGCGGTCAAAGATTACGAAGAGCAGATTGCCAACTTGTCCACGGGCGACCGCGCCGAAGTCGCTCGGTTGAAACTGGAAATTATCCGAGCCAATCCCGCCAGCGATTTTGCTCGTTCGGCTATGGAGGCTTTGGCCGCTGACAGCAAAGCTCCGCTGGATTTGATCGAAAGCATTTCCGGTTACTGGCAAAAAGCCGAGCCTGAAAATCCGCTGCCCAATTTCTATCTGGCTGTGGCGTGTTTGAATCGTTATCAAAGTTACGGGCAAGTGCGACCTTCGCTGGAACGCGCGATTGAGTTGTTGCTGGCTGGCAAGCTCAGGCTGCACGGCGACATCAACGGCAAGCAATCCGAAGCGATGTTGCCCGAAGCTTATCGAATGAGCGCCGATTTGGCGTTTCGCCAGCAGCGATTCGATGACGCTCTTGTGGCGGTAGAAACTGCCAAGGCTTTTCAGCGCGAAAACGATTTCGGCCCGTACTTGTTGCAAGCCAAAATTATGCAAGCAATAGGCAAAAACACTTATGCCGAAACCGCTTTCATTGAAGCCTGGCGGCGAGGTTCGTCAGAAGCCGAAGAGCGTTTGAAAGACGTTTACAAAGGTCGTCGCGGCAGCTTGACCGGCTTTGATGAATACTTGTTGGCTGCGACCAAAGACAAAAAGATTGCAGGCTGGAGGCAAGTGGCTCCGCTGGCCAAACTGACGACGCTCGACGGCAAGCGATATGAACTGAATGCACTGACCGGAAAAGTCGTCGTCATCAATTTGTGGTTCATCGGGTGCAGCCCTTGTCGCAAAGAGATTCCGCGGTTGAACGAACTGGTCAAAGAGTTCAGCGGCAAACCGATTGTTTTTCTGGCTCCGTCGTTCGACAGCGCAGAAACGCTGCGCGATTTTTTGAAGACGACGCCGTTCGGCTACCAGGTCGTCCCCAACGCCGAACAGATCATCAGCGGACAATTCAACGCTTCGGCGTTTCCTACGCATATCGTCATTGACCAAAACGGTTTTGTTGAAGCGACGCTGGTTGGCGCTTCGGAACGCAGGCCGGAAGAAGTTCGCCGGTTGATTTTGCGATTGCTAAATGCCCCGACAAAATAAAGCTCAACGTTTGGAGTGCTGCGACTTGGCGCAGCTTTGGCATTCGCAACCGAAAGAATCTTTGTTGCAGAAAAGTTGCTGTAGCGAAAGAAAAGCGGTGACAAGTCCCCGCACTCCAAAAGTGAAAGGAACACTTATGACTCAAAAATTGCTCCGATTGGTTTTGTCGTTGTTGATTGGCTGCGTCGCTGTAACGGCTGTGCTGGCCCAGAAATATGACACGCCGGGAATTGATGCGGCGATGAATGACACCGTCAAGTTTTGGCAAACGCCCGGCGCAGCCATCGTTGTCGTCAAAGATGATCAAGTCATCTTCATCAAAGGTTACGGCGTGCGCGACGTGAAAACCAAAGAAGCCGTTACGCCCGACACTGTGTTTGCGATTGGTTCTACGACAAAAGCTTTTGTCACCGGAGCGATGGCGATGTTGGTGGACGACGGCAAAATGAATTGGGATGACCCGGTTAGAAAACACGTCAGTTACTTTCGATTGAGCGATCCGCTGGCGAATGACAACGTGGCTTTGCGCGACATTGTCACGCATCGCACCGGACTGGTTCGGCACGATCTGCTGTGGTACGCCTCGCCGTGGAGCAGGGAAGAGATCGTTCGCAAGATCGGATTCGTCCCGCTGAGTTATAGCTTTCGCACGAATTTCCAATACCAGAACATCATGTTTTTGACGGCAGGACTGGCTGTGGGCAATGCCGCTGGTTCCAACTGGGAAACGTTTACGCAAAAACGCATCTTCGATCCGCTGGGCATGAAGTCCGCCAGTCTTAGCACAACCGTTGCTGAAAAATCGTCAGACCACGCGACGCCTCACCAAAAACGCGGCGCGACGATTGACACGATAGCCTGGCGAAACATTGATAATGTAGGCCCCGCAGGTTCGATAAACGCCAGCGTGCGCGATTTGTCGAACTGGATTCGGCTGCACCTGAACGAGGGCGAAGTTGACGGCAAGCGGCTGATTTCGGCTGAAAACGTCCGCGAAATGCACACTCCGCAAATGGTTATTCGCAACGAAGGCCGCTGGCAATTGTTCTTTCCGCCGACTGAAACTTCGCAACTGAGTTACGGGCTGGGTTGGTTCATCAACGATTACAGAGGCCACAAACTGGTGATGCATGGCGGAACGATTGACGGATTTCGCGCCAGCATCGTGCTGATTCCGAAGGCAAAGCTTGGCGTGGCGGTGCTGGCGAATTTGAACGGGACTCAGATGCCCGAAGCGGCTTGTTACAACGTTGTTGATCTGCTGCTCGGTTTGCCGAAAAAAGACTGGAACGCCGGGATTGCCGAAAGCGCCAAACAGCTTGAGGCCGAAACGAACAAAGCTTTGATGGCTCGGCTGGCGGCGAAAAAGAAAGACACGAAACCTTCGCGCGAGCTTGCGGCTTACGTTGGCTCGTATGAAGATGCGGGCTACGGCAAAGCTGAAATCTCGCTGGAAGGCGACGCGCTGGCGTTGAGCTGGAGCAATTTCAAAACCAAGCTACAACATTTTCACTTCGACACGTTTTCACCGAGTGAGCCACGTTTGGTGACGGAGCAAGTGTTGTTTCAACTTGGCGCGGATGGCGAAGTCAGCGGGCTGAATTTTCAAGGCGTCAGTTTCAAAAAGAGTCAGTACCGCGCGCGTTAGCAAGCGGTCGGCTTTTAGAAAGGAAAAAAATTATGAACTCAGTAAAACAAATTGCGCGGATGTTGATCGTGTTGAGCGTCTGCGTTTTCTGCAACGGCGCTTTGGCGTCAGACGAAGGGAAGATCACAGTGGAAGAAAGAACGAAAGCCATCAAATGGATGAAAGATTCGCATGCCGAAACGCTGGCTGCGTTGGAAGGATTGAGCGAAGAGCAATTGAAGTTCAAAGCTGCGCCCGACAAATGGTCTGTGCTGGAAGTCGCCGAACACATCATGATGGCTGAAGGCTTGTTATTCGCAGCAATGAATCAGGCGTTGGCCGCCAAACCAAATCCTGATTGGGAAGCCAAGACCAAAGGCAAAACCGAGTTTCTGGAACAGGTCATGGTCGGTCGCAAAGGCAAGGCCTCTGCGCCGGAAAGCATTGTTCCCAGCGGCAAGCTGTCTGCGAAAGAAGTGATTGCCAAGCTGAAAGAAGCTCGCGCCAAGACCTTGAAATTCACCGAAGAAACTCAGTTGTCGTTGAAAGCTCACACCAGTGAACATCCGTTTCCGGTGTTCAACACACTGAATGCTTATCAATGGCTGGTTTACATTCCACTGCACAATTTCCGCCACAACAAACAAATCGAGGAAGTGAAAGCCAATCCGAACTTCCCGAAAAAGTAAGAACAGGAGTCCCCGATGTCTTTTACTCGAATGGATCAAAGCACAGCCGAAGATTGGATGAAGATTGGCGGCGAAGTCGCCAAACGCCAAGCGCAAATGCCCGCGATGATTAAGTCTATGTTGCGCCAGTTGGAAGAGCAGGTAGACGGCTTTTCGATGAATCAGCTTCAGCACGCGCTGCAAACAGCGACGATGGCCGAGCGTGCTGGAGCTTCGGAAGAATTGATCGTTGCAGCGCTTTGTCATGACATCGGCAAAGTGATTTCGGTCATCAACCATCCGGCGATTGCGGCGGAGATTTTGAAGCCTTACGTGTCGTCTGAAGTTTATGACGTCATACGCACTCACCAGGACTTTCAGGGCAAACACTATTACGCGCATTTCGGGATGGAGACGAATTTGCGCCAGCAGCATGAACAGCAGCCGTGGTATCCGTTGGCCAAACAGTTCACCGACGAATGGGATCAGGCCGCGTTCGATCCGAATTATGAAACGCTGCCGCTGGAACACTTCGAGCCGATGATTGAGCGCGTCTTCTCGAAAGAGTTAGTGAAAGTCCAAAAAGCCGCCTCTTAATAAGGCGGCTTGGATTCCAGCAACGCCCGCTGAGCGCGAGACATTCCCTGAATGTGAATGCGTTCGTCTTCGTAACCGACCAGCTCAGCCACGTTGGTTTTGATTTTCTGAATGGCCGTCAGCACATCGGCCACGTCTTCCGAACTTCCCAGAAAAATTTGATGAGGCAACCAGACGGATTCTTCGTAACCGGCTCGGACGGCTACGGGGCAGTCGAAGTTTCGCTTGCTGCTGGCCCAAGAGGGAAACTTTTCAGCGGCAAACTCAAACAGCGAAGAGCGATACACGGCTTCGTAAAAGCGTCCGTCAGAATGAATTCCTTCGGCATTGAGCGCCGCGACAAAAGCGTTGCGATGAATGCCGCCGAACTGTTCGGGGTGAAAGCGAAACACGTAATGATAGCTGGCTTGGCGAGTGATTCGGCTGTCGCGTGGCAATAGGCTGACGCCTTCAATTTGCTTCAAGCCTTCTTCCAATTCCTGAGTTCGACGTTCGCGCAATTCGGTTTGTTCGTCTAAACGTTCAAGCTGGGCAAGCAGAATCGCGGCTTGGAACTCAGTCATTCGGTAGTTGTGGCCGAGCGCCGGTTCGCCGACTGATTCGCGGCGCGGAGGACGTCCGCAATTGGCCAGCCGAATGACTTGATCGGCCAAATGAATGTCGTTGGTCGTCACCGCGCCGCCTTCGCCAGCGGTCATCAGCTTCGAAGTTTGAAACGAAAAACTTCCGGCGTTGCCGATTGATCCAGCGCCTTTACCTCGCCACTGGCTGCCATGAGCGTGAGCGCAATCTTCCAGCACGAATAGGTTGTGTTTAGCCGCGATGGCCATAATCGCGTCCATATCGGCGAAGCGAAACCCCAAATGCACCGGAATGATGGCTCGCGTGCGCGGAGTGATGGCGGCTTCGATTAGCTTCGCGTCCAAACAATAAGTGTCAGGATCAACGTCCACGAAAACCGGAGCGGCTCCGGCAAACAGAACAGCCGCCGCAGTGCCTTCCCAGGTGTAAGCCGGAACGATGACTTCGTCACCCGCGCCAATGCCTGCTGCTTGCAGAGCCAGTTCCAGCGAAACAGTTCCGTTGGTGACGGCGATGCCGTATTTGGCTCCGTGATGTTTGGCGAAGCGTTGGCCGAATTCGCGTGCGTAATCGTTGGGGCAGGGATACCCGCCCCAGTTGCGGCTGTGCAGAACGGTTTGCAAAGCGGCGGCTTCGCGTTCGTCATAAATCGGCCAGGCGGTGAATGGAGTTGTGCGGACGGGCGAACCTCCGCGTAAAGCGAGATTGGGCATTCTTGGATTTCCTCAGTTCGGCTAATTTCTTCGGATCGGTAGGAGACGAACTCTTAACTTTGCTTCGTCAATGATGAGCAAAGCTCCAGCGTCGAGTGAGTCTTCATATTGCTGTAAGGCGGTGATAACGAAAGGTTCCAGATGAGTTGGCGTCACATCCTGGGTGCGAACCTGAATCACGCTGGGAGCATTGGCCTGTGTTGCCGAAAGAATTGCGCCAAAGTCCAGGTCGTGAGTAAAAACGATGTGGGCATTGTTCAATGCCCACTCCATAATTTCAGTGTCCGGCGCAGATGGGTTGCCAATCGCTGACCAATGAACTGCCGACACGCCGTGAGCCTGAAACACACTTACCCACTGTGGCGACAAGTTCATGTCAATCACGATTTTCATTCATCACCTCTCAAGCCAAAGCCAATGGAACTTCGATTTCTTCGGCTCTCCACGCTGCATACGCCAATGCTTCGCGCAAGTCTTCTGATTCCAGGTAAGGATACAGTTGCAGCACTTCCTGTTCAGAGTGACCTGTCGCAAGCAACCCAACAATCATGCCAACTGTCACGCGCAAGTTTCGTATACACGGTTTGCCGCCCATTACTTCTGGGGCGAATGTGATTCTGGTTAATTGCATTGTGCGCCTCCGATTGTTATCGCTTCAACCACATCCTAATCGAGCGTGTGACCAAATCCGAAGCGTCCTGTTGCACGAAGTGGCTGGCTTTCGGAATCGTGACCAGCGTCAAATCCTGCTCCAGATAATCCCAGGTATTGTTTAACGCGCCAGCCAGTAGGGCGGTGTCATCCAAACCGTGAATCATCAGCACAGGCATTTTGACTTTGACGATTGGCGATTTGTCTTCGGTGTAAGGTTCGCGCGGGTAATTGCGCTTGTAATAATTCAGCATCGCTTCGAAGTCTGATTTCTTGAAGGCTTCGATGTATTTCTTTTTGGCTTCGGGGTCTTTCACCCAGAACGCCAGAGCTTCAGCCGTCAGTTTGGTGTGAGCGTCTGGCTGCTGGAAATTGCGCGCGTACTGACTATTTTTTTGCTGCTGGGGATTGTTGGCCAGTTCTCGGTTCAATCCGCGCGGATGCGGCAGGTTCAGGATGATCAGCTTTTCCACCATCTGCGGCATGAACATCGCCGTCGTCCACGAAACGATTCCGCCCCAATCGTGGCCGACGATGATGGCTTTTTCCCGCCCCAGATGTTTGACGACTGCGGCTACGTCGCCGACCAAAAATTTCATGTCGTAATTTTCAACGCCTTTTGGTTTGTCGCTCAGGTTGTAACCGCGCTGGTCAATGGCCACGCAGTAATAATCTTTTGAAAGAGCGTCCATCTGATCGCGCCACGAATACCAGAAATCCGGGAAGCCGTGAATCATCACCACCAGCGGATTCTTTTTGTCGCCAAGCGCGGCGTAATGAATTTTCACGCCGCCGGAATCGGCGTAACCATGTTCGACACGGCTTTCAATATCTTGAGCCATTGCCGAAGAGGAAGGCAGGATCAGCAAGAAAAGCGAAAGAGCAAGTAGTGTTAGTTTCATTGAAAGGCTCCTTTGGGGTTATTTGGGAAACTGTTTGGCGTTCGCGCCTGGAATCAGGCGGAGCGCATTTTGGTAATACACCTTCTTCAAAACTTCGTCAGGTAAATCGAATCCGTAAATGCGCCAGAAAGCGTGGCGCTTTCGGTAATACTCGATGTATTCGTCACGAGTTTCCATGACTCGAAAATACATTTTGTATTCTTCGATGTTGTAAATGTCTTTGCCGAAAACGATGCGGTCCTGATACTTGATGTGGAAGTCGCGCGCGGCGTAAGGCTGGCGTCCAAGCTCTGCCAGCACGGCGGCATTGTCCACGTAAACGTTCGGGTAAGTGTCGAACAGCTTGCCCAGTCGAGCCAGGTCGTTGCCGTGATAGCCCAAATGAGCGGCTATGAAATTGGTCTTCGGATGTTTGGCGAACAGGTTGTTGCGTTCGGTCATCAGTGTTTCAAACGTCGGATACTTTTCAGGCGGGCGAGCGCGTCCGGGGAATTGATTCAGTTCCAGCCAGCGTTCGTTGAACCGGTCAATTGGATCGAAAAAGACCGAAGGTTCGGCGGTGTGAATCAAGACCGGAATTCCAAGCTCTCCGCATTTGGCCCAAATCGGATCGAACTCAGGTTCGTCAACTTTAACTCGGCGACCGTCTTTGAACTTCATGTCCATGCCGTAGTTCTTGAAAATCTTCAGCCCCTGCGCGCCGTTCTTCACGTCTTCAGCCAGCCGAGCAGCCGCTCGCTGGCCGAAACCAGGTTCATTCAAATCTCTGGTGTCAACGTTGGCAAAGACTATGAAGCGATCAGGATAACGACCTTTCATCGCGGCGACAGTTTGTTTCAATCGCTCGCCAGTGCCGCCGCTCAGATTGACCATCACACGCATGTTGATCGAATCCATTTCCCGAATCAGCTTGTCCACGTACTCCGGCGCAGGATTGTTGTGGTGGCTGTGAATGTCCACGAATGGGAATTTGGAGCGTTCGACTTTGGTTTCTTTGGTGACGAGCGAGGATTTCGGCTCGTATTCTTCGGTGGTCAGCGGCTTGGTTTGCGCGAAAGCCGAAGTTGCCAGCAGCAAAGAAAAAGCCGCCAGCCAGATTGTGCGAAAAGGGAAAGGAATCAGTTTCATAAGTCAGTTCATTTTCTCCGTCAGAGTTTTGAACAGCCGCTCGCAATGCGGAGCGGCTTGGCGGACTTTGGCGACATCCAGCCGTCTCAGAATTTCAGGCGCATGAATGGTTTTGTGGTATCTGCCTTTTGAAGTCTTTTCAGTTGCGCGGTGCAAGCCGTCAAACAAATCTGTTTTTGGAATTTCTTCGACACGAGGATTTTGTGGCAAGGCATTTTGGTTGAAGCCTTGTTTGTAGAAATCGGTCAGAGCGGATTTATCAGCGATTAACCAGGCTTCCATCGTTTGCGCCATCAAATGGCAATGCGAATCATCGAGTCCAAGCGAATCCCATTTCAGATGCGCCCACGTTGCGATGTTTTCCGCGACTGGTTTTTCGGCATCTACCAGCAAAAAAATCATGGCGTCTTTGTGTCGCTTGTAAGCAGCCTTGAAATCCTTGTATGCCTCATCGCCTCCGCCACAAGTAATCGGTGGGCGAAACCTGAAGCCTTTCTGCTGAGCGAGTTGGTAAAGCGAATCCAGAAAGACTCTGAAACCGGCGCGCAACTTTACCGCTTCACTGCCTTTGGGCGCCCCTTCGATGTAAAGACGAATTTCTTTCTTCACCAGCGCGTTCCTCCCAGTTCGCCTTTCATCCACAGATCGCCCAATGAATATCGCTCCAGCCATTCTTTCAACGATTCGGGATCAAGCCGATTCAGTTTCGTGCCGTTTTGATCTCGTTCACAAACAATCACCGATTCTGGAATTTCCGAAAGCGCGGAAACCAAAAACTCTGAATGAGTAGTGACGATCAACTGAGTTCGCAGCGAAGCTCCGATTAGCAATTCGGCAACTTGATGAATCACATCTGGATGCAGCCCAATTTCAGGCTCTTCAATGCAAATCAGTGGCGGCGGCGTTGGGTGGCAAAGAATCAGTAGCAGGCAAAGATAACGCAATGTGCCCGCAGACAATCTCATCGGCAAGGTTGGTGAATAAAGCCCTTGCTCTTGCAATGAAACCCGGATGATACCGCCTTCGATTTTGGCTAACAGTTCTTCGGCATCCACGTTGATGTCTTTGAGCCTAGTCGAAATCTCTTGTTTGATTTTGTTGGGGAGGTTGACGAAAACAACGCCAAGATTGCTGGCATCCTGTTCCAGGAAATCTCCTGCTGCTGCCGGGTTCTGTCCTTGCCTAATTCTACTGTAGCGTCTCACATCGAAATCATCATAAAGGCGAAAAGCTGGGAGCAATTCGCTTAAGTAGTATAGGTCGGGATAAAGCCGCGGTTCTTTCCTTTGCTGCAAGATTGATTGGTTACTGGTTAGAACAGAGTCAACTTCAGAATAGATTGCTGATCCTTGCTGGCCAAGATTACCCAGATGTTTCCAGGTTCCTAATGGTGATTTGCCGAACTTGCCATCCAAGTTTTGGTAGGAATAACTTGATTCCTCAGGTTTGATTACATTTTCTCGACTGATTGTTTCATAGACGATCTTGGCAAAGTAATTTTCACCGGTGAGTTTTAGATGGTGACGAAGAAGAAAATTGTCATGTGGTAGAACAAGAGTTGTTTCGATTTCAGCAACCGGATTTGGCTCTCCGCCTTTCCACAGCCATTCGCCAATTCCACCCCCGTCTGAAACTGGCTTACCAATATCGCGGGGCAAATAACTCAACAGTCGCAAGGCTTCGATGAAATTTGATTTGCCAGAGGCATTGGGGCCAATCAAAACATTGAGCGGCTGAAGTTCAATTTCCTGCCCTTCGCTGCCAAAGGACAGGATGTTTTTCAGCTTGATCGAATGAATGGTTCTTTTGCCTTCCATAACTTGCTCTCTTTAATCGCCAGCTATTGCCAGGTTGTGGTTGGCGAATTCGACGAATTGTTCGTGGGCGCATTCAGCCACTGAGTTTGGAATGACTCCGCGCGAGGCGTCGGTCACATCTCGCATTCGGTTGGTCGGGACGATGGCTTGGAGCCGGGCGTTGATTCTTCGCAGCCGCTGTTCGCCAATTTCTTTTCTTTCTTTTGCCAGGTCGGCGGCATTTTCAACCACCGAACCGTCGGCGCGCAAAGCCGTTCGGTCAACCAGAACAAAGCGCCGAGCGCGCAGATTTGACTGGATCAGGTCGCCGGTTTGCAGATACAGAATCGCTCCGCCGCGTTTGGCTTCGGGAGTTATGTGGCCGATGGCGGCTCCGTAACTGACGCCGGAATAACGGCCATCGGTCAGGATCATGGCAAGTTTTTTCAGGTGACGATTGGCGTTGATGTGCTGCATCGGAGTGAACATTTCCGGCATGCCGTAAGCTTCGGGGCCTTGGCCGCTGATGACCACGGCGAACTTGATGAGACGTTCGTGCAGCAGATGATCGAAGAGTTCTTCACGGTTCAAGGCGTTAAGCCGGGTATCTGCCTTCTGGCCGGAGTTGTGTTCGTAAATCCTCAGCAAGTCCGTCTGCGAGATGTTCGCGTTGGATTTGACCGAATCCAGATAACCATCGTCCAGCAAACTGCGGTTGGCGTCATCCTCGTTTTCAAAATACAAAACCATGGCGAGTTTCGTGTCGAACTCATCCAGTTGGGCGTCGGGCATTCCGCTGATTTTGACCACTGCGGATTCAAAGAAATTGCTGGTCAACACGTCCACTCCGCTGAAAGCGCGGCGCGGTTTGCTCAGAATGATTGGGTTATTGGCGACTCCGTCGGCGGAAAGATTGGTCGTGTCGCTCAGCCGGGTTCGCCACGTCGAACCTGTAACCGTTGCCGCGCTCAAAGCCATTGGCACGTCGTTGCGAGTCAGTTCATACATCACGGTTTCCATTCCGCGAATCTGTCCTGAACAACATTGCTGAGCCAGTTCAAAAATCGTGCGGCCTTGAGTCAGGCTGTAATTGAACAGGTCAGGAATCGCCGTCGCTCGTCGAATGCGGTCGTAATCCCAGATCGAAAAATCCACTCCGGCGTGAATGAAAGCCGAAGCAATGTGCATCATCAAATTCGTCGAACCGCCGGTAGTGGAATGTATGCGGACGCAGTTTTCGATGTTGGCTTTGACGACGGCGGAAACGGAATAGTCCGGGTCGTTGCAGATGGCGAACAGCGCGTCCACGGCCAGATTGACTTGATCCTGATTCGGAGGCTCGGCCAGCAGTTCCAGCGCCGGATGAACCAAACCCAAAGCGGCGACGACGTGGCGCGAAGAATTGCCCGTGCCGTTGAAAGCGCAAATGCCGCCTTTGCCGTCGCAGGTGTTGACGGCCAAACGTTTTTCAAAAGCTTTGTGTTCGTCGTGGGTGATGATTCCGGCGGCGACGGCTCGCGTGAAAATACCCTGAAACTGGGTGTTCGTCGTGCATTGCAGGACGTAGTCCAGATTGTCACGGATGTCGTCGGCGAGTTCCTGATGGTTGGCGGCTTCGGCTTTTTGGGCGACGGCTTCGATGTCGGCGCGTAAATCATCGGGGAAGGTTCCGCCTTTCAGCACGTGCGCCGGAGCGAAAGTCGCAAACACAGGCGCGTCGCCTCGCGCTCGGCGAGTAACGTCCAAAGCGGCCAGAGCTGCAACGGCGGCCATCGGCTGTTTGTCGCAGCCTTGAATGACAAAAGCTCCGTGGTAGCTCTGAGCTTCCATTTGGTTGACGATCATCGTCGTCATCGCATTGCGCGATTCCAGCGAATAACACATCCCAGTGTTTGATTGAGCCGTGCCATCGCACAGTACAGGCGTTGAAAAGGCAAAAGGAACGCCGCCGTTTTGCCAGATGCGAATCGCCGCGCGGGCCGTCGTTTCTGGATCCATGATGTGCGCCGGATGATCCGGCGAACCGCCGATGATGGCGATGCGCGGCGCGTTCATTTCCAGCCGGTCGTAAATCGCTTCGAGCGAATAATCCAGGTTGCGAACGCCCAGCAGCGAGCGGCTGCGGTCGAGAATGGCGGCAACGGTGATGGGTTCGTTGGCTTTGCCCTGGACTTCGCGGCTGTACGGATTGTCGCCGCGCGTGATGCGAACAACGTTGTTCAAAATCGGTCTCCTGATTGTTGTGATGAATTGGTTGCGAGCCAGATGGATAAGCTAAGGGAAAGGGCGATGGGAGTCAAAACTCAAAACCGGAAAATTTATTGAAACTGCTCTTTTTCGAGCACCGTCTTTCTGAACGTGGCCGGGAAGACACTTCTACGAAATTCCGGCCTCACAAACCGAATGAAAGACTAAAGCAGAAATCATAAACAAATCCGCATCCCTTTAGCTTTTGAGAAGAGAAGGAATTGAGGAGCAACAAGAAAAATATGACCAACCGAACTAAGCAGAATTTATTTACGATGGCGGCAACGTTGATAGTGACGTTGTTGTTGGCTTCCGTCAGTTTTGCGCAGAATTCAACCGTGCGCGGACAGGTGATTGACGAATTGAAAGCCTCCATCCCGAACGCAGAAATCGTGCTGACCGGAGCAGACGGCAAGCAGCGCAAAGCCAAAAGCGCCGTCACCGGCGATTTCAGCATCGCCAACGTTCCGCCTGGTATTTACACCTTGACGGCGACCTTCACCGGATTTCAACCGGTGATTATCAACGAACTGAAAGTTCCGCTGGAAAAATCGCCGCTGGACATCACGATGAATGTCGCGGCGATGGAAAATATCATCACCGATATTTCAGCAAACACGATTGGGGTTTCAACCAATCCCGACGAAAACATGAACGCGACGGTGCTGACCGAAGAGTTCATCAAATCCCTGCCAGACAACGAAGACGACCTGCGTGAATACCTGAATAATCTGGTTGGCCCTTCTGGAGCTTCCGGCAATGGCAACGGTGCTGACATCATCGTTGACGGTTTCAGTGGCGGACGCCTTCCCCCGAAAGAATCCATTCTGCAAATTCGCATCAACCAAAGCCCGTATTCGGCGGAATTTGCCAACCCAGGTTTCAATCGTGTCGAAATTATTACCAAACCCGGCAACGACCGTTGGCGCGGCAGCGGCGGTTGGGGCTTCCGTGATAATGCCCTGAACGCCCGCAATGCGTTTGCTCTGGTCAAACCAGACCAGATGACCAACCGGTTCAACTTCAATTTCGGCGGCCCGATCATCAAAAAGAAAATGTCGGCGACCATTTATGCCGACCGCAATATGACCGATGGCAGCAACAACACTTACGCCAGGATTCTGACCGGCGACTTTTTTGCCAACGTGCCGATTGAATCAGTCAGCACCAACATAGGCGTTCGTGCGGATTACTTGCTGAACGACCGAAACACGCTGAACACGAATTACAGCTATCGTCGAACGAACTCGATTAACCAGGAATTCGCTGCTGCTGGCGGCGGTGGTGGTTTTGGCGGATTTGGCGGCGGCGGCGGATTTGGTGGCGGCGGTGGTGGATTCGGCGGCGGTGGAGGCGGCGGAACCAACAATCTGCTGCCGGAACGTGGATCGGATCGCACTTCCAGCGGACACAACATTCGTTTGTCCGAAACCTGGATCATCAATTCCAAGATGATTCACGAAGCCCGATTCCAGTTTTCGCGCGACAACAGCGATCAGAACGCTCTGTTTCAGGGCGTGGCGATCAACGTATTGGATGCGTTCAATGGCGGCGGTTCGACTTGCTGTCCGAACTTCACTCAAACGACGCAAATCGAATATCAGGATTACCTGACTTATACGACCAAAGGCGCCAAGCACACGATCAAAGGTGGTGTGCAGTTCGACCGCGAAAGTTTTGAAGACATCAGCGGCAGCAATTTCAATGGCACTTTCACTTTCTCGTCGCTGGATCAGTATCGTCTGGCATTGGTTGATCCGACACTGCCGGCGGCTCGCGCCACACAGTTCACGATCAATCAGGGCAACCCGAATCTGGATTACAGCATGTTTCGCGGTTCCTGGTTTGTCGGCGACGACTGGCGGATTCAACCTCGCCTGACGGTTTCGTTCGGTTTGCGTCACGAATTCCAGACGCAATTGCAGGACAAGATCAATTTCGCTCCTCGTTTCGGAATCGCGTGGTCGCCGTTCAAGAGTGGCAAAACGACCATTCGCACCGGCGGCGGCATTTTCTTCGAGCGGCTGAGAAGCAACAGCGTTGAAAACGCTCTGCGTAATGGCGGCGGCGGAGCTTTGCAGCAAAGTTTCCTGGTTCGTAATGCGATTTTCGCTGCAACGGCGGCAGAGGCTCTTCAGTTGAATGCCGCTCAGTTGACTTCTTCGCAGAGCACAACCTTGCGTCCGCTGGATCCGAATCTGAAAGCGCCTTACGACATCAACTCCAGCGTTTCAGTCGAACAGCAATTGCCCAAAGGCTTGATTGCTTCGGTGACGTATCAATTCACGCGCGGTATCAATCAGTTCCGCACCCGGAACATCAACGCGCCGTTTGCCGACCCGAATAATCCGGGACAATTCATTCGCCCGATTGCCGGAGCCGGTCAGATTTTCCAATACGAAGCTTCGGCTTTGAACACGGTCAATCAGTTCAGATTCAACGTCAATCGCCGAATGGGTCGTGCGATGTTGTTTGGCGGTTACACGCTGTCGTGGGTTCGTTCCAACGGCGAAGGCAGCCCTGCTGACAACTACGATCTGACCAGCGAATGGGGACGTTCGGCTGGGGATCGTCGGCACAATGTGTTCAGCGGCAACAACTTCACTTTGCCGTGGGGAATGCGGGTGGGTGCGATGATTATGGCTTCTTCCGGTTCGCCGTTTAACATCACCACCGGAGCGGATGACAACCGCGATGGTCAGATCACAGACCGACCGCTCGGTTTGGACGGCAAACCGATTCAGCGCAACTCCGATTTGTCGCCGAGCCTGTACGGAACGGCTCAGTTCAATCGCGTGATTTGCCCGCCGGGACAGACCTGCATCGGCACAACAGGCAGAGTCAATTTGGGCGAATGGCTGAAACAGACTTACCCGAACGGTGTTCGCGCCCAAGGGCCGGGCAATTTCAACGTCTCAATGGACATCAGCAAGACTTTCGGGTTTGGCACTAGAAAAAACAATAACAACGCTCAGAACCAGCAAGGTGGAATGGGTGATGCCGGTGGTCGTGGCGGCGGCGGTGGTGGACGCGGCGGCGGCGGACGCGGCGGAGGTTTTGGTGGACCCGGCGGTGGCGGCCCAATGATGATGGGTTTTGGCGGCTCTGAAAGTTCACGCTACAGCCTGACGCTGCAACTTCGCGTGACCAACGTCTTCAACCGAGTCAATTTTGGCAATTACAGCGGTACTCTTGGGTCGGCGTTTTTCGGGATTCCGAGCAGCGCCAGTGCCGCTCGTGCAATGGATTTGAACGTACGATTTAACTTCTAGACTTTCTGCTTCATTCGGCTAAAGTCCATTTGGCCACGAAGTTTAAGCGGGATGAGAATCCGGCTTGGCTTCGTGGCCTTTTTTGTTCATCATCTTTTGGTGGTTGGTTTCCTACTTTTACCCAAAGGAACTCAGATTATGGATTTTGGATTGAAAGGTCGCGTGGCAATGGTTGCCGCCGCCAGCAAAGGCATTGGCAAAGCCTGTGCGCTGGCTTTGGCTCAGGAAGGCTGTCGAGTTTCAATCTGCTCGCGCGACTCAAAAACGCTGATGAAAACAGCCGAAGAGATCAACGCTCACGGCGAAACAATGTGCTTGGTTGGCGATGTTTCTTCGCCGCAAAGTCTGGAAAAGTGGCATCAGGCAACGGTTGAAAACTTCGGCCAGGTGGACATTCTGGTGACCAACACCGGCGGCCCACCGGTCAGTCGCTTTTTGCAACTCAGCGACGAACAATGGCTGGCGGGCGTCGAATCCACGTTGATGAATGTCGTCCGATTGTCTCGATTGGTGATTCCCGGCATGCAGCAACGCCGTTGGGGGCGAATCATCCATCTGACTTCTTTGGTGGCCAAACAGCCGATTGACGAATTGACGATTTCCAGTACGCTACGCGCCGGGCTGTCAGGGTTGACCAAAACTATGGCCAATCAATTTGGGCCGGATGGCATCACCATCAACGCAGTGCTGATGGGACAAATCCTGACTGACCGACAAAACGCCATCGCAGATGTTCGCGTCAAAGAACGCGGCGTCAGTTACGAACAATACTTTGAACAACTGGCAGCGGAAATTCCGTTGAGGCGGCTTGGCGAACCGCGCGAAGTCGGTGAAGTCGTGGCGTTTCTGGCTTCGGAACGGGCGAGCTATCTGACAGGCGTTTCGCTGCAAGTGGACGGCGGCCTGATTCGCGGAACGATGTAATTTCAAACAGCTCACGCCAAGCCGCAAAGACGCAAAGCCAGCAAAAAGATCAGGTAATAACTCTTACTGCTTTTCCTTCTTTCTTTGCGACTTGGCAGCTTGGCGTGCGGCGAAATCTCAAATCTCAAATTCAACACGAGGAACACGAATGAAACTGCTTGAAGGCAAATCTGCCATTGTTACTGGCTCTGGGCGCGGCATTGGCCGAGCCGTCGCAACTCTGTTCGCCGAACATGGCGCTCACGTTGTGGTCAACGACCTGGATGGCGAAACCGCCGAAGGTGTCGCCAATTCAATCAACGCCTCCGGCGGAGTCGCCACGACTTGTGTGGGTAGCGTTACTGCGCCGGATTTCGCCGAAAAAGTCGTGCAAACCGCCGTGCAGGAATTCGGCAAACTGGACATCATCGTCAATAACGCGGGCTACACGTGGGACGGCGTGATTCAAAACGTTACCGACGAAATGTGGGAAGCGATGATTGCCGTTCACCTGACTGCGCCGTTCAAAATCATTCGCGCTGCGACGCCTTACATGCGCGAAGCCGCCAAGCGCGAAATGGCAGAAGGCAAGCGCGTTCATCGCAAGATCATCAACGTCTCTTCGACTTCGGGCGTGGCAGGGAATCCCGGCCAGGTGAATTACTCCGCAGGCAAAATGGGTATTGTGGGCGTGACCAAAACTCTGGCCAAAGAGTGGGGGCGGTTCAATATCAACGTCAACGCCGTGGCTTACGGCTTTATCGAAACACGACTGACCGCCGCCAAAGAAACTCAAACGCCGGTTCACGTCGGAGAAAACGAAATCCAGTTGGGAATTCCCGATTCAATGCGGCAAGCAGCGATGAATTTTATTCCGCTCGGGCGTGCGGGAACTCCCGAAGAAGCCGCCGGGCCGGTGCTGTTTTTGGCATCGCCTCTGTCTGATTACGTTACCGGACACGTAGTGCTGGTGACGGGCGGGTCTTATGTTTGAAGTTTGAAAATTCTCTTGTTTGAATTTGCTCCTTAATGATAAAAGAGCGGCGTGTCAGTGAAGATCGTTGCTCCTTTTGAAAAGCTGCTTCCGAAATTGACACACTAGATTCCCAGCCTACCCCGTAAATTGCCCCGCGAGTTAAGGCTTTCAAGACGTATTCTAAATCGAAAGTTTAAGCAATCTTGCTTGTATTTCGGTTTACCTACTTACCCTGTCCCTCTTTTTTCAGGCCGTTATGGAGTGGTTAGGGCCGCTCCAACGTAAAACGTTTCGATCGGATTTCGGTCGTTGAAAAAAGAAGCCATTCGTTTATCCGCTCGAATGTCACAGTTCGGTGACTCGAGCAAAGGAGTATCCCCAAAATGAATATCCTAAACACATCATCTCAGGATCAGAATGCCATCCCGGCAAACAATGAACCTCAAAGCCGCCGCCGTTTTCTTGGAGTAGTCAGTGGTTTTACCGCCGCTTCTGCTTTAGGAACTGTCAGTTTGTCATCGTTGCTCGACAATCCCGGCACAACCGTTAAAGCGGAAATTCAGGCAGACATCGGGCCATTGAATCCGTTTCAGCGTCGGCGTCGAGCGCAACAACTTCGCCAGCAAGCAGCAGTCTTTCAGGCGAACAACGGCACGCAGGAGCATCCGAATAACGGCGACGATGAGTTTTACGCCAACAAAATCGGCAGTTTTTCCAAAGGTTTGCCACACAACAATCTGGGCGAAGTCAACAGTCAGGCTTATCGTTCATTGATTCGCGCGCTGACCAGCGGCGAACCCAGCGATTACGAACGAATTCAACTTGGCGGCACGGTCAAGCTGGCCAATCCACAAGCAGCGCAGGCTTTCGACATGGAAGGTCTGGATCCGCAGGCATTGGCAATACCGCCTGCGCCGCGTCTGGAATCTGAAATCGAAGGCGCTGAAATGGCTGAAGTGTACTGGCGCGCGCTGACTCGTGATGTGCCGTTTTCGCAGTACGACGCCAACACGATGACGATGGCTGCGGCCACTGATTTGAGACAATTTTCAATCTTCAATGGTTTGACGACAGCGGCTTTGTTCAGAGGGGAAACTCCGGGCGATTTGGCTGGGCCAATGATTTCTCAGTTTCTGTGGCAAAACATTCCGTATGGCGCGACAACCATTCGCCAGCAATACCGGACAACGATCGCTGGGAATGACCACATGACTTCGTATGCTTCGTGGTTGGCAATTCAAAATGGAAATCCTCCGGCTTCACCGGCTATGGCTGACCCGACAGCGCGTTACATTCGCAACGGGCGTGATCTGGCTGAATACGTTCATGTGGATTTCACTTATCAAGCTTTTCTCAATGCTGGGTTGATTCTGCTTGGTTATGGCGGGGGCGCGCTGGACGACGCCAATCCGTATAAAACTTCAACGACACAGGGCGGATTCATCACATTTGGTGGAGCGCACATTCTTGATTTGGTGACTCGCGTCGCCAATTTGGCATTGAAATGCGCCTGGTATCAAAAATGGCAGGTGCATAGGCGTTTGCGCCCCGAAGCTTACGGCGGATTGGTTCATCTGACGAAAACCGGAATGGCCAGTTACCCAATTGATGCCAAACTGTTGAACTCCGCGGCGTTGGGAGCGACTGTTGCCAAGAACGGAACCTTCCTGTTGCCAATGGCCTATCCCGAAGGTAGCCCGACGCATCCGGCTTATCCAGCCGGACACGCCACGATTTCAGGAGCCTGCGCGACGGTGCTGAAGGCTTTCTTCAAGGAATCCTTGGTCGTTCCGAATCCGGTCGTCGCTAGCGACGATGGCGCGATGCTCAATCCGCTGACGGCTTCGCTGACTGTCGGCGGCGAGTTGAACAAACTAGCTTCCAACATTTCATTGGGCCGAGATACCGCAGGCGTGCATTGGCGCTCAGACGGAATTCAAGGAATGAGGCTGGGCGAGGCGCTGGCCATCAGCGTCTTGCAGGATTTCAACTCCACTTACAACGAAAAATTCGACGGATTCTCGTTGACGAAATTCGACGGCACGACCATCGAAATAGATCAACGACCAGGGCGCTCCGGGCGCTTTGACCGATGACGCAAGGACGGGTGCAAGGAATTCCGCTCAGGCTCGACACTGTTCGAGCCTGCGCGGATTGGTGAACTTAAGTTTCAATCAGTACCACAAATACACAGACCTCAAATGCGGTGAGACCAACCGCACACTCAGACTAAAAATAAGCATAAGCGGCAAGCCGTTGATGGCGACGCTGTCCCATGCAACTTACGCGGGGTTGCGGGGATGGTCAGATGTTTGTCTGCGCCAAGCCTTTTTCAACACGTTTGTCATGAACTTTCTCCATTAAACCCAAAGGAGTTTTTATGCAGCGTGTTAGCTCGAACAAGTTTTCTATTTGTATTGTTCTGATTGGTTTGATGTTGGCAGTGGGCTTTCAGTCACTGGCGCAAACCCAATCGCCGACTGAAAAAGTTCGCAACAGTCCTCGCCTGGAACAGCACTCGAATTTTTTCAAACCGACAGTTTACGACTTACAAAACGACGCCAAATCCAAAGACCATTTTCCGAAAGGGTTGGGGTATTTGGCTTACAGCGCCGTTGGTTACGATTTGGCCAACAGCATCATGCTCGTTGATTTGAGCGATGGCGGAATCGTCATCATTGATACGCTGGGCGATCAGGAAACCTCGACCAACGTCATCAAGAATCAGTTTCGCCCCGTGCTGGCGGAAATCAGCAAAAAGTATGGCTTCAAATACGGCGACAAACTTCCTTTCAAGGCGCTGATTTACACCCACAATCACATTGACCACACCGGCGGAGTCGAAGGTTTTTTGAAAGCCGCCGACCGTCCGCCGTGCGCGCCTGTCACTTCGAAAACTCAGGGGCAGGATGGTTCGATGACGACCAATCCGAAATGCGTCGAAATCATCGGTCAGGAAAACATTGTCGAAAGCGTGGTGATTACCGGAACAGTCGCGGGCAACATCATCAATCCGCGTTCGGCGTATATGTACGGCAGCATTTTGCCGAACGGCCCTGTCAACGACGGCATAGGCCCGCAAGTCAACAAAGGCAATCCGGGGCCGGGATTCCGCATGCCTTCGCGCACGTTCAGCAACGAGTTGTTGGTCACAGCGGGCAAAATCAAAATGAAGTTGATTTATGTTCCCAGCGAAACCAACGACGAGTTGGCGGTCTTTTTGCCGAATTCCCAAAACAAAAAAGGCGGCGCGGCATCCAGCAAAGGCAATGGGGGCAAAGACTGGGGCGGAGAAGGGTTGTTACAATCAGCCGAAGTCATTCAAGGGCCGTCGTTTCCGAATCTTTACAGCTTGCGGGGCACTAGCTACCGCAACCCGGCAACTTGGTTTCGCAGCGTAGACCAGCTTCGCAAGTTTACGGCTTATTGTATGGTGCCTTCGCACGGAGTTCCGCTGTGTGGCAACGATAACGTCCAACTGCTGCTGAAAAATTTCCGCGACGCGATTCAATTCACGCACGATCAAGCTGTGCGCCGAATGAATCAGGGGCACACGCCGCCGGAAATGGCTGAGATCATCAAGTTGCCGGATTATTTGATTAACGATCTGGAAAAACTGCTTCCGGCCATGCCTTCGCCGGATATGAATCCGATGGATTACCTGACGCCGTTTTATGGTTCGGTTCCACAAGCCGTCCGCGAATTGTATTTCGGTTACGTCGGTTGGTTTGAGGCAGACCCGACCGGTTTGATGCCGAATGCGCCGAAGGATTTAGCCGCGCGCACGGTCAAGATGATGGGCGGGCGCGACAAGATTCTGGCCGTTGCAAAAGATGCGATTTCGTTGGGCGACAAAACTCAGGACAAGGCCGAATGGCAATGGGCTGCGGAGTTGTTGACCAACCTGATTCGCATCAACAACGACGACCGCGAAGCTCGCCTGTTGAAAGCCACCGCGTTATTGAAAATGGGTCAGCCTACAACAACCAATCCCGCCGAATACCACGATTACGGAATCACCTCGACCGATCCGAACTGGCGTAACTGGTTTCTGACTTCGGCAATGGAGTTGAGTTTGCCGAATGGCAAACATTTTCCGGCCATCACTGGCGGGCTGGTTTCGCCTGACATTCAAGCCGCTTTGCCGCCCGGAGCCTGGGTCAATTCGTGGACGATGCGTTTGAACTCAGACAAGAGCCAGAACTCCACGCCAATGTCCGTTGGCTTCGAGTTCCCGCCAACTCCCGGTTACGAAAGCGAAGGCACACAACGTTTCGTGCTAAATTTGCGAAAAGCCATTTCCCAGTTTTGGGTCATCAGCCCGTGGTCAGCCAGCGATCATCTGGCCGCCGCAGACCCAAAGAAAGATTGGGATAACACGCAAGTGGTGATTCAGATGACCCGCTCGGCGTTGCGGAATTTGCTGGTTGCCGAAAACGCTCACCTGAAAAACAAATTCGACCGCGAACAAAAGGGCGAAAGACCGGTGGGCGATCCTCCCTTCCTGACCGCGCTGAAACAAGCCATCGAAAAAGGCGAGATCAAATTGCTGAAAGGCACTGTGGATCAAGCCGTTGCCTTCTTCAGCAATTTCGACGAGCGCCTGTCTTACGCGCCCTTCCTGACCGTACGGTGAAGCAGGCTGATCGAATTTTTCCCGCAGACTTTCATTCAGACCAATCACCATTTCCCTACGCCAAAGATAGGGCGCAACGCCGAAAGCGTAACTGTAGGCACTCAACGTTTTTTGGTTACGAAGGAGATAACTCAAATGAGTCAAAGCAGCAGCATCACAATCAAACTGACGCAGGTCACGTGTCTGGCAACTTCCGAAGTCGGACACGACGAGGTCTACATCAAGTACAGCACAGATGGCGGAAGAGAAAACCGCTATCCGTCAAGCGGCTATAACTCGATGTCGCCAGATCCGCCTGACAATGTCTGGAATACGGATGTGCAAATAACCTTCAAAGACACGGCAGTGATTGAGTTGTATGACAACGATCTGGGGCATGACGAATCGTTGGGACTTCATACCTACACGACGAGCGACCCGCAACCTGAAACCGTTACTGTTTCAAACAGCAACGGTGCCAAGTATGAGTTGTCTACTGTGCCCGTTACGGCGGCTAGCTAGAGGGCAAGCTCATCTCGCAAAAAGCGCCGCGCCGAATGAACGGGTCCGGTTCATTCGGCGCGGCGCTTGTTTTGTAGCGGCGCTTGTTTTGTAGAAGCAGTGAAGCCCCGGTTTACTTGATCGAGATTTTGACCGTGTTCGAGTTTCGAGTTCCGATGGTCAGAATCGCATCAACTTCGCCGCGTCCGGCGGTGCTGCGGGGAATCAGAACATTAGCTTGATCCAGGCCGACGAAATCGCCTTGCGGCCCGGCGTATTGCACCATCGCATTGACGCCGCCGATGGTCGCCGAAACCGGCAAGCCGGTGTTATTTCGGAATGCCGTGCCGAAAAAGAGCACAAACACTTGTTCGCCTTCGGGGCCGAGATCAATCGGGATCGGCACGATGCGTCCCTGTCCGGCATCGAACTGTCCAATCGGTTCAAAGCTGGTCATGCCGTTGGATTTTATTCGCAACGCTGTGGCGGCTGCCAAACCGGTTCCGCTGGCGTTGGCCGTGAATAATCCCGGAACCGCCTGAACGATATTCACCGTGCCGACCGAAATCGTTCCGTCGCCGCTGGTGATGGTCACGGTCGCGGCTCCGTTCGCGGTTCCGGCGGGAACCAGATAATTGACCTGAGTCGGCGCAACGAAAAACAGCGGCGCGTTGCGTCCGATGCCGTTGACATCGCGGATTCTGACCGTAGTGCCCGCGATGTCGGTCGGCAGCGGAACGGTCGTCGCCACTTGCGTGGCGGTCGCCAGACCGGTTCCAAAAGCCGCAACGATTTCTTCGGCGGCCAGATCACCTCCGGCAAAGCTGGCGGCGGAAACACTGACCACCGCGCGCACTACGCTAATCGTTCCGGCAGTCCAGATGACGGTCAAGGTGTCCGCGTTGGAATTGACGACTTCGCGCACGATGGGCTGATCACCGAAAGTGATCGGAATCGAATTACTGGCTCCGCTGTTCGGCACGCTGAAAGTCAGCGAAATCAATCTGCGAGCGTTGCCTGTCGCAACCGCCTGACCGGTCGGCAACGCCAGCGCGAAGCCCAATCGCCCGGATGTCGCTTGCGAAGTGTTGACGTTCAGCGTTGCGCTGGGAACATCGCTGCCCAGCGCCGCGCTGACGTAATTCAAATTCGCCGGATCGAAACTCAGGCTAAATCCGAAGCCGTTTTCATTGCCTTGCGAATCCAGTTCGACAAAGGTCGTGAATTGCTGGCCGCGCTGGGAATTGGCGTTGACCACGCGAATCACTCTGGTCTGTGAAGCTACCGATTGCGGATTGCGGATTGCGGATTGCGGAATTGAATGCTCCCCGTTTCTTGAATCAGCCGACTGTTTGGAAGCCAAAGCTTCGTCAGAGCAACTCCGCAATCCGCAATCTGAATTCCGCAATGCTCCTGCGCCAGTCGGCCCGCCCGCCGGAACCACCTGATCGAGTCCCGAAGCGTAACGTCCGGTTTGCACCCAGTCGGAAATCGTGATCGAACCGTTGCCCAAACTGGAACGCGGCGCGGTATCGGCGCGTTGGAATTCGCTGCCTGTGGCGGCAGTGTCGAATCCGGCGGCAAAGCGTCCGGTCTGCACCCAGTCGGCAATTGTCACCGAACCGTTACCGTTCGAGCGAGGACTGACATCGCCTTCGATGCCGGTCGAAACTGCGACGGCTCCGTTGGTGTAATTGGTGCTCAACGTGTTGTTGTTCACATCTGACACTCGGCGCGCGGTGGGCGTGTCGCCAAAAGTGATCGGCGAACTGACGCCGGAGGCGCTGGGTGAAACGACTGCGGTCATGACCAGAATTTGCCGCGTGCCCGAAGTGAATTTCTGGTTAGTCGGCAAACTGATCGTGATTCCGTATCGCCCCTGCGAAGCCTGAGTCAGGTTGGTGTTCAGCGTTGCCCCTGCTGAAGCGGCGTCTCCGCCCAGAACAAATTGCGGGCTGAGCAAAACCGTGTTGCTGATCGAAATGCTGAATACCAGGCGATTTTCGTCTCCTTGCGAAACCAGATCGAAGGGAAGGATGACTCCGCCGCCAGCCGTCGCCGCAACGTTGGCGGCATTGATGAAGCGGTTCGATGTGATGACATTGACCGTTGACGAGGCGATTGCTCCGCCTTGAGCTTGCGGCAAAGTTGCAGTGATCGTCACAGGGCCGCCGACGGCGACTCCCATCACGTTGAATGTTGTCGAAGTCGCGCCGGATGGAATCGTTGCCGAAGCCGGAACGCTGGCCACGTTGCCGTTTGACGACAACAGAGTCACTGTCACTGCCTGATTCTGCGCTGCGCTGATCGTCAACGTCATCGTTGATGATGAACCGGCAGACAATTCCAACACCGTCGGCGTCAGGGACAGCGATGGTTCGGAAATCAGCTTGGCGACGAAAACGTCCGTGCCGCCGCCGTAAGCCACCAACGGAAATTGAATGTTGAAATTTGCCGAAGCCGTCGCTCCCGTCACATAAGCCGTTCCGGCGGAGTCAACGGCAATGCCTGCTCCTTGATCGCTGGCGCTGCCGCCCAAGTAAGTCGAATACACAAAGCCGGAACCTTGCGGGTTCAATTTGCTGACGAAGACTTCGTTGTCGCCTCTGTTATCGGCCTGAATCGGATTTCGCAGCGGAAAGTTGGTCGAAGAGGTCAGCCCTGTAACGTAAGCGTTACCGAACGGATCAACTCCTATGGCATTGCCGACTTCGTTCAGCGAACCGCCAAGATACGTCGAATACACCAAAGCTGAACCCGCCGCGTTGAGTTTGGCGACGAACGCATCCACATCGCCTCCGCCGTAAGTCGGCTGCAAAGGAGACAGCAGCGGAAAATTGCTGGAAACCGTCGAACCTGTGATGTAGGCGTTGTTCGATGAATCCACGGCGATGCCATTACCCAAATCGGCTCGCTGTCCGCCGAGATAAGTCGAATACACCAGCGAAGTTCCGTTCGGCGAGACTTTGGAAACAAACACGTCCTGTTGTCCGCGATTGTTGGCTTGCAACGGATTTTGAGTGTTGAAATCGGTTGAGGATGTGTTGCCGACCACATAAGCATTGCCCGCCGTATCAACGGCGATTCCGGCGGCTTCGTCGGTGTTTCCGCCGCCCAAGTAACTAGAGTAAGTCAGCGCCGTTCCCGCCGAATTGATGCGCGCGACAAAGGCGTCGCCCAATCCGCGGTTTGTTGGCTGGAACGCGGACAGAACAGGGAAGTCGTCGGAAAAAGTCCCGCCGGCAATCCAGGCATTGCCTGCCGCGTCTACTTTGATGCCGCGTCCCGCATCGCCAAACTGACCGCCAAGATATGTCGAATAAATGATGTTCGTTCCCGTCGCGTTGAATTTGGCGATGAAAGCGTCCAGCCCGCCGCGATTCGTGCCTTGAATCGGCGTGCGCGTCGGGAAGTTTGTCGAAGTCGTCGCTCCCGTGATGTAACAGTTGCCGCCGGTGTCCACTGCGATGGAGTTCGCTGTGTCCGAACCGTTTCCGCCGAAGTAGGTGTTGAATGCAATGCTTGAAGCATCGGCGAAAATCTTGGTGACGAAAACTTCCAGTCCACCTCGGTTGGCGTCCTGGATCGGGCTGATCGTGGCGTAATCGTTCGAACTGGTGAAGCCGGTGATGTATGCGTTGCCCGCCGTGTCCAGCGCGATGCTCGAAGCCAGATCGTCTCCGCTGCCGCCCAGATACGTTGAGTAAGTCAGCACCGAACCCGCCGGATTGATCTTGGTGACGAAAGCGTCGAAACCGCCGCGATTGGCGGCTTGCAGCGGCGCGCTGGTGTTGAAATCCGTCGAAAGCGTGTCGCCCGTGACATACACCGAACCGCTGGAATCAAGCGCGATTCCAAACGCCAAATCCTCCGAAGCTCCGCCGAGATAAGTCGAATAAACCAACTGACTGCCGTTGATATTCAGCTTGGAAACAAACGCATCCACGTTGCCGCGATTGGTTGCTTGCAACGGATTGCGCGTGTTGAAATCGGTCGAACCGGTTCGTCCTGTGATGATCGGTTGCGAACCGGGATCAACGACAATGCCGCGCGCGAAATCTCCGAGCGTGCCGCCCAGATACGTTGAATAAATCAATCCTGTGCCTGACAAATTGAACCGCGCGATAAAGGCGTCTGCGTTGCCGCGATTGTTGGATTGCAGCGGATTTTGAGTCGGGAAGTCCGTCGAAAACGTGTGGCCGGTGACATAAGGATTCAGGTTCGCGTCCACCGCCACACCATAAGCCACATCCACACCCGCGCCGCCGAAATAAGTCGAAAACACCAACACGGCTCCGTTGGAACTGATCTTGGCCAGGAAGCCGTCGGAACCGCCGCCGTTGTTGTTGGCTTGAAATGGATTTTGCGTGTTGAAATCTGTTGAAGCTGTCGCACCTGCCAGATAAACGTTTGCGCCTGCATCCAGCGCCACGCCGTAGGCTTCGTCAAAAGCTCCGCCGCCCAGATAAGTCGAATAAACCAACTGCGAGCCGTCGCCTTTGATTCGAGTCACGAAAGCGTCTGCGTTGCCACGATTGTTGGCTTGCAGCGGATTGCGCGTCGGGAAATTGGTCGAAACCGTCGAACCGATGACAATCGCATCGCCGCCGGATTCGAGCGCAATGCCAAAGGCCTGGTCAATGTTGCTGCCGCCGAGGTAGGTTGAAAACAACAAGTTGGTTCCGTCGGCGTTGACCTTGGTGACGAATCCGTCTTCGGCCAGACCGCTAATCGTTCCTTGCAGCGGATTGCGCGTGTTGAAATCCTGCGAATTCGTGATGCCCGCGATGAAAGCTTCTCCGTTGGCGTTGACCGCGATGCCGCGTCCTTGATCTTCGGCGCTGCCGCCCAGATACGATGAATAAACAATTGCCGAACCTGCCGGATTGATCTTGGTGATGAAAGCGTCGAATTTGCCGCCGCGATTGATGGTTTGCAGCGGCGCAAACGTGTTGAAGTTGTTGGAATAAGTCGTGCCCGTGACATAAGCCGCGCCGGTTGAATCCACGGCGATGGCAAAACCTTCGTCGGAGCCAATGCCGCCAAAGAAGGTCGAAAAATCAATCACCGGATCAATCACCAACGACTGGCGTCGGTCGTAACTTGGGACTTCAAAACCGATTTGGTTTGCGCCTTTCAGCACGTAACGGCTGCCGACCGTGCGTTGTTTGCCGTTGAGCTTTTGATAACTGACCGGAGCGCGATGATAAACACGCTGGCCAGCGACATGCAGCACCAAATCGCCATTGTCGTCGAGTTCGATTTTTTCGGCGCCTTCGACCGACAAGGTGATTGTTGCCGGATCAACTCCCGGCGCGACGACGAAATCGTATTCCAGCGCGCGCTGAGTTCCGTAAAACGCCATAGTCACGCCCGGCTGGATTTCGTTGTATTCGACACGCGAATAATTCGGGATGTTGGTGCGCCAGCGGCTTTCGTCGTTCCCAACCAGATAATTGCTTTTGCCGGGCAACAAGCCCGAAGCCGTGATTTCGGCTGAGCGTGCGTCTTGCAGCTTGAACCGGAGAACATTGGATTTTGGATTTTGGATTTGGGATTTAGCGATGCCGCTCTCTTCCAACCGGTCGGCGGATTGATTCTGCAATACAAGCACCGCTTCGGAGTCAGTCAGGAAGGCTTGATAACCGTGTCCGCGCGACAGGTATTTGACCGCATCGTCCACCTGACCTTGATTGACCTCGAAACTCATGGGCAAACGGCCAAAGGCCTGCTTCATTTTTTCCTGTTGAGCTTGAGTGGTGTTGAACGAAGCCTTGGCGGATTGTCCACAGTGAAAGAAAAACGCGGCGGACAAAACGATCAACAATCCGGCGCTGATAATTCCGATAGCACGTCTGTTGGAATACATTGAATGCGAATCCTCCGATAAAAGAATGAGAATGCAATTTCTACTGATTTTGGGAGAGAGCGATTGGGCACTTGCAGATGAATGGGGAAGTCAGTTCACAACTTCAGGCAGGTCACAAGATGGTGAGGCGACCGAATGTGTTGCCCAAGTTTTTTTTGCCGGAGCGGGGGCGGGTAGGGCGCGGGGTTTAGGGGGGCAGGGAGTCCGTGGCCCGGCAGCGGACGCCAACGCCCCGCGCCCGCGAAAAGGTTTGCAACCCAC
>JANRKX010000026.1:0-39920 GCA_033763255.1 Acidobacteriota bacterium | reverse complement strand
CCGGTTTGAAACGTTATCGAATCCTATCGGATCGGCTGCGAATGCACGATCTCGGTTTATACAACCTGACGTTGGGCGTCTGCGCCGGACTCTGGAACTTCAGGCTAAGTTGTTGAACGCAAACATCGCAACAATTCTATTTTTATGAACGACAACGGCGGAACCGGAGGCGTTAGCGTTTGGAACGCCGGAATGCGCGGCAGCAAAAACACTCCGTACATTGGCGGCACGCGAGCAATCAGCTTTTGGCGCTGGCCGGGAACCTTGAAGCCTGCGGCGACTGACGCGCTGGCGGCTCACGTGGATGTGTTTCCGACTTTGGTTGAAATCGCCGGAGCGAAGATGACGGCGTCGGTCAAAGCTCAAGTCGAAGGTCGCAGCCTTTTGCCTTTGCTGAAATCCGCGAAAGCCAACTGGTCGGATCGAGTCTTCGTTCGCCACATCGGGCGCTGGCCGAAAGGCGCGAATCCGAACGATTGGAAATACATTCAAGTCAGCGTCCGCACCAAACGCTGGCACCTGGTCAGCGACAGCAAAGAAAACGTCAAACGCTGGGCGCTTTACGACCTGCAAGCTGATCCCGGCGAAAAGACCGATGTGGCCGCTCAGCATTCCGAGGTCGTAAAACAGATGGACGCCGAATACGACAAATGGTGGGCGGGAATGTTGCCGATGTTGGTCAATGAAGATGCTGTTCAACCGGCGATCAATCCTTACCACGAACAGTACTGGAAACAATTTAACGGCCCCGGCCCGAACAACGTTCCGCCGGGAACCAAACCGCCAAACCGATGAGGCCGACAGCACGGTGAAACAAGCTAAAGCTTGTACTCCATGCCATTTTGACGGGCGCTTTTACTTTCTGAAGAATCCGCGTTCGCACTAAGCAAGTTATGAGACCAATCAACGTGATCCCAAAATCGCAATTTCTGGTTGTCAGTTTCAGCGTCCTGGCGCTGCTGGCTTGGCTTCTTCCTTCCGATTCTGTTGTGACGGGGCAACAGCGTCCGAACATTGTCGTCATTTTGGCGGACGATCTGGGTTACGGTGATTTGGGTTCTTACAATCCGCAATCCAAAATCCCAACGCCGCGATTGGATCAACTGGCCAAACAAGGTTTGCGTTTCACCGACGCGCATTCGCCTTCGGCGGTTTGCACGCCGACTCGCTACGCTTTGCTGACCGGGCGATACCCGTGGCGGTCGCGGTTGAAAACAGGAGTGTTGGGACCTTACGGATTGCCGCTGATCGAATCCGACCGGATGACTTTGCCGACGCTGCTGAAACAGCAAGGTTACGCAACGGCGATTGTAGGCAAATGGCATCTGGGTTGGGATTGGCCAACGACGAATGGCAAAGCAGCCGCGATTACGACTGAAGGAATGGACAACGTGGATTATTCCAAGCCCGTCGCCAATGGCCCTTTGACGCGCGGTTTTGATTTTTACTTCGGGACAGACGTGCCGAATTACCCGCCTTACGTCTTCATCGAAAACGACCGCACACTGGGCGTTCCCAGCGAACCAGCGCCGATGATTAAAGGCGCGATCAATCGCAAAGGCCCTATGGTCAAAGGTTGGGAACCGGTGAAGATTCTGCCCGCGCTGACCGAACGAGCTGTGCGTTACGTGGACGAACGCGCGAAAAACAAACAGCCGTTCTTTCTTTATTTCGCGCTGATCTCGCCGCATTACCCGGTCGTGCCTTCGCCGGAATTCAGCGGTAAAAGCCGCGCGGGCGTTTACGGCGATTTCGTCGCGCAAACCGACGCCGCAGTAGGCGCGGTGATGGACGCGCTGAAGCGCAACGGCTTCGACAAAAACACGCTGGTTATTTTCACCAGCGACAACGGGCCGGAAGTTGTCGAACTGGAAGTCGGGGCTTACGAACGCATTCGCCAATCGCAGCACGCCAGTATGCTCAATTGGCGCGGAGTCAAACGCGACAACTGGGAAGGCGGCCATCGCGTGCCGTTTATCGCTCGCTGGCCTGGACGAATTCCCGCTGGCAAAACCAGCGACGCGCTGATCGGTCACGTTGATTTGATGGCGACACTGGCAAGTCTGACAAGAGCGAAACTGCCAGATTCCGCTGCGCCGGACAGTTACGATCAATTGCCTGTGCTGCTTGGTAAACGAAGCAAAAAACCGATTCGCCAATCGCTGGTTCATCACCAGATCAACGGGCATCTGGCTTTGCGGCAAGGCGATTGGGTGCTGATTGATTCCAAAACCTGTGGCGACGGCAACAAAGAACCGGAATGGTTTCGGCGCGAACGTGGCGCTCACGATTGCACGGGTGAAGTCGCTTTATACAATCTGCGCGATGATCCGGCTCAAACCAAAAACTTGTACGACACGCAACCTGCCAAAGCGCGAGAGTTGAAAACGCTGCTGGATCAATACCGGCAGAACGAAAGAACCGCGCCGCCAATTGTTCGGTAGGCGACAAACACGAAATTGAATGTGAACTTAGGCTTTCCGTGTCCAGCCAAGTTCTTCGGCGATGTGCGCGATCATGTGTTCTTCTTCCTGAACGATTTCGTGCCCCCAAAACCGGCCAAACAAAACGTGGGCAATTTGGTTGCAACGAGTCAGCAAGTCTTCTCGCTGGTATTCCTGTTCTTCAGGCGGCAAGGATTCCAAGATCAATCGAATTGCGTGAAGCGACGCTTCAAACAATTCATCTGAAGGTTTTTCATCCAGCCAGCGCAACAACTTTTCAGCCGAAGCGCTGTTGGCTTGAATGCCTCGCATCCGAGCGATTTTCAGAATTGCTTTGCGGTGTTTGTCGGTCACGGCTCCACTTGCCCAGGCGACTTCAACCATTGGCAGCATGTGCAATAACTCTATCGTGTCCGATGTGTAGCCTAAATCCTGCAATGCTGTGATGGCGTCTTCATCTTTTAAGCCGGTAATTTCGGCCAATCGTTGACGGTCGTCTTCTTTGGCTCTGCGTTGGTGGATTTTCTCGATCAGCAGTTGATCCTGTTTGCGGAAGTATTCTTCTTCCAGCCAATGTTCACGTTCGGAAAAAATGTTTCTTTCGGACATAACCTGCCTCCTTCAGATGGGTTAATTGGAGACGTCCGGCGGATGGCGTCTTGAACTGGGTAAATTCAAGCAAATGATGGTGTTGGACACAAGTAACGACAGAAAATACGGCTGATTGAGTGAGCAAACTCAAAGTTTGACAAAGCAAAATACGGTCGTTAAAGTCCCTTTTTTCGCATGCTTGACCAATTTTCACCTATCTGAACACCTATGACTGGAAACGAAGTTCGTAGCATCTTTCTGAATTATTTTGCCCGGCAAGGACACAAGATCGTCAAATCTTCGCCGCTGTTGCCCGCCAACGATCCGACGTTGCTGTTCACCAACGCCGGAATGAACCAGTTCAAAGACGTTTTTCTGGGAGCCGAAACGCGCGATTACAAACGCGCGACGACTTCGCAAAAGTGCGTGCGCGCGGGCGGCAAACACAACGATCTGGACGAAGTTGGCAAGACGGCTCGGCATCACACGTTTTTCGAGATGCTCGGCAATTTTTCCTTCGGCGATTATTTCAAGGAAGACGCCATAGGCTTCGCGTGGGATTTGCTGGTCAACGAATACAAGATGGATCCGCAACGACTGTGGTTTTCGGTTTTTGAAGGCGATGCCGAAGTCGGCGCGGACGAAGAAGCGGTTGAACTGTGGGTGAAAGTGGGCGCTCCGCGCGAACGAGTGCTGCGCTTCGGTCGCAAAGACAATTTCTGGCAAATGGGCGAAACCGGGCCGTGCGGGCCGTGTTCGGAAATTCATTACTATGCGGGCGAACATCCCGAAGACCTTGCGTTCAACAAAGCCGAATATGTCAACGGCGACGGCGACGACACCATCGAAATTTGGAATCTGGTTTTCATGCAGTACAACCGGCAGGAAGTCGCGCCGGGCAAATACAAACTCGATCCGCTGCCTGCGCCTTCGGTGGACACAGGCGCGGGGCTTGAGCGCGTCACTGCCGTGCTGCAAGGCGTCAAATCGAATTACGAAACCGACCTGCTGCGCCCGATCATTGAGTTCGCTGCGAAGCTGGCGGGCAAAGACTACGAATACAACGACACCGAAGACAGCGTTTCGATGCGCGTCATTGCCGACCACGCGCGTGCGACTTCGTTTTTGATTGCCGATGGAATCTTTCCCGGCAACGACAATCGCGGTTACGTGTTGCGGAAAATCATGCGCCGAGCCATCTGGCACGGAAACAAGCTCGGTTTCAAAGACGTGTTCTTTGCCAAAGTCTGCAACTTCGTCGTGGATCAGTTCGGCGAAGCTTATCCAGAACTGCGCGAAACTCGTGGCGTGATCGAGCGCGTCGTGACCATCGAAGAAAAGCTGTATAGCTCGACCGTCGGCGCGGGCTTGAACGTGCTGGAAGACGTGATGAAAAAAGCTTCGGGCAAAGTCGTTGCCGGAGCCGATGTTTTCAAACTGTATGACACTTACGGTTTGCGCTTCGACTTGATCGAATACGTCGCCGGGCAACGCGGCTTCACGCTGGATCAGGCTGGCTTTGAAGCCGAGCTTGAAAAACAACGCCAGCGCGCGCGCGAATCCATGAAAGGCACGGCGCAAAAAGTCGTCAGCGCCGTTTATCAACAAGTCGCCGAAAAAGGCAAAAGCCAGTTCACCGGCTACACCGAAACCGAGCACGCTGGCTCAGGCGTGGTTGCGCTGCTCAAAGGCGGCGAATTAGTCAACGCGCTTTCCGTCGGTGACGAAGGCGAAGTCGTGCTGGATGCCACTCCGTTTTACGCCGAATCGGGCGGACAGATTGGCGACACCGGATTGCTGGAAACCGAAGACGCGCGCTTGCTGGTCAAAGACACGCAAAAACCCGTCACCGATGTCATCGTTCATCAAGTCACTGTCGAGCTTGGCACGATCAAAGTCGGCGACAAACTGACCGCGCGCGTGGACGCCGAACGTCGAACTCGCACGATGGCCAATCACACGGCGACGCACTTGATGCACGCCGCTTTGCGCGAAGTTCTAGGCCCGCACGTCAAACAAGCCGGTTCGATGGTTGCGCCCGACCGCTTGCGATTTGATTACACGCACTTCGCTCCGCTGACCGCTGACGAAATCGCCGAGATCGAACGACTGGTGAACAACCAGACGCTGAAAAATTCCGCCGTCAGCAAAGAAGAAAAATCTCTGGACGAGGCATTGGAAAGCGGCGCGATGGCTTTGTTCGGCGAAAAGTACAGCGAGAAAGTTCGCGTCGTCAGCGTGCCAGGATTTTCGACCGAACTTTGCGGAGGCACGCACGTCAACGCCACCGGCGACATCGGCGTGTTCAAGCTGATTTCGGATGCTTCGATTGCGTCTGGCACTCGCCGCATCGAAGCCGTCACAGGGCAAGGCGCGTTTGAACGCTTCCAGCATTCCGAAGCCTTGCTGGCCGAAGCCGCCGCGAAGATCAACGCCGCTCCGGCGAAATTGCCCGGCGAACTGGAACGGCTGCAATCGCAACTGCGCGACCAGCAAAAGGAAATCGAAAAGCTGAAACTGAAACTGGCGCAAGGCGGCGGAGGCTCTGACGATCAAGTCACCGAAATCAATGGCGTCAAATTGCTGGTTCGCAAAGTCGAAGACCTGGGCAAAGAAGGCCGCCGCCAACTGGCCGATTCGCTGACGCGCAAAATCGCTCCGGGCGTGGTGGTGATTGCCGATGTTGCCGAAGGCAAAGCTTCGCTGCTGGTGATGGTTTCCACGGATGCGATTGGGAAGGTAAAAGCCGGAAATGTCATCAAGCAAATCCCCGGCGCTCGTGGCGGTGGCAAGCCGGACTTGGCCGAAGGCGGCGTCGAAGCAGACAAATTGGACGAAGCTTTGAAAACTTTGCCGGAGATCATAGAGCGTATGTCGGCTGGGTGAGGTTGAGATGTGGGTCAAAATTCTTCAGCAGATCAGGAAGAGTGTGCGGGAAGGAACGATTATCGTCAGGCAACACGCCTTCGACGAAATGCTGAACGATGACCTGTTGCAAGAAGACATTGAATGCTGCTTACTGACTGGTGAAGTTGTCGAACGGCAATGGGATGAAGATTGGCACGAATGGAAATATGTTGTTGCTGGTTTCTCGCTGGACGGTGACGGCATCGAAGTTGTGACAAAGTTGAACGCCCAATGTCACGCAGTCGTGATTACCACTTATCGATCGTGAGGTGATTTATGCCAAACAAGAAAACTGAATCCGAAAGCATATCTGAGTTATTGGTATGTGGAATTTGCGGTCATCAGGCAGCTCGCCCCATTAAGCGTCCGCAAGTGTTGGGCAAGGGAGCGGCGATGCTTATTATCGAAGATGTTCCGGCAATCTCCTGTCGGCATTGTGGCGAAATTTATTTGACCGCTGAAACCATGCATCGGCTCGATGAATTGCGTCGCAGTCAGAAGACCTTGCCCAGGCGTTACCACGTTCCAGTAGCCGCGTTTGCTTAAAGACGATTCTAGTCAAATGAATAATCTTGTTGCCTCCAACTTAACTCATCATCCCGGGAGAACTGCCGCCAGCGTCATAGGGGTCGCTGTCGGAGTCGTGCTTGTCGTTCTGACCGTTGGCTTGGTGCGCGGAGCCTTGCGCGAACGTGGGCAGCGCGATGCCAACATCGGCGTGGAAATCATGTTGCGGCAAGGCGGGCAGGGAATTTCGCTGACTTCGGCGGATATGACGATTCCTGCGGAAGAAGCCGCGTTGATTCAGTCTGTGCCTGGCGTCGCCGTGGCAACTCCGGTGGGGCAAAACCTGCAAATGGGAGCCAGCGGCGGACTCGGCATTCAACAAGTGGACGGCATTGTGTTCGACCAGTTTGTTTCGGCGACCAAGCTGCGAATCACCAGCGGCCAAGCTCTGCCAGAATCCGGCGATGTCGCCATCGTGGATTGGAAATACGCTTCGGACAAAAAGGTGAAACCCGGTGACAAGATCAAATGGTCTGAACACGAATTGACCATCGTAGGCATTTACGAACCCGAAGCGGGCGCTCGCATCAAGATTCCCCTGGCCACAATGCAGCAAAAACTCGGCACGCAAGACAAATGTTCAATGATCTTTGTGAAGTGCGACGACTCGGCTCAGCAGGAAGAAGTCGCTCGCCGCATCATCGAAAAACACTCCGATTACAAAGTCCTGTTCACGCGCGATGTGCCGCAACTGTTTGCCGAAGGTTTTTCGGCGTTCAATATCTTTTTGGACGTGGTCAAAGGGTTGGCGACGGTGATTAGCTTGTTGGTGATTTTGCTGACGATGTACACGACGGTTGCCGAACGGACTCGGCAAATCGGCATTCTGAAATCTCTTGGAGCTTCAAAGCTCTGGATTGCCTGGACGTTTGAAAAAGAGGCTTTGCTTATTAGCTTGCTGGGAATTGTCAGCGGATTGCTGTTCGCCGTCGTCGCACGATACTTTTTGGTCAACAATCTTGGATGGAAGATAGAGTTGGAACTGAACACAATTATGTTTGCTGCCATCGCAGGATTAGTCAGCGGATTGTTTGGCGCGTTGTATCCTGCGTTGCGCGCCGCCAGCCAGGACCCTGTTGATGCCTTGAGCTACGAATAAATCAAAAGGCAAAGGGCAAATATAAAAAGGCAAAATTGGAAGAACGAGTTCCGCCTTTTTGATTTTTGCCTTTTGCCTTTTGCCTTTTGATTTCTTATGAAGTCTCGCCTTCTTGCACTCATCTCAGCCGTCATCGGACTCGCGCTTTTTGTTTACGTCATTCGCCAAACCGGATTGGAAGAAATCGGAGGACGATTACGTCAACTAGGCTTCGGCTTCGTGCTGATTCTGGCCATTTCGGCGTTTCGTTATTTGACGCGCAGCCTGTCGTGGTTGCGCTGCATTCCGCCCGAAGATCGTCACATCGGATTTTGGACTTTGTGGCGCGCGCGCCTGGCGGGCGAAGCCATCGGCGATTTAACTGCCGGGCCGTTGGTTGCCGAACCGTTGAAAGCCCTGGTGTTGGGCGACAAACTTTCACTGGCGGCGCGCGTGTCGTCATTGACGGTCGAAAATATCACCTACACCGTGTCGAGTTGCGTGATGGTTATGGCCGGAGCGATTGCCTTGCTGACCAGTTTTGGATTGGCCGGTTCGTTGCGCGTGGCGATGCTGGCTTCGCTGGCGGCTGTGGTGTTGGTGATTGTTGCTTCGGTAATTGTCATCGGGCGACGATGGAAATTGGGTTCCGGCATTGCCACTTTGCTGGCGCGAACGCTGATTCGAGACAAGTCGAAGCTGGCTAACATCGAATCGAAGATCGTGCATCTGGCCGAACTCGAAGAATACATTTTCGATTTCTTTGCCAAACGTCCGGCGGATTTCTTTCTGGTCATTTTGTGCCAGATGTCGTTTCACTTTGCCGGCGTAGTTGAGATTTTCGTGACGATGAAATTGATCGGCGCGAATCTGAGCTTCGCCACGGCGTTTCTGATGGAATCAGTCAACCGAGCGTTGAACATCGCGTTCGTCTTCGTTCCGGCGATGGTCGGCGTGGATGAGCTTGGCACGCGCGAACTGGCGAAAGTTTTGGGCTTTGCCGGAACTGACGGCGTGGCTTTAGCCGTAATTCGCAAGATCAGAATGTTTTGCTGGATCGGGTGCGGACTGGTTTTTCTGTTGGCAAACCAAAAGGCAAAAAGCAAAAAACAAAAGTCTGAAAAGCCTTTTGACCAGCACGACCTTGCTTGAAAGCGG
Source organism: Acidobacteriota bacterium (assembly GCA_033763255.1). Taxonomy (GTDB): domain Bacteria; phylum Acidobacteriota; class Blastocatellia; order RBC074; family RBC074; genus RBC074. The sequence continues at coordinate 31,175 of JANRKX010000026.1, read as the reverse complement.
TGTTCGTTTAATCGAAGCCTGTGCGTAATTCGGTGCGGAACCAGGAGCGGTAGCGACTGGATACTTTCGTGAGCGTTCGCTCAAGTTATTGATGGCAATCCACTTTTATTCGCACAGGCTTCGTTTAATCAACTACGTTAAGCTTGAAGACATTGCCAGCCATCGCGTGCAAGGCTAGGATGTGGCGCGTTTTTGGAACTTACCATCCGCTGTGATCTAAACCATTTACTCGAAAAAGGTCAGGAAACATGTTGAGAACGAAACTCGGTTGCCTGTTGTTGCTGTGTGTCAGCGCGGGTGTTTTATTTGCTCAGGAACACACGCCGGAGCGCGACAAAAATCCGTTTGCCGGAAAATCCGAAGCCGTCGAAGCCGGAAAACGGTTGTACGAACAAGCCTGTCAGGCGTGTCACGGGACGGATCGCGCGCCCGCGTTGTCCAACGCAATGAAGCGCGGCAACCTGGATGGCGAAATCTTTCTGAACATCCGCAACGGCATTCGCGGAACGCAGATGCCTGCGTTTTCGCGGCTGACGGCGGATCAAGTCTGGCAACTGGTGACGTACATTCGCAGCCTGAGCGGTTCGCCCAATTCGCCGAACGCGAACACAGAGCGAATTGCCGGAAGCGTCGCCGCCGGAGAAGAACTCTTTTTCGGCAAAGCCAACTGTGCTGCCTGCCACGAAATCAACGGGCGCGGAGCAGTCGTCGGCCCGGAATTGTCTGCTGTGGCCAGTTTGGACGTGAACACGTTACGCCAGAAAATTCTTGATCCGACGACCAGCACAAACTCCGCTGCGCGCGGAAATCGTCGCCGAATGTCAGGTGGCATCGTCGTCGTCAAAACCAAAGACGGAAAAGAAATTCGCGGGCTGCGTCGCAACGAAGACACTTACACCCTGTTGCTGATGGACGCCACAGGCAAGCTGCACGCGCTCGACAAACAAAGCCTCGCCGAAATTCGCACAGAAGCCGGTTCGTTGATGCCCGGAGATTACGGCAAACGGCTGAGCGAAGCCGAGATTCAAAACCTGATCGCTTACCTGAAAACCTGTGACGGACGTGATTTGACGAAAACCGCCAATGCCGCAATTGCTGGCGGGCTGACTTACGACCGCATTCGCAATTCCGCCGCCGAACCGCACAACTGGCTGAGTTATTGGGGCGATTATCGCGGACATCATTTTTCTACGTTGAAGCAGATCAACACGACGAATGTCGCGCAGTTGCAATCGCGTTGGGCGGCGCAAATGCCTGGCGATTCGATGTTGGAATCAACTCCGATTGTGATTGATGGCGTGATGTACACAGCCGGAATGCCGGGGCAGGTGTTTGCGCTGGACGCTCGAACCGGCATGCAAATCTGGAAATACGAACGCAAACAAAAAGTCGTCAATCCTTACGAAACCAATCGCTTCAGTCGTGGAGTCGCCGTGTTGGGCAATCGGGTGTTTGTCGGCACGCTTGATGCCGTGCTGATCGCGTTGGACGCTCGAACCGGTTTGCCGTTGTGGGAAGTGCAGGTCGCCGACACGATGCTTGGGTTCAGCATCACGTCGCCTCCGTTGGTGGTCAAAGACAAAATCATCGTCGGCGTAGCTGGCGGCGAATACGGCATTCGCGGATTTCTTGAAGCTTACGATCCGGCGACCGGCAAACGTATCTGGCGCTTTGAAACCATTCCGGGTCCGGGCGAATTCGGCAACGACACCTGGCCGGGCGATACCTGGAAACGCGGCGCGGGCGCGACGTGGTTGCCGGGAAGTTACGACGCCGAACTCGACGTGCTGTATTGGACGATAGGAAATCCCGGCCCGGACATTGACGGCGAAATTCGCAAAGGCGACAACCTGTTTTCCGATTGCGTGGTCGCGCTCGATCCCGACACAGGCAAACGCAAATGGCATTATCAGTTCACGCCGAACGACAGCCACGATTGGGACGCCAATCAGGACGTGGTTTTGGTTGATCGCGTCTGGCAGGGAAGACCTCGCAAGCTGCTGATTCAGGCGAATCGCAATGGATTTTTTTATGTCCTGGATCGAACTGACGGAAAGTTTCTGATGGCCAAACCGTTCGTAAAACAAACCTGGAACACGGGTTTTGACGCGAATGGCCGTCCGAGCTTTGCTCCGAATTCCGATTCCAGTCCCGAAGGCAACGAAGTTTATCCGTCGTTGGTTGGTGGCACGAATTTCCAAGCACCTTCCTTCGATCAATCGAGCGGGTTGTTGTACGTGGTGTTTTCCGATTCCGGCAACCGATACATTCGCGCGCCCGCCGAATTCGAGCCGGGCAAACAATACTGGAATGGCCGAACGGCTCCGGCGTCGCAACCGCCCATCGCAGGCATCAAGGCGATTGATTCCGCGACCGGCGAAATCAAATGGGAATACCGCATTTCGCAAGGCTCACTGGCCGCTGGCTTGCTGGCTACGTCAGGCGGAGTCGTTTTCGTCGGCACGCGCGAAGGCAATTTGATTGCGCTGGATTCCAAAACCGGCAAATTCCTGTGGCGCTTCCAAACCGGTTCGACAATTGCAGCTTCGCCGATGAGTTACGCCGTGAACGGCAAACAGTTTGTCGCCATTGCAGCAGGCGGAGTGCTATACAGTTTTGCGTTGCCGGAATAATGGCGAATGTGAGGAACTTTTTGAGCCTCTGACGATCATTTGGTGACAAGAAGTGGCTCAAGCAGAGTCTGGCGACGACCATTTCAGAGGGCAAATCAGATAGTTTCTGGCACTAATTGGCGGAACGACGATTGTCGGTAAACCACAGCGAACCGGCTTTGGTTCATCTGTTTGGTGGAGTAAGCCGGAAAAAAAGATCATCTTTATCAGGTGCGACTGATTCAAAAACGAGCACCTCCAAAATTCAAATATGCAGGAGTAAACACAACCAATGTCCAAGAGCCGATTTTTCAAACTCACGTTAATTTTAATGGCCTTTGCCATCGCCGGAGCGACGGTTCACGCGCGCCCGGATTACTTGAAACAGTACGCCGCCGATCCGTTGTCGAAACCTGAAATGCGGAACTGCGCGCTGTGTCATGTCAATCCGGCTGGCGGCGGCACACGCAATGAATTCGGCAAAGCCTTTGCCGCTGCCGGATTGGAAATCACTGCCGAGTTGCGCCGGAAATTTCCGCAAAACTTTTTGAGCAACCCTGTTCAGCCGCAAGCTGGCCAGCCCCAAGTAAGTTTCGTTTCCGATGCTGAAGCTGTTGTTGAAATCAACGGCAAGAAATTCGCCATCAACACCAAAGACAAAACCGTTCGTGAATTGGCGGCTACGACCGCGCCGACTCAAGTGGCTGTGGCTCCGACGCCTGCTGTGCAAAAACGCGAAACTCCGTCGAATGTCTATCGCCCGGCGGATGTTCGAGCCATCAATTTGCCGACCGCGATGCCAATTGAAAAAGGCTCTTTGTGGACTGACTTCACGCACCGCTTTCCTTTTGGCGAACCGACGGATTCATCCGCCTTGTTTGGATTGGATACGATTGCGATGCCTTCGTTCGGGTTCATTTATGGATTGACCGATCGAATTCAAATCGGTGCGTATCGCTCTCCGACAGATTTGGGACGACCGATTCAGCTTCACATCGGAGCCAGCGTGCTGAATGAACAGGACGGCGATCCGGTTTCATTGATGGCGCGCGTGGCGTTGGAAGGCCGCGACAATTTCAAACGAAACTTTACCACCAGTTTTGAAGCGACTTTGGCGCGGAGCATTACGCGCCACGCTCAAGTGTATTTCGTGCCGACGATTTCGGTTGGAGATCGTCCGATCGGATTTGCGCCGGATCAGAATCTTCCAGGTGAAACTGCTGTCGCGCTCGGAACCGGGTTGTCAGTCAACGTTCGTCCGACAGTGGCATTGATGGCCGAAGCCAACATGCGCGTCAACGAAGCTTCGCGCTACGTTTCGGAGTTTTCCGGCATTCATCGCCCGGTGTTTGGTTTTGCAATTCAGAAAGTCAGCGAATCTCGTCGGCATTCGTTCACGTTGAGTTTCACCAACGGGCACGGAACGACGTTTTCGCAACGTTCGATGACTCGTGGACTGATTGGAGCGGATGATGGCTGGAATGGACTGACAATTGGTTTCAATTTGTCGCGCCGCTTGTTTTAACAAGTCGGCCAAAAAAATTTAGACAGGATTCACAAGGTGATTCAGGATTTTGTTTACTGGCTTTGGGCCAATCCTGATAAATCTTGTGAATCCTGTCTATTTTTGTCTTTGGGTTGATTGGGGTTAGTCGTCCATCGTGGACATTGGCTTGATGGCACGTCGTGAATTGTAGACAGGTAAAACTACGCGGCAAGTTCCAATCCTGGCTGAGCGGACGCCTCGAATTTGTCTGGGATCAAGTCGCCGGTGAAGACTTCGACGCCTGCTTTGACCAGACAAATCACCGGCAACAAATCCAGTACCACCGCCAAACTCCCTAAGAAGTAGCCTTTACGCCGCAATACCGCAGGCGCGGCGGCGACGACAAAGACATACCCGACAATTGGCGAAACTTTCAAAACCCTCCACAAGATTGCTCCTATTCTCTCCATTTTTCTTTGCTCCTTGAACTGAATTGGTCTTTTTTTTTATTGCTCAGGGGGTGAGAGGCGTCGGACGCAAAACACATTTGCAAGCTTGATGCCAGAACGCCCGTGCGGAGAAAAAACCTTTGGCGAAGGCCTGCCGGCAAAAGTGTTATGGTCATCTTAAATCTTCAACGATGGTGATGAGTCCGTTCTCAGATTTTTGCTGAGGCTGTATACTGCGCGACTTGTTATGGCAGTTAAATTCAATCATCACAGGACGATTGAGACGATTTATCAATCGGATTCCCTCAGGAGTAAATTACAGATATGAGATTGTTGCCTAAAGAAGAAAAGTATTTCGATATGTTCAACAATCTGGCTTCGCAGATGAACGAAAGCGCCAGATTGTTAAACTCGTTATTTGCGGATTTCGACAATCGCGCCAGTTATGCCGACCAGATCAAAGTCGTCGAACACAAGTGTGACGAAATTACTCACGACATTGTCAAAAAGTTGAATCAAACTTTCATCACACCGATTGACCGTGAAGATATTCATGCGTTGGCCAGCGGGTTGGACGACATTGTTGATGCTGTCGAATACACCGCCAAGCGCGTCATCCTGTATCATGTGACCCAATCCACCGAACACGCTCGCAAGATGACCGACGTCATGGTTCGCATCACTTCCAACCTGAAAAACGCCGTTGCCGCACTCAGTAACAATGGCGAACAGGTGTTGAAAGATTGCGTCATCATCCACACGCTGGAAAACGAAGGCGACACTTACCACCACGAAGCTGTTGAAAAACTCTTCGCCGAAGAAAAAGACCCGATCACCATCATCAAGATGAAAGAGATTTACGAGAAGATGGAACGGATGATTGACAAGTGCGAAGATGTCGCCAACGTTCTGGAAGCCATCGTGCTGAAGAATGCTTAACCCACGCGGAAACCGGTTCACACAATTCAAAAAATAAATCCGAGCCGCAGATTCTCACAAATAGAGGTGTGTATGGACGGTACTTTTGTGCTTGTCGCTTTCATTGTTGTCCTTGCTTTAGCCTTCGATTACACCAACGGATTTCACGACGCCGCCAATTCCATTGCCACAGTTGTTTCCACTCGCGTGTTGACACCCGGAGTGGCGGTGCTCTTTGCCGCGTTTTTCAATTTCATCGCCTTCTTCTTTGGAACCCACGCCGTGGCCAAAACGGTTTACGGCGGATTGGTTGATCCCAAAATGGTCAACGAATGGGTTGTGCTGGCTGGATTGGTCGGCGCAATTTCATGGAATTTGATTACCTGGTATCTGGGATTGCCGACCAGTTCTTCGCACGCGCTGATCGGAGGTTATGCCGGAGCAGCCATCGCCAAATCCGGTTTTCAATCTTTGCTTTTCAATGCTCATTGGCCGAAAGGCTGGTGGGGAACGCTATCGTTCATTGTGATTTCTCCCACGGTGGGATTGTTGGCCGGATTGTCGTTGATGGTGGCGGTGTTCTGGCTCTGTCGCAGTTTTGCTCCGTCGCGCGTGGATAAGTTTTTCCGGGTCATGCAATTGGTGTCGTCTTCGCTGTTCAGCTTTTCGCACGGAACCAATGACGCTCAGAAAACCATGGGCATCATTATGGCTGCGCTGGTCACAGGCGGATACGTTGATCCCAAAGCCGACATTCCTTATTGGGTTGGGCTGGCGGCATTTATGGCCATCGGGCTGGGAACAATGTCCGGCGGCTGGCGAATCGTGAAAACCATGGGGTCGAAAATCACCAAGCTGAAACCGGTAGGCGGATTTTGCGCCGAAACCGGAGGCGCCGGAGCAGTGTTGCTGGCGTCGAGTCTGGGAATTCCGGTTTCGACGACTCACACCATCACCGGAGCCATTGTCGGCGTAGGCGCTGCTCAGCGATTGTCCGCCGTGCGTTGGGGAGTCGCTGGCAGAATAGTCTGGGCTTGGTTGATTACGATTCCCGCAGCCGCTGGAATTGCCGCGCTGATGTACGGAGCTATTTCGCTGTTCAGATAATTACCCGGCAAACTCGTGAGCCGGAACCCCTCGCACTCCCGGCTTGCAACGAAAAATACCGCCCGCCAAAGGCTGCTTCGCCAGTTCTTCGGCGGGCATTCTTGTGCTCGCGGTGGTGATGTACAACTCGTCCAGGTTCGCTCCGCCGAACACGCACGAAGTCGGGCGCGCGACCGGCAAGCGCACTTCGTCAATGATCTCGCCGCGTTCCGGGTTGACGCGAATCACTCGCCAGCCATCCCACAGGGCGACCCACAACATGCCCTCTTCATCAATGGTCATGCCGTCTGGCGAACCGCCGCCTTCGGGAATTTCAATCACCAGCCGTTCGTTGGCGATTTCGCCGCTGCGCGCGTCAAAGTCGAACGCGACGATTTCGCTGGTCGGCGAGTCAATGTAGTACATCGTCTTGTCGTCAAGGCTCCAGGCCAGACCATTGGAAATCCACACGTCATCAAGTTTGCGATTGACTGTCAAATCGGCATCCAGGCGATAAAGAAATCCCGCCGATTCGTCGTGTTGAACGCGAGTCGTTCCTGCCCAAAGCCTGCCGCGCGAGTCGCACTTGCCATCGTTGAAACGGTTTTCCGGCAAATGCGATTCCGGATCAACCAGCGGAGTCAGCTTTTCAGTTTCCAAGTCCAGCGCGTAAAAACCGTTTTGCAAAGCCAGCACAACTCCGCCGGATTTTCTTCCGACGCAACATCCGATCATCTGGCCAACGTCAATTTTGCGGTTGTAACCGGTTGTCGGATCGAAGACGTGAAAGGCGTTGCCTTCGATGTCCACCCAATAAAGTTGTTGAGTCCGCGCATTCCACCAAGGACCTTCGCCAAGCAGGACTTTGGCGTCGAGCGCCAATTCGGCTTCAATCATTTTTGCCACCTTGTTCGTTGAATTGATTCGGCGCTGACTGCGCGCCCAAGTGAAACCAAGTTATACCTTGTCGGATGGAAAATGCGCCAACGGAATTTGCGCGTCGCCAGGCTTTCGCGGACAATGCGCCGGACTTTTTCATGCTGAATCAAAGCACGACAACATTGAGATGTGGGAAATAGACAGGATTTACAAGATTGAACAGGATCGGTCTCAGCCAGATTGTTCATCCTGTTGAATCCTGTAAATCCTGTCTAAAGGTTTCGTATGCTGAAGGAGATTTCATGAACATCGCTAACCGTTTCGTTTTGGCGTTGATGTTGGCAGCCGCGTTGCTGGTCGCCAGTTTCACCGTGGGCTGCACTACGCGCGATTTGGAAGCCGAAGCCGCAGGCAAATCCAAAGTTGGAATCATTTACGACATCGGCGGCAAAGACGACCGGTCGTTCAACGCCGCTGCTTACGTCGGAGCGTTGCGCGCGGTCAAAGAAAACTTGCCGATGGTTTACCGTGATGTAGAACCCGGCGATCCGACTTCTATTGAACCGGCGCAGCGAGCCTTCGCGCAATACGGTTACAACCTGATTATCGGCGTAGGCTTTGCTCAGGGCGAAATTCTGGCCAGCGTTGCCAAGGATTATCCAAAGTTGCATTTCGTGTTGATTGATTCCGTCGCGGAATCTCCGAACGTCGCCAGCCTGATTTTCAAAGAACACGAAGGTTCGTTTCTGGTTGGAATGATTGCCGCCTCGGTCAACAAAACCGGCAAGCTTGGTTTCGTTGGCGGAATGGACATTCCGCTGATTCACAAATTCGCCACCGGCTACGAAGAAGGCGCGAAGTACGTCAATCCGAACATCGTCGTGCTGAAAAATTACGTCGGCATCACCGACGCCGCCTGGAACAATCCCGGCAAAGGCCGCGAACTGGCCAATTCGCAATACGAACAAGGCGCGGACATTATTTTCCAGGCAGCGGGCAATTCCGGGCTGGGCGTGTTTGACGCGGCGGAAAGCTACAAGAAATTCGCCATCGGCGTGGATTCCAATCAGAACTGGGTCAAACCCGGCTTCATTCTGACCAGCATGATGAAGCGCATAGACAACGCAGTTTATTCCGTCATCAAGGACGAAACCGAAGGCAAGTTCAAAGGCGGCGTTCACGTCTACGGCCTGGAAAATCAGGGCGTGGATTACGCGCTGGACGAATACAACAAGGCGCTGATTCCGCAAGAGGTGATTGAAAAAGTCGAGCAGGCGAAGAAAGACATCATCGCCGGCAAGATCAAAGTCACTGACGCGATGGCGAAGTAATTCGAAGGAGTTATCAACGATGGCAATTACAGCAAAACGTCCGAAGTCTGCGAATGTTGAAGTAAACGAAACCAAACTCAAACGCGCACAGAAACTTCTTGGTGCAGAAACCGAGGCGGAAACAATCGAACTCGCACTGGATGAAGTTATCGCCGAACGGGAGCGAAACCGCCGTGCCTGGAAAGCGACTGAACGCTTACTCAAAAGCGGAATACGGGTCGAAGACGTGTTTGGGCGATTAGAGGGTTAAATCTTGTCAGGAATTCTTTTTGACACTTCCGTCTATATTTCCTCGTTGCGAAAGGGAGATGAATCTGTTCTGAGTTTGCGCCGTGCTGCCAGGCTTGGGAGTCAGCAAACTCAGCCACTCTGGTTGAGCATAGTCGTGCTTGAAGAGTTGCTGGTCGGAGCCGTTGATTCAACGTCTCGCAAAGAGTTTTTACGGCTCGAACGAGAGTTCAGAAGCGTTGGGCGATTGTTAATACCTGACAGATCGGATTGGGTTTTGGCTGGTCAAATTCTATCGAAGATTGGCAGCAAGTATGGTTTTGAATTAGTCGGGCGGGCACGAATGATTAACGATGCTTTGATTGCCACGTCAGCAGCAAGGAGCGGTTTGATTGCGCTGACCAGCAACCCGGCAGATTACAAACGTATTGCCGAATATCGTCGTTTTACTTGGGAAAAAATCTGAAGAAGACTCAATATGAGTGCAAATAACATTATCGAAATGCGCGGCATCACCAAACGCTTCGGCGCGGTGACGGCCAACAAAGGCATCAACCTGAACATTCCTGCCAATACGATTCACGCCATAGTCGGCGAAAACGGCGCGGGCAAATCCACGATCATGAAAATCCTGTACGGCTTTTACACCGCCGACGAAGGAGAGATTTTTGTGGATGGCCAGCCGCGTCAAATTCGCAATCCGCACGATGCCATCGCGTTGGGTTTGGGCATGGTGCATCAGCATTTCATGCTCGTGCCGCCGATGACCGTGCTGGAAAACATCGTACTCGGAGCCGAACCGGGCAATGCCGTAAAAATTGACTTCAAACAAGCCGAAGCGCAAATCACCAAATTGTCACGCGATTTCGGCTTCGACATTGATCCGCACAAACGCATTGAGCAATTGTCTGTCGGCCAGCAACAGCGCGTTGAAGTGTTGAAAGCGTTGTATCGCGGCGCGCGGATTTTGATTCTGGATGAACCGACGGCGGTGCTGACTCCGCAGGAAGTCGAAGAGTTTTTCAAAATTCTGCGGGCATTAAGAGATCAGGGGCGAGAGCAGGGAAAGACGATCATCATCATCACGCACAAGCTGAACGAAGTGCTGGCGCTGTCGGACAACGTCACGGTCATGCGCGATGGGCAGGTGGTTGGAGAAACTCCGACTGCGAAAACGACTGCGCCGGATTTGGCTCGGATGATGGTTGGGCGCGATGTGCTGTTGCGGGTTGAAAAGCCCGAAGCACAGCCTCAAGCTCCTGTGCTGAGCGTGAAAAACCTCAGCGCCGGTTCCAAACTCAACGGCGTTTCTTTCGACGTTCGCGCCGGAGAAATCGTCGGCATCGCAGGAGTCGAAGGAAACGGCCAGACCGAATTGATCGAAGTTCTTTCGGGATTGCATCACGCCAGCGGCGGCAGTTTTGAATTGGACGGCCTCAACGCCACCCGCTTTTCCGCTCGACAATTGAAAGAACTGGGCATCGCGCACATTCCCGAAGACCGCCATCGGCGCGGATTGCTGTTGGAATTCAATCTGGCCGACAACACGATTCTGGGCACGCAATATCGCAAACCGCCTGTGACGACGGCAGGATTGCTGGATGAAAAAGCCGTCGTGGAAAAAGCCAACCGCCTTATCCGCGATTTTGATGTTCGTCCGCCGAACGCCGCTTTGCCGGCGCGCGCCTTGTCCGGCGGCAACCAGCAGAAACTCATCATCGGGCGCGAATTCGATATTCGCCCGAAGCTGTTGTTGGTGTCTCAACCAACGCGCGGCGTGGACATCGGAGCCATCGAATTCATTCACCGCAAACTGGTGGAGTTGCGCGATTCCGGCGCGGCGATTTTGTTGGTGTCGGCGGAATTGGAAGAGGTGATGTCGCTTTCCGACCGGTTGCTGGTGATGTATCAAGGCCGCATCGTCGGCGAAGTTGATCCAAATAAAGTGGCTCAGGAAGAAATCAGCCAGCAGGTCGGAATGCTGATGACGGGCGGGAAAAAGAGCTAAATCGAAGCAAAAAACTTTGAAACAGGATGGACAGGATTTTTTTCAGGATGAACAGGATTCAGGTTTCGCCGGATGACTTCAACCGTTGATGTTCCTCTCAATCCTGCCAAAAATCTTGTTCATCCTGGTTTCTTTCGCTCTGTCCCAATGCTGTTTGCTCTGATTTAGGAAGTCTCGAAAAGTCTGAAGAATGCTCAGACTTTGGGACTTATTTCAGTGCTGTCAACGTATCGGTCAGCCGTTCGATGGTTGTGACCAGCAATTTTCCGGCATCGTCGAATCGCCCGGCAGCGGCCAGTTGCTCAGCATCTCTGGCCGAATCCACAGCAAAAGTCAGCTTCAAGGCGTAGACCTGCATGCGAGGATTGCTTTGCAAACTGCGCGTCAGATTATCCAGGCCAACTTTCAGGTTGCGAACGCTGACAACCAGAGCTTCTTTGCTTTCGCGGTTTTTAGTCGCCGCAGCCGGAGTCATTTTTCCTTCACGGGCTTGTTCATCGGCAACGGCAAATCCGTTGATGACTTTGCCGTAAATGTAGATGAACTTGGAAAAGTTTTTGATCTGTTCGGCGACCTGTCCGGCTTCGACTTTCAGGTCAGGCGTCGGCGTGGGTTTCGGAGCGGCAGGAGTTCTACGGACTGGTTTCTTTTGGGCGAAGGACGCCAGCGGAAACGCGCAGACCGTCAACAGCAAAAGCGTAAAAGTCAGGGTTGAAAAACGTCTCAAGGGAAAGCCTCCGAGTTAAGTCGTGTGATTCATTCAAAGGGGATGAGCGTTTTTAGCATCGCCCGGCGAGTTGTCGCAAGTCGCCGGGGGCATAAAACGATTACCGATAGCGATGCTTGACCAGTCTGTAAATGCTGTGGTACTTCGTTGCTCGCTCAAAAGCCATATCCGCTCCTGGCAGTTCTTTCCGGCATCCAAACTTCCAATTGAGCGGGGCTTTTCCGCTACATTCTCTTTTATCGCCAAAGAGGTTCATTCAATTTCAGCGCGCCAATGGCAGCGCCATAATCCGGCTTCACCTATGAATTCCTCCCCGCGAAGCTCTACAGTTTCGCCAACGAAGCCGACAAGGAGATATTGATGCGACGCAAGGTGTTTTTATTGACGATAGTACTGACCGCCGGAGTGTTCGGCTTGTTGACAGCGAACCTTTCCACGGCGGCCAGCAACGACAAGGCGGCGACTGAGACGGTGAATCCCGCCAAATTGCAAGGCCCGGTGACAGTGACCATCACTCCTGTTTCCCCCTCTCAAGCCCAGATGGATGCCGTTGTCAGCGCAGTCAAAAAGCATTCGGCTGTCACTGCTTTTTTGAACGGAACTCAGCATCGGTTGATTTCAGTTGAATACCCTGAAGGCCTGCGTTTGTCCGCCAACCAGCAAAGATTTCGCGCCATGTTTTACGATTACACCAACAACCGATCTGTCGTGGTGGATAGCTCCATCAACGACACGCGGCAAACGACGGCAGCGCTTGGCCAGGTTCAACCGCTGCCGAGCAATGACGAATTCGACGCTGCCGCCCAGATTGTCAGAAACAATAAGGATTTTTCCGACCTGTTTGCTGGCGGCGCGACGGTGTATCGAACGATGCCGCCGTTGATGTCTGAAAGCACGTCCGCCGAACGCACCTTGACAGTGGGCATTGAAGCTCCGGGCACAGCCACGCCGAATCAGATTGTTGCCGTGAATATGATTCGCGGAACGGTGACGACTTTTATCAACAACGCTCCGCCGACTGCGCGAGCGGTCGCCATGGCTTGCGGGCTTCCCGGAGCCGGGCAGGGAACCACTTCGCGCGGAACCGCCGGGCAGTTCAATCTGACCATCAGCGCGGGCGGTTCGCCGATCTGGCAAATGCTGGTCATTCGTCCGTCGGCTTCGTCGGGAACTCGCGGTTCAGGCGTTGAACTGCGCGATGTTACTTATCTGGGCAAAACGATTTTGAAACGCGCTCATCTGCCGATTCTAAATGTGCTTTACGACAACGGAGCCTGCGGCCCTTACCGCGACTGGCAATGGCAGGAAGGATCGTTTATTGCCAACGGAACCGATGTCGCGCCGGGCATTCGCCAATGCACAGCACCGCCGCAAACCTTTTTGGAAAGCCAGGTTGATACCGGCAATTTCCGCGGAGTCGCCGTTTACCAGGACCCTGGAAACAACGAAGTCGCCATCGTCAGCGAAATGGAAGCAGGTTGGTATCGATACGTCAGCCGCTGGGAGTTTTCGCCAGCGGGAGTGATCCGCGCGCGATTCGGATTCGACGGCGTCAACAATTCCTGCGTCTGCAACGCGCATTTTCACCACGCATACTTTCGGCTGGATTTTGACCTCAACGGAACCGGACGAAATCGCTTTACCGAATACGACACCCGGTCGTTTTTCACGCCTCTGCTGACCGAAACGAAACGCTTTCGAGATTACATTCGTGGCAGATATTGGACTGTGGAAAATTTGCTGAGCGGTGAACTGGTGACGATTCGCCCCGGAGCCAACGATGGCATTGCTGATACCTACGCGCGTGGCGATGCGTGGTTTTTGCGGTATCGCAGCACGGAACTTGACGACGGTCGCAACTCCACCGGATCGAACACCGAAGCCAATCTGGATGCTTTCGTCAACGGCGAATCCATTGACGAACAAGACGTGGTGATGTGGTACACGGGGCATTTTTATCACGTGTACGCTGGCGGAGAGACTGGCCATTTGGTCGGCCCAGACATCATCGCCAATCGCTGGTAGCCGAAATCGGTAGCGTAATGCAGTACGGGGAGCGTTAGCGACCTGAGTTTTCTGAAAACAGACATGTAAGAAAACTCAGGCAGCCAACGCTCCCCGTTTTGTGTTTTGATTCAACGGTAAATCCGCTGATAAGCCAGGTAATGGTTCGTCACTTTGAAGACGTAATCTTTCGTCTGGCTCTTTAGCACTTCGACGACGAACCGATCCGTTTCATTGCTCCCGGCGCGAGCGATCCAGCGGCGAACGGAATCTTCGCTGCCGTTGTAAGCCGCCGCAGCGGCCTGCGGGGTTTTGAATTCGTCGAAGAGGTTTTTCAGGTATTGCGAACCGAACAGCACGGCGGTGTCGGCGTTGTACAAATCGTTCTGTTCAAAATCGCGCAGCCGCAATTGCGCCGCAATCACCAACGACGTGGACGAGATGAATTGCATCAAGCCGCGAGCCGCAGCGTAACTTTTGACGCGCGGGTTGTAACCGCTTTCCTGGCGCGCAATCGAAAGCACGAATCGCGGATCAATGCCGCGCGGCGCAGCGTGCCGAGCCAGCGAGTCTCGAAACGGCATCGGGAAGATAACTTCCGCAGTTTCGCGCGGCAACAATTCCAGCCGGTAATCTTCGGGCAGGGAATTCAAAATCGGATCGCCGTAATCGAAACTCCGTTTGGCGCATTCGCCGCGCGAACAGTAAAACGCAATCGTCGCACGGCTCGCTCCCGTTTCAGCCAGTTCCGGCGCGCCTTCGTCGAACAATCCCAGAAAAAGCAATTCGTTGGCAATCGTCTGATGGCTGGTTCCTGCCGCTACGGCTTCGCCTGGCCCAAGCGGCAAGTTTCGCCCCGAAGGCGTGTAAGCGATTGTCGCCACTTGATGCCCGCGAAGTTTCGAGTAGGCGCTTTTCAAAATCTGAAACAGCTCGTTGCGTGTGGCTTCGTCGCTGACCAGCCGCAAAGCTTGTGTCGCAGCAATTTTCGCCGCCGTGGCATTGGCTTGAGCATTTGCCGAGCGCGCGTAGCCCAAAAACTTTTCTCGCTGAGTGGCGACCAACTCCCGCGCGCGCGCATTGGCTGCCAGTGCCTGCAACCGCTGGCTGGCACGCCAGCCGTAATACCCAGCGGCTCCGGCGCGAACTTCCGGCATCGCCAGGTATTCGCTGATGGCTTCGTCCAACCGTCCGAGTTTTTCCAGGCAGTACGCCCGCATAAAAGTGACTTCGGGTAAATTCGTCGTCGCCGTTTGCCCGCGCACATTCAGCCGAGCCGATTTCAACGCAGTGAATTCGACAAACGCCGATTGAAAGTTTCCCTGCGTCATTCGAATCAACGCGCGTTTGAACTGCGCTGTGACGACCGCGAACGGATCGCTGAGCGCCATCGCTCGCGTCACCCAGTTCAAAGCTTCGTCGTTGCGCCCGGCAGTGCGCAGCGTGTCAATCGCGTTCATGTGCGCGTAAGTGACGTACTCGCTTTTCGGATACTGGCGAATGAATTCTTCGTATCGCGCGACGGCTCCGTCGGTGTTGCCCAGGTACTGGCGACAATGGCCGACGTAATAAAACCCAAGCTCGCCGTCGGGCGTGGCAGGGAATTCTTTGCCGACCTGTTCATACCATTTCGCAGCGTCGGCAAAGTTATCTTCCAGGAAAAAGCCGCGCCCGATGTTGAACAACGTTTCGGAGCGTTTGGTGCTGTTGGCGAACCGTCCGAGCACGGCCAGCCAATGCTTGCGCGCTTCGGCGAAGTGGCGATTGAACTGGTAAATCCGCGCGCGGCGCAGATGCGTTTCTTCGGGAAGCAAGGCGTTGGCGGCTTCGTCAAGTTTGTCCAGGCCGGTAATCGCGCGAAGCGAAATGTCATCTTGCGAATTGGCAACAAGCGCCGATTCAAATGTTGCTCGTGCTGCGTCGGTCTGCCGAGCGGCAGCTTGCGCTTCGCCGATCATCACCAGATGGTCGCGTCGCACGGTCATCGAACCGCGCAGCAAATTGACGACGGCCTGATATTGCCCCGACTTGAAATAACTTTCGGCCAGCCGCGTGATTGCGCGATCTCGCCACAGATGATCGCCGAATTGGCCGATCATCTGTTTCAACAATCGCTGTTCTTCTCTGGAGTTGTTTAACGACCGCGCGATTTCCGCCTGATGCCACAACGCATACCCAGCCAGCGGCGAGTTGCGAGCCACGACGGATTTCAGCAACTGATTGGCTTCGGCCAGTCCGGCGTCGCGCCGCATCAACAGCCGCGCCAGCAAATAATCGTAATTGTTTTTGGCAAAGGCTTCGGGCGAAGTCGCCATCATCTGGCGCAACAGACTTTCCGCTGTACGCGCGTCATCCCGATCAATCGCGGCACGAAGCTGTTGGTGTTGCGGAAGTTTGATTTGTGATTGAGAGTTGCCAAAAAACAACAGCGAGATAAGGATGACACTAAGCTTTCGCATAATTGACGGTGTGGCGGGATATTTTGTGAGAGTGGCATTACGCCGCGGGCGCGACCTCACGTTGTCTCTGACTCAGACGCATCAAAGTACGTAAAGCCTGGTTGACGGCGTCGTCGTCAGGGAAAACTTCGGCAACGTCTGTATCCAAAGTCACTCGCGTCATTCGCACCAAGTCTTTATTCAAATGACCTGGACCACGCTTAATGATTGGCATGTTGTCGAAATCATACTCAGGCAATATATCGTCTTCTTCAGTCTCAACAGCTTCATTGATATTTTTCTTTTTCATATTTTCGCACCTCTTTCGGCGTAGCGCGTCGCGCACTGATAAGCCGAGTGACAAGACCACGCTCTGTGTAAGAAACAACGAGTAACCTAAACAGTTCAGACTCGCCTAGAATCACATACCGCATTTCACTGATTGAATGCAATATGTCGGGAAAGGTCAGGAAAAACGGGTCGTCGAAAACGGTTTCCGCTTCTGTAAAAGAAATACCGTGTTTCGCCAAGTTGAGGGCAGCCTTGTTTGAGTCCCATTCAAATTTCATTTCACTCGACTGGTTTTGCGTTTGATGAAATCCATCATCACGTATTCGCCAAGGCTCAGACTGGTTGTGAAATACGCCTTGCCGTGAGCGATTTCGGTCATCTGTTTGACGAATTCGACCAGGTAATAATCGTCCGTCAACATGAACGTGTTGACGATGATTCCTGACTTTCGACAAGCGGCGACTTCGGCCAGCGTGGCTTCGGTAATCATCGGATCCAATCCCATCGAATTTTTGTATAACCGCCGCCCGCCGTCACCTTTCTTTTTCGGCGTGTGCGGATGGCGGCCAAAGTCTTCGTCAACGAACAACGCCGAAGGTTTGCCGTCGGTAATCATAATGATCTGGCGCATGTCTTTGCGCTGCGCCATCAACAATCGCCGAGCCAGTTTCAATCCTTCGCAGGTGTTGGTGTGATACGGACCGACCTGCACGCTGGCCAGTTTGCCAATCGGCACTTCTTCAGCGGAATCGTGAAAGAGCACCAGCTTCAACGAATCGCCGGGGTATTGCGTGCGAATCAAATGCGCCAGCGCCAGCGTCACGCGCTTGGCCGGCGTGAAGCGATCTTCGCCGTACAGAATCATCGAATGCGAACAATCCAACATCAACACCGTCGCGCACGAAGACTGATACTCCGATTGCCGCACCATCAAATCCTTGTATTCCAAATTCAGCGGCACGCCAAGTCCTTCACGCCCAATCGCGTTCATCAAAGTCGCCGTCACGTCCAGATTGAGTGAATCGCCAAACTCGTAAGGCTTCGACGATTCGTAAGCTTCGACGCCGGTCGAAAGGTATTTGGTGTCGTGCCGACCGAGCGCGGACTTGCCTACGCTGGCCATCAGATTTTTCAGCGTCTTGTAGCCGAGAAAATCAATGCCTTTGTCGGTGACTTCAAACTTGATGTTCGGCTTTTTGAACTCGCCAGCTTGCCCCGGCGCGGTTTGCTGCGGAGCGCGCCCTTCGCCATCGCCGAACAGACCGTCAATCGCTTCCTGATCGCCTTGCGCGGCCAAATAGCCTTCCTGAATCAACCGCTGAATCAACCGATCAATCAGTTCGTCCAGGCGGTGATCGCGCGCATTGCCGTCTTCGTCAAAAAGCTGGTTGTACTGTTCCTGATCCAGCAAGCCGGAATCGCGCAAGGCTCGTTTGATGGCTCGGCGCAATTGTTCCAGCGCGTCTTCGGGATCGAAATCATTGAAGTCGTCGTCAAAATCGTTTGACCAGCCGCGTTGCCAGCGATTACGAAACTGGTCTTCAAACCCGCTTTGCAACAAATGATCGGCCAGCGCCGCCATCAATTCTTCCAAACTGATGTCGTCCCAATTGTCGCCTGTCCATTTTGAGTATTTGGTGAAACGCATAATTCAATTCACCCTCCCGCCGCTCCAATCGTCGAAGGTTTGGCGGCGGTTTGGTTTTTCCGGCGTCGCCTGGTTGTAACTGGTTTTGCCTTTTTCTTCGTTGCGGGCGAGTTTCTTTTGCGAATGCAGCCCTTCCAGAATCAATTCGCAGGCGGCGATTAACGCTCCGCCGGATTCGACTTCGACCTTGCCGCTGCGCGCGGCTTCGATCAGCCCTTTGACTTTGCGAAGTTGGTTCAAGGCTTCGTCTTCGGTCATCACGTCGCTCAAGGCCAGAGATTTTCCGTGATTGAAGTGATCCATCACTGGCCGGAAATCTATGCCGCTGTAACGTTCGGCGAAAACTTCGCCGCAAGCTCGGCGAATCAAATCGCGCGCGATGCGCTCGGCGCCGACTTGTTCGCCTTCGTATTCCAATTCCAACTTGCCGGTGATGGCGGGAAGCGCCGCGTACACATCGCTGATGCGCGGCGCAGCCAGCAGTTCGCCATTCACCAACGCGCGGCGTTCGGCGTTCGACACGACGGTTTCCATCACGGAAATTGGCAATCGCTGGCTGACGCCTGAACGTCCGTCAATACGTTTGTCGTTGCGCGCGACAAAGGCGATTTGTTCGACGACTTCAAAAATCAGATCAGGCACTTCCAGGTTCAGTTCGTCGCCTTCGCGTTCCGTCCAGGCTTCCTGTTTGGTGATGGAAATACCCAGTTCGACTGACGCTGGGTAATGCGTCTGGATTTCGGCTCCGATGCGGTCTTTCAGAGGCGTGATGATTTTGCCGCGCGCGGTGTAATCTTCGGGATTGGCAGAAAAGACCAGCATCACATCCAGCGGCAACCTGACCGGATAACCTTTGATCTGCACATCGCCTTCCTGAAGGATGTTGAACAATCCCACTTGAATCTTTCCGGCCAGATCAGGCAATTCGTTGATGGCGAAAATGCCTCGATTGGCGCGCGGCAACAGGCCGTAATGAATCGTCAGTTCGTCAGAAAGTAGATGGCCTCCGCGAGCGGCTTTAATCGGATCAACGTCGCCGATGATGTCCGCGATGGTCACGTCAGGCGTCGCCAGTTTTTCGACGTAGCGCGCATCGCGGCTGACCCAAACGATTGGCGCGTCATCGCCTTGTTCAGCCAGCAACTGTTTGCCGTAGGCGCTCAAGGGAGCAAACGGATCGTCGTTGATTTCCGAACCTGCGAGCGCGGGAATTTCTTCATCAAGCAGGCTGGTCAGTTCGCGCAAGATTCGGCTTTTGGCCTGTCCGCGCAGCCCCAGCAAGATCATGTTTTGCCGAGCCAGCAGCGCATTGACCAATTGCGGAATGACCGTGTCTTCGTACCCGATGACGCCGGGGAACAGTGTTTCTCCGAGTTGAAGGCGTTTGATCAGATTGTGACGGATTTCAGATTTGACCGGGCGGCTGCGATACCCTGCGGCTTTCAATTCGCCGAGCGTTTGCGGTTTGGGCATTGGAAAACGACCTCGCTTACGTGAAGTTGATTGAATTGGTGACGATTGGTTTTTAGGAGCAACGACAATTCGATCTTAGTCGCCGGTTGTTGAAGTCGCAAGCAATGGTGATGTCAGTCGCTCGCGCAGCAGCAAGGGCTTGAGCATTCATCATCTAAGCACTCCTTGGCGGTCGTGCTACTGACGTAAAGAGGGCTGCCAATTGCGGCAGCCCTCGGTTTAACAAGCAAGCTTTCTGTTTGCGACCTAGCGGTTTTTCATCACGTGATAAAGAGCACCGCCGCCGCCGCCGATCAAAGCACCGGCAGCCGCGCCTTTTTTACCGCCCGCCGCCGCTCCAATGCCGGCGCCGATCGCTGCCGGGGCGGCAATCGTCAGCGCGGTTTTCAGCTTGGAGTTGCCGCGTTTGGCAGAGTAGCTGACCGGTCGGTTCGCCATTTGCTGACCGGTTCCAACTGTGGTCGAACGAGCCGAGTTCTGTTGCGGTTGATAAGCGTCGGCGTAACCTTTCTTGAAGCCTTCGTTGTAGCCTTCGCGTTCGGTCGCCACCACGCTGTTGGTTTGTCCGGTTTTTCCGGCTGAAAAACCATCGTCATAACCTGTTTTGAAATCTTTCAGGTAAAACGTTTCGGCTTCGCTGGCCGCAGTGGGTTGCGGCTGTGAAGCGGTCAATGCCATGGGACTTGTTTCAGCTTGAGTATTCGGTGAATCGGTCATTCGCCCGAAAGTGTAACCTGACAACAATGTTGCACAGGCCAATCCTGTAGCGATGATTCTTTGCTTAAAAGTCATCGAGATTCCTCCTAGAAGTTTGAGTTGACAATCAGGGGGAAGAAGTTGAGATCAGCCCAGAGTTTTGCAAGCACAATGCCAGTTCGATTCAGCCGGATAAGCCTTTGCTTTTCAGTGCTCTGCAAATTTTTCACCGTTGCCGAGCGTACGCATATCGAATGCCGCCGCTAACAAACCACACGATACGGTTCAGCCGGAAAATTTTCGCCCGACTGAAACCTTTTTCATTAGCCGACCACTCACCCGGCGTCGAACAATTCCGAAAACCATTTCAACACTCAAAAACAAGGGAGAGAGTTATGAACAAGAAACTTTGGATTCAATTCGTTTGTGCTGTGGTCGTTACGTGTGCGTTTGGACTGACGGCGGTGGCTCAGGAAAAAAGCCTGAGTTGCGATGACAACTGGCGCAACGGAGATCGCGTCGGCCATTGCGTGATGAAAGAACAAACGATTGCCGCGACGGGATCGCTTTCGGTGGATGGCAAAAAGAACGGCGGCATTTCGGTCAAAGGCTGGGAGCGCCGCGAAGTGCTGGTTCGCTCCAAAATTCAAAGCTGGGGCAACACCAAAGCCGATGCTGTGACTGTGGCGGAGCAAATTTTGATTGTCACCGGCAACTCGAACGTTTACGCCGAAGGCCCGACCAACGGCGGCGATCAATGGTGGTCAGTCAGTTACGAAATCTTCGTTCCGCGCAATTCCAACCTGTCGCTCAAAGCTCACAATGGTGGCATTTCAATTTCCAGCGTTCGCGGCCAGATTGAATTTTCGACGACCAATGGCGGCGTGGCGTTGAAAGGCTTGGCAGGCAACGTCAAAGGCACAACCAAAAACGGCGGCCTCAATGTTGACCTGGATGGCAATCGCTGGGACGGCGAAGGGCTGGATGTGACAACCACCAACGGCGGCGTCAATTTGCGTGTGCCGGAAAATTACTCGGCGCATCTGGAAACCGGAACGGTCAATGGCGGATTGAAAACCGAAATTCCGATCACTGTGCAAGGCGAAATCAAACGAAACTTGTCAGTGGATTTGGGATCGGGCGGTTCGCCGGTCAAAGTTCGCACAACCAATGGCGGCGTTTCGATCAAACGCCAAAGCCTGAAATAAGTGAAATTGCCGCGACTGGTAAGGACGCACACCTCAAGACCACTGCTCCTTACCGGTTGCGGTGCTGACTTCGCTCGCCTCAGCAAATTCCGCTTTGCATTAAAAAAAGCCGTGCTATACTCCGCCCGCTTTTGGCGAGCTTAATCATAGAACTCAGCCGCTAGCCAACAGCAAACAATCCGAAAGCAGTATTTGAAAACGCTCTGCCCCTATCATTTATTTCGTGTGGAATTATCCAGGTTCATTTTTGAATTGTTTATTCGGCAATAAGTTGAAACGCCTAATCGCGGCGAATGGATGTTGATCGTCCGCGATTGGCAAAAACGACTAACTCAATTCGATCACCAACAATCAGTCACAAACTCCGCAATCGGCCAGGAGTTTTTCAGCCACGAGCTTTAAGGAGGATTTTCATGCTCTCGAAAGACTGGGATAAGCGAAAGAAACAGTACGATTTCATCATCATCGGTTCCGGCTACGGTGGGGCCATTACTGCGGCGCGTATCTCCGCCGTCAACCCTAAACCTTCCGTTTGCATTCTGGAACGCGGCAAAGAATGGGAAGTCGGCAAATTTCCCGACGACATTCACGAAGTTAAACGCAGCGTTCGCCACGACGTTTTCAATCCTACGGGACTTTTCGATTTTCAACTCTTCCCGGACATTTCCGTCATGAAAGGCAGTGGACTCGGCGGCACTTCGCTCATCAACGCCAACGTCGCCATCGTTCCCGACGAAGAAACATTCCAGCAAATGGCCTGGCCGAAAAACATCAAACTGCCGGAGTTGATGCCGTTTTACCAAAAAGCCCAAACGATGCTCGGCGCGCGCGCTTACAACCGCCCAAGAACTTCGGCGACAGGTTCGCTGTTAAAGGTAAAAGGGCTTGGCAAACGCGCTCAGGAAATTGGTCTGAAAGAATTTGCTCTGAACCTTACCGTCACTCAGGAAGACGGCAAGAATGCCGCCGGATTCGATCAAAAAGCCTGCAACGATTGCGGCGATTGCGTGACCGGTTGCAACGTCGGAGCCAAGAACACGCTTTACATGAATTACCTGCCAGCGGCTGCCAAACAAGGCTGCGACATTTTCACCAAGGTCGAAGTGAAATGGATTGAAAAGCTTGAAGGCGGCGGTTGGCGCGTTCACGGCGTGCGATACAAAACGCTGAGTTCAGAAAAATTCACTCTGGACGCTGGCAATGTGATTTTGTCCGCCGGTTCGTTGGGCACGCCGGAAATTCTGCTGCGCTCGGAAATGCACGGATTGACGTTGTCGCCGAAACTTGGAACTCAGTTTTCGGGCAACGGCGATTTTTTTGCGATGGCTTACAACACCGATCATCAATTGAACACGATGGGTTTTCCCGGCAAGAAGTCGAATCACGAATGGGCGAAGCGCGGTTTTGAACCTGGCCCCAGCATTGTCGGTGCGGTGCGATACAACTTCGGTGGCAGCACGCCGCTGGAAAAACGAATTCTGATCGAAGACTTTTCCTTTCCCAGTTCTTACCTTGGGTTGGCGATGGGCGCGTTGAAACTGTTCGGACAGGCGGGCGAAGACACTGACATAGGCGACGAAACACAGGAACGCCGTCGCATTCGCAAAGACAATCCTTTCAAACCGTACGATTACAAACCCAACGAAGGCGCACTGAACCAGTCAATGCTGTACCTGATTATGGGACACGACGACGCGAAAGGAACGTTGAACCTGCGCCGCGAAAACGCTCACGTAGAAATTGATTGGGACAACGCCGGTCGCCAGCAAGTGTTCAATCTGATTAACGAAGAAATTCGCCGTCACTCGCGCAGCCTGGGCGGAACTTTCCTGACCAATCCGCTGTGGAGCATCACTCCGACCAAAAATCTGTTGACGGCGCATCCGCTCGGAGGCGCGCCTTTGGGCGACGATTACCAGCATGGAGCCGTTGACGAATTTGGGCGAGTGTTCCAAAGCGACGGCAGCGTTCACGACGGATTGTTCGTCGCTGATGGTTCGTTGGTGGCGACGGCTCTGGGCGTGAATCCGTTCCTGACGATTTCGGCGCTGTCCGAACGAATCGCCAACCGCATCGTTCGCCACTTGGGCGGCGAAGCTTTCCCGCCGCGCCCCGTGAAAGTCGTCGTTCCTGATCTGAAACCGCAAGACGCTCTGAAATTCAAAGAAGCCGATCTGGAACGAATCTTCGGTCGGACAGAAACCCAAAGCATTGAAAAGATGGCCAACAATGGTGAAATCAAAATTGACACCGACAAAGGCGTTATTCGCAACGACACCGTCTGGAAAGGCGTTTTTCCCAAAGGTCACGTGCTCAACCGATTTTCGACGGCGCTGCATACCAGTTTCAAAAAACAGTTCACCAAACAGCCGGACGGCAAATTGACCGGAGTGACCAGCGATGCCGACGGAGTGATTGACGCGCTGAACACGCTGGAAGAAATCAACATCACCAAACGCACTGGCACGTTGGAACCCGGCAAATACATTTTGCTGCGTTACACCGAACCCGAATGGCGAGCGTTTTACGACATCTTCAAAGTCATCAATGACGATTTGCTGATCGGGCGAGTTTATCTGGGCGAATATCCTGAAGGTCATCGGCTGTTCACTTTCCCGATGGTTCGATCGTACGGGCTGGATCACATGACCGTCGCCGATCACAAAACCATTTGGGACAAAGCCGCTCTGCCAACCAAAGACCAGCTCAACGGTTTGTGGGAAATGCGAATGGTCAGTAACGCCAACAATACTGGCGTCGTGGCTTACCTGAAATTCGATCACAAGCCCGACGGAAGGCTGGAAGCTCGATACCAATTTCTGGGTTTCTTTGAAGGGTTGGCCGATGCCAGCTTCGGGCAGGATCATTTCCGAATGGACGATTTCACGCCGTTTCATGACGAAATCCGATTTGTGAATCAGGACTTGATGATCGGCCAATACTTCACTGACGCGCGTCCGGCGTTGTTGCCGTTGTTCGGCCCTGATTCGCTGGGAATCTTTCACCGCGAAAAAGATACGAACGACAACGTGCGCTTCGGATTCAAATACTGGTTGCGGCGAAGCGCGATGACGGAATTGCCGACCAACTTCTTCTTGCGTCCTTTGCTGGACGTGCGAATGCCCGAAGGCACAGGCATGACTTTCACCGAAGAGATGAAAGGCAGCTACTTCGCCGGATTCAATCCGTCAGCCGGAGCCGAAGGCGACAAACAGATCGAAGCCAAACCCGCAGCCGAAGGTGTGGAATGCACTTGGGATATGCGAATCACCGCCCGCGACTTGAATGAATTCATCGAAGGTTGGGATCACGAAGCGCGCATCGAAGGCACGGTTCGTTTCGCCAACTTTGAAGATCAAGGGCAGATGATTTGCACGATCAACAGTTCAAAGAGCTTTTTCAATTACATGCGCGTCAACCCGGAAACTCAGGAAGCCGAGATGCTTTATCGCATTTACTTTTATGCCGGGCCGGGCAAGGAATACCTGTTCAGCGGTCGCAAGTTTTTGCAAAAAGACGGGCACGGTGGAACAGGCATTCGGGAAATCGTCCATGACTTCACGACGTTGTATGGGCGGTTGTTTGAAATCGCGCCGGACAAATCGCAACGGCAGATCGGTTCGGCGCTGATGAAGTTCCGCACCTTTGAAGATTTGGACGCTGTTCGCAGCTTCGCCGAATACTTGAAGTCATTCAAAGTCACAGGCGAAAAGGTGGACGATTTCGTGCAGGCGCAAGGTCGTCTGCGATTTATGGCCCTGACCAATCAATTCGTCGTGCGCGAATACGATCCGGTTGGCGGATTCCTGAACCGAATCACAGAAGGATAATGGCGAATTCAACCGACAAAACGTTGAAACAGGATGAACAAGATTCTTTCAGGATTCACAGGAAATTATCTTGTGAATCCTGACAAAAATCCTGGCAATCCTGTTTCAGCAGACTGGCGTGAAGTCGCTTGATAAACAACCAATCAACACAGGAGAAAACACATGGCCTCGAAGAAAAAGTCAGCCAAGACCAAAGCCAAACAATCGGCAGATTTGATGGAGCAGTTGAAACAATTCGTTCGCGCACGCGGCGAAGATTTTCTGAAAGACAAAAACATTTCGTCGGTCGGCATCGGTTACAAGGAAAAAGACGGGAAGAAAACCAAAGAAATTTCCATTCAGTTCACCGTCGAGAAAAAAGCTTCGACCGACGTGTTGGAATCGCTGGAGACGGAAGAGATTCCGAAATCCTTCAACATCGGCGGCGTCGAAGTTCCAACAGACGTGATTCAGCGAAGTTTTCAACTCGGCTTCAAACTGGTGGCGGAGGCCGAAGCTCCGCCGCGCAAAACGCGCATTGACCCAATCAAACCCGGCGTTAGCGTCGCCAACAAAAAAGTCTCAGCCGGAACCATCGGCTGCATCGTGTACGACAAAACCGATGGCACGCCGTACGTTCTGAGCAACTGGCACGTGCTGAATGGTCCGAACGGACAAATCGGCGACGACATCGTTCAACCCGGTCCGCACGACGACAACCGCACCGCGCAGAACCGTCTTGGCAAATTGATTCGCTCGCATTTGGGAGCCGCCGGAGATTGCGCCATCGCTTCCATCGAAGATCGCCGCTTCCAACCGGAGATTCTGGATTTGGCGGTCAAGGTCGAAGCCATCGGCGAACCGGAACTGGGCGACAAAGTCATCAAAAGCGGTCGCACGACGGCGGTGACGCACGGCATCGTTTCGCGCATTCACACCATGACGCGCATTGATTACGGCGGGGCGGTCGGCGAACAAACCATTGGCGGATTTGAAATCGAAGTTGATCCGGCCAATCCACCAGCCAACGGCGAAGTCAGCATGGGCGGCGATTCCGGTTCGGTCTGGATGTTCAAAACCAATCAGGGCAAAGCCGGAAAGGTCATGGCCGGATTGCATTTCGCTGGCGAAGGCGTTGGCAATCCGCACGAACACGCCATTGCCTGTTACGCCAAATCCGTGTTCGACAAGTTGCAAATCAGCGTTAAGGCCGAAGCCGCTCCGCAACCTCCGCCGGCAGGTGGCGGTGGCGCTCCTTTTTCAGGACTTGGCTACAACCCGAACTTTCTGACGGCGAAAGTGGATTTTCCAAAACTTTCGACCGCCAAGCTCAGCGATGCCGTCAAAGTCAACAATTCGGAATTGATTCACCACATGCATTTTTCGCTGACGCAGAGCAAATCGCGCCGCTTCGCCATTTATGTCGCCTGGAACATTGATGGCGGGCGGTTGAAACGAGTCAGTCGCAGCAATCGGTTCGTGATTGATCCGCTGATTCCGGCTCAATTTCAGGTTGGCGACAGTTTATACAGCAACAATCGGCTGGACAGAGGTCACATCGCGCGCCGCGCGGATTTGACTTGGGGAACCGATGCCGAAGCGCGTAAAGCCAGCAACGAGTCGTTCTTTTTCACCAACATCACGCCGCAAATGGACAATTTCAATCAAAGCGGTCTGGGTGGCATTTGGGGAAAAATCGAAGAAGCCGTTTTTGAAGAAGTGGACGTGGACAATTTGAAAGTCAGCGTTTTCGGCGGTCCGATTTTCCGCAACGATGACCGCGTCTTTCGCGGCGTGAAAATCCCGCGCGAGTTTTACAAGGTGCTGGCTTATGTCGAAAACGGAAAGCTGGAAGCTCGCGCGTTTTTGCTGACGCAAAGTCTGGAGGCGTTGGAAGTTTTGGATTTGAACCAGTTCCGCGTGTTTCAGGTGGCGCTCAGCGAAGTTGAATCGCGCTGCGGCTTCAAATTCCCGGCCAACTTGAAAGCTGGCGACACCTTTGCCGAACGAATTGAGCGAATGGCGGAATCCGCCGAACGTCCGGCGCTGGAATCGCTGGCTGACATTAAGTGGTAATTCTTGAGAGCGGCTTGTTCACCGCCGAGACGCAGAGAACGCTGAGAAGGCGCAGAGTTAATAAAACCTCTGCGCAACCTCTGCGAGACTCTGCGCCTCTGCGGTGAACAAGCCCCATTCAATCAGGAGGAGTTATGGGAATTTTTGACTGGCATCGGTTGCCTCGCGTACTCGGACTGCTGCGATTGAATCGCTTTCGAGATCGCATGCGCGAAAAAAATCTCTACGACACTGAAACGCTGCCTTCGACGCCACGCGAGCCATTGCCTGCGCCAACGCCGGCTCAAACTGCCGCGAGAACAGCGGACGGAAGCTATAACGATTTAAGCTCGTCTCGAATGGGCAGCGTCGGAACGCGATTCGGTCGAAACTTTCCGCTCGACAAGGTGGTTGCCGACGAAGAGTCGTTGATGTTTCCCAGCCCGCGACTGGTCAGCACCAAACTGATGACGCGCGACAAATTCATTCCGGCGACTTCGCTGAACCTGTTGGCGGCGTCCTGGATTCAATTTCAGGTTCACGATTGGTTCAGCCACGGCGAAAACGAAGAGACGAATCCGCATGTTGTTCCGCTACCTGCCAACGACGACTGGCCGCATCCGCAAATGCTGGTCAATCGCACGCGACGCGATCCGACTCGACCGGCCAACGACACGTCCAAACCCGACACTTACGCCAACACCGAAACGCATTGGTGGGATGGGTCGCAACTGTACGGCAGCAATTTGGCGACGCAGCACAAAGTTCGTTCGTTCGAACATGGCAAATTGAAACTGGCTGACGATGGGTTGTTACCGCTTGATGCCAGTGGCATAGACATCACGGGCGTCAACTCGAACTGGTGGGTGGGATTGAGCATGTTGCACACGCTGTTCACTTTGGAACACAACGCCATTTGTGACCGGCTGCAACGGGACTTTCCCGCGTGGTCGGACGAAGAATTGTTTCAGCGCGCGCGGCTGGTGAATTCGGCGATTCTGGCCAAGATTCATACCGTCGAATGGACTGTGGGAATTCTGGCGACTCCGATTTTGGAAACCGGGATGAATTACAACTGGAGCAGCATTCGCCGGTCGAAGCAGGAACATCACGCCGCGCCGTTTTCCATGACCGAAGAATTCGTTTCGGTTTATCGAATGCACCCGTTGATCCCGGATGATTTCGTTTTTCGCTCGTTCGACAACGGCAACGTCATTCTGGAACGTACAATGGAAACCGTCGCCAATCGCCACGCACGCGAAGTGATGAATCAGGTTTCGTTGACCGATTTGTTTTATTCGTTCGGCGTTGCTCATCCCGGAGCGATCACGCTGCACAATTTCCCGAAGCATCTGCAAAGCTTGAAGCTGAATGGCGAAGTGAAAATGGATTTGGCCGCCGTGGATATTTTGCGCGACCGCGAACGCGGCGTGCCGCGCTTCAATGAATTTCGGCGGCTGCTCGGACTTGATCCGATCAAACGGTTTGAAGATTTGAGCGACAACAAAGACTGGTGCGAAGAGATTCGCACTGTGTACGGCGGCCAGCTTGAAGACGTGGATGCGATGGTTGGCATGTTCGCCGAACCGCTGATTCCGGGTTTCGGATTCAGCGAAACCGCGTTTCGCGTCTTTCTGCTGATGGCTTCGCGCCGTTTGCAGAGCGACCGATTTTTCACCACCGATTACAACGAACAGACTTACACCCGCGCAGGGCTGGAATGGATTGAACAGACTACGATGACAACCGTGTTGATGCGTCATTTGCCGCAACTCAAACCGGTGCTGAGCAAAGTCAAAAACGCATTTGCCCCTTGGCCGAGCGCGTAACCGTAAACAAGTTGGCAGCTTGTTTTACTTTTTCAAGGAGACAGCCATGAATGATGATCTGAAAAAACTGTACGAATTGATTGGCGTCGCTGCGCCGGATGACAGCGATGTTTCTTTTTCAACGATGGAAGTTGACGACAATGACGAACCACCGCCGCTGGATGCCGAAGGGCTGGATCGGCTGGAAGAAGCATTGAACAAAGAACCGCGAAAAACGTTGGCGCGAGTCCGCGAAGGCTGGCACGCAGGTGTGACCGAAAAACAACTGCGCGACGTTATCGCTCAAGCGCGTCGTGCGCTGGCCGAACCTGGCGTGGTCGTCGCCGAATTGGAAGCAGTGTCTTTTGGACTGAAGCCACTTCCGCCAGGATTCACTTTTGAAGGCATGGATTTGGACGAAATTCCGATTGACCCGGACGACCACAAGTTTGAAAACGACGACGTGAAAAGCGCGCTCGGCTGGGTGTTCGGCGCTGGGCCGTTCGTGCTGACGCGACCGGATAAAAAGAATTTCCGCTTTCACAACCAGGCGCCGTTCAACTCCGATTTCATTTATCCGCTGGAAGACCCGCAGCCCGGTCAACCATTGGAAATCGCGCTGTTCAGCGATTTCGGTGTCGGACGGTATTACTCCAAATACATTGCCAAACAATTTCGCACGCGGCGGTTCTCTTACGCGATTCATTGCGGCGACGTGTATTACGCCGGGAAGAAAAAAGAATTCAAGGAATACTTTGACGACCTGCTTGATCCTATTTTGGCCGATACTTCAGTTTTCGCGCTGAACTCGAACCATGAAATGTATTCCGGCGGCGTTCCGTATTTTGAATCCATCAGCAGACGGAAACAGCTTCAGCCCGCCAAACAGAAACAGGAAGGCAGTTATTTCTGCCTGCGGTCGCAAAAGTTTCAGATCGTTGGCATTGATACGGCTTTCTTCAAACACGGCCGTTACAAGGACGAAGTTTTGCAGAACTGGTTGGCTGCCCGATTGCGCGAAGGTCGGCAATTGGGATTGATAAACATCTTGCTGAGCGCCGATCATCCTTACGATTTGGGCGATACCGATTTGTCCAAGTTGCTGGACAAGGATTTGCGCTCGCTGGTGATTGGCGAAAAGCTGGTGGATTTGTGGTTCTGGGGAAACACGCATTACTGCGCTTTGTACGGCGCGAGCGGCGTGCTGCCGTTCGTTGGCAGTTGCATCGGACACGGCGGGTATCCTTACGACAAGCACAAAGATAACGTTGACCAAAAACCTCAACCCGCGCCGCTGGTGTTTCTGGAAAAGGAATTGCGCTTTCCCGCCAGCAGCGGCATCAACTCCGACAGAGGCAATAACGGATATTGCGTGATGTCGTTGAATGCTGATGCTTCCATTCGGCTGACGTACATTGACTGGATGAGCAATCAAAGGTTCGCAGCCAATTTGACGCGATCAGCCGCAGGGCAACCGTTGACCGTGACTCCGATTAATTGAACAACTTCATCGCGCCGCCTTCGATTTCAGATGGCGGCGCGAAATTCTTTCTCCTCATTCCGGCACACTCACCAAAGGCACATCCCAGTGCGAGATCAAAATCTCGAATCGTCGCTGTTCTTCTTTCTTGAACGTGGCTTGATCGGGATAAAGCTGTTTGATGATTTCCGGCTCCGGGCTGGGATCGTGAAACGCAGCGGCGCTTTTGAATGTCAGCGTGACGCGAAAATCCCAGCGCCCGTCTTCAGTGGAGTGGTAACGCGGCTTTTCGATCTTCACGCTCAGAATGCGCCCTGACTCGACCTGCTTTTTCAGCACTGGCAGATGGTTTTTCTTGAACAGTGTCAGGAATTCATCCGCGAATCCCCATTTGGTTTTGTAGTAACTGATGTTACGCGATGAAAGGTTTTCAGGCAGACTTGACAGATGAATGCTGAACATTTCGACCTTTACACCGATTATTTGATTAGCTCGTTTGGCCCAACAACGGCGACGGGTTTGTCAGCGTTGCTGGACGGGC
>JANRKX010000025.1:0-12500 GCA_033763255.1 Acidobacteriota bacterium | reverse complement strand
TCAAGCTCAAAAAACACGGCAACAAATCAAAATCCATTTTTCGATTGGGCTTTGACAAGCTCCGCGACGCGATTGCCAACTTTACTCACTTTGACCTGAAAACTTGGCAGAAGTTGTTACAACTTTTGTCCTGTACTTAGGTCCTGCCTTCAAAATGCCGACTCTTCCAGGCTCTGCCCAAAGCATCGAAGTGCGCTTCGTCTTTCAGCCAGACAGTCGCGCTCTGTTTCGTTTCGCTATTGAATTTACTTAAGACCGCTCTTCCTATATGCCTAAAAATGAAAAATATACATAGTGTCGCGGCTCTTTGTTTGAGATGACATCGGTGAGTGATTCCCAGTCATAGAAAAAGAAAATACGCATCCTTTGAGACTCGGTGAAGCCATTACTAGGGAGGCTGAATAAAGCAGACTTACCTGGTTTAATAGGCTTAAACGAAGCAGGGTGAGGAAGGTCATAAGAGGGTGGGCAATTAGAGTCTTTAGGTTTAGCGCTAGAAGACGAAAGGCTTTCCAAAACATAATGAACTCCTATATCTCCTGCGCCTTTAGGCACACCAAAAGAAGGGAGCCAAATTGTCCATTTAGAGTTGTTGACAATTCGTAGCCAAATACCTTCATTGCTCTCGCTAGCCTCAATCGGTTCTCTCTTTCTTCTCTCAACAAAGCTAATAAAAACACTAGGTTTCGCCGTATCTATTTTTACACTGCCTTTTCTGCTTATAGGGTCAGATGGTTGAGCCGGAGTAAGCACGACAAGGCTCAACATCACAAATATTGTGCGAACGATTTTCTTACACATATTCCTCCTTCAGTTGAAAAGAATTAACGAGCTTTTTGCTTGCTCGCAGGAGTCAAATTATAACCGCCCTCATTTTTAGGCTTTGCAATATATCCATTGATTCCATTCCTTCTTAACGTAGCAACATCAGCTTGTTTCCACCCTGTGTTATAAACCTCATATTGCACTGGTGGGTTAGCTGTAGTTACAAAAGACATGCTTAGCCACGACCCGCTTTCTCTCTGAGCTTTCTGATCAAGACTTGGCTCACTTAACACTATTTGGGCAAAATGAGCGTCAAATTCATCTTGATAGGCACTAACGTCAGTTTTGAATCCATTGTTAATCCAATCTTTTGCATTTGCAGTATGTGCTCCCTCGTGGGCCATCAACGAACTAAAGCTTTCTGAACCGAATTTACCAGATTTGAACGAAACGATGACAGTTTTTTTCCCTTCTTGCGTACTGGTGACACCATCGCGATCTTGGTCATCGTTAACTTTAATAATGACCCCATTCTTATCGTTTTCAGTGCCATATGCGTCTAAGCTACGCTTGCTTTTTTTATATTCGTCAGACTTTTCACCATACTTATCTTTAATTACTTCCAAATCCTTTTTCGCTTGTTCAAAGGCGGAGCGGAATTGTTTGCGCTTTTCTTCGTCAACATTCTTGTCGAACGCATACAAGCCTGTTGGATCAATAATTTTAAGCGGGTTGTTTAACGAGTACACATAACGATTCAAAGTGCGCGGATCGAGAATTTGCGCTGAGCCAAGCAGTGGGTCAACACTTGTAAATCTACCCTGAGCACTTGAGCAATACCTTGCCTGCATGAAGTCTAATCCAGTTTCAGAATCCCTTTCATGTCCGGTAAACTTCTGTCGCACCCCATCTGCCGGTGGTTCATATCCGTGGCTGCTGCTGCTTCTGAGTCCTACGCCCGCAAACAATTCTTCCCCGAACGGCAAGTAATCATGCCGGGTCACGCTTGCCAATGATCCGCTATCCGTTCCAGTCCCTCTGATGTTCATTCGTGGAGTCCCCAGATGATCCGGCACCGTCCAGCGAATCTCCAGCGGAGAAGTCTGCGCCACGATCAGCATCTGGCCACCTCGGTAGCCGTATTCTTTCTGTGGACTGCCGGAGGCTCCGTTGGCAGAGTATTCCGCGACCAACTCACCATCCAGGCCATACACCATCCAGGTTTCGGTGGAGCCGATGATGCGGCGGGCTCGTTTGCCGTCCGCGTCGTAGACGTAATGACTGGTCACGCTGCCTTGCGTCGCCTTGTGCATCCGGTTTTCGCCGTCGAACCAGCGATTGCCCGTCGCGTCATAAGTCTGATTGCCTGCCGAATCATACGTCATCCCGACGCCGTTTTTCGCCGTCAAGCGATTCGTCGCCGTGTCCACTGTGAAGGTGTCGCCCGTCACTCCCGATTGGCAAGGCGAACAACTGACCGTCCGATTGCCCCAGCGGTCGTAGCCGAAATTCTGAGTGAACAGGTTGAACGTCCAACTGCCGCTGCTGTTTTGCTGCGATTCGCTGACCGAAGTGACCCGGTTCAGCGCATCGTAGTTATAATCGTCCAGTTGCGGAATGACGTTGCCGCCGCCGCTCAGCGGTACGTAGTTGATCTGCCGCAGCACGTTGCCGTTGTTGTCCGTGCTGTTGGCAAAGGCGTTCCAGCCGTCGCGCGCCGTCGTGCCGTAGTAAAACACCAGCGCGCCTCGCGTCCAGTTCCATTCGTCGGTCGAACTGTCGCCGACGCGAATGTCCACCAGTTGCTGCCGGTTGTTGTAATGCAGATTGTGATAAAGCGTCGCCGCCTGCATTCCAAAGGTCTCCCGGCTCATCAAGCCCGCCGCCGTGTAGGTGATGCCCGTCGCGTAATTGCGGCTGCTGCCATCGCCCAGCGTGCCGGTGTTGCTGGTCAATCGTCCACTGTCGCCATAAGCATTCGTCACTGTCCGGTTGGAAGGATAAGTTTGCACAAGCGGATGTCCCGCCAGATCGTACGTCCGCGATGTGGTGTAACCCATCCATGTCCCGCCCGTGTTCAGGAAGTTTTGCGTCTGTCCCGTCACTCGCCCCATCGCATCGTATCCGTTGATCTGGGTGTACGAATACGCCGCTGCGCTGGTCAGCGGATGCAGGTTGTAATTGACCGTGTAATACAATCGCCCTTTGCCGTTCGTCGCCAGGTCGTAATGCCGCTCCAGCGTAGGCGTGATGCCGTCGTTGTAACTCGTCCAGATGTTGCGATTCAGCGCGTCGTAACCGTAACTGGTCGTCACGTTGCGCGGATCAACCTTGCTGGTCAGGTTGCCGTTGGAATCGTAAACGTATTTCAACGCCCAAGCCGTGTTGCCGGTGGATTGATCCGACGGAGGCGTCAGCGCCAGATTGCTGTTGGTGTTCTGTTCGGGATTGCGCGCCCGCAGCAGCCGCGACAGCGAATCGTAGAGGAAGTAGCGATACTGAGTTCCTTGCTCGACTTTGATCAGATTGCCGGTCGTGCTGTAAGTGTAATTCGTCGCGTAATTGACGCCGCTTGGGTCTTCCACGACTTGTTTTAGCCTGCCCAGAGCGTCGGTTTCGCTACGCCGAGTTTTGGTGGCCGGATCGCTGACGGTGACTTTTGTACCGCTGTAAACGGTCGTGACTTTTGCGCCGTCAGGAGTTTTAACTTCGGTGACGCGCCCCAAGGCATCGAACTTCGATTCCGTCCAGTCCAGCGAAGCGCCGGGGAAATACGGATTGGCGGTTTTCCACGCCCGGCCAAGCTGATCGAAGGCCGTTTGCTGCTCGCTCCATTGAGAGCCGCCTTCAAAATGCCGAGTCTTCCACGCGCGCCCCAAAGCGTCGAAATGCGTTTCGTCTTTCAGCCAGACAGTGGCGCTCTGTTTCGTTTCGCTGAGGATGTACAAACTGCCGGTCACGTCGTTGTAAGTCTTTTTGACTTCGCCACCGTCGGGCAGGATGGCTCGTTTCAACCGCCCCAGCGCGTTGCCGGTTTCGTATTCAAAATTCGTGATCTGGTTGTTGGCGTCTTTGCTCTGAGTCGGTTTGCCGCTCTGAAAATCGTAAGTGGCAAAGGTGGTCAGCGCCGTGTTGGAACTGTAATAACCGCTGCTGTCGGGCACGGGCGAAATCGTTTTGGTCGCGTAAGCGTAAGTGTTGCGAGTGTTGTCGGCGGAATTGGCGAACGAATCGGTGTATTCCGTTTCGCTCAGTTTGTTGTTGCCGTCCCACGTTTTGCGGACGTTGCCGAATTGATCGTATTGCGCTCGTGCGGTGATGAACGAGCCGCTGGGATATGTGTCGAAAGACGTGCCATTGAAATTGTTCCAGCGTTTGGTTGAAGTCGCATTTCCGCGCACGGTCGTTGCCGGATTTGTCCAGCCGGGAATCGTGCCTGTGTAAGTCAGCAGCGGCAAATCCGATTCGTCGTATTTGAATTCCGCCGCCGCGACCACAACGCCGGAACCGTTTTTGACCGAAGTCTTGGACGGCAAACTGATCAGATGGCGATTGCGGTAATCAGTGGCGTTGGTGACGCCGGAATCGTTGACGACGAACAATGATTCTTCGGTTCGCAGCAACGTGCCGAGCGGCATGGACGTGATCGCTCCGGTTTGCCCGACCGATGACGTGACGGTCGTGTAATCGTAGCTTTTGTTTTCTGTCACGTTCAGGTCGCCGTCATACGTCATTGTGGTGGTTTGGGTCAGCGCGTCTCCGCCCGTGTCCAAAATGATTCCTACCTGTTTGTCCGGTCGCGCGTCTCGCGTGCCGTAAGCCGTGCTGGAATACGCCCAATTGGTCAGGCTGCGGCGCAACATAACATTCGTCGCGTTGTAGCTACGTTCGTCGTAAGCGCGCCCGGAACGCGCATCGTCGAACCCGTAATACGTCACCGAAGCCGCCACGTGCAGCGTTCGTTCGGATTTTTCTCCCAGCGGGTTGGTGACGCTGGCGACAAACGTCGTGCCGTTGTTGGTGGCCGAATAATTCCAAACCAGTTCCTGGCCTGAAGTGCAACTGCCGGTTTCACAAACTCGTTGTTGCGTGACTCCGCGATTCGACTGGCCGTACAGCGCGGTGTAATTGTTGAAATCCAGCCCCGGCACTTCGGCATAGGTGTAACTGTAATAACCGCCGGTTGGCAAAGTGACTTTGGTGATTTCGCCGTAGGTGTTGTAGCCGAACGTATATTTCAATCCGTTGGGCAAATTGATTTCGGCCAGCACGGACGGATTGAACACCGAACCGCATGGATGTTCGAAGCTGGCAAAACTGGTGTACAGGTACGGCGATTGATTCGTGCGGCTGAAACAGTTTTCGCGTCCGGTGTACGGCATCTGGCTTTCGCTGGAATAGCCCAGCACGACGTGCAGCTTTTTCCAGACCAACGAGTATTGCTGAGTCGCCGTGCCGAAACCCGGCAGCAAAAGATTTTGCGTCGCTTGGGTCTGGCCGCTGGCAATCGTATTGTCCAACACCACGCTGACGACGCGGCCAGTGGTATCCGTCCATTGTTTGCTGGAAGAGTTGTAGACAAGCGTGTTGCCGTTGCGGTCAATGAAATGGACTCCGCCGGAAGCATTCAGCAAATACCGCGAGCCATCCGGCAAATACAACACCGCAGCGTCAGCGTCGTACTTCATGCGCGAACCGTCTGTGGAAACGTAAATGCCTGTCAACGGCGGTGCGCCTTGAGAGAAATACCTGAACACAGGCGTGTCGCTTTTTCGCAATTCGTGAGTCGAACCGTCGGGCATGTGCATGGCTATGCGTTCGATGAAATAACCGTTGTCAGGGCTACCGTCACAGGTGGTGCAGATTGAATTGCCGCTGGCGTCGTAAGGCTGCGCGCCGCCAGTGTATTCCAGCCAGGGAATATCCAGATTGGTCGTCCAACCCGACATCGAGTATTCGCCGAATTTGAACTGCACATCGCTTTGATCCGTGCCGTTGAATTGCGTCCAGGAAAACTGGTGCTTGGTGCGCCAGACTTTGGACGAATAACTGAGCGTGACGGGCATGGCCGCTCCGCGACCTGGGAAGTTGCCCAGCGGCACGCTGAAACTCATGCCGAAGGTCGAAGGATCAACATTCAAATTGCTTCGCAGCGATTGATCCAGATTGTTTTCCGTGTAGCTGATGTTTTGCGCTAAAACCTCCGCGACGCAAAACGACATGAATGCAAACAAGAAGAAGCGAATGAACAGCGACTGAACAGTTTTATGAATGCGCTGCATAACAATACCTCGCTGAAGCTTTTGTTTTTGGCTCCGGGAGCTTGCTTTTGAACCTTGCCCGCCCAAAAAACTTCCGCCACGTAACCGAACTCAGGTGTCGCTAAAGCGACGCGGAAATCTTTCTTGCCTTACCCGGCGTTGAAACGCCGGGCTAATTTCAACCGTCGCTACCGCGACGAAGAACAGATCAAGTTGTTGCGTTCCGGCTTTGTTACAGAATCTGCTTGGGTTGAAATGTGAAGGTGAATGAACCTTCTTGCTGGTCACAGGTGAACGAAGTCACGCTGGCTTTGTCGCCGAGTTGCGCCAAAGCCATTGCGCGACGAAAACCATTGCTACACAAAGCCGCGCCGGAATCGTGGCGAACGGCGTTACCTTCTCTGGCGTTCAACCCCGGCGGAGTTCGTTCTGCGGCAACTGCGGCTGAACCACGCGCAAGATCGGCGACATTCATTTCCCAACCC
This sequence comes from Acidobacteriota bacterium, assembly GCA_033763255.1. Taxonomy (GTDB): domain Bacteria; phylum Acidobacteriota; class Blastocatellia; order RBC074; family RBC074; genus RBC074. Next base: position 5,989 of record JANRKX010000025.1, on the reverse strand, counting down.
TTGGCGTCGCCGTTGGCACGTTCAACCGCCAACACCAGACGACTGGTTGGCAGAACCTTGCGCCCCAACGGCAACGTCAAATCAGCGGGCTTGACCGAAGACAAATCCAGCGACACGACAAATCCATCCACGCGGCGCAGCATTGCGCTGCCATCAAACTCGAACACCATCAGGTTCAAGCTATCGAACTTGTCATTGCCAACAGTCACCACACGCCCACGAAGCGTTGTCACGAACTGTGTGCTTTGCTTGCCTGCGGCGAACACATCCGCCGAAAGATTGACCAATCGAACGGGCGATCCGGCGGGCACAAATCCAAACGGAGGCAGCGTTGCAACGACTTGCGCGGGAGTGGTAGCCGCCGTTGCACCACTGCGCGTGCGAATGGCGTGCGCAACAGACAACGCCGCCGTGACAGCGACGACTGCCGCAAAAGCAGTCATTGCCAGCTTGAATCGGAGCGAAAATGAATTCTCGTGGCTCAGCATAAACACACTTCTCCCTGCACTCGGTTCGGTTGAGAATCAAGCGCGGTTTGTGGTTGGCATTTCACCGTGAGCGGGCAGGCTACCGCGTTAAGCGAGCCGCACTCACTTCAATGGCCAAAGCAATGGGTTTTCAACATTTGAAAAATCAGCGTGTCAGCAATTGCCAAAAAGAAAATTGGCATTGAACAAAGACGTTCAGCACGCTGAAGGCAATCTGTGAACTGTCAATCGAACGTTGTGTAGTTTGTTGTTCTGAGTTTGATAAGGCGCGGGGAGAGTAGGTTTTTTTTTACAGACCTGTCAATGACTTTTTTTGAATGGCGGCTTAAACGGTTGATTGCACACAGAAAAAACTTTTGGAAAGCTTCCGGGCGATGGCGACTGAACGAAGCTTATTTGCTACACAGCAGCCATCACTAATGCAGCTTTTATCGCAGCCTGAAGTTCTTCAATTTGGTTGCCACCACCTTGAGCAAAATCCGGCTTGCCGCCGCCGCGTCCGCCAAGCTTTTCGCAGGCGACTTTCATCAAGGCGTTCATATCCGCAGTCAAATTTGCCGAACGCGCAAACACCAGCCGAGCCATGTCGGCTTCGCGCACCGCCAGCAAAGCGACAACGTTTTCTTCATCAACCAGCCGGTGAGCGATCAACTTGGCTTCGTCAAAATCTCGATCTGTAAAAACCTTTTCGACAATTCGCATCTTGCCAAGGAATGCGGATGCGGCCAGCAATTCTGCGGCTTCGATGTTGGCGGCGAGTTCCGACAGTTCGCGGACTCTGCGCGAAAGACGTTTGTTGTCGTCCAGCAAACGAACTACGGAAGCTTCGATTTCTTCGCGGCCAACGGTGAGTTTCAGCGCGGCGGCTTCGGCGGATTTGTTCGCCAGCCGGTAATCGTCAAGCGCACGCGAACCGCAAACGAAATGCAGCCGCGTCATTTTCTTCGCACGCTCCCATCTGCGAACGGCAATCAAACCGACTTCACCTGTTCGTTTGGCGTGTGTGCCTCCGCAGGGCGACCAGTCGAAATCGTCAATTTCAATCACGCGAATGCAGTCGGTAATGAAGCTTTCTTTTCTGAGCGGCAGTTTGGCGGCCTCAGCGGGCGTGACTTCGTGAACGCGAATTTCGCGGTTGTCGAAGATGATGCCGTTCGCCAGTTCTTCGGCGCGAACGATGGCTTGTTCGATTTCTTCAGGCTGCAATTCCAACGTTAAATCAATTTCCGTCAGCCGGTCGTTGATGCGAAAGCCGCGCGTTTCGGCACCGTAAAGCTGAAAGAAGGCTTGCGAAATGATGTGTTGCCCTGTGTGTTGCTGCATCATTTCGCGTCGGCGCAGCCAGTTGATTTCTCCGACAACGTTTGTGCCGACAGCCAACGTCGAACCATTCGCCAGAAAATGCAGGATGCGTTCATTGTCGCCAACTTGAACTTCTACAACCGGCACTTCATTCAAAGTCCCTGTGTCACAGGGTTGTCCGCCGCCTTCGGGATAAAAAGCCGTTTGATCCAAAATCACAGCTTGCCGAGCGTTGATTTCCACAGCCTCGACGACTTGTGCATCGAACCGGGATAAATGCGAATCATTCCAAAAAAGCTTCGTCGTCATATTCAGAAAATTACCTTTTTAAGTTCCAAGACCACAGATCGAAATAACCAGAACTATCTTTTAGCTAAACGAAGTTTCTCATTATCCGAAAACCTGAACCAGCAGCAAAAAACTGCATTGTGTCTTCAATTCCCAAACCAGTTCAGGGGTCTAACCTCTTTAGTTTCAGTTGGTGAAATGTCCTCTTTCAATGGCCTATGAATTGCAGAATTCATAGTTGACAGGACATCCCAAAAGCTCGGCAGAAATTGCAACAAGACAAGAAAAGCTCTGCTGCAATTTCCAACGAGCCACATCAACCATCAAAAATAACGGAGGGTACAGTATGAAAAGCTCAAAGCGAATCTATTCGTTAATAGCGACGGTTTTGCTGACTCTGACCGGATTGTTCGGCAGCGCACTGGCGCAAACTGAAACCGGTCAGATCGCAGGCAAAATATCCGATCCGAACGGCGCCGTAGTATCCGGCGCTACGGTGACTATTAAATCACCCGCCACAGGATTTACTCGCACAACGACGACCAATCCAGACGGCGCGTTTGCCATCACCAACCTGCAACCCGGTGTTTATGACGTTATCGTCAAAGCCACAGGATTTGCCGAAAAAACAGCTCAGGTGAATGTAACCGTTGGATCGAAAGTTTCGGTGGAAATCGCATTGGCCGTGACGGCAACAACTGCGGCGGTGGAAATCGTCGCGGGCGGCGGCGTTGAAGTCAACACGTTGCATCAAGAAATTTCGGACATCATTTCCAGCAAACAGATCACGGAACTGCCGACGCTGACGCGCAATCCGTATGCGTTGGTGGCCTTGTCCGGCAACATTTCGGGCGACGCCAACGGTTCAACTGCCAACGGCGTTGGAGTTTCATTCAATGGCCAGCGTGCTGCTTCGACCAACGTTCTATTGGACGGAGCCGACAACAACAACACTTTTTCGGCCACAGTCGGACAAACCGTCCCGCTGGATTCCGTACAGGAATTTCGCGTTATCACCAGCAACTTTTCGGCGGAATACGGACGCGCTTCTGGCGGCATCGTCAATGTGGCGACCAAAGCCGGAACCAACAGCTTTCATGGAACCGTGTTTGAATTCAACCGCGTTTCCAAATTGGCGTCGAACACTTTCGACAACAACGCGCAAGGCCTGGCCAAAGGCGTTTTCACGCGCAACCAGTTCGGATATTCGCTGGGCGGCCCGGTCGTTCAGAATAAACTGCATTTTTTCAGCAGCACTGAATGGACTCGCGTTCGCAGTTCAACACCGGTCATCAACGTAGTTCCGACTCCGCAATTGCTTGCCGCGTCAAACGTCAACACGCGCAATTTCTTCAACGCTTATCAACTGTCGCGTCCGATCAACGGCACGATTTACACAGTCGGCGACGTTGTCGCTTCAGTCGGAGCGAATGCGTTTGGCGCAAACAACGCTTTTGCTTTGCTGCCAGCCAACACTCCGGCGTTCGGCCAGACGCGCTTTGCCGTACCTGAAAATCAGGGGGCGGGCGATCCGCAAAACACTTACCAAACCATCAACCGCGTTGACTGGAACCTGAGCGAGAAAACTCAGGTTTACGCGCGTTACGCTCTGGACAGTCTGGATCAATTGGCTGGCAGCGTTAATTTCAGCCCGTATTCGGGTTTTGACACCGGCCAGACAAATTTCAACAACAACTTCCTGGTTTCGGTGACTCACACGCTGACGCCGAATCTGGTTTCGCAAACCAAACTGACTTACAACCGTCTGAACAACCTGCAACCGCTCGGCGAACAGCCCGTCAGCCCGACGCTATATCTGACCGGCGGCACGGCCAGAATTCGCGGCTTCAACGTTTCGCTGCCTGGTTATTCGCAATTCACGCCAGGCAACGCGATTCCGTTCGGCGGGCCGCAAAACATCGGTCAGGTGGCCGAAGACATGAGCTGGAATAAGGGCCAGCATCAAGTTCGTTTCGGCGGCCAGTACGTTTACATACAGGACAATCGCGCGTTTGGCGCTTATCAAAACGCTACTCAACAACTTGGAAACAACGTTGCGACCGGGTTGAATAACTTGGTGCTCGGCCAGTTGACTATTTTCCAGGCAGCAGTTTTCCCGCAAGGCAAATTCCCTGGCGACACGTTGACTCTGCCAGTTGGCCCGCCCGATTTCACGCGCAGCAACCGGTATCACGATTTTGCGCTGTACGCGAACGATTCCTGGCGCATCCGCCCGCGCCTGACGCTGAACCTGGGACTTCGTTATGAGTATTACGGCGTTCAGCACAACAAAGACCCGAAGAAAGATTCCAACTTCTACTTCGGTTCGGGCAATTCGATTCAAGAGCAAATCCGCAACGGCAAAGTCCAACTGGCTCAGGACAGCTCAGTTGGCGGTTTGTGGCAAAAAGACCTCAACAACTTTGCTCCGCGTGTCGGTTTCGCCTGGGATTTGTTTGGCGATGGCAAAACCAGCCTGCGCGGCGGATACGGCATCGGATACGAACGCAACTTCGGCAACGTGACTTTCAACGTCATTCAGAATCCGCCCAATTACGGCGTGGTTTCGTTGCTGGCCGGTACTGACGTTCCGTCCATTCCCATAACATTAAGCAACGCCGGGCCATTGGCCGGTTCCACCGGCTCTTCGATCCTGCCGGTTGTCAGCTTGCGTTGGGTACGCCCGGACATCGTCACGGCGTATTCGCATTTTTACAGCGTCGGATTCCAGCGCGAGCTGACCAGCCGCACAATTGTCGGAGTTGAATACACCGGTTCAACCGGCAAAAAACTCTACTCGCTGGAAAATTACAACCGCACTGGTTTCGGGCCGTTTTATCTGAACAGCAACGCAAACCGTCCCCCGGCAATCGGCGGAACGGTCAGCCGTTTGAACGGTCAATACGGAAATATCAATTCGCGCGCGAATGGCGGCAAATCGCAATTCAACGCGGTGATCGTTTCGGTTGACAGCAACAATTTCCGCGACAGCGGATTGGGCATTACGGCGAAATACCGTTATGCCGTTGCGCGCGACAATCTGAGTTCGACGTTCAGCCAATCCACCAACAACTTCAACCTGGGCTTGCTCGATCCGTTCAACCCTGATCTGGATTACGGCTACGCCGATTTCGACAACCGCCACACGTTCACGACTGGTTTCAACTGGGAAGTTCCGTTTGGCAAAGGAACCAAAGGCGCTCTGCGTCAATTGGTGGATGGCTGGTCTTTCAACGGCATCATCACGGCTAACACCGGTTCGCCGTTTTCGGTGTTCGATTGCACGAACGGCATCACCGTTTGTTTGCGGCTGGTTCCGACCGGTTCGCTGCAAACCAAACCCGGCGACTTGATTGACACCGGCGATCCGAATCGCTTCAAGTTGATCAACTTGAGCAATCAAAGCCCAAGCAGCTTCACAGACATTTCCGGCGGCGTTGAAGTCGGCCCTTACCCGGCAAACATGACTGCCCGCAATGCCTTCCGCGGACCTGGCTTCTGGAATTTCGATGCTGGCATCTTCAAGAAGTTCTACATCGGCGAAAAATTCCAGATGCAGTTTCGCGCGGAGTTCTACAACTTCTTCAATCACGCCAATCTGTACCTGACAGGTTTCGAGCAAGATATTTCCGCGCTCGATTTCGTTCCGGTCAGTCGCGGCCTCACTCCGGTTAACGGCCTGAGCGATCGCCGAAACATTCAGATGGCGCTGAAGCTCATCTTCTAAAAATAAGCGTGAGTAAAAACACGTGTAGGGCAGATTTCCCAATCTTGTCATTACCCACATTTTTCGCATTTAGCGATTTTTGCCTTTTGCCCTGAAAGGGCTGTGGATATTAGCCGATGGTGAAGGCTTTGCGGAACCACCGGAACGGCGCGAGATTTAGTTTCCAGCCCTGAAAGGGCGACAG
>JANRKX010000024.1:0-88075 GCA_033763255.1 Acidobacteriota bacterium | reverse complement strand
CGCATGAAGACTATGAACATTTCGACTCAATCCGCACTTTCCCGCCGCAGCTTTTTACGCGGAACCGGCGTCGCACTTTCGCTGCCGTTGTTGGATGCGATGCTGCCTGCGTTTGCGCGTGCGGAAAGTAAAGCAGTGCCGCGCCGCTTCTTTGCGATTTGTAACAACCTCGGCGTGCTGCCGTGGAAGTTTTTCCCGGCGGCGGATTCAAAAGGTTTTGCCTATCAGCTTTCGCCGTATCTGGAAGAACTCAAGGCGCACCGCGATCAACTCACCGTCTTCAGCGGCGTTTCGCATCCTGACGTAGACGCGGGGCATCCTGCGGACAATTGTTTTCTGACTGCCGCGCCGCATCCGTCAAGTGGCGGTTTTCGCAACACGATCTCGCTGGATCAATTCGCGGCGGAACACATCGGCAATCAGACGCGCTTTCCATCGCTGACAGTCGGCGTCAACATCCAAAAAGGCCAGCACAGCCTTTCGTGGACTAGCGGCGGCGTGTTGATTCCTTCGGAAGAATCGCCTTCGGAACTGTTCAAACGCATGTTTGTGACCGGTACGCCCGCTGAAATCGAAGCTCAAGTTCGCCGTTTGGCCTTGGGGCAAAGCGTCATGGATTCCGTAGCCGAACAGACGAAACGACTGCAACGCGACCTCGGCGCGCGCGACCGCGAACGGCTGGATCAATACATGACCGGAGTCCGCGACCTGGAAAAACGTTTTGGGCAAGCGGCTGAATGGGAGCAGAAACCAAAACCTGTCGTCAGCGCGCAATGCCCGTCAGACACCGCGCAACCGCGTGATTATTTTGAAAAAGTTCGGTTGATGTACGACCTCGCCACGTTGGCTTTCGAGACCGATTCGACGCGGCTGGTGGCGTTGATGCTCGACAGCGTGAATTCGCCTGCGATTACGATTGGCGACGAAGTGATGGCGGATGGCTACCACGCGATTTCGCATCACGGCAGGAAGCCGGAAAAGCTGCGTCAGCACGAAATCGCCGACCGTATGCAAATGCGCGCGCTCGACAAACTGTTTACGGATTTGAAATCCCGCAAGGAAGGCGACGACAGCTTGCTCGACCGGACAATGATTCTTTACGGCACGAACATGGGCGACGCGAATACTCACGTAACGACGAATTTGCCGACGCTCTTTGCTGGCGGCGGATTCAAACACGGCCAGCATCTGGCGTTCGACCGTGAACGCAACTATCCGCTGCCGAATCTGTTCGTCAACATCCTGCAACGGCTGGGCATCGAAGCCGATAAATTCGCCAGCAGCACAGGCACGATGCGTGGCCTGGAAATGTTGGGATAAATATCGTTTGGGCAACTACGACAGGTTGCCCAATTTTTTTGAGAGAGAGGTCACATGCAACTCGGAGTATTTTCAATCAGCCTGACGGTCAAAGACCTGGAAGCGTCGCGCAATTTTTACGAAAAATTTGGCTTCAAAGTCTTTGCCGGAAATCCCGATCATAACTATTTGATCTTGAAAAATGGCGAAACGATCATCGGGTTGTTTCAAGGGATGTTCGAGAAAAACATTCTGACCTTCAATCCCGGCTGGGACAGCAACGCGCAAAAGTTGGATTCGTTTACCGACATTCGTGAATTGCAACGCCAACTGAAGGCGCAAGGAGTGCAGTTGGCACAGGAAGCGGATGAAACGACAACGGGACCGGCCAGCTTTATTGCCGTTGACCCGGATGGAAATACGATCCTTGTGGATCAACACGTGTGAACTCGGCGTTAAAGCCGACCTATCGTCAGAGGAGTTTTCCTTGTTTCGACCAAGCTTGATTTGCGGATTATTGTTGTGGGCGCTGCTGTTTGGGGCAGCGCCTTTTGGTTTCCCGGCGACGCAAAGAGCGCAAACCCAAAACGTCATCTTCATTCTGGCAGATGATCTTGGGTACGGAGATTTGGGAAGCTACGGCCAAAAACTGATTCAAACGCCGAACCTGGATAAGCTGGCGAAAGAAGGCAAACGCTTCACGCAGTTTTATGCGGGGTCGACTGTGTGCGCGCCTTCGCGGGCGGTGCTCATGACTGGCAAGCACATGGGACACGTCAGCGTTCGCGGCAATGCCGGAGCCGGAAACATGAGCATTCAAACCTTGCCGAAAAATGAACGCACAGTTGCCGAAGTCTTCAAAGATGCCGGATACAGCACGGCGCTGTTCGGCAAATGGGGCTTGGGTGAAATCGGCTCTGAAGGCCATCCGAACAAAAAAGGCTTTGATGAATTCTTCGGCTTTCTGAATCAATCGCACGCGCACAACTATTACCCGTCGTTTTTGGTTCACAACTCTACGCGGTTTCCGCTTCGTAATGTTCCGGCGGAAGAAAACAAGGAAGTTGGCAGCGGTTGGGCGAAAGAAAAAGTTGATTACGCGCCGGATGTCATCTTTGACCGAGCGATGACTTGGCTGGATCAAAACCGCTCGAAGCCTTTTTTCCTCTACTTTGCTTCGACTTTGCCACACGCCAACAACGAAGCCGCGCGCGGCGTTGGCAATGGGCAGGAAGTTCCTGATTTTGGCCTGTACAAAGACAAGCCATGGGCGGATCAGGACAAAGGTCAGGCGGCGATGATTACGCGGCTGGACGCGCAAGTCGGCAAGATGATGGCCTGGTTGAAACGGCGCGGTCTGGATCGAAACACGTTAGTTGTTTTCACCTCTGACAACGGCCCACACAACGAAGGCAAACATCATCCCGAACTGTTCAATCCTTCGGGCGGTTTGCGCGGGATGAAGCGCGCGTTGTACGAAGGCGGCATCCGCGTGCCGCTCATCGCTCGTTGGCCGGGCAAGATCAAAGCCGGAAGCGTCAGCGACCACATCGGATATTTCGGCGACGTGATGGCGACAGCGTGCGAACTGACGGGACAGACTTTGCCAAGCGGCTTGGATTCGATCAGCTTTCTGCCGGCGTTGCTTGGCAAACCGAATCAAGCGCAGCACAAATACATTTACTTCGAGTTTTACGAACAAGGCGGCAGGCAGTCGGTGCGCTTCGGAAACTGGAAAGCGATTCGCCAGCCGATGCTGACGGGCAAGGTTGAATTGTTCGATCTGTCAAAAGACCTCGGCGAAACGAACAACATCGCCGACGCCAATCCTCAGATCGTCAACCAAGCCATCGCCTTGATGAACGAAGCCCACGTTGACCATCCGAATTGGAAAGCGCGGCAGTGAAATGAAAACTTTTTTTGATCCACGAAGGGCACGAAGAAAACACGAAGGGGAATCAGGTTGATTTGTTTTCTTCGTGAATCTTTGTGTGCCTAAGTGGAAGAACCCTACTCCTGAAAAGCGAGATACCTATGACGACACGATTGATTCAATTGCAGCAGGGAAGCATTCGCAAGCTTGGCTTGGTCGAAGAGCCGAATGTTCGATTGTTGACGAAATTCGCCACGGTGTATGACCTGGCGAACGAAGCGATCAATACCAACATGAAATTAACCGATCTGGTTCGGCAACATTTGAGCGAAGAAACGCTGGAATACGATTCGGTTTATGCCGGAGCATCGGCGTGGCGGATTTTGCCAGCGGCGGATCATCCCGAAGAACCGGCTCGGTGTTTGGTGACGGGAACCGGTTTGACTCACACGGCCAGCGCCAAAAACCGCAACGCCATGCACGCCAAGAGCGACAACCTGACCGACAGCATGAAAATGTTTCAGTGGGGATTGGAAGGCGGACGCCCAGCCGAAGGGCAAATCGGCGTCGCGCCCGAATGGTTTTACAAAGGCAACGGCACGGTTTTGCGCGGTCACGGCGAATCGCTCGACGTTCCTAAATACGCTGAAGACGGCGGCGAAGAGCCTGAAGTCGCAGGCGTTTATTTGATCGGCTCGAACGGGCAACCGTATCGAATCGGTTTCGCCGTCGGCAATGAGTTTTCCGATCATCAATTTGAAAAACACAATTACCTTTACCTGGCCGGGTCGAAGTTGCGTTGCTGCGCCATCGGGCCTGAACTGGCGATTGACCACGACTTTCAGTCCGTGCCCGGCGCGGTTTCCATCGAACGCGATGGCCAGACGGTTTGGTCGCACGAAATCAAAACCGGCGACGCCGAAATGTGCCACAGCCTGAAAAACATCGAACACCATCATTTCAAGTTTGAAGGCCATCGCCGTCCGGGCGATTTGCACGTTCACTTTTTCGGAGCGGACGCATTCAGCTTCGGCGCAGGCGTGAAGTTGAATGATGGCGATGTGATGAACGTGCGCTTTGAGGATTTTGGGCGAACGTTGCGGAATCCTGTCAGCATTGCCAAAGAAGAAGACGCGGTGGTTGCCGTCGCGTCGCTTGTTTAATGCTTGAAAACATAAGTAAAAGCGCCAACGACCGGACAGAAAAATATCTGATAGAAAAATAAAGAGTCCAAGACAATCCATATTTTTCTGTCACAAATTTTTCTGTCTAGTGGTTGATGTTGGCATCGTTGTTTTCGGAGCCATCGTAAGTTTTGTTATCGGGAGAGCCTCTGTGATTTCCATCCGAAAAATCGTTTTGATTTTCTGTGGCTTGTGGCTATTGACGACTTCGGCCTTGCCGCAAGTTGCGCCCAAGCCAGCACCTCCAAACATCGTCATGATTGTTTCGGACGATCACGGCTGGCGCGATTACGGCTTTATGGGGCATCCGCACATTCGCACGCCGCGGTTGGACAAACTGGCTGCGGAATCGCTTCAGTTTCGCCGAGGTTATGTGCCGACGGCGTTGTGTTCGCCAAGCCTGGTTTCGATTATCACTGGCAAGTATCCGCATGAACATCTGGTGACGGGAAATGATCCGCCCGCGCCTCCGGGTGGCAAACAAGGAAACTGGCGCAACCATCCGCAATACGTTGCCGATTGGAATGAGCTTCGTTCGTTCATCAATCGCCAACCGACTTTGCCGCGATTGCTGGAACAGAAAGGTTACGTCAGTTTGCAAACCGGCAAATGGTGGATGGGAAGTCCGGCCAATGGCGGTTTCACCGAAGGCATGAGTCACGGCGACAAAGATCGTGGCGGACGGCACGGCGACGCAGGTTTGGACGTTGGCCGTAAAACTATGCAGCCAATCACAGATTTCATCAGCCGCGCGCGCGTTCAGCAAAAGCCATTTTTTATCTGGTACGCGCCGATGATGCCGCATTCGCCGCACAACGCTCCTCAGCGATTGATTGATAAATACCGCGACAAAGCTCCCAATCTGGAAACGGCGCGTTACTGGGCCAGCGTGGAATGGTTCGACGAAACCTGAGGCCAGTTGTTGGATCAAATCGAAGGCACAAACACAATTGTTGTTTACGTCGCCGACAACGGTTGGATACAAGGCGACAAAGGCGATCCGGTCAGTATTCGCTCCAAACGCACGCCTTACGACGCGGGCATTCGCACGCCGATTTTGATTCGCTGGCCGGGCAAGGTGAAGCCGCGCGTCTCGTCGCAACTGGCAAGCTCTTTGGATATTGTGCCGACGTTGTTGGCGGCGACAGGCATTGAAGCTCCAAAAGGTTTGCCGGGGTTGAACCTGCTGAACGATGCGGCGGTCAAAGCGCGACGAACTTTGTACGGAGCGAGTTTCACGCACGACTTGGTTGAGTTGCGAAACCCGGCGGCCAATGTGCTAACTCGTTGGGTGATTGACGGCGATTGGAAATTGCTGGTTCCTACTCCTGGGCAAACGAATGAAGAACAGCCTCAGCAAACTGAGTTGTACCGAATCACTGGCGATGCCGATGAGCGCGAAAACCTTGCCGCCAAAGAGCCAAAGCGCGTTGAAGCCTTGCGGCGCAAGCTGGACGCTTGGTGGAATCCGAAGCAAAACTCTGCTCAAACCAAGCGGAACATTTTGATCTTGTACGCCGATGATTGGCGGCATGACACTTTGGGAGTTGCAGGGCATCCGATTGTCAAAACTCCGAACATTGATCGGTTGGCGGCTGAAGGCGTGCGGTTCACGAACAATCACGTCACGACTTCGATTTGTGGAGTCAGTCGCGCGACGCTCTTCACTGGCCAATGGATGTCGCGTCACGGCAACCCGGCTTTTCAAATGTTCAAAACTCCGTGGAGCGAAACTTATCCGGGGTTGTTGCGCGCAAACGGTTATTACACAGGCCACGTTGGCAAATGGCACAACGGCAAATTCCCGGCGGAGCAATTCGATTTCGGCAGGTCTTACGCCGGAACGCATTTCATTAAACAAGCCGACGGTTCACAGATTCACGTCACGCAGAAAAACGAAAACGATGCGTTGGAGTTTTTGCGGACTCGGCCAACTGACAAACCGTTTGTGCTGACGCTGGCGTTTTTCGCCACTCACGCCGAAGACCAAAATCCGAAACAGTATTTGCACCAACCTCAGAGCGAATCGCTTTATCAAAACGTCACGATTCCCACGCCGAAAACCGCTGGCGATGAGTTTTTCAAACGCTTGCCGCCGTTCATCGCCAATGAAAAAAACGAAGGCCGCAATCGCTGGCATTGGCGCTTCGACACGCCGGAAAAGTATCAGCAGTACATGAAGGCTTACTATCGGCTGGCAACGGAAGTGGATGCGACGGTTGGCAAAGTCCTGGCCGAACTGAAAGCGCGCGGATTGGACGAAAACACGCTGGTCATTTTCACTACGGACAACGGTTACTTTCACGGCGAACACGGCTTGGCCGACAAATGGTATCCATACGAAGAATCCATCCGCGTGCCGTTGATTGTCCGCGACCCGCGAATGCCCAAAGCCAAACGCGGAACGACGAATGATGATTTCACGCTGAACGTGGATTTGGCTCCGACGATTTTGGCGGCTGCCGGAGTGGCCGCGCCTCAGCAAATGCAGGGAAGCGATTTTGCTCCGCTGTATTTGTCGGCGAAGAAACCGGATTGGCGCCAGGAGTATTTTTACGAACACGCGATCATCAATAACGTCAGCTTCATTCCTTCTTCCGAAGCTCTGGTGCGGCGCGACGTGAAATACATTTACTGGCCGGATTTCAAAACCGAAGAGCTTTTTGACTTGAAACGCGATCCGCGCGAAGAGCGCAATCTGGCGAATGATCCAAATCAGGCAAAACGATTGGCCGAATTGCGAAAACGCTTTGCCGAATTGAAGGCGCAGGCGAAGTAAACGAATTGGAAAGCGAGGAACGAGATGAACGCAGTTGTCAGAACATTGATGTTGACGATTGGCATCGGCTTGATGGTGTTGGTTGGAATCCCGACAAAACACGCGGCTGGGTTGCCAAACATTGTCTTGATCTTTGCGGATGATCTGGGATGGAAAGATGTCGGCTATCAAGGTTCTGACTTTTACGAAACTCCGAATCTGGATCGGCTGGCGAAAGCCGGAATGGTTTTTTCGCAGGCTTATGCCGGAGCGGGGAATTGCGCGCCAAGTCGAGCCGTCATGCTTTCAGGTCAATACGGTCCCAGGCATGGAGTGTATGCTGTGGACAACACAGCACGTGGCCCGAAAAACTTGATGCGGATGATTCCAATTCCAAACAAAAGCGGGTTGGCCGAATCGAATGTGACAATGGCCGATGCGTTGAAGGCTGCCGGTTATGCGACCGGGATTTTTGGCAAATGGCATTTGGGCGGAAAGGAAGGTGCAGAACCAACCGCGCAAGGTTTTGACACCTTCTTAAATTCACGCCCGAACCCAAACCAGAAACGCGACGAACCCGAAGACCCCAAAGGTATTTATTCGCTGACGCGCGCGGCAACGGCTTTTATCGAAAAGAACAAAGAGCGTCCGTTCTTTGCTTACGTCGCGCACCACGCAATTCACACTGCGCTCGAAGCCAGACCATCTTCACTGGAAAAATTCAAAGCCAAACGTCCCGGCGCTCAACACAAGAATGCGCTTTATGCCGCTTGTCTTTATGACCTGGATGACGGCGTAGCGTTGTTGCTGGCCAAACTGAAAGAGTTGAGCTTGGAGAAAAATACGCTGGTGGTTTTTATGTCAGACAACGGCGGGACTCAACAATCGTCGCAGGAACCTTTGCGCGGCAGCAAAGGCGGATATTACGAAGGCGGCATACGCGAACCGTTCATCGCTTATTGGCCGGGCGTCATCAAACCCGGATCGCGTTCGGATGTTCCGATTCACAACGTGGATTTGTTTCCGACTTTTCTGGCTGCGGCTGGAGCTGCAGTGCCAAAAGACAAACAGCTTGATGGCGAAAACTTGCTGCCGTTGTTCAAACAAACTGGCAAACTGAAACGGCAATCTTTGTTCTGGCACTTTCCGGGTTATCTGGATGACCCTGTGATTCGTGGACGCGATGCGGTCTTTCGCACTCGCCCGGTCAGCGTCATTCGCAAAGGCGATTGGAAGCTGCACCTGTATCACGAAGAATGGTTGCTGGATGGCGGGCGTGAAAAGCTGGTAACCAACAACTCTGTCGAGCTTTACAACATTGCTGCTGACATTGGCGAACGAACCAATCTGGCCAACACGAACAAAGCCAAACGAGATGAATTGCTGAATGAATTGCTGGCCTGGCTCAAATCCGTCAACGCCCCATTGCCGACAGAACGAAACCCTGCGTATGCGCCCGGCGGCTTAAAGAAATGAATAGATTGGAAAGCTTTGGCCAGATAAGTGAAGCGTGTGCGTAATTCGGTACGGAACCAGGAGCAGTAGCGACTGGATACTTTCGAGAGTGGTACTTCAAACCAACCCGGTCGCTACCGCTCCCGGTTCCGTACCATCGCTCAAATTATTGATGGCAAGCCGCTTTTATTCGCACAGGCTTCAGATAAGTAGGGCTTTATTCAAGGCTTTTGGGAAGAAGAGCGGACGGAGGCTTTACGTTTGCTGTGAGAGCGTGGCAACGGTTCGGAATGATGGCGAGTTTTGGGGCGATGCAAAATGTTGGTTTCGGTCGGCGAAACCATTTCATACCCAATTCCGCGCCAGACGATGTGATTTTTCCATGCCGACGCAAACACGTTGTACAAATAAACTAACGACACCATCGGCCCCAGCAGGACATACGCCCACCAGTTTTTTTGAATGCGTGCGCGATTGGCCGGCAGCAATTGCGAAGCGACGACGGCGCGAGTCCAGCCGGTTGTCGCTCCCAGCAAGAAAATTCCGGTCAACAGCGTCGCCAGCGTAAAGCTCAACTGACCGGTGAAAGTCGTCGCAATCAGCCACACCAATCCACCCCAGAACGTCAGGTTGTACAGGCAATGCGAAACGGCTGCGACTTGCCAGACTCGATGGGAATACACGCGCGTGATCCGCATTTGCCGCGTGCTGAATTCCAGTAGTTCGGAAAATGTCGCGTCGGTGTGAGAAGCCACCAAACAATGAGGAACGAATTTGATCCGTTGACCGCCCTGATGAATCGCCGCGCTCAAAGCGTAATCGTCGCTCAGCGCGCCTTGCCAGTATTGTTTGATATTCAGCCGCTCGAAATTTTCACGCCGAATTGCCGTCGAACCGCCCCAGGCAAATGACGACCGTTCGCCCAGCAAAGACAGCGCACTGGAATTCCACACCGACAGCAATTTGGAAAACAGGCCACCACGCACAGGCAGATACCAGCGAAACCCTGTGGTTGCTCCGATGCGTTTGTCGCCGAGCGGCGCGATCAATTCAGACAGCCAATACTTGCTGGGGCGCGCATCGGAATCGGCGAAAACGATGACTTCGGCGCGGCGGTCAATCGAATTCAACATATCAATCGCCGCCAGCAGATTGTGAACTTTCTGGCCGCGAATCCGAGCTTCACCGGCGATGACCAGCCAGGCCGGGCGGCGGCTGTAGTTTTTAATCAACCGAGAGAGCACTCCGTATGCCGGGTCGCTGTCGTTTTCAGTGACAAAAATGATCTCGTAATCGCGGTATTCCTGCGCGAACAGTGCGCGCATGTTGTCTTCAAAATCGTGTTCCAGGCCTTTGCACGGAACGATGACCACCGCTTTGGGCTGGTATCGGTTGGAGCGCGGATGGCTGTGTCGCAAGGCGTAACGGGCGAATCGAATCGCCGCGCCGAGCGATAAAAGACTTTGCAGAAAAAGAATTACGCCTAGAACGATAATGATCGTTTCCATAACCACCGCACTCAAAATTTGGTTTTTAGGTATCGAATCTTCAGAACGGGAAGCCGATTCGAGGGGGAGTGCATTCTGCTCGAAAGAAGCGCGAAATGCCAGACGATTTTCTTACAACTGGGAGGGAAATTTGTAAAACTTCGGACTTTTAATGAGTGTCGGAAGTTTAGGTTGGAAAATCGGCTAATTTGCTTTCAATCATCTCGGTGATTTGAGTTGGACTTTCATCGCCGAGCGCCAATCGTTTGGCTTCCAGAATCAATCCGGCCAAATCAGTTGACCGGTCGCGGAACCGTGCATCGCGCGAAATCAAATCTTCTATTACACGGCGTTCGCGTTCGCCGCGCGAAACGGTTTCGCTCAACCCGGCTGCGACGGCATATTCCACCGGAACCGTCTGGTTGCGAACCATCACCAGCAGTGGCTTGAACTCCCTTTTGATTTCATCGCGCAGCCGGTTTAGTTCCAGCAGTGAATTTTTGAAGCCAAGCTGTCCTTTCAACGCCAGTTCGATTACCGGCGGCAAGATTGAATCATCACCGGCTTCGTGCGGAGTCAGTTCCTGCCGCAAGTGAGCGAACAAGGCGTCATGAAATTCTTCGGGCGTTGTCTGTCCGTTCACGTCAAACGCAACGCGAATGACTGGTCGCTGGCGATAATCGTTGACCAGCCGAGCCGTGTGCTGTTTACCCTCCACTTCAACGATGTACGCGCCGCGTTCGTTGGCGTATTCGTCCACGCTGCACGCTTCCAGCGAACCGGGATTGTAAGCCCAACCGTCAATCACAAAGTTTTTGTGCGTGTGTCCCAGCGCCAGATAATCAATGTAATCTTTCAACTCATTAAGTTTGGCGACAGGCAACGGCGGGCTGGGATGATTGACGTGGCCTTCGACATCGGTGTGCAACATCATCACGTTGAACCGTTGCGGATCGTGATGATCGCGCAACAGATCAACCAACGCCGTCAGCGATTGCGTCACCGTCGAACCGTACCAGATCGAACCGAAAATTCTGATGTCGCCGATGTCAATGAATGAACCTTTGTTTTGCGTTTCGTCCCACGCCTCCAACCGAAGGGAGCCGTCTTCATAAATCGGTTCCAGCAGTTTTAAGTATCCCCAACGCGACAGGCTTCGCAGCCAACTGAACTTGGTGGCGGCTTCGTGCGAATCGTGATTGCCTTCGATGGCGACGACGGGAATGTTTGCTTCCTGAAGCCGTTTCAAACAGAACATTGCCTGATTCATCGCCTGCGGTTCGACTTTGCGAGCGTCGAAAAAATCTCCGGCAATCAGCACGAACGAAACCTGTTCGGCCAGCGCGTATCGTTCAATGCAATCGCGCCAGGCGTGGAAAAAATCCAAAGCGCGCTCTTCCGAACGATAGCGGCGAATGCCCAGATGAACATCGGCAATGTGCAGAAACTTGGTCATAAGCAGGAAGCGTCAACTACTGTGGGCATTTGTTTATGGAACTTCGGGTTTGCTCAGGATGATCGTTTCGCGGAACGTCGCGTAAGTCGCTCGACCGTTCAGCTTCGCAGGCGCGAATCGGTATTGCCGGAAAGCTTCGATGGCTTTGGGATTCAGCGCCGGATCGGGCGAATCCAGCACGCGGACGTTGCTGACTGTACCTTCGGGAGTGACGATGCACTGCAACGTGATCGAACCTTTAGGGCGCGAACCCACAGTGAATTTCAGCGGCGCGCGATTGATGATCGCCGGAATGACGAAGGTGTCGCTTTCGCCGAGTTCGACTCTGGAGCCGAACTGATCGGTAGGCCGTGAAATGTCCGACGGTTTGTTTTGCAAACTTCGAGCGGTTTGCACAGAAGGCGTGATCGTCACCAGCAAGGCGCGCTTTTCTGGGACGGATTCGACGCCGTCCGGCCCTTTGAATTCCTTGACGCCGAAATCGCCACGTTCGCCACGCATCATCACGGTTTCGTAACTTCCGGCGGTTACGCTTTTCAGTTCCAGCAAGGTTTGTTCGCCGTATTTGACCACGAAATCAAAGGTGACTTCTGATTTGGAAATGATGCGCGGCGTGATGACGAACACGAACTGCTTCTCGTTCATCGGCTGCGAATCGGTGAAGGCTTCGCTTTCGCGCAAACCGATGGTGCGAACGTAACGAAACTTCAGGTCTTCGACGCCAAAATTCCGCTGAATGTATTCGATCTCTTCTTCGGGCGTGTTGGCGGTGACTTTCAGCGTGTTGACCTGAGAAAACTTCTTCGAGCGCACATCGTCGAACTGATAAATTGCGACTGTCACACCTACGCCATAATCGTTTTGTTTCAGAAGTTGAGCTTGCGCCTGAGTAGACAGAAGACAGAAGACAGCAGGCAGTAGAAAAAGCGTCAGCAGTAATCTCTTAACATTCATCATCTTCATAAGTTGGTTTTTCCTCCAACATCAATTGATAGGCGTCGCGTTTAGACAGGCCGCGCGATTTGGCAGCTTGTTTGATGGCGTCGTTGCGGTTTGCGCCGCTGAGCATCAAACGTTCGACTTGTGAACTGATGGAGCCTGTTTCGACCGGAGCCAGATTATCTTTGGCGCTTCCGGCAATGACAAGCGTCATTTCTCCGCGCGGTTGGGTGGCGTCGAAATGCTCCTTCAGTTGCGATAACGTGCCGCGAATGAACTGTTCATGCAGCTTGGTCAGTTCGCGTGCCAGCGAAGCTTGCCGGTCGCCGAAAACTTCCAACGCATCGGTTAGCGTTTCCCGTATTCGGTGCGGAGCTTCGTAGAGCACCAACGTTGCGCGTTCGGATTTCAATTCTTCCAGCCGCGCGCGGCGAGCCAGTTTTTTCGACGGCAAAAAACCGGCGAACAAAAACGAATCGGTCGGCAATCCCGACGCGATCAATCCGGCGATGACCGCTGCGGCTCCGGGAATCGGAACTACCATGATTCCGCGTTCGATGGCCGCCAGCACGATTCGATAAGCCGGATCGGAAATTCCCGGCGTTCCGGCATCAGAAACAATGGCGACGGATTTTCCTTCGACCAGCAGTTGAACGAGTTCTTCGGTGCGCGCTTGCTCGTTGTGTTCGTGATAACTGACGGTTGGTTTGCGAATGCCGAAATGATCCAGCAACCGGCGTGTGTGCCGCGTGTCTTCGCAAGCGATCAGGTCAACCGACTTCAGCACGTTCAGCGCGCGCAACGTGATGTCTTCCAGATTGCCAATCGGAGTTGAAACCAGATAGAGAGCCATTGGCCGGATTCTTGAACGTCGTGCGCCGCTGCGCAAGTCTGAGCGTGGGAACTCAATCAAGGCAAAAAACTTGAAACAGGATTGACAAGATTTTTTGCAGGATGAACGGGATTCAAACCGAACCGAAATCATAAGCGAATGGATGAGCCTGTAAATCCTGCCGCCAATCTTGTTCATCCTGTCGAAAAAGGCTGCCTCAAAGCTGTCTGCTTCGATTCAGGAATACATTTGAAGCGCTCGCTTCGACAAAACAAGAGTGGTAATCTTCCGCCTCAATTACGTCTTTGACGCTTGGCTGAAATTCCTAGACATCATTCGGAAAACAACATCATGACTTTGAATTCTGTGCGACGATTCTTACCGAGCTTTTGGGTCGTGGTCGCCCTGTGGATTGCGGCAACATTTGTTTTCGATTTCCAGCCTGCCATCGCGCAGGAAGACCCGAACCAGCAATACATCACCTTGCTGTCGGGCAAACTTTCCGGCGAAGCGCGAGAAATCGAAGCGCCGGTTGAAGTCGGCGTGTTGCGAGTGTTTTTCTCCGTGCGCGCCGGTGGCGATTTCAAATTGGAACTTGTCTCTCCGTCAGGCCGAATCATTCCGTTGAACGAACCGAACATTTCCGTCACCGAAGCCGATGGCAAAAAAACAGTGGCGATGTGGGATCCGCGACCAGGATTGTGGAAGATGCGCATCATCGGTTCGGGAGATTTCACGGCTTCAGTGTGGGCGCAGGGCGAACTATACATTTGCTGCATGCAGTTTTTTGCGCGCAACCTGATTCACCAACTCGACAAGTTCCAACCGGTTCGCGGTTCGCGGCAACAGGCTCAGGTTTATGCGTCCGGGTTCAACATCGAAACTTTGGAATTTCAGGCCATCAGCGAGCAAGGCGAATTGATCGGGCCGCTCAAAATTCGTCAGAGCGATTATTCCAATCCGTACAATTTCACGTTGTTGATGGAAACGCCGGATCAACCGTTTCGCATTCGTGCTCGCGGGCGCGACACCAACGGCAAACAGTTTCAGCGAGTGTTTTATTGGCTGGTTCGACCGCTGGCGGCTGAACCGGCCAACGCCCAGCCGGATGTTACCGGTGGAGTGCAATCGCAAACTCAACCGCAGGATTGGGACAAAAACGCCGTCGCCGGAGAATACAAAATCGTGCGCGCTCAAATCACCAACTGGTCGGATGAGCCGCTGCTTTCGGAAAAGGGAAATCCGGTTGGTGTTCGATTGAAGTATTCGATTCGTTTTCCGGTGGATGGTCAGTATTCGCCTTATCCGCAGGCATTTCCCGAACGCATTCCCAACACCTACACAGGGGCAATGAATCTGCGGCTGTATCGCAGCCACATCGAACCGGTGCCGGACGGATTGCAATCGCCGCAACAAATCTTTTTCAGCGGTCGGCCTGTGTTCAAAGCCGGAATCACTTACAACCTGACAGTCGAAATGATTCCGGGTTACGCCAACTACAACGAACAGAAAAAGAGTTTTTGTCTGGCAACGCGGTCTTACAGTCAGCAGGGAATCCGCGAACGTTTCGAACGCGAAGTCACCAGCGATGGCAAAGTCCGTTTCCGACTTTCGTTTTCCGGTACTGATCTGGAAGGCCGCACGCCTGTGCTGACTGAAAACACTTATGCGCCAGGCGTCTGGCATCGCAGCTTTATCAAAGACGGGGTTCCCGAATGCCAGTAGTTTCAGGTCGAATTGCTCGATGCTTCTCATCGGCAGTTCGGTTTGTTAGCATACGGCTCGCTGAAATTGCGGTAAGTGAGCAAAAAGTTTCCCCTTCCAGCCTCCCCCGTTTCAATGAGTGAAACGATTGATGAATATGAATAGCTTGGACAGCAACAACGAACAGGCGATGCTGGCTGAAGTTGGGCGCGCCACTGCGCGATTGATTCACGACTTCAAAAACCAGTTGGGCGGTTTGAAGCTTTACACCGCCTATTTGAAAAAACGATTTGCCGCGCACCCTGATCTGGCCGACGGGCTAGAAATCGCCGACAAGATCGTTCAGAGCGTCAATGAAATGACGGAAAACGCCAACTTGATTGGCAAACTGACGCGACCATTGGAATTGACGATGCTGGAAACCGATTTCGTTCAGTTGATCGAGCAGGCAATCGGCCAATGCAGTACGCGAATCGCCGAACGTGGCTTGACGGTGAAAACCGATCTGACCGAATTGTCGCCAGAGCAAAAATCCGCCAAGTTGGATTCGCAGCAAATGCTGTTGGCGCTTGGTGCTTTGTTTTCGCGCGGGATTGAAGCCGCGCGCGAAAACGGGCAAGTGAGTTTGAGTGTGCGAAGCGGCGCAGATGAATTGGAACTGTCTTTTGTTGACGACGGTGAACCGCTGAGCGATGAACAGCGCGAATCGCTGTTTCGATTTTCAACCAGCGAACGGTTGAACAAACACGCGCTGAATCTGGTGATGGCTCGACGAATTGTCGAAGCACACGGCGGCCAACTTTCCGCGATGGCTGCCGAAGATTTTGGCCTGACAGGCACTGAGGTCAGGTTGACGATAAAGATTTGAAACAGGTGAGATTGTCGGAGAAGCTTGCCCTTGAAAAGTGACAACAAAATATTGGTCGTTGATGACGAACCTTCGATTACGGACGGATTGCGGTTGCTGCTCGGCGCCGAAGGCTACAGAGTAGATACCGCTCCGAGTTTCGGCGCTGCGCGCGCGATGCTGGAACGAAACGCAACCGATTTGCCCGATCTGGTGATTACCGACTTGCAACTGCCCGACGACCGGCAAGGCGGATTGTCGCTGTTGCGATTGGTGAAAGAACGCGCCCCCGACACCGAAGTCATCGTCATTACCGGTCACGCAACGGTTTCCGAAGCCGTCGAAGCGACCAAATCCGGTGCGTTTTATTTCGTCGAAAAGCCGTTCGAGCCAGAACAGATTTTGTTGCTGGTTGAAAAAGCGCTGGAACGGCAGCGGTTGGTCAGCGAATCGGAAAGTCTGCGCAAGCATTTTCAGAAGCAGGAATTTTCCAGCATCATCGGCGGCTCCAAAGCCATGCAGATGATTTACGAAACGATTGCCAGCGTGGCCAAAAGCGACGCCAACGTGCTGATCATCGGCGAATCCGGCACCGGCAAGGAACTGATTTCCAACGCCATTCATTTCAATTCGCTGCGCGCATCGAACGAACTGGTCAAGGTCAACTGTTCCGCGTTGCCGAAAGAATTGATCGAAGCCGAACTGTTCGGTTACGTCAAAGGAGCCTTCACCGGCGCGATTCAGAACAGGTCCGGTCTGGTGGCTCAGGCCAAAGGCGGCAGCTTGATGCTGGACGAAGTCGGCGAAATGCCGATTGAGTTACAACCCAAGTTGCTGCGCGTGCTGGAAGAGCGGCGGTATCGTCCGGTCGGTTCGACGGAAACCTTTGAGGCCGATTTCCGGCTGATTTGCGCCACGAACCGCGAGCCGCGCGAAGCGATCAAGGAAGGTTTGATGCGCGAGGATTTGTTTTACCGAATCTCCACCATCACCATCAACGTGCCGCCGCTGCGCGAACGAGCGGAAGATTTGCAATTGTTGACGGATTTTTTCTTCAATAAGTTCAAGGACAAATACAATCGTCCGTTGCAAGGATTCACGCAACTGGCGTATCAGCGCGTGTTTTCGCATCGCTGGCCGGGCAACGTGCGCGAATTGCAAAACGCCATCGAACGCGCCGTGCTGCTGGCCAAAGGGCCGCGCATCGAGCCGGAAGATTTGCCGTTCGGCATTCACAACGATGAACAGGAACCGCAATCGTTTTATATTCCGCCGAACATGTCGCTGGAAGAAATCGAACGCGTCGTCATCGAACAAACACTGAAACGCACGCAAGGCAACAAACAGGCGGCGGCGCAGATTCTGGGAATTTACCGCCCGCGCTTGTACAGCAAAATTCGCAAATACCGGATTCAGATTCCGCGCGAAACGCGCAAACGTGAGAAAAAAGCCGATGAGAATTCCGATCATGGCTCCACCCATCTCGAATAACTTCCTTCGCAGTGTTTGCCTGCTGGCCGCGCTCTGTGTCGCGACAGGATTCATCCGGGCGCAATCCGGCGGAACGCAACTGCCTGCCGATGCTCGCATCAACAAAAACGAAGTCATCGCCGTTCAGGTTGAATTGCGTCGCCTGGGCTTTCTGAAATCCGGTATCACCGGCAAATTAGACGCCGCCACCACTGACGCCGTTCGCGAATACCAAAGCGCCAATTCATTGCGGGTCACGGGCAGAATTGATCCGCCGACCTATGAAAAACTCGGCTTGCCCTATCCTGCACCAAACCCCGACGATCCGAACATTGCCCAGCGCGCCGGCGGGTACGTGGCGTCAAAAACGAAAGAAGGCACCCGGTACGGTCTGGAAAAAACCTGGGACGCTGGCAGTTATGCCGCGACCAAATCCAAAGAAGGCGCAAAAGCTTCGGTCAAAGGAATAAAAAGCGGAGGACGATTGAGCGGGCGAAAAACCGTTTCGATGATTCGTCGTAACGACGAAGGCATTTATCGAGACCTGGCGGAATTGTTTTTCGAGCGTCACGATTGGTCAGGCGTGAAGTATGACGTGAAAGATGGAATGGTGACGTTGAAAATTCCGCGAAATCACAAAGTAAATGTCAGTGATCTGGTTTCGGGAGTTCGAACGGTGGCGGGTGTGCGGTCGGTATTCGTCGTGTTCTGTAACGATGGGTGCTATCAGGAGCCGAAGAAAGACCCGAATTAAAGCTTTACTGGCGCGCGGTTGAGGTTGCGCGAAGGAATCAATCCTTGAGCATTGTTGAATTCTTCGTCAATTTTCTGAATCTCCCGCTCAATTTCCGTGCAAACATTTTTGGCTTCTTCGGGAGATTTGCTTCCGAGTTCATCGAGTTGGCGGTCGAAATCACTTAGCTTGCTTCTCCATCCTTCCAGTTTGCTTTCGAGTGAAGGTTTGGTGCTCGCACCCAACTGGTTCCGTAGCTTGGTAATTTTGTTTCTGACCTGGTCAATGCTGCTCTGCCGTTCTTTTTGCAGTTCTTCATCCTGCCGCGCATTTTCCAGTTGCTTCGCTTCGGATTCGGCTTTCTGACGACTGACGTAGGTCGTGGCGACAAACACCAACCCTGTGATTCCCAGAATCAACAAACCAATAAAAATCGCCAGATTGGTTTTGGAGTTTTTCGGCTTGGCTTGTGAGCCGTTGTTGCCGGGCGGAACGTCAACAGGCGCTTTTGCCACAGGCGCAGGCGCAGGCATTTCAACGGTCAGAGGCGCAGTATGGCGCCCTCCAAGCGGCGCAGTTTGAGATTGAGATGAGCCTTGATGCGACAAATCACTTTCAAAATCTTCGACCGAAAACACCGCGGTGATTGGTTCGACGCGATCAGAAAGATCGTTTGTTCGTTTGCGCTCAGGAATCTCGCGTTGCAACGGGGCGGTAAACGGAGTGGCTTGTTTGGGTGGGACGGGCAGCGGTTCTGTCGCTCGTTGGGCGGCGTCAGTTTTAGACGCCGCCTGATTTCCTGCTTGATCCAACGGGTCGGTTTTAGCTCCCGTGTTCCAGGTAATTTCAGTTGGCGTATCGGGCGATCGCGCTAATCCCTCCGGTTCCACTGAACCATTTGGCAGCGGCAACCCGGAACCGGAAAACTGCGCAATGACCACTGTGATGTTGTCTTCTCCGCCGCGTTCGTTGGCCAGGCTAATCAATGATTGGCAGGCGGATTTGAAATCCCCCGCCTCGATGACGATACGTGCAATATCATCGGCGTGCATTTTGCCCGACAAACCGTCACTGCACAGTACCAGGGTATCCAGCTGACAAAGCTCTACTTTATTCACCTCAACGTTGACGTTGTTGTGCGCGCCGAGCGCCTGCAAAATCACATTGCGGTAACTGTGCGTTTCGGCTTCTTCTTCGGTGATTTGTCCGGCGTCAATCAATTGCTGCACCAGCGATTGATCTTTGGTAACGCGGCTGATGTCTCCTTGCCGGATCAGATAAGCCCGACTGTCGCCAACCTGGGCAAAATAAAGACTACTGCCATTGATGCCGACAGCGGTAAACGTTGCGCCCAATCCACGATGAGCCTGATTGGTCTGTCCGTCGGCGTGGATGACCAGATTGGCTTCTTCGACCGCCAGTCGCATGCGTTCGTGGAAAGGCATCTTTCCGTAGATTTCGTGCGCTTGTAGCTGCAACATTCGGTCACGCACGGTTTCTACGGCCATCCGGGAAGCGACCTCACCGGCCAAGGCCCCGCCCATGCCATCTGAAACCGCCAGCAATGTCCCGTAATATCCTTGCGCGTAAGTAAGAAGTTCGTGCGGCTCTTCCTCGTTGGCAGTCCAGCTTTTACCGGACGAAAGGTCCAGAATCAGGAAGTTATCTTCATTGCCGCTGCGCACCATGCCGACATCTGTCTGTGCATAAAGTGCCAAATTGATGGTTGGAAGCTCGGCCATAAAGTTTGTGATGAGTGATGAGCGGTTTGTGATTCGTGAGTATTTACTTCTGCTTGTCACTTGTCACAGTTCACTTTTCACTGTGTCTACGCTCGCTCAAGTGCCGCGTCTAAATCCGCAATGATGTCTTCGACATCTTCTATTCCCACAGAAATTCGCACCAGACCATCCGAAATGCCCAACCGTGCGCGTTGATCTGCCGGGACTGAAGCGTGTGTCATCGTCGCCGGATGGGAGATCAAGGTTTCAACGCCGCCGAGGCTTTCAGCAAGTGCGCAGAGGCGCACATTATCCAATACACCTCGCGCTGCCGCAAGAGAACCTGTTTCAAAGGCAATCATTCCCCCAAAACCGGACATCAATCGCCTGGCACGTTCGTGCTGCGGATGTTGAACCAGTCCGGGGTAATACACCTTTTGCACTTTGGGGTGTTCGGTGAGGAAACTGGCGACAGCACGACCATTTTCATCATGTTGGAGCATGCGAACGGCCAATGTTTTGGTTCCTCGCATCACCAGAAACGAATCAAACGGCGAAAGAATCGCGCCAACCGCATTTTGCAAAAACCCGATGCGTTCGGCGTCTTCGGCTTTGGTGGTCACGACGACACCGCCCACACTGTCACTATGACCGTTCAAGTACTTGGTTGTCGAATGCACCACAATGTCCGCCCCCCATTCAACTGGGCGCAGGAAAAACGGACTCATAAAGGTGTTGTCTACTACTAACCGAATGTCGTTGGCTTTAGCCAGTCGGCCAATGCCTTCCAGATCGGCCACGGCCATAATCGGATTGGTCGGCGTTTCGACAAAGATCATGCGCGTATTAGGCTTCAGCGCATTTTCCACATGAATCGCTTCGGTAGTGTCCACATAGCTGAAATCCAATCCAAAGCCGCGCAGCACACGCTCGAACAAACGATATGTTCCGCCATAGGTGTTGTCGGAAACGATAACGTGATCGCCTGCTTTCAGCAGCTTCAGCACGGTGTCAATCGCCGCCATTCCCGAAGCAAAGCAATGAGCAGCCAATCCGCCTTCCAGCGCAGCCAGGTTTTTTTCCAACGCGATGCGCGTCGGATTTTGTGTTCGCGCGTATTCGTAGCCTTTATGTTGCCCCAGAGCATCCTGGACATACGTCGAAGTCTGGTAAATCGGCACGGCGACGGAACCGGTTGTCGGGTCAGGTTCCTGCCCGGCGTGAATTGCTGTTGTTGCAAACCCCATAATGAATTCAATTAAGAAAGCGGTGAATTTCGGCGCAGATATTAAAGACTCGGCCTCGAAAAAGAAAGCTGTATTTCCCGTAAAAGTTTGCAAACGCTGGTTTGTCCATGACTGAGCCTGTGCGCAAGGTTAGAATTTGACCGCAACACCTAGGCCAGGAGGTTTTTCGCACAACAATGAACCAGGGCCTGATTGAACTTCAGGAGTATCTCGATTCGACGCAAACCCAATTGCTGGCTGAATTGCGCGGTCTGGATTTGAATGCTTTTCCTGCCAATGGCGGCTGGTCAGCGGGTCAGGTGCTGACGCATCTGATCAAAACCGAAAAATATCTGTATCCGCTGTTTTCCTTTGTGCCGAAACTGATTCGTTCGCAGAAAATTCTGGATCGGTTGGATTGGCTGAACATCGCGCTGAACAAATTGGCTGGAATGAGCTTTCTCAGCAATGGCGAACAATCGCCAAACATCTTTCAACAAAAGGATCTGGCGAAGTTTCGCGGTCGGTTCACGGCCCCGGCGTTTTTGAAGCCGCGTCGCCAATCTTACGAGTTTGAAAAGTTGTGGGCGGAACGCGAAGCGGCCAGAGCAAAAACTCTGGCCGCGTTAAGTCACTCGGATTTTTCACGGCTCAAGCAACTGAAATTTTCGCATCCGATTCTCGGCAGCTTTTCTCTGTTCGAGTTCGCGCTATTCATCGGCAAACATGAAGAATGGCATACAGAACAACTCAAACGGATCAAAGCCAATGTTTAGGCCAATGTTTAGTTGGCAGCGGCAACCGCTTTTTCTTTTTCGTCCAGCCTGCCGATCATTCCATTCCATGGAGCGACGACCAGCGAAACGTTGCCTTGAGCCTTCATTTGGCAAGCCAGCCGGATCGGCGAATTGGCTTCACCTGTGAATCCTTCGTAACCGAAGTATCGCCAGCGATCAATTTCGCGCTGATTGGGCGGAGAGATTTTGCCTCCATCCGACAACACACCCACCCAGCAAGTCCCGCACGATGCCGCGCGGCATTCGACCGGAATCGGCCCTTCTCCCGGCATGCAGCGTGCGTCTTCAGCGTGGTAATCGCGTTCGTATTGGCGACCTGCCATAGTCACATCTTGCTGGCTGATGAGTTTGAACGAACAGCCGGGTTCGTATTCCCGATAAGTCACCGTGAAGGATTTGTTGACCGAACGCAAAAAGCCGAACACACCCTGGCTGTCGTCTTTCGCGCGATCGGCAACGATTTGGTCGGCGGATTTTCGCCACGACGAACCGTATCGTCCCGCCGCCGCCGGTTGGCGAAACACGTCCAACCCAACTTGAGCCAGCGTGCCAAACGCCACCGCAGTGATTCCGACCAGCAATGAAACCGGCGCGTTTACTTCTCCGGCGACTTTGCGAGCAACATCGCGGATTTGCGCGTCCAGCGGAGTTTGCATTCCGGTTTCGGCGTGCAATGCGACGGCTTTTTTGACCTGTGGCCAGTAACGATGTCCGTACAAAAACTCCGCCGATGAATCCACCTGATCTGTCAGGCGATAGCTGCCTTTCAAGATCAACTTTTTCGCCAGGGCCGCAGAGTCTTCTGATTCGGTCAAGGCTTTGTTCAGTTTGACCGGAAAGAACGCAAACCAGATTTGCGTGGCTCGCTGGTCAACCGGGTGGATTGCGCCTTGAAGTTCCGCCACGATTTTTGCCCAACCGGCATCATCGAACTTGTTCAAATAACTGACTAACTGATTTGAAGAATCGGCCATCGAAAACTCCTCCTCTATTTTTTATCCATTTTTTGTGCGGCAGGTTTGGCCGCTTTCACTTTGTTATTCATTATTTCGACGCTGTATTCGATTTCCTGTTTAGCGTCATTTTTGTCCAACACAATGGCGCGGAAACTGCCGCTCTGACCATCCATTTTTACCGAAATGGGGAAGCGCCCAATCACATCGTCTTTGAATGGCGTCGTGTAATTCCTGGTCGGCGCGTCGTAGGCCAGCACCTTGATGCGGTCGAAATCGGCTCGATCATCGGCGTCAATTACTTTTCGCTCCAAGACCAGAAAATGATCTCCGGTGCGGCTGTCGTCGCCGTGAACCGTGCCGAGTTTTTGCCAACCGACGATGCGTCGCCCGCTGGAAACGAAGTAGATAATTTCGCCCGGAATATCCAATTCGACCGAACCGCCGTAAATCCATCCGGCGGGCAAAACTGTCAATCCGCTCAATCGAACCTGAAGCCATTCGTCATATTTCGTTTCCTGTTTGGAATCCGAAGCCGCTCCTTCTGCGCTTTCTGCTTTTTGATCCAGCGACGCCGGGCGAGGTTTTCGTTCGCGCGCGACGATTTCCATGATCGTTCCCGAAGGCAGCGGAGCCGCCACGTTTTCTTCCGTAGTTCGATCCGGCGTCAATCGCAGTTTCAATGTGGCTTTCGATTTGCCGATGGCTTGAGTGGGAATGTCTTTGATTTCGTCGGCCATCTTGCGCGATTTGGCAACAATGTCTTCCTTAATGAAGTTCTTGGCTTCCGCCCAACCTTCCTGACCGTCGGCAGCTTTGACGTTCACCCACGGAGTTCCGTCTTCGGATTTGCTGCGTTCGGTGATGGTTACGCGGTCGCCTGATTTCAGTTCGCCTATGCCGCGCGCCGCCTGAGCTGTCGAGTTTTTCAGCCGAATCTTTTCCGGCACAACGTAGGCGCTTTCGCTCGACAGGCTTGAGCCGGAGCAGGCGCTTGCCAACAACAAACCAGCCAGTAGAAAAAACAAGCTGAGTTTCGTTTGGCCGCAATTGCTAAACACACTCATGGTTTATGTCCTCAAAAAAAATTTTGATTGCGAATTGTCGTTTGGGATTATGAAGTCGCGGGCGAGTTTACGGACGCAATGTGAAAGTTGCAAGAAGCGGCTCGGCTCAAAACAGCGCGTCCAGCGCGTCGGCTACAGACCGCACGCCGATGACTTCCAGCCGGTCGTCTTCGGGCAAGCCAGTCAGGTTGTTTTTCGGCAGGATGACTCGTTTGAATCCCATGCGAGCCGCTTCGCGCAATCGAATGGCCGCGTGGCTGGTGGCGCGAACTTCTCCGGCCAGGCCGACTTCGCCAAAAACAATCGTGTGTTCGTTGATCGGAATGTTGCGAAAACTGGAAGTCACCGCCGCCACGATGCCCAAATCTACCGCCGGTTCGTTCAGCGCAATGCCGCCGACCAGATTGACGAAAATGTCGTCGCCGCTCAGATGAAAACCGACGCGCTTTTCCAGCATCGCCACCAGCAAAGCCACGCGGTTGAGTTCAACTCCCAAAGTCGTCCGCCGCCCCGTCCCGAATTTCGACGAACTAACCAGCGCCTGAATTTCCACCAGCATAGGCCGTGTGCCTTCTATCGCCGCGACCACCGCCGAGCCGGAAGCGCCAATCGGACGTTCGCTCAAAAACACTTCCGAAGGATTTGGCACGCCGACCAATCCCGCGCCGGTCATTTCAAAAATCCCCAGTTCGTTGGCCGCGCCGAAGCGGTTTTTGGCGGCGCGCAAGATGCGATGGTTGTGATGGCGCTCGCCTTCAAAGTAAATCACCGTGTCCACTATGTGCTCCAACGCCTTCGGCCCGGCAATCGTGCCTTCTTTGGTGACGTGGCCGATCAGAAACACCGGCAAGCCCAAATTCTTGGCCAGCAGCAAAAACTGCCCGGCGACTTCGCGCACCTGAGAAACCGAACCGGGCGCGCTTTCCAGCTTTTCGGAAAAGATGGTTTGGACGGAATCAATGATGACGGCTTTGGGCTGCAAGCGTTCGATTTCGTCGAAGATGCGTTCCAAACTGGTTTCGGCGAGCAAAAACAATCCTGCCGGATTGATGCCCAAACGTTCGCCGCGCAGTTTGATCTGCCGTTCGCTTTCTTCGCCGGAAACATACAGCACGTGGCCGTACACCGCGCTGAGTTTGTCGGCCACCTGGCTGAGTAACGTGGATTTGCCGATGCCCGGTTCGCCGCCAATCAGCACCAACGAACCCGGCACGATTCCTCCGCCGAGCACGCGGTCGAATTCTTCGATGCCCGTGACTTCGCGGGAATCGTCCTGCGCCTCGATTTCGGTGAAAGCGATGGGCTTGCTGTCGCGCCAACTGATGCCTACGCGAGCCGTGCTGGTGGAATCCTTGCCGACCGGGCGTTCGCGCTCTTCGACAAAGGAATTCCATTCGCCGCAATCGGGACATTTGCCCATCCATTTGCGCGATTGAAAGCCACAATTTTGACAGGCGAAAACGGTGCGTGATCCTTTGGTTGCCATAGGCCGGATTGTAAGTCAGAGACAGAGTTGATTGAAGTCGCAAGTTTGGGATTGATCAAATCATTGCAGGCCTTGTTGTAAGCCTTTATAGTTTTTGGCGATGAACATCCGTCAATCGCCCGCAATTATCTTTCTTTCGATTCTGGTTTTGTGTGTTCAGCCGACTTTTGCTCAACGCGGCCAGCAGCCAAAATCGCCAGCCACCGCCGAACAACAGTACAAAGTTGGACTTACAGCCTTACAGCGGAACAATCCCGCGCAAGCCGTTGCTTCGCTGCGAGCGGCGATCAAGCTGCAACCGAATTTTGCCGAAGCGCACAACGCGCTCGGCACGGCGCTCGGTCAGTTGGGGCAGGGCGACGAAGCGATCAATTCCTTCCGCGAAGCCATTCGATTGCGACCGGAGTTTGCCGAAGCGCGCGCCAATCTAGGCTTGGCGTTGCAGCAGAAAGGCCAGATTGCCGAAGCCATCAACGAGTTTCGATTGGCGATTGAGGCTCGGCCAAATTTTGCCGAAGCGCACAGCGCGTTGGGCTTCGCGCTTGGCCAGACGGGAAATATTGACGCGGCGATTTCCGAATTTGAAGCCGCCATCAAATTCAAACCTGATTTTCACGAAGCTCATTTTCGGCTGGGCGTGACGCGCTGGTTCGGCCAGCAATTTGCCGAAGCGATTGCGCCGCTGCGCGAAGCGGCGAAACTCAATCCCAAACATTTTGAATCGCGGTATTACCTCGGCGTGTGTTTGCAAAAGACCGGCGCGATTCCAGAAGCGATTGAAGAGCTTCGCCAGGCCGTCAAGCTTGCGCCGAAAGTCGCCGACGGATTTAACGCGCTCGGTTTGGCGTTGTACGTGGACGAAGACACAGACAACGCCATCGCCGCCTTGCGCGAAGCCATTCGCTTGAAACCGGATTTCATCGAAGCGCGCAATCAGCTTGGCCTGACGTGGATTCAAAAACGCGATGCCGTGGCAGCCGTCGCCGAGTTTGAAGCGGCGTTGAAACTCGATCCGAACAATTCGGTGACGTTGAACAATCTTGGTTTGGCGCTGATTCAAAAAGCCGATTACGCCGCAGCCGTCGAAGTCTATCGCGGCTTGCTGGCCACCAACTCGAACGAAGCCGAAGCCTGGTACAACCTGGGCGTGGCGCTGAAGTACAAAGACGATTTTGCCGGAGCCGTTGACGCGCTTCGCCGCAGCATCGCTCTGCAACCGTCGCTGCACGAATCGCATTACACGCTGGGCATCACCTTGATGCAGCAAAGCAAGCTCGACGAAGCCATCGCCGCATTTCGCGGAGCCATCGCCGCCAAGCCGGATTTCGCTCAAGCTCACTACACGCTCGGCACGGCATTGCAGCAGAAAGGCGAACTCGATGCGGCGATTGAAGCTTTCCGAACGGCAATCAAGATTGCGCCGCTCACGCCCGAAACGCATAACACGCTGGGAAATGCCTTGCGGCAAAAAGGCGATTTGCCAGCCGCTCGCGTCGAATTTGCCGAAGCGGCTCGGTTGAATCAGTTGAAAGCCAATAACCAAGCTGCGACTTTCGATACCAACACCGGCATTCAGAAAATGAAGCAGGGAAATCTGGCCGCCGCCATCAATCTGTTTGAATCGGCGATTAAGAAAGACGCGAACTACGCTCCGGCTTATTACCAGCTTGGTTTGGCGTTGAGAAAGAAAGGCGACAGGAAGGGAGCGGCGGCGGCTTTCGAACGCGCGCAGCAGCTTGATCGCAGGTTGCGACCACCAGGCTAATCGCGGACAGGATGCACAGGATTTTTCAGGATTTGGTTGACCGCACCGCTGTTTACTGGCTACTGTCTATTTCCGAACTATTCAAACTCCAAAACCAAGAGGACCCAAAACTATGATCGAAGTGATTGAATCACCGCTCAAGCGGCGTGAATTTCTGAAGCAATCGGCTGCGGTTGGCATTGCCGTTGTCGCTGGCGAAACGCTGGCGAATGCCGCCGCCAAACAGGTTTTCAAAATCTCGCTGGCGCAATGGTCGCTGCACAAGGCGCTTTTCAAGAAAGAACTCGACAACTTGGATTTTGCCAAAACCGCCAAACAACAGTTCGGCATCAGCGCCATCGAATTCGTCAATCAGTTTTTCAAAGACAAAGCGAAGGACACAAATTACCTGCGCGAACTAAACAAACGCGCAAAAGATTTCGGCGTCGAACATCGGTTGATTATGTGCGATGGCGAAGGCGCGCTCGGCGATCCTGACGCTGCCAAGCGGACTCAGGCGGTAGAAAATCATTATCGCTGGGTGGAAGCCGCGAAGTTTCTGGGCTGCAAAATTATTCGCGTCAACGCGCAAAGCAAAGGCAGCGCGGAAGAACAGCAGAAATTGGCGGCGGACGGTTTGCGGCGGCTGAGCGAATTTGGCGCGAAGCACAAAATTCATGTCGTCGTCGAAAACCACGGCGGTTTGTCGTCAAACGGCCAATGGCTGAGCGGCGTGATGAAGATGGTCAATCATCCGTACTGCGGCACGCTGCCGGATTTCGGCAACTTCCGCGTCAGCCAAACCGAAATGTATGACCGGTACAAAGGCGTGACGGAGTTGATGCCTTTTGCCAAAGCGGTCAGCGCCAAATCGCACAACTTCGACGAACGCGGCGAAGAAACTGAAACCGATTATCACAAGATGATGAAGATCGTTTTGGATGCGGGTTATCGCGGCTTTGTCGGCATCGAATATGAAGGCGACAAGATGAGTGAAGCTGACGGCATCAAAGCGACCAAGAAATTGTTGGAGCGCGTCCACACGGAGTTGTCGAAAAACGTGAAGTAGGCGAGCGGGATGGAGAGAAAGAGGGATTGAGAGATGGAGAGAAGACCCTTCTGTCTCTCTGTCCCTCCATCGTTATTTGGTGAGCAGTGGTTCCAGAGCGCGCCAGACGGTTTCGGTCATGACCTTTTCGCCTTCGGCGTTGGGATGAATGCCGTCGGGTTGATTCATGCGAGGATTGCCGCCGACGCCGTCCAACACAAACGGAATGAACGGAGTTTTGTACTGTTTGGCCAAGTCACGAAACGCCTGCCGAAATTCCTGCGTGTAGCTGACTCCGAAATTCGGCGGAGCTTCCATTCCGGCCAGCAACACGGTTACGCCGGTTGATTGAGCGCGCTGGATCACCTGCTCAAGATTCTTTTTCATCTCCTCCACTGGCAGACCGCGCAAGCCGTCATTGCCGCCAAGCTCCAAAATCAAAACTTTGACGTTGCCTGATTGCAGCGCCCAATCAATTCTTCGTGCGCCGCCTGCCGAAGTGTCGCCGGAAACTCCAGCGTTGACGACGCGATACCCGTATCCGTTTGCATCCAATTTGCGTTGCAGCAGCGTAGTGTATGACTGGTCGTCGCTCAGCCCGAACCCGGCGGTCAGGCTGTCGCCAAACGCGACAATGGTCGGCAATTCATCCGACGAAGTTGAAATCGTTGCCGGAGCGG
This sequence comes from Acidobacteriota bacterium, assembly GCA_033763255.1. Taxonomy (GTDB): domain Bacteria; phylum Acidobacteriota; class Blastocatellia; order RBC074; family RBC074; genus RBC074. The sequence goes on along the minus strand of JANRKX010000024.1, from coordinate 59,316 downwards.
GCGTGGCCAGTGGATTGGTGTTTTGCGCCGATTGAGATGGTTGAGATGATTGCTGACAGCCGAACGAAAGCAACGTCAGCATCAATAAAAGCAGAATCCGCGATTTGAAATTGAGAAAGTGAAAAGGCATATTTCGTAACGGTGATCGGTTGTTGGTGGTCGGTTGTCGGTTCTTTCCCGAATTTGTTGAACTCATTTTCGGAAAACAATCTTAAGCCGACAAGCAGCAGCCGACAACTGAGACCGTCAACCGATCACTGACAACCGACTACCGACCACCAAACTATGATTCAACTTTCCAACGTCTCCAAAACCGTCACCAGCGGCAGCGAACAACTCACCATTCTTCATTCGCTTGATCTCGAAATTCCACGCGGACAATTCGTTTCGGTCATTGGGCCTTCGGGCAGCGGCAAATCCACTTTGCTGGGATTGCTGGCTGGTTTGGATGCTCCGACAACTGGCAACATCAAACTGGATGGCCATGACATCACCACGATGAGCGAAGACAATCTGGCCGAGTTGCGCGGGCGGCTGGTAGGATTCATTTTTCAATCGTTTCATTTGATTCCGTCGTTGACCGCCTACGAAAACATCTTGACGCCGATGGAAATTATGGGCGTCAGCAAAGCAAGTGATAAAGCTCAAGCCCTGCTGGACGAAGTTGGTTTGCACGACCGAGGCCATCATTACCCTTCGCAGCTTTCCGGCGGAGAGCAGCAGCGCGTAGCCATCGCTCGCGCGTTTGCCAACGACCCGCAAATTCTGTTGGCCGATGAACCAACAGGGAATTTGGACACCAAAAACGGCAGTCATATTTTTGAGCTGTTGCTGAAACTGAACCAAGAGCGGCAAACGACGTTGCTGTTGGTGACTCACGATCAGCAGTTGGCAGGCTTGGCGAATCGCAAAATCAGTTTGCGCGATGGGCGAGTGGCTGAAGATTTGTTGCTCTAGCCGGAGCACGGACATTTTGCTGGAGCGCGGATGTTCCATCCTCGCTCCAGCTATTGTTCTTTCACCACAACGACCTGATTGACCGCGACATTGCTGAGTTTACTTACCTTTCCGCTGGGCCAGTGGATTTCAATCGTTTTCACTTTCGTGGCTTTGCCGATGCCGAAATGCACGCGCAAATCATTCTGCGAATAGTAGCTGCCGCCGCTGCGGACTTCGTTGAACTGGGTTTTCTCTTCCGTCACGCAAGTCACACGCGCACCGATGCCGCTGCGGTTTGAAGTCACGCCAACGGCTTTGACGGCGATCCAGTTGTTGCCGCCGTCTTTCGGTGCAGGTGAATCCAGCCGCATCAACACTGGCGTTTCGTTGACCGGATTGATGACCACATCAACGTCGCCGTCATTGTCGAAATCTCCAAACGCGCAGCCTCGACTGGCGGTAGGTTCTATCAACGCGCCGCCGATTTTTTCCGTCACGTCCTGAAAAGTCTTGTTGCGTAGATTGCGGTACAGCACTTTGCGCTGAGCGTATCCGGCTTCGGTGGTCAGCTTGCCGACTTCCGGGTAAACGTGGCCGTTGACCAGCAAAATATCCAGCCAGCCGTCGTTGTCGGGATCGAAAAATCCGCAGCCCCAACCCAGCCAGCGAGTGTTCAAACCAATGCCAGCGGCAAACGTCACGTCGTCAAAATTGTTTTTGCCCAGATTGCGATACAGCGTCGAAGTGTCGCCGGAAAAATTGGTCTTGAAAATATCCGGCAAACCGTCGCCGTCGAAATCGCCTGCGCTGACGCCCATTCCGGCTTGAGGTTTGCCGTCTCCGCTGTAAGCCGCGCCGGATTCGACGCCAATGTCTGTGAAGCTGCCGTTGCCGTTGTTGTGATAAAGCGCCGCCGGAGCCGAGTCGTTGGCGACGTAAATGTCCGGCCAGGTGTCGTTGTCGAAATCGGCGATTAAGACTCCCAGCGCATAAGTACCGATGGTTTTGCGGATACCGGATTTTTCGGAAACGTCGGCAAAAGTGCCGTTGCCGTTGTTCTGGAAAAGCATGTTGACGCCTCCAGTCAGTCCCGGCGGGCCGCAAGCGACCATCACGCCTTTGTACAAACAAGGTCCGGTTTCAGGCGTTGGAGCGGTTTTCACATCGAAGTCAATGTAACTGCCAACGAACAAATCCAGATCGCCGTCTTTGTCGAAATCCAAAAAGGCGCTGCCCGATCCCCAGCGAGTTTTGTTCACGCCGACTCCGGCTTTGTCTGTCACGTCTGTGAAGCTGCCGTTCCCGTTGTTTTTGAACAGCGAGTTTTTGCCGAAGTAAGACACAAACAAATCATCCCAACCGTCGTTGTCAAAATCGCCTACGCAAACGGATTGCCCCCAGCCGGTTTTGGCCAGACCGGATTTTGCCGTCACGTCTGTGAAAGTGCCGTTGCGATTGTTTTTGTAAAGCTTTGTCGTCGGTTCCTGGCCTTTGACAATGCCGCTGAAGCGCGAGCCGTTGACGAAAAACAAATCCAGCCAGCCGTCGTTGTCATAATCGAACCAGGCGACTCCGCTGCCGGTTGTTTCCAACAGATATTTGTTCTTGTTTTCGTCGCCGTAAATGGTTTTGTGATTAAGCCCGGCGTTTTTGGCTATGTTGACGAAGGCTATCTTGAATTCATTTTGAACGGACGGCGTTTGTGTCGCTTCAATCGGCAAAACAATCGGCGACAGCAAAAACGCCGCGAACAGAAAAAAGATGGAAGGCAAATTGTTTCGATTCATCGCGCGAATGAATATAAATGTTGGCTGACGCATCCGCAAAAAGATCGCGCTGCGCGAGATTCGACAATCGAGATTATTGACCCAAAACGTGATGAGTGACGTAAGACACTTGCACAGGAACTCCGCCATTCACCTTAACTTTCACCAAAACCTGATAATTCATCGGCAATTTGGGCGGCGCGCCGGGCGAAGCGATATTCAGACGATTGATTAGTTCGTTGATGTATTCCGGTTTGGTGACGTATTCGGCTGCGGCTTGAGTTCCATGCGTTGTGATGCCGGCCAGAATCAACAATCGTTTTTGCCCGGACACGCCCTGCAACAAACTGACGACGGCGTAATCTTCGGTTATCTGGCTGCGCGAAGGGCCGTCCTGTTTGGCGAAATACTTTTGTTGTTCGCCCGGTTTAGGATCATTGACCAGAACGCCGAAATCCAGTTTGCCGCTTTCGTCGGGCATCTGTTTGAAGACCAAATCCTGTTTTTGAGGCAGATCGCGCAAAAACAAATTTTCAGCGGGCGAACCGAGCACAACGATGTTTTCGGTTTTCAAATCTTCCCACGTCAGCAACAAACTGCGCTTAACGCGGGATGGATGGCGCACCCGCGCCATAAAATCCCCCAGAAAATACGCCCCCATCACTTCGCCTATTCCGGTGTAATGTTCGATGATGGGTTCCTTGCTTTGTTCTATTTCGCTTTGCGGAATCATCGGCGACCCAAGACTGCTGCCGGGCGAATCAAGCGATTTAAGCGACCTCATTCCTGTGTCAGGCGTTCCGCGAAAAAGCGTGTTGCTGTAAACAATCAAAACCGGTTCGGTGGAGCGCAGAAAATCTCCCCATAAAGGATCAACCCCGCGGCGATCAATCAAACTGATTTCGCCCAGCGCGATGCCGCCCAAAGATTCCAACAATTCCAGATTCTTTGCCCTGTAATTAAAAGCCATCGCCCCAAAGACAACCGTCGCGATGGAAAAAAAAGCCGCAGCCATTCGCCATCTTCTGCGCGTGATTTTGGGAAGCTGATGCGGCGTCGAAACAGCCGGTTCGACCGGAGCTAGCGCGAATTCATTTAACCCCAAACCAGCCGTCGCCGAAACCGTTTCAACAGCGGAGGTCTGCAAGGATTTGGACGGTTGCGAATTGACGCCGTTGCCTGAATGGTCTTCCGTTTTCTGAGCCGGGAAAAACACTGGCGTGTATTGCCCTTTAGGCAAATCAATGACAATCGAATCTCCTTTGCCTTCTGTCGCGTAATACTCTTGAAGTTTGTTCCTGAGCCTTCCGGCTTGAACCCGCACGACGGAATCAATTCGCGGATCGAAATCGCTGCCGCGTCCGAACACTTCGGTGGCAATGATATACTCCTTTAGCTGATGTTCTTCTCCTTCGACCGATTGTTCGACCACAAAACGCAGAAAAGCACGTAGACTTTCTGAACCGTGAAGTGTGCGTCCACTCAGAATTCTCTCCAACTGCGCGATTTTGTCTTCTGTGGGGATCATTGCCAGACCTGCCAACCGTATCTCAACTCACTAAAGAACGTTACAAACAAGATGTAACAATTTCGTAACTCAATGCAACATAAGGCATCAATGGTCAGTAACCGTATCATACGCCCGCGTAACTCCCAAATCCATCATCGGTGAACTAATCTCCCGCCACGTCAAATTCAACTTGGTGAATTACCAAAGTTCAGGACGATGCTTTGCTGGGACACAATAAAACTGGCTGACTTGGGTTCCCTGAGTTGAGAGCAGGATTCAATCAACTCGGCATCACACGCACCAACAGCCGGATCGAATTTCCAAAAACTAGAAAAACTGATTTGCCTTGAAAGCTTTGCTGGCCTCCAAAAGGCCGATGCGCACTCGAACTTCCGTTTCGGCAGGTCGAAGTGTGCGTCCGGGTGAAACCACTGACTTCAATCATTTGAGCGGGCAGTTTTTGTTGCCGCTTACACGACCACGTAACAATTTTGACTGAACCAGAAGGGTGGAGTTTTGTCTGAACCGCTTTTCATGGGCTGTCATAGGAGGCTACCTAATCATGAGGACGAAAGAGAAATTCTCTCTTCTCGCGTTGAGCTTGCTGCTGTGTATTACGTCTCTGTCCGTTGAGGTTTTCGGACAGGCCGTGTACGGCAGCGTGTTCGGCTCTGTGACCGATCAATCCGGCGCGGCTGTGGCCAAAGCCAAAGTGACGATCACAAACACCGGAACCAACGTGAGCGAAGCGACCGAAACCAATTCGTCAGGCAATTTCAACCAAACCCGGCTGATCCCCGGAGCTTATCGAGTCAAGATCGAAGCTCAGGGGTTCAAGACCGCCATCGTCGAAGTTGTCGTCAACGTTGACCGCGCGAGCGAAACAAATGTGTCGCTGCAAACCGGCGCAGTCAGCGAAGAAGTCACCATTTCGGCTGATGCTCCATTACTGAAAACAGATCGAGCAGACGTGGCGGTGACGTTTGAAGCTCGTCAGGTGACTGATCTGCCGATTCTCGACCGCAACTTCACCAAATTCATTTTGCTGACGCCCGGAACTCAGCAACTGCAATGGCAGCACGCGGCCAGCGAAAATCCGCAAGGTTCGACCCAGACGATGGTCAACGGCCAGCACTTCGCGGGCACGGGCTATCAACTGGATGGCACGGAAAACCGCGATCCGATTCTGGGCATCATCGTCGTCAATCCCAACTTTGAAGCCATCGGCGAAACCAAGATCACTTCGCAAAACTACGACGCGGAATTCGGCCAGGCCATCGCGGGCGTGGTTTCAGTTTCGACCAAATCCGGCACGAACGACATTCACGGCGCGACTTACCTCTTCCGGCAAAACGACGTGCTGCAAGCGCGCAATCCGTTTTCGCAAGCTCGGCCCGATTCGCTGACAGGCAAATTCATTCCTGACACGTTGCGTAATCAATTCGGTGGCGCGGTCGGCGGGCCGATTGTCAAAGACCGATGGTTCATCTTCGGCGATTACGACGGCATCCGCAGCAAAACCGGCGGCAGCAGATTACTGACCGTTCCGACAGCGGCGGCGCGCACGGGCGATTTAAGCGCTTACGGCGTCAATGTTTTCGATCCGGCCACTTCGGTTTTCAATGCCAACGGCGATTTGACGGCGCGCACGCAGTTCACAGGCAATCGCATTCCAACGGCACGGTTGTCGCCGCAAGCCGTGAATGTCCTGAGACTGATTCCGCTGCCGAACGCGCCGGGACGGTTGAACGGCACGGCTGACAACTATGTCGCCTCCGGCATCGAAGGCTTTGACAAAGACAGCTTCGACATTCGCAGCGACTACCGGGTGTCCGAAAACTTGAGCATGTTTGGCCGCTACAGCTTCGCGGATTTCAGCCGCAACGGTCCGACGGCTTTTGGCGCGGGCGGCGGCCCGGAATTGGTCAGTCTGGGCGGCACTTCCAAAGTGCGCAACCAGAGCGTGGCCTACGGTTTTGACTATGCCTGGTCGTCCACGCTGGTGACGGATTTCCGCTTCGGTTTCTTCCGTTACAAGGTCAACGTTCTGCCCTTCGATTTCGGCAAGAAAACGGCGGAAGAAGCGGGCATTCGTGGATTGAACCTGGATGATTTCAGTTCCGGTTTGTTCGGCGGCTTTATCAACGGTAACGGCATCCCTGACACCAATTTCGGTTCGGGCCTGGGCGTTAACCGTTGCAACTGCCCGCTGGATCAGGACGAGAACCAATTCCAATTCGTCAGCAACACCACGAAATTCGTCGGCAATCACACCTTCAAATTCGGCGTGGACGTGCGGCGGGCGTTCAATTTGCGCGTGCCTTCGGACGTGCATCGTTCCGGCGAACTGACCTTCAACAACGGTCGGACGGCGGGCGTCAATGGCGGCGGACTCGGTCTGGCGACCTTCCTGCTGGGCGAAGTGACCAACTTCGGACGCTACATCAGTTCAAACACCGATGCGCGCGAACGGCAATGGCGACATTTCTATTACGGTCAGGATTCCTGGCGCGCGACGCAGAAACTGACCATCAACTACGGCCTGCGCATGGATGTCATCAATCCGCAGACGCTCAACAATCCCGGCAACGGCGGCTTCTTGAGCTTGGAAACCGGGCAAATCAGCACGGCGGGCGTTGGTTCCACCGATCTCGCGGGCAACGTGGAAAACAGCTTCAACTTCGCGCCGCGTTTGAGCGTGGCTTACAAAGTGTCCGACAAGCTGGTGGTGCGCGCCGGTTATGGACGCAGTTACGACATCGGCGTGTTCGGCTCGGTCTTCGGCCATTCGGTGACGCAGAACCTGCCGGTGCTGGCCGTGCAACGTTTGAACAACGGCAATTTCAATAGCGTCTTCAATCTGGCGCAGGGCGCGCCGGCGTTTACGCAGTTCTTCGGTTTGAACAACGCGCCGAATCGCAACGGCACGCCGAACGCGACCTTGCCGACCAGCGGGCAATTCTTCCTGCCGGACGGCGTTTTCGCGCGCGTGTTGCCGGACAAGATGCGGCTGCCGACGGTGGACGCTTACAACGTCACGGTGCAATACCAATTGACCAGCAAGATGTCACTCGAAGCGGCTTATGTCGGCAACAAAGGCACGCACGTGTTTGCGGGCGACGGCCCGGACGTCAACGTCAATCAAGTGCCGATTGCCGGTTATCGGCCGAATCGAAACGGCACGCTGGCCAGACCTTTCTTCCAACGGTTCGGCTGGTCGCAGGACATCGCTTTCTTCTGCAACTGCGCCGACAACCGCTACAACTCGATCCAGCTTAAACTGGACAAGCGTTTTTCGGACGGTTACTCGCTGCTGGCGCACTACACCTACCAGAAGCAGGAACAGGACGACGGCGGGTATTTCTTCTTCGACGCCAACTTGAATCGCGGCCCGGCGGGCTGGCAACGCAATCACAACTTTGTCTTCTCGCAGGTTTACGAACTGCCGGTGGGCAAAGGCAAAAAACTGCTGGGCAGCGCTTCGCGCCCGGTGGATTTGTTGATCGGCGGTTGGCAGGTGAACTCCAACACGACGATTCAAAGCGGCTTGCCCTATGACAACTGCTTCGACACGGGCGGGATTTCCGACACCGGAACCTGCCGCCCGAACGTCAGCGGCGATGTCAAAACCGGCGTCACGCGCGATGCCGGCGGCACGATCCGCCATTTCACTGACCTGAGCGTCTTCGGCGTTCCGGCGGTGGGAACCTTCGGTAACCAGAAACGCAACGCCTTGCGCGGCCCGCGTTACTGGCGCACGGACGCTTCACTCTTCAAGAAGTTCAAGATCACCGAAACGAAGGAACTCGAATTCCGCATCGAATCGGTCAACTTCTTCAACAACGTCAACCTGGGCAACCCGGACAGCTTCATCGGACGGTTTGACGGCGGGCGACTGGTCCCGAGCGGCGGCGCGGGCGTCATCAATTCGACCGCCTATTTCGGCGCCGACCCGCAACGCAACTTCCAATTCGCGCTCCGGCTGAAGTTTTAACTTCGGCGTAAATTGGCGATTTCAAGAGGGGAAGTCCGACAGGGCTTCTCCTCTTTTTATGCTATGCTTCGAGCATTGAACATCAATCCAACGGAGGTGGCTATGAGCCAAATCGTGACTGCAATCTACGCCGAGGGAGTGTTGCGTCCCTTATCGCCGCTGAAATTGCCTGAGCAAGCCGAAGTCGAAGTCGAAGTTAAGACAAAAGCCAAACCGAGCCGTGCGGCAATTGAGGAGCGCATTCGTCTTCACCAAGCTCTGGTTGACGCTGGACTGGTTCGAGATGCCGGGCATTGGCAGGCTGAAATCGTGATGCCTGTTTCAGAAGACGAAGAAGAGGAGCTAGGGAGGGTTTTCGCGGCAGGGAAACCGCTGTCTGAACTCATTCTCGAAGAGCGCGAGGAACGCTTTTGAAGATAGCGGAGGCTGAATGCCGAGTTATTACGCCGACACAAGTGTTCTGGTGAAGCGACACGTTCCTGAAGTCGGTTCCCCTTGGATGCGCGCTTTGTTCAAACCGTCAGCCGCCAACACGATTATTACGGGACAATTGAGTCTGACCGAGCTTTACAGCGCGATCAATCGCAGAGTGCGTGAACAAAGCATCACGCCGCTTCGCTATCAGCGAATAATTTCGGTCATCAACTTTGTTTGGGGCGCGCAGTACGAAGTCATTACATTGACGGATAACCTGGTGAATCAAACAAAATTCTTGCTGGGACGCCATCCCTTACGTGCCTACGATGCAGTGCAACTGGCTTCCGCGTTGCAAGCAAGAACCGCCGCGCTGTCTGTTGGCGTTGCCGCGCCGATTTTCCTTTCCGCTGACAAGCAGTTATTGCAGGCTGCCCAAGCCGAAGGCTTTGTCACGGACGATTCCAATCTTCATTGACTGCCATGAAACTGATTCTGTTTTGTCTGTTGATCGTTTGTCTGTTCGCTTCCGGCCAAGCGCAAACGCCTGTCCTGGTGACCGAAGAACGCACGATGTTCAACGCCGGTCGTTACGACGAAGTGATTAAGAAGCTGAGCACTTTAGCAAACGGGCAAGGACGCGATTCCAGAGAGGTCACTTATTTGATGGGCATGTCCTGGTATCACAAACGTGAGTATCAACGCGCGCTCGTGTATTTGGAATTAGTCGTTAGTGCAGGCAAAGACGCTTTGGCTGATGGCAAATTGTCACGCGAATTTTTGGAATGCCAACAGGCGTTGGGATTGTCGAACTATCTGCTTGGTCGAATGGCCGAAGCGGTTCCGCACCTGGAGCAAGCCGTCAGCCGATTTCCAAACAACAACGAACTGGTTTATGCACTCGGCATGGCGTCAGTGCAGGCGCGGCAGCCTGAAAAAGCGCGCGCGGCGTTTGGGCGAATGTTTCGCGTCGCGCCGGATTCCGCCGCCGCCCATTTGCTGACCGCGCAGATGATGATCCGCGTGGAGATGGAAGATTTCGCGGACGCGGAATTGAAAGCGGCGCTCGAAAAAGACCCGCGCTTGCCGCAGGCCAATTACCTGCTGGCGCAAAACGCGATTTACAAAAACCGTTTTGAAGAAGGCATCGCGCTGCTCGAAAAAGAACTGGCCATCAATCCGAACAACGCCATGGCCTATTACAAGATCGGTGACGCGCTGACTCGGCAACTCAAATGGGACGAAGCCATCACGCAACTGCAAAAATCCGTTTGGCTCAATCCGTTTTACAGCGGGCCGTACATTCTGCTGGGCAAGTCGTACCTGAAAAAGAAAGAATTGCCGAACGCCGAAAGCATGCTGCGCCGAGCGATCCAATTCGACCCGAACAACAAATCCGCGCATTACATTTTGGGGCAGGTGTATCAGCAACTCGGCAAGGCCGAAGACGCCAAACGAGAATTCGCCATCGCCGACAAGCTGCAAGGCAATCTGGAGAATCCCGACAAATGAAATTCGGCAATGATTCCATCCACGAAGAGGCACGAAGAGGCACGAATAACAATAGGAGTGGGAGAAAGATTGGTTTTGTTGCCGCAGTTGCTGTTGGCCTGACCTTGTTTGCCGCTGCGAATCCGCAACCCGCAACCCGCAATCCGCAATTCACTGACATCGCCGTCCGAGCAGGTTTAACTCAGCCGATCATTTACGGCGGCGTCGAATCCAAACGCTACATCATCGAAACCAACGGCTGCGGCGTGGCTTTTTACGATTACGACAACGACGGCTGGATGGACGTGCTGACACTGAACGGCACGACTTTGGAACAGTACCGCGACCGTCAGGAAGCGGCATCTTCAAAACCGACGACGCGACTTTATAAAAACAACCGCAACGGCACGTTCACCGACGTGACGGCCAAAGCCGGATTCACCAAAACAGGCTTTGCTTCCGGTTTGAGCATTGGCGATTACGACGGCGACGGTTTTGATGATTTATTCGTCACGTATTGGGGCGCGAACGTTTTGTATCGCAACAACGGAAACGGCACGTTCACCGACGTGACCAAACGAGCCAGGCTTGATTTTGAGGGCGTTCGCTGGGGATCGGGCAGCAGCTTCATTGATTACGACCGCGATGGCGACCTGGATTTGTTCGTCGCCAATTACCTGAGCTTCGATTTGAAAACCGCTGCCGAACCCGGCAAAGGCGCGAATTGCGCCTGGAAAGGCGTCCCGGTCAATTGCGGGCCGAAAGGTTTGCCGTTTGCGCGTAACTGGCTTTATCGCAACGAAGGCAACGGAACATTCACCGATGTTTCCGAAACTTCGGGCATCAGCAAAGTTTTCGAGCGGTATCCGATGTCGGTTGCGGCTGTGGATTTTGATGAAGACGGTTGGGTTGATCTTTACGTCGCTTGCGATTCGACGGCCAGCATTCTGTATCGCAACAACGCGAACGGAACTTTTACCGATGTCGCGCTGGAAAGCGGCGTGGCTTACAACGAAGACGGTCAGCCGCAAGCCGGCATGGGACTCGGCGTCGGCGATTACAACCGCGACGGGCGGTTGGATGTTTTCAAAACGCACTTTATGGACGACACGCCCGTGCTTTACCAAAACTCCGGCAAAGGCTTGTTTGAAGACGTGACGCTGGCCGCAGGTTTTGGCCGCGCGACGAAATACATAAGTTGGGGCGCCGGAATGCCCGATGTAGACAACGACGGTTGGCCGGATGTTTTTTGGGTAACGGGCAATGTTTATCCCGAAGTCGAAAAAATCTTCCCGCAATATCCGCATCGCAGCCCGCGACAGTTGTTTCGCAATTTGGGCAATGGTCGCTTTGAAGACGTGACGGCGAAAAGCGGCTCCGGCGTGACCGATCCGCATTCCAGTCGAGGCTGCGCTTTCGGCGATTTCGACAACGATGGCGACACAGACGTGCTGGTGATGAACATGAACGAACCGCCTTCGCTGCTCAGAAACGATCTGGCAAATGACAATCACTGGTTGAAAGTGAAACTGACCGGCGTGAAATCCAACCGAACGGGCTTGGGCGCGCGAGTTGTCGTCACCATTGGCGAACGCAAACAAGCCCAAGCCGTGCTCAGCCAGACCAGCTATTATTCTCACGATGATTTGCGACTGCATTTCGGGCTTGGCGACAAAACGAAAGCCGACCGCGTTGACGTATTTTGGCCGAACGGACAAACCGATACGCTGAAAGATGTCAAAGCCGATCAAGTGTTGAAAATCAGAGAAGGCGAGACATTGAAAAAGTAGATGTCATTGCTTCGGTGTGATTCGCCGCGAAGAAGCTCCGATGTGGATGTGCGCGCCGGTAGCTGAACCGTGAATGGCAGCGCGAATGGCGATGAATGAGATTCCTTGTCCGTGCAGAAATTCAACCAGCGACTGGCCTTCGGCGCTGTCGGGATGAATGGCGACATCCAGCGCGTTGCTGTGATCAAAACCCAACCGGTTATGCGTTTCCGTCTGGCCAAAGGCGCTGACCGGCAGCGGCTTGCCGAACTTCAATCGGTAAAACGCATCTACCTTTCCGAAATCGCTCAAGTTCCAGCGACTGAATCCGACGAACCGAACCAGCACGCCACTCGAACGAAATTCGCCGGTCGGCGGCGGAGGTAGTTTGGCCAGTTCTTCGGCGGCTTCGACTTCGGCGACCAATTGGTCAATGGATTCAAGCTGTTTTTCGGTTTCGGCTGATTTGGTTTTGGAAGCCGCCAGGACTTGCTCGCTTTCTTCGACTTCTTTTTTGGCCAGCACGCCCAAATCCAACAGCTTTTTGTTTTTCTCTACGATGGAGGCGGCGCGTTCTTCGTCCTGTTTTTGCAGCGTCAGCAATCGCTGCAAACTTTCGCGGTAAGTGTTCGAGGCGGCAATCAAACTTTCGCGCGATTTGCTGGCGGCGTCGCTCAGTTCTTTCAGTTCTTCGGCAGTGACGGTGGGCGCTGGCGGCGGAACCGGTTCAGCTTTTTTGCGTTTGGGCTTTTGCGCTGAGGCAGTTGAAACAAGCAAGGCTGCCGCCATCAGCGCGATTGCCAGCCGAATCCAAATTGTTTGGTTGCTTGTTTTCATTTTTCCCAAAGCCTACAGACGAAAAACTGTGCAGAAAGGTTTCAATGACGACTTTTCCGGTTTGCCGTTTGACCAGTTTGATGTTTGAAAAGCCGCCGAGCATCATGCCCGCGCCCGATTCCGGTTGATCTTACAACAATTTGCAATTGGTACGCCCGCGTGGGCGCGGGCAAGGCTTTTGCTAGTGTTGGCTCGCGGGGGCGCGAGCGTACCCAAGAGACGACTTATGGACAAACAACTATTCGCTCTCAGAAGAGGCCTTGATATGTTTCCGTCGCCGGTTCCCGAACGTCCGGGACTGGTGATGCGCGATCCGTTTCGGTATTCGCAGGAAGTGTTGATTATTCCCCCGATACTGGCCGCAGGCTTGAGCTTCTTTGACGGCGAAAGCACTGTGCTGGACTGTCAGGCGCATTTGACGCGGCTGGTCGGCCAGCTTGTGCCGAGCGATGTCATAGAAGCCCTGGGCGAAGTGCTTCAGCAAAACGGATACCTGGAAACCGAAGAGTTCGAGCGAATGAAGCGCCAGCGCCACGCGGAATTTGCCGCCGCAACGCATCGGCAACCGGCGCACGCCGGGTCAGGCTATCCCGATCAAATGGCGGAATTGCGCGTGCAACTTGACGATTATTTGGCAGGAAGTTTGTCTCCCACGGCCAAGCCAATCATCGGATTGGCGGCTCCGCATGTGAGTCCGTTCGGCGGCTGGCAATCTTACGCGGCGGCTTATGGGCGATTGGCTGGCGCAGCCAAACAACACGCGGCGGACAAAACCGTCGTTGTGTTGGGGACTTCGCATTACGGTCAGCCGGAACAGTTCGGGCTGACGCGAAAACCATTCGTGACGCCGCTCGGCACTCTGCAACCGGATTTGGAATTGGTCAATTTCCTCGCCGACAACGCCGAAGGTTCCATCGTTCACGAAGATTATTGCCACAGCATCGAACATTCGATTGAGTTTCAATGCGTGTTTTTGCAGCAGATGCTCGGCACGGATGTCAAAATTTTGCCGATCCTTTGCGGGCCGTTCGCCAGGGCGTTGTATTACGGCGAAGCGCCGGAAAGCGATGACAAGGTGATGCGATTTTTCGATGCATTGGGCGAAATGGCCGATTTGCATCGGTCAAAATTGTTCTGGGTGCTAGGAATTGATCTGGCTCACGTCGGCAGGCGATACGGCGATGAATTGATCGCTCGCGCCGAAGAAGACGAAATGATCGCAGTCAAAGAAGAGGATTTACAGCGACTGGAGCAGGTTTGCAGCGGCAACAGCGAAGAGTTTTTTGAATTGGTGAAACCGGAAGAAGATCGGTTGAAGTGGTGCGGATTTTCGCCGTTGTACACATTTCTGAGCGCCGTCCCCGAAGCTCGCGGCGAACTGCTGCGATACGAACAATGGAACATTGACCAGGAGTCTGTGGTGAGTTTTGCGGCGATGGAGTTTGTTTGAGGAATTTTGCGAAGGGCGGTGAGAGAAATCTCCCACCGCCCCACTAAGTGATCGTAGTTTATCTCCGCCTGAAAACAACGATCACAAATTGATTGCTACGCTGCTTTCAGATGATTCGAGAAATTCTCAGCGCGCCGCGTGACTTCAGCAGGTTTGGCAGAAAACTCGACGACATTGGATTCTTCGCTGACTTTGCGAAGTCCCAGAATGCCCGGCAACGCCAGCAAAAATACGATTATCCCCGCCATCGGCAAGGCAATGGACAGCAACGGCAGATTGAGTTTTTCAAAATAGAACAACGGCATTTCTCCGCCAATCTGGCTGGCGGTCAGAAACGTCACCAAAAAAGCCGCTCCGCCGACCAACAACGAACCAGCAAAAAACGCCACAGCTACGATCTGTAAAACCAGTGCTAACTTTTTCATAACCAATTGCTCCTCTCTGTTTGGGTGAAAACTCGCAGTTCAAATGCTTCAACAGTGAGAAGAGCAATCACTGTTCCAGTAATGGCAAAGGAATTAGTCAGGAAAGATTGGCTCAGATTTTTTTGCTGAGAGCGTTGATTTCTCCGCCAAGCAGGATGACGACTCCGGTCAGGTAAAACCACAGCATCAGCACCATCACTCCGCCCAGCGCGCCGTAAGTCGCGTTGTAATTACCGAACCGTGACACGTAATACCGAAAGCCGAAAGAAATCAGCAGCCAGCAGATGACGGCAAAAACGGCTCCGGAAGTGAACCATTGCCAGCGATGTTTTTTGATGTTCGGCGCAAAGTAATAAATCAAATCCACCGCGATCAAAATCAGAATACTGACAATCGGCCATTGGGCCACGCCGAACGCCGTTTTGAATGCCGCGCCCATTCCCAACGCGCGTGCGATTTGCAGACCTATGCTTTCGCCAAAAAAGATCAGCGATAAAGCCACCAGCACAAATCCGGCCAAACCCAGCGTCAAGACAATGGCCAGCAATTTTTCCCGCCACCACGAACGCAAAGTCGTAGTGCGATATGCGCGATTGATCGAACCGATGATTCCTTCCATTCCGGCGGACGACGCCCAAATGGCGATCAAAATGCTGAAGCTGAGCAAGCCTCCGCGCGGTTTGGCGGTGACTTGATGAAAGGTCGTGTCAATCAACCGATAGGCATCGGCTGGCAGCACGTTGTTCAACGCTGACAGCCAGTAATCCAGTTTGCGTGGAATCGGTTCGGGCAGATACGCCAGCAAAGCCGTCAAAAAAATCAACAGCGGAAACAACGAAAATAGCCAGTAATAAGCCAGTTGAGCGGCTCGGCCAAACACGTCGTCGTCAAAGGTTTTGTCCCAAAGTTGGCGAAGGAAGGATGGAGAGACAGAGGGATCGAGTGATGGAGAGACAGAGGGATTGGGAGACGCCGCTTGTTCGGCGTACTCTCCGTCCCTCTTTCCCTCCGTCCCGCCGTCTCTCTGTTCTGGAATGGTCATTATTTGATCTGAATGGTCACGCGATTGGCGGTAACGCCGTTGACGGTGATGACGATTTCGACGCGACGCGGGCCGGTTCCAGCCAGGCTTGCGGGCATTTCAACGTTGAGTTGATCCAGCCCGGCAAAACTGCCTTGAGCGCCTGCGTACAACACGTTGGCGGCTCGGCCATCAATCGTGGCCGTGACTGATTCGGCGACGCCGTTGCCGTCAGTCGGATTTGTCGCCGGAGCGCGCCGGAAACCAGTGCCATACATCACCAGAATGTTCGAGCGTCCATTGACCAACACATCGAACGGCGGTTGCAGGAAATTGACGCCGTCAATCGTCGTTTGAGCCGCAGCGTCGCCAGTTCCCGAAGCGTTCGCCGTGAAAATCGCCGGAGCCGCTGCGGCGATTTGAATGTTGCCGAGCGAATAATTGCCCAGCCCATTGCTGACGATGATCGTCGCCGAACCTGTTTCGACTCCGGCAGGAACTACGAAATTGATCTGCGTCGGCGAAACGAAAAACAACGAAGCGGGAATGCCATTCACGGTCAGCATGGTTTCGGCCAGCGACGTTGGCAGCGGGAAGGATTGCGCGATTTCGATGCGCGGTGCGAGGTTCGATCCGAAGGCCGCCGCAATCGAATCAGCCGCCAGCGGAGCGTTGCGGAAATCCGCCGCGTTGACTGCTGCTAGCGGAGCCGTTTGCACCACGGTGATCTGCACGACCTTAACGTCGGTGAGCGAACCGTCCGCAGCCGTGAAACTGACGCTGATGTTGCGGCCAACATCGCCAGCGGTCGGAGTCCAACGGAACGTGCCGCGCGCGCTGTTGTTGGTGTCGTTCGTGGCGTTGAACGTCGCGCCGTTCGGCAATCCCGAAGGCGTGATTGTCACAGGCACGCTCGATCCCAAATCCTGAGCCGAAACCACGAAACTGAGTTCGCGTCCGGGCAAAGCGATTTGCTGTGTGGCAGGCACAACCATCAATGGCGGTTGATTCGGCGAAATGATCGTCAGGCCATTTACCGAAAACCGTTCGTTGGTGGTGATAGTCGTCGTACCTGTGCCGGTGTTGCCCCCGACCGTGTAAACAAATCCGCCGAGCACCGCGCTGCCCTGTCGAGCGCGGCTCGTCGGCAGGTTGTACGAACCATCCAGAGACAGCCATTGATTGGCTGCAAAATCGTAAACGTCCACAGCATCGATCGGAACGCTGTTGCCGTTTTCGCCGCCGATAATCAGCCAGTAAACTTTCCCGGATGAGTCCTGCGCCAGCGCGCTATTGCCGTACCAACGCTGGCGCGGAACGTTGGCAATCGGCGACCATTGTTGCGTGACGAAATCGAAAACTTCGCCGCTGACCAACATTCCAGAAGGGCCGCGTCCGCCAACAACGTACAACTTGCCGCCAACAAAAGCCGATTCGTGAGCAAACCGCGCGGCATTCATCGCGGGCAACGGAGTCCAGGTGTTGGTTTGAATGTTGTATGTCTGTGCGTTGTTCAAACCGGAAATCACTACGTCGCTGCCGCCGGTCATGAAATACCGGTTGTTTGCCGTGTCAGCGGCTACCGAATAAGCGTGAACCCCGATGGGAGGTTCGGCCATTTTCGACCAACTGTTTCCGGCAATGTCGTACACGTAATGGCTGCGATCCGCTTCGGCGACTTGAGTGATGCCGCCGGGCATGTAGATTTTGCCGCCGACTGTGACGGCTTTGCCGGAATTGACCGGTGACGGCAGTGAGGCCAGCGTTTCCCATGTTGGAGTTGCTGCCGATGGGTCGAAGCGTTGAACGGTAGTGATCGAAGCGGCGTTGCTGGTCGAGGTTCGCCCGCCAATTTGATAAATGTATTTGCTGTCGCTGGCAGCGGCCAGACGATTCAACCCGCCCGGCAAAATAGTTTGCGATTGCCAGCGCGATTCGATGACGAAATCGCTGGTCGAAAATGCTTCGGTTTCCGCGCCTTCGTCGTCCACAGCCACGACTCGCAAACGCCCGACAGTCGTCGCGGCGTTGTTCGGAACCATCCAGTTGAACGACAAAGATTCCCCGCCCAGATCGGCAATGTTCGTTATCAATTGCGGCGTAGTCGTCGTGCTGCGATACAGTGCGACGCGATGCCGAACGATTCGGCGATTGTCAGACGATTGCCAGCGCAGAGGAACTACCGAGCCGGTGAAGATTTTTTCGCCGCCGGTCGGCGCAATCACTGCGACAGTCGGCGGCGTCAAGGCTGTGTAAGTGAATCCGCCTGTGACTTTCTTTTCCGCTGTCGCCGAATTTCGCACAGTCACATCAACCGCGCCGGTTGCCGTTGCCGCCGGAGCCGTAACACGCAGAGTGTTCGCGTTGATGAAAGTTCGCGTCGCGGTTTGCGCTCCGAACAGAACCGTCGTTTCCGGCGAGAAGTTTGAGCCGTTGATCGTGACGACGGTTCCGCCGCGCATCGAACCGGAAGCTGGCGAAACTCCCATCACGTCGGGCGCTCCGGTGGTAGTGCCGTTGGTGTAATAGGTGAAAGCGTTCGACAGAGTCACCGCGCCGTAACGAGTTTCGACGCGCACAGCGGCCTTGCCGGCGGCTTGCGGCGGAGTGTTGACGGCGATTGAAGTGCTGCCGAGCGCGCGAACGTTCACTCCGGCAACTCCGTTGAAGAAAACTTTGACATCGCCGGTTTCGGTGAAATTCACTCCGCTGATCGTCACCGCAGTGTTTCCCGTCGGAAGTCCGAATGCCGGTGTCAGCCCGCTGATCGCCGGAGCCAGCGTGCTCGGTGAAGGAATCACAGCCGGATCGGACGAACGCGCAATGACGCGAATGTCATCAATCGTCCACCCATCGGCGATGGAAACCGACGCCGTTCGGAATCGAATTCGCACGCGCGATTGCCCGGCCAGCGCATCCAGTTTCAGCACGACTTGATTGAAAGTCGTCGAAGTTCCCGTGAATGCCGTTGCGCGATTCCAGGTTGCGCCGTCGTTCAGCGAAAATTCCACGTTGCCGTAATCGGAACCGTTCGTGAACGCATACCGATGCGCGAAAGTCAGCATGACGCCGACGGCTTGCGACAAATCCATCAAAGGCGACACCAGCGAAGCGTTTGTTCCGGCGGCGTAACTTCCGTTGGGACTGTCCGTCCACGAACGCGAACCAGACGCCGACGCGGTTTCCGCAATCGCCCAGGTGCTGGCTGGAACGCCGGACACGCTCCATCCTAAATTGCCTGTTTCAACCGAATCATCGAACAAAGTTTTTTCGCCGACGATTTCAGATTGCGCCGTGATTTGAGCCGACGTTCCGCTGCCGTTGTTGGCGTCTTCGTAAGTGACAATGATTTTGTCGCGCGCCGACAGCGAAGCTTGTAACTGACCGTCGCCCGGAATCGCCGCTCCGGCAACTACGCGCAAGTTGGAGTTGTACGCGCCCAAATATCTGGCATCGGCGGTCATCGTCAGAATTTCTTCGTCGCCCGTGACCGAACTGCGAATTTTGACGGTTTGAGTTCCGGTCGAATTTCGATCACCCAAAGCCAGTCGAACGGTTTCGCCCAGCAGGTAAGATTTCTGATCGAATTGAACGATTCCCAGATCGCTGCAAAACGGCGGCATGTCGAAAGCTTGCGACGGAACCGTGTCGCGCGCGTCCAACGTCGAAGCCGAAAATCCCATCCCGCGTTTGGCAAAGGCAGTCCACAAAGCGCATTGGTTGACGCCGCCGTTGTTGACGCGGTCGGCCTGCAAAATCGAATTGCGCGAATCCAAAAACGAAGGCGACGGCGAAGACAGCTTCATGCCGTCCACAACCAATTGGATGCTTTGGCGCTGGCCTTCGGTGAAACCGAGTTTGCGAATCAATTGCGCGCGCGCTTCCAGCAAAGTGTTGCACCAGATTTCGCCGACTCCGTGCGGAGCGATGCTGGTGGTGATGTCGGCGTAATTCAGCGGATACACAGACGGATTCGTGCTGTAAGGAAATCGCCGAATGCCGCGCGAATAATTTCCAGTGGCAAACTGGCCGACGGCGTAACTGCCATCCAGGTTGTCGGATTCCGAAGCCAGCAGAACGATGCCGAAATAATCCGACCAGCCTTCGCCCATTTGCTGGAACCCGGAAAGTGGACGAACCAGACGAAGGCTCAGCCCGTGCGTCAATTCATGAATGATGACCCCTTGATCGAAATCGCCGTCGCGTTGCGGATTGCCAGTCCACAAAAACATCTGCATGCGACCGGGTGAACCATCCGCCGGAGTCGAAAAATTGGCGTTGTTGGTTCCGCTGCCGTCCTGCACTTCGGCGCGAACCGGATCGTTGCCCAATCCGCTGGTTGCATTGAAATTACTGGTTTGGAAATTTCCGGCGGCTTCGTTAAACCCGAACAGATACAAAATGTCGTGATAGCGATTGACCCAATAAAACACGTTGGCCAGCGCAGCTTTCTGGTTGTCGGGCGTCGTTGGAGCCATCGTCAGATCAAGCGGGAACGAAAAATTACTGTCCGGCACGGTCAGTCGCGGAACGTCATCCGGCGAGTTGTTGGAATCGCGGTCGAGGTAGGTGTCCGTATTGTTGCCTGTGAACGTCGTGGGCGTTTGACCGTTCCACCAATCATTACGCGGATCGTTCGCTGGATAAATCGTCGAGCCGTTGTAAGGCGCAGGGCGAAACGGCAATTCTTCGCGCTGCACCGTTGGCGGATTGCTGCTGACAACCGGCAGATTCGGGCGCGGACTTTCTTTGGTAAAAACCAGTCCGCGCGGATTCGGCTGCGTCTGGTACGGAACCGGGAGCGGTAGCGACCGGGCAGCATTTTGGTGAATGTGATTAGTAACAAAATCAGACCCGGTCGCTACCGCTCCCGGTTCTGTACCGCCGCCATCAAGAGCAGACCCGATCGCTACCGCTCCCGGTTCTGTACCGCCGCCATCAAGAGCAGACCCGATCGCTACCGCTCCCGGTTCTGTACCGTTGCCATCAAAACAATACGCCGTCAGATTACGGCGATAGAGCAACGTGCCGCTGTCGGCATCCACAACCATTTGATAAACGTCCGGCGTTTCGTTCAGCCACAATTCAAACTCCCAAGCAAGCCGCAATTGATCGCCCAGCGCAGGGAAATACACAAGTCGAGCTTCGATGTCGCGCCCGAATTTCTCGGTGAGCGAAAGTTTCTGTTTCAAGGCTCGGCCCGCAGCAGGAGTTTTGGTTGTCGCTTCGCCGGTCAATTCGACATCGGCGAACTCTGCGGCTCGGCGAAACGCGGCATTCGGCGTCAAACGCGGTCGAGCAGGATTTGCCGAACGCACAGCGGCTGGAATCAATTCGCCTCCGGCGGTAATCAACGAACCGAAACGGTCGAAGTGAAAGCTGTAATCGCCCTGAAAAACTTCTATGCCGTTGACCTCTTGTTGCAAGGTCAAATGCGTCACGCCGTTGTGATCGGTTTTGTAACGGCGCGCGACTCGCAAACCGTCAACTTCGTCATCGCGCAATTGGTAAAGATCGTTGTTTTGTTTCAGGAAGAACCTGGCTCCGGCTTCGACATCGGCGGTGGATTGCGTCAGGTTTTGCGTGAAGCTGTACACGCGGCTGGGCGCGTTGGTCAGATTGCTGAACTGCATTTCGACGCTCGGACGTTCGCGGCGCAACCGCGAATTGCGCGCCGGGATGAGTTGACGACCTTCGTTTGCGGCGGCTTTGGCTTCGGCGGGCAAAACCGGCAGCGAGCGATTCAATCCGGCGCGAATATCGAAATCTTCCTGGCGTTGCGGAACGCGGCGCTGGGTCTGAGCTTGAGAAACTGACTCTGGCTGGCGTTGCGCCGTAACCGTAAAAATCAGAGAAAAAATGCCAACGATCACGACGAAGGTGGCGAAGTACAGAGTTTTTCTTTTCATGTTGAATGCTTTTCCTGAAAGTAATGTGAGGCAGGCTTTGTCAGCCTGCCAAAATGCGCGAAAGAGATTTTTCAGATCGCAGCCGCAAATGTCCGGGCGGCTGGATTCTAGCTGAGAAGAGGGAATGTGTTGAAGCGTTCAGGTCAGTATTCGACGCGAGGCAAACAAAGCTCACCGTTTCAATCGGTCGTCCAAATCGTCGAAATCACGCACCAGAATCCAATCGAATTGTTCGATCAATGGACGATGGTTGTAAGCTTCGGCTCCGGCAATCCAGACACGACAATTGTGCGGAACCTGTTCGCCAACGAAATTCAACTCCTGAGCCGTAACTCCGTTTTGGTGGTGAATGGCGCTCAGCAACAGCAAGCGCGATTTCGACAGCTTCACTGCGCGAACGATTTCGGCGGCTGGCAAATCAATTCCCAGATAAATCACACGCCAACCTCGCGTGGCGGCAATCAAGGCGGCGATCAAAATGCCGAATTCGTGTCGTTCTCCGGTATGAGTTGCCAACACGATGGAATCCGCTCCTTCATTGGGCGGGTACAGTCGGAACAGCGAACTCAACAAATTGCGAATCAGATTCGTGGCGACGTGTTCATGAGCTATGCCGAAATCTTTGTGCGCCCAGCGTTCGCCGATTTCAATCAGCAACGGAATCACCACGTGTTTGACGATCAATCGAGGCGGATAAAGCGTCGCGGCTCGATTGATTTCTTCGTCGGCAGCGACAACGTCGAAACGTTCGATGGACGACAAAAATCGGTCGCGCAAGATGGCGTATTGATCCGGCGGCTGTTCGGCCAGAGAAAATGCTCCGATGGTTGCAGCTTGTTTGCTGCCCAGCGTTTCCAGTTCCGAATCCGGCAAACCGGCAATCTGACTGATCGAATGGCCAAGCTCGACCGCCTGCCTCAATTTCCGCAATCGCGCGATGTCTAAGTCAGAATAAAGCCTCGAACCACCTTCGCTTCTTTGCGGAATGACGGCCTGATACCGCCGCTGCCAAACGCGCACCACATCAACGGAAAGTCCTGTCAGGCGGCTAACCGCTCCGATTTTGTATTTGGGAATTGTCGAATAATCTATTGGTTGATCTGTCATAACGAACCTAATCTCTCGCCTTGTCTCGATTTTGTCAAGCTAAAACCTAAACAAAATCTAGTTGACTTAACGTGGTCAAGGTGTATTCTAATGCGCGATCGGAAAAATTGTAATGACGAAACTGGAGAATAAGTGATGAAAATTCTGATGACCGGAGCTACAGGATTTATCGGAAAAGTTCTGAGTAAAGCACTTGCAGACGATGGGCATCAGCTTGTCGTGTTGTCACGGCGACCGGAAACCGCCGAAGTCGTGCCCGGCGCAAAAGCTTTTCGGTGGAATTCCGAAGCCGAAGCTCCGCCCGCTGAATGCTGGACAGGAGTCGAAGCGGTAATTCATTTGGCCGGAGAACCGGTTGCCGCCAAACGCTGGACGGATGAGCAAAAACGTCGCATTCGAGATTCGCGCGTCGTCGGAACCAGAAATCTGGTGAAAGGAATGAAGGCCGCGGCGGTTCCGCCAAAAGTGTTTATCAGCAGTTCAGCAGTTGGGTTTTACGGTAATCGCGGCGACGAACAAGTGGATGAACGTTCTGCTCCCGGCACAGGTTTTTTCCCGGA
Organism: Acidobacteriota bacterium; assembly: GCA_033763255.1. GTDB lineage: Bacteria > Acidobacteriota > Blastocatellia > RBC074 > RBC074 > RBC074. The sequence goes on along the minus strand of JANRKX010000024.1, from coordinate 36,124 downwards.
CATTTGCACTGCTTGGGAATACGAGGCCGAACAAGCCAAAGAATTAGGAACGCGAGTCGTGCTGGTCAGAATCGGAGTTGTGCTCGGCGACGGCGGAATGCTGGAAAAGATTTTGTTGCCGTTTAAGTTGGGAGTCGGCGGCATTTTGGGCAGCGGTCGCCAATGGTTTCCATGGATTCACATTGACGACATGGTGGGAATTCTTCGTCACGCCCTTTACGGCGAACACATCAGCGGTGCGATTAACGGAGTCGCGCCCAACCCCGCCACCAATGCCGAATTTACCAAAGCTCTGGGATCGGCGCTTCATCGTCCAACGATCTTTCCCGTGCCGGAATTGGCGCTTCGCGTGTTGATGGGAGAAATGGCCAATGCCGCGTTGGACAGCCAGCGAGTTAATCCGACAGCCACTTTGGAAAGCGGCTACAAGTTTCGTTATCCGCAGTTGCAACCGGCGCTTGATTCTTTGATGAGGTGACACAATGCACATTTACACACTGGAGCAGGAACAACTGATTCCATTGTCGCGGTCGGAAACGTTCAAATTTTTTTGCGATGCCTTTAATCTCGAACGACTGACGCCGCCATTTCTGAAGTTTCACATCACGACTCCGCGTCCGATTGAAATGGCTGATGGCGCAATTATTGATTACGAATTGAAACTTTACGGCATCAAATTTCGCTGGCGCACACTGATCGAAAGCTGGCGACCGGAAGAGTTTTTTATTGATCGCCAGTTAAAAGGGCCGTACGCGCTCTGGCATCACACTCACACTTTTGAAGAGGTCGCTCCCAACCGCACTTTGATGCGCGATCAGGTGTTGTACGAAATGCCGTTCGGGATTTTCGGACGCCTGGCGCATTTGTTGTTTGTGCGTCGTTCGCTGAAAACGATCTTCGATTATCGGAAACAAGTGACTGCTGAATTGCTCGGCGAAGTGAAGGAGCAGGTTTCTTGAACGAACTCGAAAGACTGCAAGCCGATCCGCGAGTCACCATTCGTCGGCAAGCTTCGCCAAGCTTCGATGGTCGCTGTGTCGTTTACTGGATGCAGCGCGCACAACGCGGTCTGGACAATCCGGCGCTGGATGTGGCGATTACCGCCGCCAACGAATTGCAAAAACCGCTGGCAGTGTTTTTCGGGTTGCATCCGAAATACCCGAACGCGAATTTGCGGCATTACGCCTTTCTGATTGAAGGGCTGGCCGAAACCAAACGCCGCGTCGAAGAGCGTGGCGCAGCTTTTGTTTTTCGTCCGTTTCCCAATCACGATCTGATTCGATTTTGCGAAGAAGTAAACCCGGCGCTGGTTGTTGGCGATGAAAATCCCATGCGCGAACCCGAAGGCTGGCGGCGCGCGGCAACGGAAAAACTCGGCGTGCCGTTTTGGACGGTGGACGCCGACGTGATTGTGCCGACAAAGTTTTTCGAGAAAGAAGAATATGCCGCGCGCACCATTCGCCCGAAGATTCATCGGTTGTTGCCGATTTTCTTTCAGCCGCTCGAAAATCCTTCGGCAAAATTCAAATGGAAGGCCGCTGAGTTGCCGCCGAGCCAGCCGATTGACGAGACGCGATTGCTGGCCGAATTGCCCTTTGATCGCAGCGTTCAGCCGGTCAGCCATTTCAAAGGCGGAACCAGCGCCGGATTGGATTTGCTGAAAAAATTCGTCGCTTCGGGTTTGAAAAGTTACGACACCGCGCGCAATCAGCCGCATTTGCCGGGCACGAGTTCGCTGTCGGCTTATTTGCACTTCGGTCAAATCAGTCCGCTGACCATTGCCCTGGCCGCACGCGAAGCCGACGCGCCGCAACCAGCCAAAGACGCTTATCTGGAAGAATTGATCGTTCGCCGCGAAATAGCGATCAATTTTGTCGCACGCAATCCGAATTACGACCGCTTGGCGGGGTGTCACGCCTGGGCGCTGAAAACGCTGGACGATCATCGGCGCGATCCGCGTCCGTATTTGTACACCGAATCGCAATTTGAAAACGCCGAAACGCACGACGACCTGTGGAACGCCGCGCAGATGGAAATGGTGACGACCGGACGCATGCATGGGTATTTGCGAATGTATTGGGCGAAGAAAATTCTGGAATGGTCGCCTTCGCCCGAAGAAGCCTTCGACATTGCCGTTCGGCTGAACGACCGGTATGAACTTGATGGCCGTGATCCGAACGGATACACAGGCATCGCCTGGGCGATTGGCGGAAAGCATGATCGCCCGTGGGCGCCTCAGCGACCGATTTTCGGCATGGTTCGGTTTATGGCTCGCAGCGGCTGCGAACGAAAGTTTGACGTCAAAGCCTACATTCGCCGCGTCGAAATGCTCAGCAAAGGAATAGAACAAAAGTCATTGTTCTGATCGCCGAATGGCTAGCCGTCTAAAGCTTCGCCAAGTACAATGCCCGCCGCACGATCATTACACTTCCAACCCAAACAGGAGATTCACGGATGCAATTCAAAAGAGCTTGGACTCTGTTGTCGCTGATTGCGCTCGGCATCAGCTTGAGCGGATGCGGACAGCAAACATCGGAAGTGGGCAACACCGACGCCCAGAAATCGCAAACGGCAGCAAAAGGAGCAGAACCGAAATTGAAAAAAGAGAGTTTTGGCAAATTGCCTGACGGCACAGAAGTTGACTCGTACACGCTGACGAACAAAAACGGCGTTGAGGTCAAAATCACCAACTACGGCGCAACCGTGACTTCGATCAAAGTCCCGGATCGCAGCGGAAAACTGGACGACGTGGCGTTGGGTTATGACAGCATTGATGGCTATCTGGCCAAGAATCCGCACATGGGTTCGCTCGCCGGTCGTTATGCCAACCGCATCGGCAAAGGCGAATTCAAGCTTGGCGGCAAGACAATCACGCTGGCCAAAAACAACGGCCCCAACCATCTGCACGGCGGGCCAAACGGTTTTTACAAACAACTCTGGAAAGCTTCGGACGCCAGCAGCAAAGAAGGAATCGCCGTTCGCATGACGTACCTGAGCAAAGACGGCGAAGAAAATTATCCAGGCAATCTGGAAGCGACGGTGACTTACACGCTGACCGAATGGGATGAATTGAAGATCGAATATTCGGCGACTACCGACAAAGAAACTGTCGTCAACCTGACCAACCATTCCTATTTCAATCTGGCCGGAGCGGGCAACGGCGACATTCTCGGCCATCAAATGAAGATCAACGCCAAGCAGACGACTCCTGTGGACAAGACCATGATTCCGACTGGCAAGCTGGCTGACGTGGCGGGAACGCCGTTCGACTTTTCCAAGCTGACGGCCATTGGCGCGCGCATTGGCGATCCGCACGAACAGATCGTCATTGGCAACGGATACGATCACAACTTTGTGTTGAACACAGACGGCTTGGACGCCCGCAGCAAATTGACAGTTCAAGCCGTTGAAGTCTACGAACCAACGACTGGGCGCGTAATGGAAGTGTTCACCGATCAACCCGGCGTGCAGTTGTACACCGCGAACTTCCTGGACGGCACGATCATCGGCAAAGGCGGCAAAACGTATCCGCGTCGCGGCGCGTTCTGTCTGGAAACGCAGCATTACCCGGATTCGCCGAACAAGCCGAACTTCCCTTCGACGGTGCTGAAACCCGGCGAGAAGTATCAAACGACGACAATCTATAAATTCTCTGCGCGGTAATAATGGCGCTGATTTACGCGGCCAAAATTAGCCATTGACCATTACGCATTGACCATTATTAGGCAGGGTAAAAAGCATCTCTACCTGTCGGATAATGGTTGATGGCGAATGGTCAATGGCTAATTTCTTTTCTGGTTTCTCGATGTCAATGTCCCAGCGCCGCCGCCAGAATCTTTTGCTGCGAAGCCTCGGCGCGATCAAACGTCGCCACAATTCGTCCCGCATGCATCACGGCGATGCGGTCGCTCATTCCCAGAATTTCGGGAAGTTCTGAAGAGATCATCAAAATCGCCAAGCCTTGTTCAGCCAGTTCGCCCATCAACGAATGAATCTCTGATTTCGCCCCAACGTCAATTCCTTGCGTCGGTTCATCCAGAATCAACACCGATGGCTTTGTCGCCAGCCAACGACTAAGCGCGACTTTTTGCTGGTTGCCTCCTGACAGAGTTCCGGCTGCGGCAAACAGCGCAGGCGTTTTGACTCCCAACCGAGTGGCGTAATCGGCGGCAAGCTCGCGTTCAGCGGCGAAATCCAAAAAGCCGAACTTCGCCAATTGCCGCAACGAAGCCAATGTCGTGTTGGCGGCAATCGGCAAATCCAAAATCACTCCGTGCCGCCGCCTGTCTTCGGGAACGTAAGCGATGCCGAGTTCCGCCGCTTGCGCCGGAGACGTGATCTTAACCGCTTCGCCGCGCAAACGAATTTCGCCGCTGTCTGCTGGCGTCAAACCAAACAACGTCCGAGCCAGTTCCGTTCGTCCGGCTCCGACCAATCCGGCAACGCCCAGAATTTCTCCGGCGCGAAGCGAAAAGTTGATGTCACTGATGCCCGCCGCTTGGCAAGACAGATTGCGGACTTCCAGCGCAACATCGCCCAGCGCGACTTCGCGTTTGGGAAAGACGGCAGACAGTTCGCGCCCAACCATCAACCGAATCAATTCCTGCCGATCTACGTCGGCCATTTGCCGGGTTTCAATCGTCACGCTATCGCGCAGCACTGTGACCCGGTCGGCGATGAGCGGCAATTCTTCCAGCCGGTGAGAAATGTAAATGATGCTGACTCCGCGCTGGCGCAACTCGCCGATGACGCGAAACAGGTTTTGCGTGTCTTCCGCGGACAGCGAAGCCGTCGGTTCATCCATAATCAGCACGCGGGCATTAGCTCCCAGCGCGCGGGCGATTTCAACCAACTGTTGTTCCGGCATCGTCAATTCGCCAGCCAAAGCTTCAGTCGAAATTTTCGCGCCGACTTGTCGAAGCAACTCCGCCGCGCGAGCGTGTCTGGCTTTCCAATTGATCGGCTGCCAACCGGAAGTTTGCTCAACGCCGAGCGCGATGTTTTCAGCGACGGTCAATTCTGGAAACAGCGCAGGCTGTTGGTAAATCGCCGCGATGCCCAGCGACTTCGCCAGTTGCGGAGAGTTGTCGCGGATTGATTGGCCGTCCAGCCGCAGTTCGCCGCTGTCGGCTTGGACGGCTCCAGTAATGATTTTTATCAGCGTGGATTTGCCCGCGCCGTTTTCGCCGACAAGCGCGTGAACTTCCCCGGCGCGCAATTCGAACGACGCCGATTTCAACGCCTGAACTCCGGTGTACGATTTGGTCAGATTGCTGGCTTCGAGCAAAGCTGTCATTTTGCGATTTCCCCAGTAGTGAAATGAGTGAATCGGATTATGGCAGAAACCGTAAACGCTGTCTGGCTTAGCCTGAAGTCAGCCGTTATAATCCGCCGCTTGATTGACCTCATCTGAAGGAGACAAAGCAGTGAAAGCAGGTTGGGAAGCCGTCATCGGCTTGGAAGTTCACGCGCAACTCAATACCAAATCCAAAATCTTTTGCACTTGTTCGACCGAATTCGGGCAGGAACCGAACGACAACACTTGCGCAGTGTGTCTGGGTTTGCCCGGAGCCTTGCCGGTCATGAACCGCGACGTGGTGGTCAACGCAGGCAAAGCCGCGCTGGCGTTGAATCTGCGCGTCAACACCGAATCCATCTTCGCGCGGAAAAATTATTTCTATCCTGATTTGCCAAAGGGCTACCAGATTTCGCAATACGACAAACCGTTTTCCGAACTGGGCAAAGTCGAAATTCTGACCAGTCAGCGCGACGAAGGCGGACGCCCCATCGAATGGCAATTGAAAAGTTTCGGCATCACGCGCGCTCACATCGAAGAAGACGCAGGCAAATCGGTTCACGACATAGGCGATTCGTCCAAGTCGCACGTCAATTTGAATCGCGCCGGAACTCCGCTGTTGGAAATCGTCAGCGAACCGGATTTTCGCAGCAGTTGGGAAGCTTACGATTACGTCGCGTTTTTGCGCCGCACACTGCAATACATCGGCGTTTGCGACGGCAACATGGAAGAAGGAAATCTGCGCTGCGACGCCAACGTTTCGGTTCGGCCTGCCGGGCAGGAAAAGCTGGGCACGCGCGCCGAAATCAAAAACGTCAACTCGTTGCGTTTTTTGCAGAAAGCGATTGATTACGAAATTGATCGGCAGATCGCATTGCTCGAAGCCGGTGGCGAGATGGTTCAGGAAACCCGCCTGTGGAATGAGAAAGAAGGCAAAACCTACACGATGCGCTCGAAGGAAGACGCGCACGATTATCGTTACTTTCCCGATCCGGATTTGCCCGCGCTGGAAGTCAGCGCCGAATGGATTGAAGCGTTAAAAGCCGAAATGCCCGAATTGCCCGAAGCTCGGCGGCAACGGTTTATGCGTGATTACGAATTGACCGCCGACGAATCCTTCACGCTGACGGGCGAACGCGCTCTGGCCGATTACTTTGAGGCGACGGTCAAAGCGTCTGGAAATCATCGCGCGGCGGCGAACTGGATTTTGTCTGAACTGTTGCGCGAATTGAAAAACTCCGAAACTGACATCACGGATTGCAAAATCAAAGCCGAAGACCTGGGCGCGATGATTCGGCTGATTGACGACAAAACCATTTCCGGCAAAATTGCCAAAGACGTGTTTGCCGACATGTTTGCCAGCGGCAAAGCTCCGGCAGAAATCGTCAAGGAAAAAGGCCTGGTGCAAATTACGGACACTTCGGCGATTGAAAAGATCGTGGATGATGTGATTGCCGCCAACCCGAAAGAAGTCGAAGGCTATCGTTCGGGCAAAGCGGCGCTGATCGGATTTTTCGTCGGCCAGGTGATGAAAGCCTCCGGCGGCAAAGCCAATCCGAAAGCGGTCAACGAAATTTTGAAAGCGAAACTTGAGGCATAAAACATCAGACAGGATTTACAGGATGCGACAGGATTGAATCCTGAAAAATCCTGTTCATCCTGTCCATTCCCGGAATGGAGATTATGAAACTTACTCGAATTTTGATTGTGTTGGCGCTGGCGTTGGTCGTCGGTTCCTGTTCAAAAAGTGGCGGCGGCGTGGCGGTGATTGACACTGATTTTGGTCAGATAAAAATCAAACTGGATGCGTCTGTTGCGCCAAAGCACGTTGAAAGCTTCACCAAGCTGGCGCGCGAAGGTTTTTATGACGGCTTGGCGTTTCATCGCGTTTCGCCAGGGTTGTTGATTCAGGGCGGCGACCCGAACACGCGCAATGGCGATCGAAGCACTTGGGGAATGGGCGCTCCCGGACAGCCGACGATTCCCGCTGAATTCAGCGACAAACCCTTCAAAAAAGGCGTGCTCGGCGCGGCTCGACGAGGCAACGATGTGAACAGTGCCACCAGCCAGTTTTTTGTCTGTTTGCGCGATTTCCCGAACTGGAACGGCCAGTACACCGTGTTCGGCGAAGTCATCGAAGGCATAGAAGTGGTGGAAAAAATCGCCAGTCAGCCCACAGACCAACGAGAGAATCTGATCAACAAAGCCGTCATGAAGAAAGTCACGGTTCAAGACTGATTTGATTGCGGATCGCGGATTGTGGATTGCGGAGTTCGATTGAACGAGTCCGCAATCCGAAATCCGCATTCCGCAATCAAGAATTCCCGCCAGTGCATCCTCGAATGAATCTCAACTCTGCCGAACCTTTTGGCCGAGCCGGGCGTAGTTTCAGCTTCGCAACAACTAGAGGAATCCACATGCACTTCATCGAAGCAATCAAGCTGGCCATCGAATCCATTCATTCGCATAAACTTCGGTCGTTTTTGACGCTGCTCGGCGTGATTTTCGGCGTGGCAACCGTGATCGTTGTGGTGTCGTTGATCGAAGGCTTCAACAAATACGTTGACGAAAAAATCGCCAACATCGGCACGAACGCTTTCAGCGTGCAGCAGTTTGCGATTGAGGATTTCGCCAGCCTCGACGCCTTGAACGAGGCTCGCAAGAACAACAAAGAAATCCGCATGGAAGACTTGGAAGCCTTACGCGCGCGCATCGGGCAAGGAGCAATCAAAGATGTCGGCGCGCAGGAAGAAACCATTTGCGAATTGAAATCCGGCAAAGAGTCGCTGATTGGCGTCAGCCTGCAAGCCATCACCGGCAATGTCATCGAAATTCAGAACAAGGAAATTGCCGAAGGTCGTCCCTTCAGTCAGGCCGAAGAACTCAGCGCGCGTCCGGTGTGTTTTGTCGGCGCGGATGTGGCCGAACGTTTTTTTCCGACACGTAGCGCCGTGGGCCAAACGATCAAAATTGACGGGCGACCGTTTGAAATCGTCGGCATAGCCAAATCGCTGGGTTCTGTGTTCGGCGTGTCGCGCGACAAATTCGTTTCGATTCCGATGAGCACATTTCTGAACGTGTACGGCGGGCGGCGGTCGTTTCAATTGTTGGTGGCGGCGATTTCGCCCGAAGCTTACGACGCCGCCGTTGACGAAGCGCGCGTAGCCATGCGGACTCGGCGCAAATTGAAGTCAAACGAAAAAGACAATTTCGGCATCATCACGCCCAGCGCGGTGAACAATCTGCGCGATAAAATTTTCGGCACGATTCAGGTCGTCGCCGTCGGTGTGACTTCGATTGCGCTGGTGGTCGGCGGCATCGTCATCATGAACATCATGCTGGTCAGCGTGACGGAACGAACGCGCGAAATCGGCATTCGCAAAAGTCTGGGCGCGCGGCGCAAAGATATTCTTCGCCAGTTCCTGGTCGAATCCACACTGCAAGCTCTGGCTGGCGGAGCCGTCGGCGTCAGCATTGCCTGGGGATTGAGCAAACTGGTTTCGACGCTGACTCCGATTCCGACTTCGCTGCCGATGTTGGCCGTCGCCGTGGCGCTTGGAGTTTCCGGCGGAGTCGGCTTGATCGCCGGAGTGTATCCTGCTTGGCGCGCGGCGGGACTTGATCCGGTGACGGCGATGCGGGCAGATTGAGGAAGAAGGGAAGTGTAAAGAATGGCAAGTATCAATCCAATCAGGATTCCTGGAAATTGGCGACTAGGGTTTGCACTTGATTACCACACGCTGCACAGCCAGTTTGTTGGCCACGATGAATTTGGCCATCCAATCTTTGATACGCAGCGGAGTGAGATTGGCGAGTTGCTTTACAGGTTGAAATACAAAGCGGATCGTTCAGTGGCGGGTGAGATAGCCGAAGCTGCGGCTGGCTTTGTGCGCCGCTGGAAAATCGAACCAGATTTGATCCTGCCGGTTCCGCCTTCAAAGAGAAGAAACTTCCAGCCAATTCTGTTGCTGGCGAATGAATTGGCTGCAAAGCTCAGAGTGCCAATGTGTTCAGATTGCGTGACCAAATTCAAAAGCACACCAGAAGTGAAGAACATTTACGAGTACGATAAGCGCGTTGCGGCATTGGAAAATGCTTTCAACATCAAGAAATCGAAAGTGCAGGGACGGATCGTGCTGCTTTTCGATGACCTGTTCAGGTCGGGCGCAACGATGGATGCCTTGACCAAAACCTTAATTGAAAAAGGCGAAGTTGTTGACGTTTATGCTCTGGCTGTAACCAGAACCAGGAGTGCGTTATGACGAAAATCTTCATTGGTGGTTCGAGAAACGTGACCAGGTTGAACGATTTGGTCACAGCACGGCTCGACAACATTATCAACAACAGCTTCAGAGTTTTGATTGGTGATGCCAACGGTGCGGATAAAGCCGTTCAAAAATACCTGGCCGACAAGGGGCACCGTAATGTGATGGTGTTTTGCATGAACGATAAATGTCGCAACAACATTGGAAACTGGGAAACGCGCGTTGTCACGGCTGAACAAGGCAAGCGCGGGTTTGAGTTTTATGCACTGAAAGATTCGCAGATGGCAGAAGAAGCGACTCACGGGTTCATGCTTTGGGACGGCAAAAGCAATGGCACGCTTAACAACGTCGTGAACTTGCTGACACGCGATAAGAAGGTCGTCGTTTTTTACTGGCCTACGCAGCGGTTTTATACCTTGTTTGATGCGAACGATGTGACGGACCTTTTGGGAAATTGCAGCTCTGCTGATTTGGCTGGCTTCGATAAAAAACTGGGCTTGTCGGAGCGTTTGAATCTGGCGTTGCCAGAATTTCAATTGGCGTAATTTATGACTCATCAGGATTTTCGGGAAAACATCTGGATGGCGTTCGACACGTTGTGGCAACACAAGCTGCGGTCGTTTTTGACGATTCTGGGAGTCGTCATCGGCACGACGACCGTGATTGTGATTGCCGCCTTTGTGTCGGGCATTGATTCGCAAGTCGCCAAAGAGATTGAATCGTTCGGTACGAATTCGATCTACATCTTCAAATTCGATCCGGGTTTCAACTTCAATCCGTCGGCGGAAGAGCGGCAGCGCAAACCGATCAGTTACGAAGATGCGATGGCAATTCGGGATGAATGCCCTTCGGTGACGGATGTCACTCCGTTTATGTCGCCGGTGGATTTTTTGCAGGGGCCGATGGCGGAGCGCGTCAAAATTCGCTTTCGAGATACGGAAATGTACAACGCGACGGTGCAGGGAACCTTGCCCGCGTATTTCCGAATGGGCAACACCGAAGTCACCGAAGGCCGCTTTTTCACCGATGGCGAAAACCTCGCGCGCGCCGATGTGTGTGTCATCGGACGAGATGTCGCCAACACACTGTTTCCGACGGTTGCGGCGCTCGAAAAAGAAATCATGATTAATGGGCGTAATTACCGCGTCATCGGCGTGATGAAAAAACGTGAGACGTTCATCACTCCCGCCGACGATCCTGGCAACGAAAACAAAGCGGTTTATATTCCTTACGAAACGATTCGGAAAGTTTTCCCGAACGTCAAAGAAAACTTCGTCATGGCACAGTACGCGCCCGGCAAACAGGAACAGGCGCTGGACGAAATCCGTCAGGCGCTCAGAAAACGGCGCAAAGTCGCTTACGACCAGCCGGACAATTTCGGCATTCAAACCTCCGAAGGCATCATCCAGCAATTCAAAGCGATCACCGGCGGAGTCTTTTTGTTGATGGTGGCGATTTCCAGCGTCGGTTTGCTGATTGGCGGCATCGGCGTGATGAACATCATGCTGGTCAGCGTCACCGAACGAACCAAAGAAATCGGCGTTCGCAAAGCCATCGGCGCTCGGCGGCGCGACATCGTGCTGCAATTCCTGATCGAAGCGGCGACGTTGACCGGCTTGGGCGGCGTCGTAGGCATTTTGATTGGCTGGGGCTTGGCCGAACTTATCAAGCTGGTGATGCCGACCTTCGTTCCGTTGTGGGCGCCGGTAGTTGGCTTTGCCGTGTCGGTTGGATTGGGAGTCAGCTTCGGATTGTGGCCGGCTTGGAAAGCCGCCCGGCTCGACCCAATTGAAGCTCTTCGTTACGAATGACGCGCGGCTTCGGCTATAATCCGCGCGGCAAAAATCCCACAGACAAGTTATGTTGAGACGCGCGTTCAGAAATTTGCTCAACCTTGATGAACCGCCGGAACGCACGGCGCTGGCATTTGCTGTCGGGACGTTCATTGCATTCACGCCGCTGGTTGGATTGCACATGGTAATCGCCGGATTGTTGCTGCTGGTTTGGAGAGTCAACAAGGTTGCGCTGTTCACCGGCTTGTTTATCACCAATCCGTGGACATTCGCTCCGGCGATTGCGGCTTCGTGGGGAATCGGCAATTTGATTATCGGCTCGCCGCAGGTGGAATTGCCCACCGTAACGCTGGGCGCGCTGGTGACTTCGGCGTTTTGGCAATCGCTGGTTTCGCAGTGGCGGCAGTTATTGCCTTATGCGGTGGGCGCAATGATTCTGGCGATTGTTTGCTCGCTGATTTCCTATCCGCTGATGCTGTTCGCCATTCGCGCGTATCGTCGCAAATTTCCCAAAGACATTGAGCCGAAAGCTGACCCGCTTTCCGGCTGAACTTAATCATCAATCTAAGTTGAACCCGAAGATGAAAAAAACTCTTTCTATCCTTCAAACGTCGGCGCTGGCGTTGGCCTTGACGCTGAATGTGTTTTCTCAACAGGCTGGGCAGCAACCGGCTCAGCCGCCCAAAGCTCCGGCGACACAGGAAGCCAGGCCGCAACAGGCTCCGCAAATTGATCGCCGTAAAATTCCGTTGGCTCAGCGCCCGAATCTTTCACTGGATGATGTCAACACATACATCGGTGCGGACAAACGAATCATAGTGATGATGGCTGCGTTGAATGTCGCCGGTTACGATTACGAAACCGGCGGACGCCAGTTGACGCCATTGCGCCAACAGATGCGCGACGATTTGAAAAACACTCCGCCGGAGGTCGTTCGCAAATTGCGCGACTTTTTCCTGGCTCATCGCAAAGGAACCACCGACGCCGCAGCCGTTGCGCCTTATCTGAGTCTGGCGCTGTCTTTGCAGGAACCTCCGGCTTTCGCCATTGATGTTCCGCAAGATCGTTTGCCGGACGATGTCAAAGAAATTGTCGGCTTCGCCCCCATCGTCGAAGAGTTTTATCAGAAAACGAGTTTTTCCAGGTTGTTGCCCAAATACATCGAAGCAAGTTTGAAAGTCGCTGAAACGTATCCGCAAGTCGCCGGTCTGGTGCTGGGCAACGTGTTGACTTATTTGCACACGGAACCGGTGCTGGAATTGCCGCCGCTGGTCAACATTCGGCGAACGACTCCGGCAGCCAAGCCGGAGAAAAAAGACGAAAAGAAATCTGACAAGAAAGATTCGGGCAAGAAAGATTCCGGCAAAAAAGATACGCAAGCCGCCGACAAACCACAGCTACCGCAAATTGCAGAAGAGATGGATTCGCCAAATCGCATCCGTCGGTTCGTGATTATTCCAGACCTGCTCAATGCGTCGAACGCGGCGAACCTGCGCGTGGTGCGTGACACGTACTTTTTATTGTTGGGGCCAAGCAGCACGCCCAGCATCGAATCCATGCGGCGTGCGTTTTTGAATTTTGTGCTGGATCCGCTGGTCGAACGGCAAATCAAGGAAGTTGCCGCGATTCGTACTGATCTGCGAAAACTGATGGAAACGCGCGGCGACAAACTCGACCGCGATTACGCCGAACGCAGCGCGTACTTTTTGATTACCGATTCGCTGGTGCAGGCCACCAACGCGCGAATGGATGTGTTGGGAATGGCTGCGCGCAATGTTTCGCCGGAAGACGAAGCGATTTACCAACTCAGTTTGGGCTACGAACGCGGATCCGTGCTGGTATATCACTTTTACGATCAGATGAAGGCGTTTGAACCGGTCGGCGTCAACATACGGGATTATATCTCTTCTATGCTGGGCAACGTTGATTACGAACGCGAAGCCGTGCGATTGAAAGAATTCGAGCAGCGATTGGCGCGTTACAAACAGTTTCGCACCGAAGCGACATTTGCTCCGGCTCCGAAACTGGAGATTGCAAATGCCGATGACAAACTGGTAGCGCGAATCGTCGAAGCCGACAACCTGATTAAGAACCGCAAGTACGACGACGCCAAAGCCATTTTAGACGCGGCGTCGAAAGAAAATCCGAACAACGCCCGCGTGCTGTTCGGGCTGGCCGAAGTCGCCAGCAAGCAAGCCAGCACGCTGGACGACAGCGACCGCGTCGAAGAAGCTTTGTACGCCGCAGTTGATCTTTACAAACGAGCCGCTCAATCGGCTTCGCCGGAATCGGAAAAGTGGTTGGCGCAACGCAGTTATGTCGCCGCCGGAAAGATTCTGGACTTCATCGCTGAAACAAATCCTTCGCTGGCGGAAAAGCTGACGGCGGAAGCGACCATCGCTTACGATCTGGCAGTTAAGCTGGGCAAAGTGGAAGGCGGGGCGTTTGAAGAAGCCGAAAAAGCCATGAAACAACGCGCGCAGAAAAAATAACGGCGACAGACTGAAAACCAAAAGGGAGAGATGGATTTGAAAATCCGTCTCTCCCTTTTTTGATTTGGATGAAACTATTGTTATGGAATCCGAATGCATTCCGGCGTACGCGGAATAGAAGCGACTGGCGGGGGAGCAGGAGCCATTTCCTGTTCTTCTTCTGCCGCCGCTTCGTCAAATTGTTCTTCCGGGCCGACGACGATTTCCGCTGTTGCTTCGGTGGTTTCAACTTTGGTGACGCTGGCGTCGCGGCAAACCGCCGTCAGTGAAGCCGGTTGAGACACCAGAACCAATTGAACTTTCAGGTTTTCCAGCTTGTGCAGATGCGGCAGATGATGAATCAAAGCGATGGTTTTGATCTCGCTCAATTCGGCCACTCCGCAATCAAGCCGCATTACCATAGGTTTAACCAATTCCGATCTGACTGCCGTGGAAATGAACCCGGCTTTGACCATACGTGGCTGATAATTTGGTGTCAGGCTAGAAATAGTTTTGACCGAAGGCTTATTTGGCAGGTTGGCAATTTCGGCGTTCTTGGTGCATTCCGAATCTTCGTCTCGATTTTCATCGCGTTTGATGCGTTTGACTGGGCGCTTCGGAGTCGGTTTGCGATTCAGATCACCGGGTTTCACATCTTTGATGTCGGCATCAATCATGGTTTCAACCGAATTGGCGAAAGCCACCAGATTGGATTGCAGCATGTTTTGTTGCGTCCAAGGGGTAGCGTCAAACAAGCCTTTGCCATAAATGTATGCCAGGTGATGAGCGTGTTCGATGCGTTCGGCGGCGGCTTCAGGCATAACGAGGGAAAGCGAGCGCGCTGTTCCCAACGCCTGAAGCGTAACATTGCCAAACGTAAACGGTTTGACCGTGTGCGCTGTGAAGACCAGAACGACGATGAGAATTGTGCGGATAAAAGCTTTGCTGGCCATAACGATCTCCGGCAGTTGTCTACTCAAAAGTCTGAAGGCAAAACCCGGTTCCTTGTTGAACTCTTCAACTCCGAGGGGAGTGTTTACCGAAATTTTGCCTCAATAAAATCTGTCGCAGAATTGTCAGATTCGACGATGTTGGTGATCGAATCTGGCAAAAGGTTTCAACCAAACCAATCAGGCAAACCAGATTTTTTGCCAATACTGCTAAATACCTTTTTTGACAGGATTCGATTATGCGCCTGTCAGGTCAATCAGTTGTTAATCAGTTGTAAATCGTTTGTAAAAACTTCGGCGCGATATTGCTACGGGAAGTTGTTTGGGAACAACGGCGTGACAGATGAACGCACGACTAATGGAGTCTTGCGGTTCAAAAATTTTCCGTGATTCGTTTGCAGTTACGGCAGGCGGCGACAGGCAGAGTGCAACAAGTTTGGAAATCAATAGCGCAGATAAAATTCCACGTCGCCGCGCTTTTCGATGCGCAGTTTTTCTTCGGCAACGGCCAGATCAAGATGGGCGACGGCTTCGGAAACGGCTAAGAACCGATTCAGGTTGTCCACTTTTGGGAACAGCAGCTTAGACATTTCCCAGGCCGTGACACCTTGTTTAGCGACAAAGCCTATGACTTTGTTTTGGCGCTCCTGAATCTGTTTTACGGAGCGGTGAAAGTGTTCTTCGTAATCGGTCACGTCTCCGCCGTGTGAAGTTTTCAGCAGAGTCGGAGCCAATTCTCGAATCCTGGCCAGCGACACCAGATATTCTCCCAACGAAGGAAAGCGGCGGCTCGGGTCAACCGGGTCAGAGTTCAAAACTGGATTCGGCGTGATGGTTTTCAACACCGTGTCGCCAGTCAGCATCAGCCGAGTCGCTTCGCGCAGCAGACAGCAGCTTCCCGGCGTGTGACCGGGCGTGTGAACGATGCGCAAACTGCCTGAAGCGAACACGAATTCCTGCTCATCTCGGAAAGCTTCAACGTTTGCCACTGCGTCGGCGTAATGGTGAATCAGTTCGTAACGGCCAGCCATCGTTTCCAATTCTTCGGCGGGAACTCCGGCGGGAATCAGCAAGTTGCGATTGACGCGCGTGGCTCTGTGTTCGGAGATGTTCTGGTATTCCCATTCGTGAACGTAAACCCGCGCGCCGGATTCCTGCTGAATCGTTGCGGCCAATCCGCAATGGTCTTCGTGCGTGTGCGTGAGGATGACTCGCTGGATGTCTTTGATAGAAAAACCGAGTTGCTGCAACTGCGCGCGCAACGCCGCCAGAGCTTCATCGGTTTTTGGGCCGGTGTCCACCAGCGTCAACGGGTCTTCGATGACCAGATAAATGTTGATCGGGCCAACAGGGAAGGGAGTTGGGATCGTCAGTTTTTCGATTCGCATCAATTGGTCTCAAGCTTGAACACACGCTGAGCGTTTTGGAACAGGAACTTCGCTTTGATGTCATCGGCCAATCCAAGCTCGTTCACTTGTTGAACGCACTTTTCCAAAGACAACTGCGGGAAGTTCGATCCGAACATCACCTTATCCTGCCCATAAGTTTTCATGTAATGCAGCAGTTGCGGCGGGTAATAGCGTGGCAGGTACGCCGAGGTGTCAATGAAAACGTTCTCGTGTTTCCACGCCACGCCGATCATTTCGTCAGTCCACGGATGGCCGATGTGTCCGGCGACGATTTTCAGTTCGGGAAAGGTCAGCGCGACTTCGTCCAGGTAAGGAACCGGACGTCCCGTTTCCGAAGGCATCAACGGTCCCGTGTGGCCGACTTGAGTGCAAAAGGGAATGTCGAGTTCGATGCACTTCACATACAGCGGGTAATACAGCTTGTCATTCGGCGGCAGCTTCCATAGCCAGGGAATGACGCGCAGCGCCTTGAAGCCAAGTTCGTTCACGGCGCGATCCAATTCGCGGACGGCTTCGACTGGTTTTTCCAGATTGACGCTGGCTACGCCGACAAAACGATCTGGGAACTCGTCCACCATTTCCGCGATCAAGTCATTGCTGAACACCCAAGTCCCGGGACGATGCCACGCCGACAGCATCAAGGTTTGAATTCCTGCGCGATCCATCTCGGCGACGATCTGCGCCGTCGTTAAGCCAGCTTCCAGCAAATGCGCCGAGCCGGATTGTTTGAACAGCCGAGCGACCTCCGGCAGTTTCGCGAAAGCTTCGCGCCGAGCCGGTTGCGCCCATGCGTCAATGATTGAGAAAGCTTCTATCATCATCAAACCTCGTCAATCCATTCAAAATCCACTTGCTCTCTTTTGGCGCAGACAGTCATTGAAAATTCGTTGATTACGTCTCGCCCAAGAATGTCTTCGTCAACATCATCCCGGCAATCAACCGTAACGAAAACAGGATGCTCGCCAACGTGAACCAGCGCATTGTAAAGCTGGCGCATTTTTGGCGTTCCGCCGATGCCACCCACCGAAAGACGCCCGGCCAGGTCACTCCACAATCCGGCCTCATCTGCCACATCATTTCGCAAAACAGTGAGGTCTGCGCCAGTGTCTATAACGAAGGTAACTTCGGTTGATTCATTCAAACGCAAATTACTGACCGGCGCGGTAATCATCGGCATCGGAGGCGCGTAACTCCGGTCGTAGATGCCTGAAGTAACCTGGCGAACGCGCAGCACAACATTTTCTTCGCCGACCAAATTCACATACATCAAACCGCTACCGGTTTTTCGCCAAGCTTCGGCGGCGACTTTGCTCATTTGTTCGCCAACGGCGACGACTTGCCGGCCAACGATGGCCACCCATTTGCCGCCATATTGCCTTATCAATTCGTCACGTTGCTGCCAGTAGGCTTGCTCTTCCTGCTCAAACTGTTGCTGAGTTTCTTCGCTTACTTGCATAAACACCTCTTTCAGCCGAGTTCCAGGCTCGCGCACCCAACGCGAGCCTGGAACTTGGATCAGGTTTGGCGTCAGAAAATGTAACCGCCAGCTTCAACGACTTTGTTGGAGAGTCGTTCACGAATCGCAGCCGTGTTGAGTGGGTCTTGTTTGGTCAGGCGGCGCAACGCTACCAGCATCACGCGCAGTTCATCACCGTCGGAAATTGCGGCCAGAGCGTTTTTGGCGGCGACTTCAATGCGGTTGATGGCGTCGTGCGTGAAGAGCTTCGTCGCGTCAATCGCCGCTGAGTGTTTTTCCGCTCCGTCCTGAGCAATCAGCTTGGCGGTGCGGCCAACGGCGCTGTCAATCTGGAAGGCGTCAATGATGACATCCGCCGTCCAGCTCAGGATCATTTGCTGTTCGGCCAGCGCCGCCTGGAATTTTTGCGCGGCGGAACCGAGCAAAGCGATGGCGACTTTCTTGGCGTTGGCCGCCAATTTGGTTTCGTTGGCCAGCGGAGATTCTTCGTCGCTTTCATCGAACGAAGGTCCGGCTAGCAATTCTTCCTGCAACTTCATCGCAGCCTGGAACAGCGGCAATCCGCCTTTCATCGCGCGTTTGATGAGCTGGCCTGGAATCAACAGGCGGTTGATTTCGTTCGTGCCTTCAAAGATGCGGTTGACGCGGCAATCGCGGTACACGCCTTCTGCCGGGTAATCTTCTGTGAAGCCGTTGCCGCCGTGAATCTGCACGTTTTCATCGGCGCAATAAAACAGCAATTCGGAACCGGCGACTTTGGCGATGGCGCATTCGATGGCGTATTCCTCGATGGCTTTCATCAATTCGACCGGGTTCGTGCGGTCAATTGTCGCTTCGCGCGCTTCGATCATTCCGGCGGTGCGATAAACGGCGGATTCGCAGGCAAAGGTGCGCGCGGCCATTTCGGCGATCTTGTATTGAATCGCGCCGAAGCTGGCGATGGCGCGTCCGAACTGACGACGTTGCGCGGCGTATTTCGCGGCTTGCTCAACGACTCGTTTGCTGCCGCCGACTCCACCCACGCCCAGGTTGATGCGCCCGTGATTCAGCACATTGAAGGCGATCAAATGGCCTTTGCCGATTTCGCCCAGCAAACGGTCTTTAGGGATTTTCGCGTCTTGCATAATGATCGGCGTAGTGGACGATCCGCGCTGACCCAGTTTGTGTTCTTCGTTGCCGTGGCTGACTCCTGGATCGTTCTTTTCGACAATGAAGCCGGTGAAATGTTCGCCGTCCACTTTGGCAAAGATGGTGACGACATCGGCAAAGCCACCGTTGGTGATCCACATTTTTTCGCCGTTCAAAATCCAGTGCGCGCCGTCTTCGCTCAATCGCGCGGTGGATTTTGCTCCCAGCGCGTCAGAGCCGGAACTTGATTCGCTCAAGGCGTACGCGCCGACCCATTCGCCTGAACCGAGTTTCGGCAAATACTTCTCTTTCTGTTCGTGCGTGCCGAAGAGCAGAATCGGCAACAAGCCAATGCCAGCCGTTCCGCCAAAGCCCGTCGAAAACGACGCGCTGCCGGTCAGGTGTTCGTAGATCAACATCTGCGACACGTGATCCAGATCGAGTCCGCCGTAAGCTTCGGGAATCGGCGCGTTGATCAAACCCAGGTCAGCGGCCTTCTTGATGAGTTCGCGCTGGATTTCGTAATCCTTGGTTTCGATCCGGTCGAAGTTCGGAATGATTTCGTTTTCGACGAATTCATCGGTTGTTTGCGCGATCAGTTTTTGTTCGTCGTTGAAATCTTCGGGTGAGAAAACGGTTGCGGGCGAAGTTTCCTGAAGCAGAAAGCCGCCGCCTTTGATGATTTCATGTGCTGCCATGGTTTATGTCTTCCTTTGATTGGTTATGAATTGGTTTTACTGCTGTGATGATTGCGCTCTTTCCAGCGTATTCATTCGCTCCACCAGATAAAAACGCGCCAGTCGCTCATTACGAAGGTCTTCGCTGAACCCGCTAATTTCAAAGCGCATCCGCTGTTGTTCCTCGCGCATTCGCCCCTGCTCTTCTTCGATAGCCATTAACTTGGCTAGCATTTGCGTTACTTGGCCGTCCAGTCGCGCCCAGAGCGGACGAGTTTCAAGCTTGCGGTCTTCCTCTGCCGATTCCAGCCGCGCGGTGCGCTCAAGCAACTGGGACAATAATTGTCGGTCTTCGGTGACGCGCTCAAGCAACAGCAGCAGTAATTGCCGGTCGCTCAGGTCTTCAGTCAGGTCTTTCGTCGGTTCGTTCGTTCCATTGCTGTTCATAAATCACCTCATCAAATTCTCGAAGATGCCCGCCGCACCCATTCCGCCGCCGACGCACATCGTGACCATGCCGTAGCGCGCCTTTCGGCGTTTCATTTCGTAAAGCAACGTCGCCGTCAGCTTTGCGCCAGTGCAGCCGAGCGGATGGCCGAGCGCGACCGCTCCGCCGTTGACGTTCAGTCGTTCCAGATCGAGGTTCAAGACTTTGATGACCGACAGGGCTTGCGCCGCAAAAGCTTCGTTGAGTTCGATCAAATCAATATCTTCCAGCTTGAGGCCGGCGATCTTCAGAACTTTGGGAATCGCGACAACCGGCCCGATGCCCATTTCTTCGGGCGCAACGCCGCCGGTTGCGAACGCGACGAAGCGCGCCATCGGCTTGAGTCCCAATGCTTCAGCGCGTGTGGAGGACATCACCAATGCCGCCGCCGCGCCGTCCGAAGTCTGCGACGAATTGCCCGCCGTGACTGTGCCTTTGACGTGAAAGGCCGGACGCAGCTTGGCCAAACCTTCCATGCCCGTGTCGCGCCGCACGCCTTCGTCAACTTCAAAGACTGTTTCCTTGACGCGAATTTTGCCTCGCCCTTTGTCGTCGGTTTCCAGTTCGCGCGTCGCGACGGTGAAGGGAACGATTTCATCCTTAAAGCGGCCAAAGTCAATCGCCGAGGCAGCATTGCGGTGTGAACGCACGCTGAATTCGTCAGCCTGTTCGCGCGTGATTTCGTATTTGCGAGCCAGGTTTTCAGCGGTCAATCCCATGTTCAAATACGTGTCGGGATAGCTATCCACCAACGTAGCGTTCGGCGACAAGTTGTATCCGCCCATCGGCAACAACGACATGGATTCGGCTCCTGCGCCAATGGCCACGTCAGCCGAACCAACCATGATGTGCTCGGCGGCCTGGGCAATGGCTTGCAAGCCCGACGAGCAAAAGCGATTGATCGTAATCGCCGAAGCCGTGTTCGGAATGCCCGCCAGCAAAGCCGCTTGCCGCGCCATATTCATGCCTTGCTGCGCTTCGGGCGTCGCGCAGCCAATGACCACGTCTTCGATTTCCGCCGGAGCGACTTGCGGCGCATCGGCCAACAACTTTTTGATGACGGCCGCGGCCAGATCATCCGGCCTTGAGTCTTTCAACGCGCCTCGCCCGGATTTGCCGATGGCGGTTCTCAGAGCGTTGACGATAACTGCTTCACGCATGTGATTCTCCTCAAATCAAAACGACGAACCCTTCCTGTGCGAAGTGGTGGTCGTGAGTTAAGACTTCTGAAATTCCTCGTTCACGCATCACGTTCATTGAGATGCAATCAGTCACGCTGTAGCCTTTGTCTGGGCGTGATTCGTAAAGCGCCAAGCCTTCAAGAAAAGTTTGATGCGAAAGTTGTATGACTTCGGTTTTGGTGTTAGCCAACAACGTTCTGACCAAATTGGCAGCGGCTTTTCGGACGAACGGCCTGTAGTTCGCGTAATAATTCAGCAACTCAGTCAATACCAGATCAGTTGTTACAAACTGAGCTTGGCCAATAGACGCAACAGCTTGTTCAGCTCTCAGCCGCAAATCGGCGTTTTGGCTCATCGCGTCAATGTAGAAAAATGTATCAACGAAGATAGTTTTCATCGTTCGATCAGGCTACCATCGGGGTTGTAACGCTTCGGTGCGCCGTACAAATAATGATCGTGATTGAGCGCGCCATCTGTTGGCAATTCCTCCCAAGCTTCAGGCGGAACATCTTTGGTACACTCTTGAATCATGTCCCACAAATTTTGGCCGTCAGTTTTGGGTTGAGCCAATTCATCAGCGTAGGCCAAAACTTTCTGCTGCTTTTCCATCGAAAGTAGCGCCAACTTTTCAATGACAGCTTGCTGAATCATCTGTGACTTAACAGATTCGTTGGTTTGCATAATGTCTCCTTCTTAATTCCGTAGCGGTTTGCCCGTCTTCAGCATATGCGCCAGTCGTTCCTGAGTGGCTTTGGTTCCGCACAGACTGACGAAGGCTTCACGTTCCAGATCGAGCAGGTATTGTTCGCTGACGCGCGTCGGGCGGGTCAGATTGCCGCCGCTCATGACCGTGGCGATCTTGGTTCCGATCAAGGCATCGTGCGCGGAGATGTATCCGCCGCGTTGCATCATGTGCATGCCCAATTTGAATTTAGTCAGCGCCGATTCGCCTAAAACCAAAACGTCCTGACGCGGTTGCGGCGGCGTGTAGCCTTCGCGC
Organism: Acidobacteriota bacterium; assembly: GCA_033763255.1. Taxonomy (GTDB): domain Bacteria; phylum Acidobacteriota; class Blastocatellia; order RBC074; family RBC074; genus RBC074. The sequence goes on along the minus strand of JANRKX010000024.1, from coordinate 13,990 downwards.
GCGAGCGTCAGCACGGTTTGTTTGGCTTCTTCGATAACGCGTTTGTCGTTCATCACCACGCGGTCGGCTTTGCGCAGCAAGCCCCACTTGCGGGCTTCGACGGCGTTGGTGGCGACTTTGGCCATCGCGGTCATCTCGAAGTTGGCGCGAAGAACTTCAAACTGATCCACGCCCGGCGAAGCTTCAGCCGCTTCGGCTGCGCGAACGGCCATTTCCTTTGTGCCGCCGCCGCCTGGAAGCAAGCCGACGCCGACTTCAACCAGGCCGATGTAAGTTTCAGCCGCAGCCACTGCGCGGTCGGCGTGCAGCACCATTTCGCAACCTCCGCCCAACGTCAGATGATGCGGCGCGACAACGACAGGCTTCGCCGAATAACGCAGGCTCATCGTAGTGTTTTGGAACTGGCGAACGCCAAGATTGATTTCGTCCCACTCGCCTTCCTGCGCGGCCATCAGCATCATCATGATGTTTGCTCCGGCAGAAAAATTCTCGCCTTGATTGCCGATGACCAGGCCGACGTAATTCTTTTCAACTTCTTTAACTGCCCATTGAATCATTCCCAATTGATCGCTGCCCAGGGCGTTCATCTTGGAATGAAATTCAACGCAGGCCACGCCGTCACCCAGATCAATCAGGCTTGCGCCAGCGTTTTTCTTGACGACTTTGTTTTGATCTTTCAGCGATTTCAGGATGGTGATGCCTGCCGGAGTTGTGACAGGTTTGTATTCGCCGCTGGCAAAATCGAAAAACTGCCGTGCGCCGTTTTCAGTTTTGTAAAAGCTTTTGGCTCCGGTGGCGAGCATCTTTTCGACGTTGGCCGGAATTGGGCGGCCTTCTTCTTTCAATCGCGCGACGGACTTTTCAACGCCGATGGCGTCCCATTTTTCAAATGGCCCCATTTCATGCGCAAAGCCCCACTTCATCGCGTTATCAATTTCGACAATGTTGTCGGCGATTTCAGGGATGCGATTGGCGGCGTAACTGCCGGCTTCGGACATGGTTTGCCAAAGAAATTCACCGGCTTTGTCTTCGGCGTAAACCAGCGAGCGCAAGCGTTCTGGCAGGCCTTCGATTTGTTTGGCTGCGCCCAGCGAAGCGAATTGAGCTTTCTGTTGTGGGCGATATTCAAACGTCGCGGTGTCGAGCGTGACGATGTCTTTGCCGACTTTCTTGTAAAAGCCACCGCCGGTTTTATCGCCCAGCAAACGACGCTCAACCATCTTTTCCATGAACTCCGGCACTTTGAAGGATTCGCGCTTTTCGTCGTTGGGCAAACTGTTGTAGAGGTTTTTGGCGACGTTGTAGGCCGTATCCAAACCAACCACATCCAGCGTGCGGAAACTGGCGCTCTTGGCGTGGCCGATGACGGAGCCGGTCAGCGCGTCCACTTCTTCAAAACTCAGCCCCAGTTCGCCCATGACGTTAAAGGCATTGAGCATAGAAAAATTGCCGATGCGATTGGCGACGAAGCCGGGCGTGTCTTTGGCGTAGACGATGCCTTTGCCCAAAGTCTTGTCTAAGAAACCAGACATAAAGCAGGCGACTTCGCCAGCGGTTTCGGGCTGCGTGATGATTTCCATCAAGTGCAGATAACGCGGCGGATTGAAAAAGTGCGTGCCCAAAAAACGACGGCGGAAATTGTCCGAACGCCCTGCGGCAAGCTCGGCGAGCGGAATGCCTGACGTGTTGGAGGTGATGATCGCTTCGGCGTGCAGATGCGGTTCGATGCGTTCGTACAGCGAACGTTTGATGTCGAGCTTTTCGACAATGGCTTCCAGAACCCAATCGCAATCTTTCAACTTCGGCAAATCGTCTTCAAAGTTGCCGACTGCGACGAGTTTGGCTGCATCGCCAATGAAAAACGCGGCGGGTTTGGCTTTTTGCGCCGCGTCAAATCCGGCTTGAGCGATGCGGTTGCGAACGGCACGCGATTCCAGCGTCAAACCTTTTGCCGCTTCTTCCGGCGTCAATTCTTTGGGCGCAATGTCCAGCAGCAAACACGGAATTCCAGCGTTGGCCAGATGCGCGGCGATCTGCGCGCCCATAACTCCCGCACCCAGCACCGCAGCTTTTTTGATCTGCATAATTGATGTCTCCTCGAAAGTTTCTAAACGCAAAGCCGCTTTGCGTTTGATAATCAATAATTCGTCAAAATCTTGTCCGGCGCAAAGCCCAACTCACCCAACCGTTTTTTCGTCTGCTCCTGCATTTCGCGCGAGCCGCAGACCAATGCCAGCGGATTGTTCATTTCCGGCACAACGTTATCCAACAGGCTTTGCACATAACCGGTCGGGCCGTCCCAATCGCTGTCGCCGGGTTGACTGATGACCTGACGAAGCTCTACGCCATGCCGTCGCCAGTCAACAGTCATTTCGTTTTGGTAATAAAAATCTTCGACCGTACGCGCGCCAAACAGCGCGAACAGCCGTCCGAAGTCTTCGCGATTCAAAAAAAGATGGCGTAACGTCGAACGCAACGGGGCCAAGCCAGTTCCCATTGCCACAAAAATCAGGTCGTGGCCTTTGTAATCGGCGATTGGGAACCCCTTGCCGACGATGTTTTTCAGCACAATGGTTTCGGCGCGGTTTTCAAACAGCGCGGTGGTGATTTCAAACGCAGGTTTGTGTTTGACCAAAAATTCAAACTCGGATTCTCCGGGTGCTGACGCAAAGGCGAAATAAGATTCTCCATAATTGCCAATTTCTAAAACGGCCACTTGTCCGGCGATAAAACTTGGCAGCGGATTTGACGACGACATGAAAAAGCTCCACGTCGAAGGTGTATGTTTGATAGTGCGCGTGATGTTCAAACTGATCGGAAGTTGTTGGTTCATCATGAAAAATCAGATTTGTTCGGATGCCTTCACCTTGACCCAACGGGCAAAAAGCTTGCGACGCTTTTCCAGGAGTTCTTTGGCGTTGGGAATTTTCATCACCAACTGTTCCAGGTTGCTCAGATAATCCGCTTCGCCGGAGATTTCGCGCATTTCGGCCAGAAACGGTTCGATTCGGGCAAACACGCCGATGTGTTCGGTGTTGGAGTCGAGAAAAACTTTTTCGTCAATGCCGCCATTGAGCACGAACGAGGCCACCATATCCCAATACGAAGTCAGCATTCGGTAATTTTCGCTGGCTTCGTAACCGCTGGAAAACAGCTTGGAAATTTCCAGCGCGCTTTGCGGATTGAATTCGGTGAAATACCAAGTGCGAGCGCGGCGCATTTTTTCTTCGCGGCGCAATTCGTACAGCTTCAGGATCACTTCCACGTCGTGTTGCTTGTCGGCCATGTTTTCTCCCAGAGTTATTCAGCCGCTACGTGAGCTGCTTCTTTTTCGTGATAAAGCCGGTCAATTGCCTTCTTATGTTTTTCAACGACGACGCGACGTTTGACCTTCAGCGTTGGCGTCAGTTCTCCGCTTTCGACCGTCAGCTCATGATCGAGCAGCAAGACGGCTTTGATCTTTTCGTATTGAGAAAGCTCGGCGGTGTGTTGCGAAATTTCGTTTTCGATCAACGCGACGATTTGCGGATGCGCGATCAACTCCGCTGGTGAAGCCGCCGAAATGCCAAGCTGTTCGGCGTGAACTTTCAGCACGTCGAGTTGCGGAACGATCAAAGCGGCAGGGAATTTTCGGTCGTTGCCGATAACTACGACTTGATTGACGAAACGGCTGCGCTTGATGAGGTTTTCAATCGGTTGCGGAGCGATGTATTTGCCGCCGCTGGTTTTCAGCAAATCCTTTTTGCGGTCGGTGATGAACAGGAATCCGTCTTTGTCTATTACGCCGATGTCGCCTGTGTGGAGCCAGACGCGACCTTCGGCGTCGGTTTCCAGAGTCGCGGCGGTTTCTTCAGGCTTGTTGTAATACCCTTGCATGATGTTTTTGCCGGTGGCCAGAATTTCTCCGTCTTCGGCAATTTTGATGGTCACACCGGGAATCGCTCGACCAACGGAGCCAAGCCGGTTGTGCGCTTCGGAGCACGACGTGATGCCGGGCGAGCTTTCAGTCAAACCGTATCCTTGCAGAATCGGCATGCCTGCGGCGTAAAAGGTTTTCGCCAGATCAGGCGCCAGCGCCGCTCCGCCAGCAACGAAAAACCGTATGCGCCCGCCCATCGCCAGCCGCCACTTGGAAAAGAATAGAGCGTCGGCAAGTTTGTGTTTCAAACTGAGCAGAAAATCGGGCTTGCCGCCGTTGCTGACGATTTCAGCCCATTGCTGACCGACGGCGATTGACCAGCGAGCGATTTTGGCTGTCGCGCCACCGGATGCTTCAGCTTTTTCCATCGCGCGCGCGTGGATTTTCTCGAACAGGCGGGGAACGCTGGTCAGGTAATTCGGCTTCACGTCGCGCAAATCTTCGCCGACGCTTTCGATGCTGCGCGCGTAAAAGACCTGGGCGCGCGTGAACAGGTAGTAGTAAATCACCGCCCGTTCGAAGATGTGTGAGAAGGGAAGAAAGCTCAGCGCGGTTTCGTCTTCGGCAACGGTCATAACCTGTGACGTGCTGATTACATTGGCGACCAGATTGCTGTGCGTCAGCATCACGCCTTTGGGATCGCCAGTCGTACCGGACGTATAAATCAAGGTCGCCAGAGTTTCCGGCTTTACGGTCGCTTGCGCGGTTTCAAACGCATGCGGATCAGTGTCGTAGGCGGCCGCTCCCCACTTGAGCAATTCGTCGAAACTCATCACCTTGCCGCTGGGAGCGTTGACGGCATCGAAGGAAATCATGACGCGAAGTTTCGGGCAGGAATTAAGCGCATCGCGGACGCGATCGTATTGCGCCTGATTGGAAATGAACAGCACTTCGACGCCAGCGTCATTCAATATGTAAGCGACTTGTTTTGGAGCCTGCGTGGCGTAAATCGGAACGTCCGCCGCTCCGCAATTGATGATCGCCAGATCGGCCATCGTCCATTCGATGCGATTTTCCGACAGCAATCCAACGTGTGCGCCGGGTTGAACTCCAAGAGCGTACAATCCCATCGCGGCCAGGCGAACTTTTTCCGCCAGTTCTTCGGTCGAAACCGGCTGCCATTGATCGCCACGTTTGTAATTCAGCAACGATGATTTGGGTTTGGCCAAAGTGTGGCGATACAAATCCACCAAAGTTTTGATTTCGGCATCAGGCATGGTTTGCGCTCACTCCGTTGAAGAAAACATCCAAAACCGGTTCGGCCATCGCTGTCAGATTATGGTTTCCGCGACTCAACACCCAGTTGGTTGCCATTTCATCCAGCAATCCGAACAGCAATTTGGCCACGAACTTTGAATTTAGCGCCGATCGAAACAGGCCGACTTTTTGACCTTCTTCGATGATTTCGCGCAGCATCTGCAAGTATTCAGCCAGATAAGTCGTTGAAAACTGCTCCATGAATTTGGCGGATTGCCGCAACTCAACCTGGAACACAATTGCGATGTCGCGCTCTTGCTCGAACAGGGAAAAATGAAGTCGAGTGAAACTAAGCAGCTTTTCTTTCGCATTGGCTATTCCTGCCAGTTCTGTGCGGGCACGAGTCAGAAATTCTTCCATTGCCCAACTGAACAGCGACGCCAGCAAATCATCTTTGTTTTTGAAATAAAGGTAGACGGTTCCGTCAGCTACGCCTGCGGTACGCGCCACGTCGGAAACTTTGGCGTTGAAGTAGCCAGACTGGGCAAACACTTTGGCCGCAGCGCGCAGGATTGCTTCGGATTTGCCATTGCGATTTTTTTCATCGGGCAGTTCGTCAGCTCGAACTGTCGCTTTACGTTTTATTTGCATGGAATTTTTTGTTCGGGAGTTTGACTGAATGAGTGCTCATTCAGCGCCTGCATCTTAGCGAAATTGATATGTGGCGGCAACTGATCTGCTGCCAATAAACTACTTTTGTGAGGCTTACTTTTTTAGCGACCGTGTCCACGATGAATTGTAAGAAGAAGGATGACAAATAATAAAATAAATGCTGCCGGATTGTTGTATTGATAAATACAGTTGTGTTATCTTGCGCTTGGTCGCTTACACTCCCCTAACACAAGGTTGAATTCGGTGATTACTCTAACTCTTAGCGCAGTCTACGGTTTAGCGGTCGAACTGTGCTGAGTTTTTTGGCAAGCTACTGTGCGGCAGTCGTTTCGGTTTGAAAATCAAGAATCGCAAGCGATTGTTGTGGAGAACGAAATTTCACGGAATAACCGGTTATTTGACTACAAGTGGAAATCAGGGTCTGACACGACGGATTACAAAAATTCGCGTTAATGAGTGAGGTTTTTACTTGGTGTCATCACCTCGGCAAAGGTTATTCTTTACGGAAACCCTTCAGTACCAGAAAGAATAAAGCTATGAATATGGGAACCATCGAAAATGCTCGCCCCGTTGAAGCGGTGAAAACCCGCAGACGTTCAATCTCCAGTTTAGACTTGATCGAATCTTTGGCTCGACTGGAATTCAGTTATCTCTTTGATTACATGACGCTCAAAGGGATTTCTTCCAAATTCACATTTAAGCGTTATCCGCATCGAAGCATGATTTACAACGTTGGCGACGAACGCAGCCAGATTTTTGGGCTGGTTCAGGGCTACGTCAAAGTCATGCGCGTTGACCGGCATGGAACTCAGGCGTTGATTGACATTCTGGCTCCCGGAGTCATTTTCGGCGAAGACGGTTTGTATTTGACCGGCCCGCGTGATCGCGCGATGCAGGCGCACGAAGATGTCACCGTCGTTTACACCAGCAAAGAAGACTTTCAGCAAATGATCAACGAACACCCGAAGCTGTACGATTACGTGTTTCGCACCATCGGCGAACGGCTGAAAAGAACGGAAGACCGCGTGTTGAATCTTTCGCTCGAAGCCGTCCCGGGGCGTTTGACGAAAGTTCTGTCCGAAATGGCATTTCGTTATGGAACCGTGCAGGAAAACGGTTCGGTGGTTATCAACCTGAAACTGCCGCACCGCGAAATCGCTGATCTGGTTGGCAGCACTCGTGAATCCGTCACCGCGCACCTGAACGATTTGCGCCGCCGAGAATTGATTGATGTCAACGAACGTCATATCGTCATCAACGATCTGGCAATGTTGTCTGACGTTTAGCTGATCTTGTTTACAGATTTTTCGTCGGTGGGCGAATTCATTGTGATTTGAATTTGCCCTCCGGCGTAAGATCGCTAAACTGATTCAGCTATGACTCAAGAAAACAAGGCAGGCTCAAAGCGAAAACGAATCGGCGTTGTTACCGGAGGCGGCGATTGTCCCGGATTGAATGCAGTCATTCGCGCCGTCGTCATCGGTTCGATCAATCAAGGCTGGGAAGTTTTCGGCATTGAAAAAGGCTTCGAAGGGCTGCTCCACCCGGAGCGTGTTCATCTGCTCAACACGCAGGATGTGCGCGGCATCATTTATCGCGGCGGAACGATTCTCGGCACCACCAACCGCGGCAATCCATTCAGACACAAAATTGACCAGAACGGCCAGACGACGGAAACAGATGTTTCCGATCAGATCGTTGCGGCGTTTCTTGATTTAAGCCTGGACGCTTTGGTCGTCATCGGCGGAGACGGTACACTGACCATCGCCAATCATCTTTCCGAAAAAGGCATTCCGATTATCGGCGTTCCGAAAACGATTGATAACGATTTGATGGCGACTGAAATGACCTTCGGCTTCAGCACCGCCGTCAGCACGGCCACCGACGCGATAGACAAATTGCATGCCACCGCCGAATCTCACGAACGAGTGATGATCGTCGAAGTCATGGGACGCAACGCCGGCTGGATCGCTCTTTATTCAGGCGTTGCCGGTGGAGCCGATGTCATTCTGATTCCGGAAATTCAGTACACGCCAACAGCGATTGCCGAAAAGCTTCACGACCGCTGGCGGCGCAAACGCAATTTCGCCATCGTCGTTGCGGCAGAAGGTGCGGTTCAAGTCGGCGGCGATTTGATTTTCCAAGACCCGCAATTTGTCGGGGAATCTCGCCGACTTGGAGGCATCGCCGAACATCTGGCCAAAGAGCTTGGGCAAATGACCGGTTATGAAACGCGCTCGCTGGTGCTCGGCCATTTGCAGCGCGGAGGCCAACCGACTCCGGCAGATCGGCTGCTCGCCACTCGATTCGGAGCCGCCGCCGTCCGAGCCATACAACGCGGCGAACGCGATGTGATGGTGGCTTATCAATCTTCGTCCATTGTTTCCGTTCCGCTTGCCACCGCCATCGAACACCGCAAACAAGTCCCGCAGGATTACGACGTGATTCAATCGGCGCGCGACCTCGGTATTTCGTTCGGAGATAGATAACCAATGGTGAAAATTCTGTATCGTCCTGTTGGCCGAGAAGAACTTGATCTGATTGAAGCAAGCGGGAATCGGGAGTTTCCGCCGCGATTGCCTGAACAGCCAATCTTTTATCCAGTTCTCAATAAAGAATACGCAATTCAGATTGCGCGTGACTGGAATACGAAAAGCGGTTCACGGAAAGGTTACGTTACTCGGTTTGAGGTTCAGGCTGATTTCCTTTCCGGTTACGAAGTACAAACAGTCGGAGCTTCGATTCATCAGGAGTATTGGATTCCAGCCGAAGACTTGCCTGAACTCAATCGCAACATCGTTGGTTTGATCGAAGTGATTGCTGAGTTTCACGGATGAACTATATCGGCTCTAAACATTCGTTGCTGCCATTTCTTGAAGAGAAGTGGCGTGAAGTCCGCGATGGCGACGAGCAAACGGCGTGCGATATTTTTGCCGGGACGGGAGCTGTCGGGCGGATGTTCAAACGGCTTGGGCTGAGAGTGATTGCCAACGACTTTCAGCACTACGCCTTCGCGCTGAACAAAGCCTACATCGAGATCAATCATCAGCCGCGTTTCGCTCAATTGCTGAAAGCTTATCAATCGTTCACCAACATTGAAGCCGTAAATTCGTCAGGGAAAGTTTTGGCGCTGCTCAATAGTTTGGAAGGCGCGACGGGATTCATTGCGGAAAATTACAGCCCGCTGGCCAAGCGGTTTTATTATTCGAGGGACAACGCCGAAAAGGCCGACGCCATTCGCCAGGCAATCGAAAGTTGGCGCGAACAAAAACTCATCAGCGAAGCCGAATACTATTATTTGCTCGCGTCGCTGCTGGAAGCCATTGATCAGGTAGCCAATACCGCCAGCGTCTATGGAGCTTTTTTGAAACAGTTCAAGGCTTCGGCCTTGCGCCCGCTGGCTCTGAAGCCGCTGGCGGTTTCAAACCACGTCAAAGGCTGCGAAGTTCACCAGCGAGACGCCAACGAGTTAATCCGCGAAATCGAATGCGACGTGCTGTACCTGGATCCGCCGTACAACCATCGGCAATACGGCGCGAATTATCATGTGTTGGAAACCATCGCGGCTTACGACGCGCCGAAAGTTTCCGGCGTGACAGGCATGCGCGAATATCAACGAAGTCGTTACTGCCAGTCGAAACAGGCTGCCGAAGCCCTGGAAGATTTGGTTGTCAACGCGCGAACGCGACACATTTTACTGAGTTACAACGACGAAGGCGTGCTGAGCACGGAAGAGATAAAACGCATTTTGAAGCTGCGCGGCAGGCCAAAGACGTTCAAACGAAAATACAACCGCTTCAAAGCCGACAACGGACGCGAATACAAGCGCGACGCGACCGTCGAGTTCGTGCATCACGTTCGCTGCGTCAAATAATCAGCCGCGTGGTGATGTCTGAAAACTCGAACTGGCGATTGCTGCCGCGAGCTTTGCCGCGTTTGTGTTTGATTTGAAAAGTGACAACGGCCTGACCGTCAATCTTGATGCCGAATTCTGAAGCAATGCGATTGGTGCGCGGGCGCGAAGGCCGAAACGAAATTCGATCTGCTGTCAGTTGTTCGACATCAATCGCTTCCAGCCGCGATTCCCAATTCACTGAGCCGTTTTCCCGATCAAAAATAATCACCGTGCTGCCGTCGTTTCCGTGTTTGAAACGGAGCAACTGGCGAAAGAGAAACTTTGCCGCTTCCAAATCGGTGACACGAGCGCGACTGAAATCATCCGGCTGGCAATCCTTCAAACCGAGTTTGCGAATCAGAATTTGCGCGATCAGTTCCGAAACGTTCAGATAATTCGCTTTCAACTCCGCCATCGAAGCAAAGCCCAGTTCATTCATCATCGAACCGAATTCGGTTGGCGAAACGCGGAAATAACGTTCCGCCCATTTCGTTTGCAAGTCTGGCGTTTGGCCTTCGGCGACGGCGATTTTGTTGGATTTTTCGGTTTTGACGGAAAGCGACACACGCTCGCCGTTGCTGAGTTCCAACACTAGATCGGCGGCTTTGGCGTTGGCGAAATCTTTGGCGGTGTGTTGAACGCGCGCCAGCGAAGCTTTGCTAAAACGCTTCAGCAATTCCGCTGCGCCGCGTTCGGTTGCAGCGGCGATGTTGGAACGTTCGGCTTCAAATTGTTTTCGACCGGGATGATCGGCGGGCAAGCGACTGATGGCCGCACGCATTTTGGCTTCGCAGGTTTCCAAATTGAACGACAGTTGCTTGAGTCCGCCAAGTTCGATCAGTTTGTTGGCCAGCTTCAATTCGGCGAAAGTTCCCAGCCCGTCGTGAAAAATGCCTTCGATGATTTCAAACTCAGCAGCCGCAGGCTTGGCCGATTGCGCCAACGCACAACTTGCGGCCAGCAAAAAAACTAAACCGAAAATTTTTGACGAAGCTTTTGCCATCTCGGTCAACCAATGTGTTTGGCAAGAATCTGCATTAGCGTTGATTCGACTTCGCGGCGAATGTCTGCGTTGGCGTAACCGATCCACGAAACGTCTGAAGTCGTGTCGAGCGGTGCGTTGAGCGGTTGGCCATCTGTGCCTGTGATTTCTACGCCTGCTTCTTCGGCAATCAGCACGGTGCAAAGGTCATACGGGTGACAAGCGTGGCCGACGGCTTTGCCTTCGCGCGCGAAACGTTCGTACAGCAAACCGCGCACATCCACCAGCATTCGGTCGCGCCCAGTCAGCAGTTCGTAAAGCTGGCCGCCGGTCGAAAGATATTGTTCGTCGAACATCGCCGTTTTGCTTTGTTCCAAACCGCCGATGATCGCTTGTGCCAGTTCTTCTTCCATTGCGGCGAAGATTTCCTTACCGCCTGGGAATGGGTGAAAGAACGACGCGAAACCGCCAGTGATGGTCGCCGCGCGCGAAGGTTGCGGCTGAAATTCCGTGCATTCGCCGGAAATCAAATTCGTCGTTTCGCCGCCTGCTCCGCGACCGCGAACCGCCCACAGCGTATCTGCCAGCGCCGCACGTGTGGTTGGAATTTCCACCTGCACGGCGATTTCAATGTCTTGCAGCGAAGTCTGTTCGCCCAAGTTGGGCGCAATCCCAGCCAGCCACCACGCGCTGCGTTTGTTGTACATGATCGGTCGAGTGCCGTCTATCGGATCAACGATCAAACGCGCCTGGCATTGTTCAATCGGCAGATCGGCGGGGAAAGCCAGCGGTTGTTCGTCGTTGACTCCTTCGCAAATCAGCGCGAACGAAATGAGCGGTTGCAAGTATCGAGCAAGCGCAGGCAACAGGATGGTTTCGACCGAACGGTCAATGACGTAGATTTTGTCGGCGGCGGTTTCAAACGCGACAGCAGAAAGGGATTCGGCGGATTGCTGACGAAGCTCAGCAAGAACGTGGTCTCGCACGCATTCGCCGATGCGAACCAGACCACGTCGTATTTCTTCCAGATTTGCGGAAAGCATTGAAATTGTGAGGCGGTTATTTGCCGCGCCGTTTGGCTGCTGAAGCTGTTTCGGCTTTTTCATCTTGCGAGCCGTTACGAACTTCGCGCGCCCAGGCCGCACGAGAAGCTCCCAAATGCCCTGTCACCATTTCTTTGGCGCGCTTGGAATCATGCTTTTTGATGGCTTCGACAATTTTGACGTGCCATTCGATTGCTTCGTCCAGATCGCTGGCGTGAGCGATGGTTTGGCGGCGCAGGTTAAACAGCAATTGCGCGACAGTGTCCATCACTCCGCTCATCAATTTGTTGTTGGCGGCATTGGCGATGGCCTGATGGAACCGAACATCGTGTTTCAGGAAGTTTTCAGGGTCGCCTGTGTTGGAGCGCATGCCTTCGATTTCGGCATTCAGCGCCCTGATGTCTTCGTCGTTGGCGCGTTCGGCGGCCAGTTCGGCCAGGCCGGCTTCGATAATCAAACGGGTCTCGAACATTTCTTCATCGCTGGTGTTATTGATCAGAGTCATAAACCGCATCGGCTCTGTGAACACTTCCGGCAGTGAATCGGCGATGTAAGTTCCCGCGCCCGGTTTGGCGTGGATGATGCCCATCACAGACAAAGCCTTCAACGCAGTGCGAAGACTTGGACGGCTGATGTGCAGCATGTCTGCCAGTTCTCGTTCCGGTGGCAAACGACTTCCGGCTTTTAACTCGCCGCGTTCCAACAATTCCTTGATGCGTTGGACAACGAGTTCAGTGATCCCAGCTCTATCAATCGGCGCCATTGTCGCCGTCAAATTGTGTGAATTACGACTGGTCATTCATCCTCCTGTAGCGGATGTTGTGGGCAGAGACGACTTTCAGTCAGGATTCAGCGCATTGGTGTAAGTCTGGTTTGCGCTGTAACTTGGTTTGACCGGCGAACTATAAAACCGCTGAGATGGCTTGTCAATTTTTCAGCTTGGGCTTTTCAGCCGATTTGGTCATCAACAGCATTTCGGAGCGTTTTTCGGCAGGAAATCTTTCAATTGAGTACCGCAATGTCGTACGCGGAATCAGAGCGCCATGCGAAAACAAAAACTCTTCCAGTCGTTTTTCATCGGCTTTTCCGGCTTCGCGCAACAGCCAGCCGACGGCTTTATGAATCAAATCCTCCGGCCAGCCAAGCAGGGCTTCGGCAATTTGGTAAGTGTCATCCAGATGCTTTCCTCGACGCGCCAAACCAACCAATGCGACGGCGGAAACTCTTCGCACCCACAGATTTTTGTCGCGCGTCCAGGGTTTCAATTGTTCGACAAGCTCAGGATGTTTTTGCAGCAATGGAGTCACCACCACTGAACACAATCCATCAGTCGTCGCCCAATTCGCGCTGTGATTTTCCAGCAACCATTGTTTGATGGTTTTCAGCAGCGTGACAGGAAACTGGCGTTTGAACCTTGCCAGTAACTCAAATCCGATCTGCTTCGCTTCCAGATGAGATTCTCGAATCATCAAATCGCAAAATTGGAGTGCGTCGGCGCAAGTCCAGACGCCTTTTACCGAAGCAAAAAACTCCAGTTCAATTTGCCTGACTTCCGGCGTCTTCAAGCCATAAAACCGCACATCTTCATCGGCTTTGAAATACACGCGCGATTGCGCCGCGCGTTCAGAAGTCCCGGCGGTTTTCAGAGTTTTGAGAATTTGTTTGGCGGCTTGAAGCGGAGTGATTACTGAAGCCATAAATGTTACTGAATGGTTTCTTGCTCGGCATAAATGCTTTCGCGGCTGATCGCCTCATCGGAAAGCGGCGGAGCGACGGAACGTTGATGATTGGCCCATTCTTCGACTGCTTTGGCTCTTTCTTCTGACGAGGCTGTCTCAAAAAAAGAGGTTTGCGGCGGCTTCCCTTCATTTTCGGCGAGTGAACGGAGCCAATCAGCAATGGTCAGCCCTTTCGCTTCAGCCGTTGTTCTGAGAAGCTGTTTGTAAAGTTACGCTGGGACGGCTTGCAGCATCTGGCCAATCAGTTCGTCGGAGTATTCCAGCTTGGCGTTGGCTTCGCGCGAAAACGGGCCGGTTTCGTGCGCTTCGGAATCCAGGGCTACCAGATGCAACAGAATCAAATCCGGCGTTTCGTGTTTGAGCAGATATAGCTTTCAAGAAAATGTTTTTCCTTGTTGACGGTTTCAGACGGTCAGCGACAGTTCGGTTGGCAAGCCGCACAGTGCCAGGATTTGTTGTGGGGCGTTCGCAAATTTGAGCATTGCTTGTTCGACCCGTGCGGTCAGCGCCTCAAAGGTCGGGAAGTAATGCAAATGGGTATCT